>NZ_WMKA01000001.1 GCF_009711085.1 Cellulosimicrobium composti
CGCGCCGCGTCGCGACCTCGCGCTCGCCGCCGCGCGCCCGGGTCCGGCCCGCGTGACCCGTCGCGGGCGCCGCGTCGCCGGTCGGCGTGGCTTCCGTGCCCGACGCCGTCCCCCCGGTCGCGGGGGCCGAGTCCGGAGCACCGCCCGCCGACGTCCCCGCGTGGGCCGACCCGTCCGCGTCCGTCGCGGCCTGCGCCGCGTCGCCGTACGTCGAGGCGTAGAGCATGCGGCGGTCGCCCGTGACGCCGGTGAGCGCGATGCCGAGGAGCGGGACGTTGCTCACGCGCAGCCGCTCGGCGGCCTCGACGAGCACCGCACGGTCGGTGCGGCCGGCGGAGGCGATGAGCACGACGCCGTTCGCGTACCCGCCGAGGATCGTCGCGTCGGCCGCGGCGAGCACGGGAGGCGCGTCGACCACGACGACCTCGGCGTGGTCGCGCAGGTTCCGCACGAGCTGTCGGGCGCGCGCCGTCGCGAGGAAGTCGGCCGGGTCCATCTCCTCCTCGGGCACCGGCATGACGCGCAGGTTGGGCACGGTCGTGGGGCGCAGCTCCTGCTCGTCCCCTTGCCACCCGTCGGGCGGCGGCAGCATGCGGTCGAGCTGGGGGCGCCGCAGGTCGCCGGACAGCGCGACCGTGCGCCGACCGCTCAGCGCGAACGACGCGGCGAGGTTCGCGGTGATGAACGAGCGTGGTGCGGACGGGTCGGCCGCGGTCACCACGACGACCGCGTGCTTGATGTTCGTCGTCGAGACCTGGACGGCGGTCCGCAGCTCCCGGATCGACTCCGTGAACGGCGTCGCGACCTTGCTCGCGACGGGGAGCGCGTGCGTGTGGGAGAACTCCTTCTCGGCCGGGCGCGTGCCGTAGAGCTCGGCCAGCACGGGCGTCTCGGTGAGCCGCGTCGACTCGGCGGCGCTGCGCACCCGCATGTCGAGCCCGCGGCGCCCGAACGCGAGGCCGACCCCGGCGACGAGCCCCACGAGGACGGCGAGCGCGAGCACCGTCGCGCGCGACAGCCCGAGCGCCTCCGCGCCGGTCGCGGGGGCGACGACCTCGCCCGGGACGGCGATGCCGCGCAGCGAGTTGATCTGCACCGTGAGCGCCGAGTAGTCGCCGACGATGATGTCCTGCTCCGCGAGCGCGAGCGGGTCGTCCCCGTCGCGGGCGAGCCGCTGCCGGACGCCCGCGAGCTGGTCGGCGAGCGCCTGGCGGCGCGCCTCGAGCTCCGCGGCCTGGTTCCCCTGGATCGTCACGAGCTGTGCGGCGTACGCCTCCGCGAACGCGTTGGCGACCTCCACCGACCACGCCTCGTCCGTCGTCGTCGCTGAGACGTAGACCATCCGGTTGTCCCCGTCCACGTCGGCGCTGACCGTGCTCGCGAGCTCGTCCGCGGCCGCCGGGTCCCCGAGCGCCGTCGCCGCGGCCTCCGCGACCTCGGGCGACGTCACGTCGTCGGCGGTGGTCTTGACGGTGACCTCGACCAGGGACTCGCCGCCCTGCGCGCTCTGCACGCCGTGCAGCTGCACGGTCGCGGTCGCGCGGTACTGCGTCTCCTGGCGGTCGAGGTAGAACAGCGCTCCGGCGACGACGACGAGGACCGCCGCCAGCACGTAGTACCTGCCCGCCCAGACGGTGCGGACGAACTCCCTGATGGTCATTCCTGCGCTCTCCCCCCACCCGGTCGTCCCGCGCTCAGGGTGCGGTCCTGCTGCTGCTCCGCGACGACGCCGCGCAGCCGCTCGACGAACCGCTCCCGGCCGAACGTCGCGACGTGCGCCGCCACGGCGTCATCATCCCACGACCGCGAGAGCGCGTCCTCGACGGCGTCCGCCACGAGGTCCGCGCGCGGTGCGTCGAAGAACACGCCGGTGACGCCGTCCGCGACGGTGTCGAGGTACCCGCCGTCGCGCAGCACGACGCTCGGCCGCCCGAACGCACCCGCCTCGAGGGGGGACAGCCCGTAGTCCTCGTACGACGCCGCGACGAGCGCGGACGCGTGCCGGTACACCCACCGCAGCGTGGCGTCGTCGACACGGCCGAGGAGGTGGACGCGGCCGCGCTGCGCCGCCTGCGCCTCGAGCCGGGCACGGTCCGGACCGTCGCCGACGACGACGAGCTCCCTCCCCGTGGCCTGCGCCGCGGCGACGACGACGTCGACGTTCTTGTACGGCAGGAGCCGCGCGACGCACAGCAGGAATCCCGGCTCCACCCCGGGCAGGGGGCGCTCCTCGCCCGCGGGCAGCATCGCGGGCGGCGGCGCGAGCACCTCCGCCTCGATGCCGTACGCCTCGCGGATCGCGCGCTGCGTGACGGTGGAGTTCGCGAGGTAGACGTCGGCGCGGCGCGCGGCGGCGCCGTCCCAGCGGCGGAGCCCCGGGGACAGCAGGCCGAGCGCCGCGGCGGCGGCGCGCCGCCGGGCCCGGTGCGCGGCCGACCCCTCGGCGGGCCCGAGGTAGCGGTCGCGCTGGTAGAGCCAGCGCGCTGGCGCGTGGCAGTAGACGACGGTGCGGCGCGCGCCCCGGTAGCCGTGCGCCCAGCCCGTGGACGACGCGAGGAGCACGTCGGCGTCGACGCGCTGCCGGTCGACCGCGGGCGCGAGGAACGGCAGGGCCGCGCGGTGGTGGCGGCGGAGCAGGCGCGAGCGGTCGAGCGCGGACGTCCGCAGGTCGAGCGCGCCGAACTCCGGGAACGTGCCGTCCGGGTCGTACAGCGTCGTGTACATCGGCGAGCCGGGGAACGCCTCCGCGAGGAGCAGCGCCACCCGCTCCGCGCCGCCACGCTGGGTCGCGTAGTCGTGCGCGAGCGCGACACCCTGGGTCATCGGCCCTCCCTCGCGAACGCAGGACCACCAGCCTAGGCGGGCGGCACCCCCCGGGAAGGGGGACGAACGGACCTCACCCGGGTGAAAACGGGCGTCCCGGGCCGCGGTCGCGTCAGGCCTTCGTGTGGTACTTCCCCTGCGCGGCGAGCAGCCCCTCGGTGAGCAGCATCTCGACGGCGTCGGCCGCGTCGTCGAGGAGGAACGGCAGCTCCTTGGCCTCGGTGCCCTTGAAGTCCTTGAGCACGAAGTCGGCGGTGTCCTGACGGCCCGGGGGGCGGCCCACGCCGCCGCGGACCCGCACGTAGTCGCGGGTGCCGAGCGCCTTCGAGATGTCGCGCAGCCCGTTGTGGCCGCCCTCGCCGCCCCCGATCTTGAGCTTCACGCTCCCGAACGGGATGTCGACCTCGTCGTGGACCACGACGACGTGGTCCGGGTCGATCCCGTAGTACTTCGCGAGCCCGGAGACGGGGCCGCCCGAGACGTTCATGTACGTCGTCGGCTTGGCGAGCACGACGCGCGGGCCGGGGCGACCGCCCGGCAGCATGCCGATGCGCGCCTCGGCGACCGCGGCCTGCGCGCGGGGGTGACGCGCGAAGCGGGCGGCGGCCCGGCCGGCGAGCACGTCGAGGACCATGTGGCCCAGGTTGTGGCGGTTGCCCGCGTACGCCGGCCCGGGGTTGCCGAGCCCGACGACGAGCCACGGCTGGTCGGTCATGTCGTCCTCGTCCTTCGTGCGGTGCCCGCGCCGAGCGACGGTCGGGCGCGGAATCGTGCGGGCGCACGGACGCCCGGCACCGTCACGGTACCGGGCGTCCGACGCGGGGTCCGGTCGCGGCGTCGGCCGACGACCGGGAGGGTCACTCGGCGGCGGCCTCGGCGGGAGCCTCGGCGGCCTCCTCGGCGGCGCCCTCGTCCTCGGGCAGCGCCTCGGCCTGCGGCTCCGTGACGGAGACCACGATGAGCTCCGGGTCCGCCGTGAGGGTCGCGCCCTGCGGGAGCGTCACGTCGCCCGCGAGCACCTGCGAGCCGGCCTCGAGGCCCTCGATGGAGACCTCGATCGACTCGGGCAGGTGCGTCGCCTCGGCCTCGATCGCGAGGGTCTGCAGGTCGACGAGGTGGATCGTGCCGGGGGCGGACTCGCCGGTGACGACGACGGGGACGTCGACGGCGACCTTCTCGCCCTTCTTCACGATGAGCAGGTCGACGTGCTCGATGACGTTGCGGACCGGGTCGCGCTGGACGTCCTTGGTGATGGCGAGCTGCGCCTTGCCCTCGAGCTCGATCGAGAACAGCGCGTTCGAGTGCTTGAGCGCCATCATCGTGTCGTGGCCCGGGAGGGTCACGTGCAGCGGGTCGCTGCCGTGGCCGTAGAGGACCGCGGGGATCTTGTCGGCACGGCGGATACGGCGGGCGGCACCCTTGCCGAACTCGGTGCGGGCCTCGGCGACGAGCTTGATCTCGGACACGTGGATCACTCCTGGAAGAACGTTGCGGGCCGGCCGCCAGTGGGGAGCGGTCGGCTGTCCGGACGGTGAGAGGGCCTCCCGGACGGGCGGCTGCGTCGGCGCGGGACGTGTGACGGGCGCGCAGGAGGACGACCGCCCAGTCGATAACGGAGATCCAACAGGTCTGGCTGACACTCGCGGTCCCGCGCCGCCGGTGTGCTCACCGGTCCAGCGCTGCCGGCCGTCAGACGTCCCTCGCCGAGGCAACCGGACTACTGTACCCGGGCGGGCCGGGACGGCGAAACCCGCCCGCGCGACGTGCGCCGGGTCAGCTCGTCGCCGCCGCGGTCGCGGCCACGGACGCGCCGACGACGATCGCCGCGGAGATCTCCTGGACGTAGGCGCGCACCGCCTCGCTCCCCCAGCTCTGGCGGGCGATCTCCTTCGCCCGCCGGTCCGCGGCACGTCGGTGGGCGGCGGTCCACTCCTCGCCGCCGCCCGACCCGCCCGCGGCGAGGACCCGGCCCGCCTGACCGGTCGCGGAGAGCACGGCGACCAGCGCGGCCGTGCGCTCGTCCGGGTCGCCGCCCTCGACGAGCACGCGCCGCAGGTCGGCGCGCACGGCGTCCTCGTGCCGCGTGTCGGCCGCGGGCCAGCGCGTCGTCGGGAAGATCCCGAGCACGCGCCCCTCCTCGCGGCGCAGGACGCCCCGCTCGGCGAGCGACGCGATCGCGCGCGCCGCAGGCTTGAGCCGCGCGAGGGGCGCGACGAGGGCCTTGGGCTTGGACCCCTCGCGCGCGCGGACGACGCCGAGCGCCTCGTCGAGGAGGGCGTTGCCCGTCGGGGACGGGTCCCGCACGACGATGCGGCCGACCCGGCCGCCGTCGCCGTCCCCGGCGAGATCGGCGCGGCGCAGCAGGGCCAGCTCGACGAGCAGCGCGCCGGCGGCGACCTGCTCGCGGTAGGAGGCGTCGACGACGGCCTTCCCGGTCACGTCGTCGAGCGTGAGCAGCAGGTAGTCCTCGAGGATGAGCATGTGTCCACGCTACGGCGGCGTGGCGCCCCGGACAGGTGCGGAATGTCATCGCCCGGCCGTGCGGCCCGCACCCCCACGACGAGGGCGCGGGGCGTGCTGGCCGGACCAAGCCCGGGCCCGGGAGGCGCGGTCAGTCCGCGAGCTCCCAGCGGACCGTGACGCTCGCGCGGACCTCCTGGGTGCCGGGCTCGACGACGAGCGCCTCGCTCGCCGCCTTGGCGGCCAGGACACGCGGCACCGGTCCCGGCCCGCCGACGTCCTCGCGGATCTCGACGACGGGCCCGAGCGAGCGGCCCGCGAGGCGCGCGTACTGCTCGGCGCGCGACCGCGCGTCGGCGAACGCGGCGTCGCGCGCCGCCACCGCGAGAGGCGCCGGGTCGCCCACGGCGAGGCTCGTCGAGTCGAGCCGCGCGACCGGGCCCGCGGCGTCCAGCGCCGAGCGGACGACCTCGCCGCACGCCGCGACGTCCCGCACGGTCGCGCGCAGCGTGAGCCGCGCCGTCGTGCGCGGGCCGTCCTCGCGCTGCTCGGTCCACGTCGACGTCTGCGACGTGCGCACGTCCTCGGGCGCGACCCCCGCCGCGACGAGCGCGTCCCGCGCGGCGGCGAGGCCCGCGTTCGCGCGGTCGAGCGCGTCCTGGACGCCCGGCGCGCTCGCCTCGGCCCCCAGCTCGACGACGGCGACGTCCGGCGCCGCGGTCACGGCGCCCTGGCCGGTGGTCGTCACTCCCGAGGTGCTCATCCCGCCTCCACGTCGTCGGTGTGTCGACGGCACGCGCCGGCGACGCGCCCACGCTACGCGGCCGCCCGTCGTCGTGCCGCCCGGGTCGCGGCCGCCCTGGTCGCCCGTCCGCCGGCGTCCCGGGTCGTGCGGTTCGCGCGCGCAGACGACGACGCCCCGCCGCGCGGTCGTGCGCGGCGGGGCGTGACGGTGACGCGTGGCGTCAGCTGTTGCCGTCGAAGAGCGAGGTGACGGACCCGTCGTCGAACACCTCGCGGATCGCGCGCGCGATGAGCGGCGCGATGGAGAGCACGGTGAGCTGCGGGAACTGCTTCTCCGCGGCGATCGGCAGGGTGTCGGTGATGACGACCTCGCTCGCCCCGCACTCGGACAGGCGCTGCGCCGCGGGGTCGGACAGCACGCCGTGCGTCGCCGCGACGATGACGGAGCGCGCGCCCGCGGCGAGGATGACCCGCACCGCCTCGGCGATGGTGCCGCCGGTGTCGATGAGGTCGTCGACGAGCACGCAGTCGCGGCCCTCGACGTCGCCGACGACGCGGTTCGCGACGGCCTGGTTCGGGCGCGTGACGTCACGCGTCTTGTGGACGAACGCGAGCGGCCCGCCCCCGAGCTTCGCAGCCCACTGCTCGGCGACGCGGATGCGGCCCGCGTCGGGCGAGACGACCGTGACGTTCGACGTGTCGACGCGCGAGCGCACGTAGTCGGTGAGGATCGGCATGGCCCACAGGTGGTCCACCGGGCCGTCGAAGAAGCCCTGCGTCTGCGCGGCGTGCAGGTCGACGCTCATGAGGCGGTCGGCGCCCGCGGCGGTGAACAGGTCGGACATGAGGCGGGCCGAGATCGGCTCGCGGCCGCGGTGCTTCTTGTCCTGGCGCGCGTAGCCGTAGAACGGCTGCACGACCGTGATGGTGCGCGCCGACGCGCGCTTGGCCGCGTCGACCATGAGCAGCTGCTCCATGATCCACTGGTTGATCGGGGCGGTGTGGCTCTGGAGGATGAAGACGTCCGAGCCGCGCACCGACTCCCCGAACCGGACGTAGATCTCGCCGTTCGCGAAGTCGTACGCGGTCGTCGGGAGCAGGTCGATGCCCAGCTCCCGCGCGACGTCGTTGGCGAGCTCGGGGTGCGCGCGCCCCGAGGCGAGGACGAGGGACTTCTCCCCGTTTCCGGCGATCGTGCTGCTCATACCTGTGGGTTCCTTCGGTGGTGTTTCCGGGTGCGGGGGTGGTCTGAGGAGGTCCGGCCGGTTCGCGGTCAGTCTGCCGTGGTGGTGGGTCGGGTGCCACGCAGCGCCTCGAGCGTGTGCTCGAGCTCGGGGCCGGGCGGCGGCGGGGTGGGGCGCTCGGCGGTCGCCGCGGCGCTCTGGTCGGCGAGCTGCGCCTGCGCCTGGGCGCCGAGCGGCGGCACCTCGGGGTCCGTCGCGCGCGCGGCCGCGGCCGCCTCGGCCGCCGCGGTCCCGGGACGGCGGCGCTCGACCCAGCCCTCGATGTTGCGCTGCGGGCCGCCGCTGACGCCGAGCGCGCCCGCCGGCACGTCCCGGCGGATCACGGACCCGGCCGCGGTGTACGCGCCGTCGCCGACGGTCACGGGCGCGACGAACATGTTGTCCGCGCCGGTGCGCGCGTGCGAGCCGATCACCGTGCGGTGCTTGTGGACGCCGTCGTAGTTGACGGTGACCGACGCGGCACCGATGTTCGTGTGCTCGCCGATCGTGGCGTCGCCCACGTAGGACAGGTGCGGGATCTTGGAGCCCTCGCCGATCTCCGCGTTCTTCGTCTCGACGAACGTGCCGATCTTGCCCTTCGCGCCGAGCACCGTGCCCGGGCGCAAGTACGCGAACGGCCCGACCGTGGTCCCCGCGCCGAGGACGGCGAGGCTGCCGTGCGTGCGCGTCACCGTCGCACCGGCGCCGACCTCGGTGTCCGTGAGCGTCGTGTCCGGGCCGATCGTCGCGCCCTCGCCGACGACCGTCGCGCCGTGGAGCTGCGTGCCCGGGAGCAGGGTGACGTCGCGTGCGAGCTCGACGTCGACGTCGACCCACGTCGTGGCCGGGTCGACGACGGTCACGCCCTCGCGCATCCAGTCCTCGAGCAGGCGGCGGTTGAGCTCGGCGCGCAGCGTCGCGAGCTGGACGCGGTCGTTGACACCCTCGACGACCGTCGGGTCGTCGGAGACGAGCGCCCGCACGACCCCGCCCTCGGCGCGCGCCGCCGCGACGACGTCCGTGAGGTAGACCTCGCCCTGCGCGTTGTCGCGCCCGAGCGTGGCCAGCCCGCGGCGCAGGACCGCGGCGTCGAACACGTAGATCGAGGCGTTGATCTCGCGGATCGCGAGCTCGTCGGCCGACGCGTCCTTGTGCTCGACGATGCGCAGCACGTCGCCCGTCGCGGCGTCGCGCACGACGCGCCCGTAGCCGGTCGCGTCCTCGAGCTCCGTCGTCAGCATCGTCACGGCGTTGCCGTCCGCGACGTGCGCCGCGAGGAGCTGGGCGAGCGTCCCGCCGTCGAGCAGGGGCGTGTCGCCCGCGGTGACGACCACGGGCCCCTCGAGGCCGTCGCCGACGCCGCGGCCCTCCTCGCCGTCGGGCACGCCCCGCAGGAGCGCCTGCGCGTGGGCCTTGGCGTCGAGCGCGGCGAGCGCGCACTGCACCGCGCGCCCCGTCCCGGGGATCTCGTCCTGGTCGACGACCACGGCGGCCGGGTCGACCGTCACCGCGTGCTCGGCCACCCGGTCGCGCTCGTGGCGCACGACGACGGCGAGGAGCGCCGGGTCGAGCGAGCGCGCGGCGACGAGCACGTGCCCGAGCAGGCTGCGGCCCGCGAGCGTGTGGAGCATCTTGGGGGTGGACGACTTCATCCGCGTCCCCTCGCCGGCGGCGAGGACGATCACGGCAGCGGGGGCGACCGTGGTGTCGGTTCCCTGCTGAGCTTCCATGGGTGTTCCCCTCGGGATCGGTGGCACGAGCTCCGCCCCCAGGACTCGAACCTGGACCAAGGGCACCAAAAACCCTTGTGCTGCCGATTACACCAAGGCGGAACGGACCCGGCGTCGACCGCGCCCGGTGCGTTCCCGGGCCGCGACGGGCGGGGTGGGTCCGGGAACAGTCTGCCAGGTCGGTCCCCCTGCGCGGCGACGCTCGCGCCCGGCTTCACGGCATGATGGTCCTCGTGGCCGAGCCCAGACGTACCCCCCGTTCCCGCATGACCGCGAGCCAGCGGCGCGAGCAGCTGCTCGCCGTGAGCCGCGGCCTGTTCGCGGAGAAGGGGTTCGAGGGCACGAGCGTCGAGGAGATCGCGGCGCGCGCCGAGGTGTCCAAGCCCGTCGTCTACGAGCACTTCGGGGGCAAGGAGGGTATCTACGCCGTCGTGGTGGACCGCGAGGTGCAGGCGCTGACCGCCGCGCTGTCCGGGGCGCTCGACGAGGGCGGCCACCCCAAGGTGCTGCTGGAGCGCACCGCTCTCGCGCTCCTGACGTACATCGAGACGTCGGAGGACGGGTTCCGCATCCTCGTCCGAGACTCCCCCGTCGCGCAGGCGACCGGCACGTTCTCGAGCCTCATCGGCGACGTCGCGACGCAGGTCGAGCACCTCCTCGCGGACCAGTTCAAGTCTCGCGGGCTCGACCCCAAGGTCGCGCCGATCTACGCGCAGATGCTCGTGGGCATGGTCGCGCTGACCGGCCAGTACTGGCTCGACGCGCGCTCCCCCAAGAAGTCGGAGGTCGCGGCGCACCTCGTCAACCTGGCGTGGAACGGCCTCGCCGACATGGAGAAGCGCCCGCACCTCATCACGACGAAGCGCTGACGGACGGCGCCCGGCACCCGGGCGAAGACCACGGGAGAAACCGCGTCATGGCGGCACGGCGTGCCCGTCTCTCCCTCGGAAGCACGAGCTCGACGAAGGGCGGGGCACCTCATGCACGGGCACGACCGGTCGACCGACCGCACGCCGCACGACTGCCGGGACGAGATCCGTCCCACGGTCTGGGGCTACTCGACGTGGACGACGGCGCGCTGCCTGCAGGGCGCCGTCGCCGGGACGCCGGAACGGATCGTCCAGCGGACCGACGTGCTCGTGCCCGGGCTGACGCCGCGCGAGCTCGACCGGGTGCGCCGGCACGCGGCCCGGCGTGCCGCGGTCGACGGGCTGCGTCCGGGCGTCGTCGCGGGTGCGCTCGTCGCGCTCGCGGTGCTCGTCCTGGGCCGGGACCTCGCGCCCGCGCCGCTCGTCCTCGCCGCCGCGGTCCTCGGTGCGGGCGCCCTGCTGCTGACGCGCGCGCTCGTGCACGCGGCCGCCGGGCCCCGGCTCACGCGCGTCGAGCGCCGCGCCCTGCGCGACGCGATCGAGATCCGGCGCGTGCGCGTCGCGCCGCCCACGTCCGCGGGCATGCGCGTGCTCGTCGCGATGAGCGCCGTCGAGTCGGTCTCGGGGCGCCTCGACGAGCGCGAGGCCGCGATCGCGCGCGAGCTCCTGTGGGCCGCGCTCGACGCCGTCCGCCGCGACGACGTCGCGGACGTCGACCACGCGACCGCGGCGATGCTGCGGATCACGGTGCGCGCCGCGCGCTCGCCGCTCCCGCGCGTGCCCGACGAGCACCGGGGCTGACCGCCCCTCGCAGCGCCGGCCACCGACCTCGGCGGGCCAAGCCCCCGCCGTCCGCACGGGCAGGACGTGACATCTGTCCCGTGCCGCCCGCCCGGCCGCGTGGTTGTGTGAGACGCATGGCGACTCTTGAGATCGACTCGCTGACCAAGTCCTACGGCGACGTCCGT
This sequence comes from Cellulosimicrobium composti, assembly GCF_009711085.1. Classification (GTDB taxonomy): domain Bacteria; phylum Actinomycetota; class Actinomycetes; order Actinomycetales; family Cellulomonadaceae; genus Cellulosimicrobium; species Cellulosimicrobium composti. The sequence goes on from NZ_WMKA01000001.1 coordinate 10,818, forward strand.
GCCCTGCGGGGGACGTCGTTCGACGTGCGCGCCGGCGAGATCTTCGGCTTCGTCGGCTCCAACGGGGCCGGCAAGACCACGACGATGCGCATCGTGCTCGGCGTCCTCGCCGAGGACGCGGGCGAGGTGCGCTGGGACGGGCGGCCGATCGACCTCGCCGCACGACGGCGCATCGGCTACATGCCCGAGGAGCGCGGCCTGTACCCGCGCATGAAGGTGGGCGAGCAGCTCGTCTACCTCGCGCGGCTGCACGGCCTCTCCGCGGCCGACGCCAAGGACGCGATGGAGCGCTGGACCGCGACGCTCGGCGTCGACGCCCGCCGCGGCGACGAGGTGCAGAAGCTCTCGCTCGGCAACCAGCAGCGCGTCCAGCTCGCCGCGGCGCTCACGCACGACCCCGAGCTGCTCGTGCTCGACGAGCCGTTCAGCGGCCTCGACCCGGTCGCCGTCGACGTCATGAGCGGCGTGCTGCGCGACCGCGCCGACGCGGGCGTGCCCGTCGTGTTCTCGTCCCACCAGCTCGACCTCGTGGAACGGCTGTGCGACCGCGTCGGCATCATCAAGGACGGCGCGATGGTCGAGGTCGGCACGATCGACGAGCTGCGCCGCACGGAGCACGAGCGCTGGGTCGTGGACGGGCCGCCGGGAGCGACGTGGATCGGCGCCGTGCCCGACGCGCGGGCCGTGAGCCTCGAGGGGTCGCGCACGGTCGTCGAGCTCACGTCCGCGGGCGGCGTCGACGGGACGAGCGGGCGCGAGCAGGCCGTGCTGCGCGCCGCGCTCGCGGCCGGCCCCGTGCACGAGTTCGCGCTCGTGCGGCCGTCGCTCACCGAGCTGTACCGCGACGTCGTGAGCGCCGAGGAGAAGCCGGCCGGCGAGGCCGCGGAGACCGTGGAGGTGGGGGCATGAGCACGGGGACCACGCTGACGTCCTGGGGCGCGATCCGCCTCGTCGCCGGCCGCGAGATCATGACGCGGCTGCACTCGAGGTCCTTCGTGTGGCTGACGGTGATCCTCGTCGCCGCGGTCGTGCTCGGCGGCGTCGTGCTCAACGCCGCGAGCTCGTCCGGCCCGACCGCCGAGCGCGTGGGCGTCACGCCGCAGACGGCGGCGCTCGCGGAGCCGATCACGGCCACGGGCAGCACGCTCGGGACCGAGGTCGAGACGGTCGACGTCGCCGACGACGCCGCGGGCGAGGCCCAGGTGCGCGACGGCGACCTCGCCGCGCTCGTCACGGGGACGGCGGACGACCCGACCGTCGTCGTGGACACCGAGCTCTCGCCCGGGCTCACGGCCGTCTTCACGACGCTCGCCCAGCAGACCGCGCTGTCCGACGCCGTCGCGGACCTCGGCGGCGACCCGGCCCAGGTCGCGGGTGACATCGCGACCGCCGAGCCGACCGTCCGCACGATCGGCGAGCCCAGCGAGTTCGACCCCGCGCGCTACATCACGGGCCTCGTCACCGGGATCCTGCTCTTCATGGCCATCATGATCAGCGGCCAGCTCATCGCGCAGGGCGTCGTGGAGGAGAAGACGAGCCGCGTCGTCGAGCTCCTGCTCTCCACGGTCCGGCCGTGGCAGCTCATGGCGGGCAAGGTGCTCGGCATCGGCCTCGTCGGGCTCGGGCAGGTCGCGCTCGTCGTGGTCGCGGGCGTCGGCACGGCGCTCGGGCTGGGCCTCGTGGACACCTCGACGATCGACCTGGGGACCGCGGCCGTATGGGCCCTCGTGTGGTTCGTCGTCGGGTTCGTCAGCTACGCGCTGCTCATGGCCGGGCTCGGCGCGCTCGTCTCGCGCCAGGAGGACGTCGGCGCCGTCACGACCCCCGTCACGTTCCTCATGGTCGTGCCGTACATCGTGGGCGTCTCCGTCGCGCCGTGGGCCCCGGACAACCCGCTCGTGGTGTGGCTGTCGTACGTGCCGCTGTGCTCGCCGCTGCTCATGCCCGTGCGCATCGCGCTCGGCAGCGCCGAGACGTGGGAGGCGCTCCTCGCCCTGGGCCTGTCCGTCGCCGTCGTCCCGGTGCTCGTGTGGCTCGCCGCGAAGATCTACTCCAACGCGGTCCTGCGCACCGGCGCGCGCGTCAGGCTCAAGGACGCCCTGCGCGCCGCCTGATCACCCCCACGCCGAGCATGCGGTTCCGGAGCGTCCTGATCGTCGGACGCTCCGGAACCGCATGCTCGGCGCGCCGGAGTTGACCGGGGCCCGTCAAGAGTCTTGACGTCGAGACACATCGAGTACCCTCTCGTCATGGACCAGCAGCACGAGGACGAGGTCGACCGCATCGTCGCGGCCTGGCAGCGCGAGCGCCCCGACCTGGACGTCGAGCCGCTCACCGTCTTCTCGCGCGTCGACCGCCTCGCGCGCCACCTCGACCGCGCGCGCCGCACGGCGTTCGCGCGCGGGCACCTCGAGACGTGGGAGTTCGACGTCCTGTCCGCGCTGCGCCGGGCCGGCGAGCCGTACCGCCTCTCGCCCGGCGCGCTCGTCACGCAGACCCTCGTGACGAGCGGCACCATGACGAACCGCATCGACCGGCTCGAGGAGCGCGGCCTCGTCGTGCGCCGCCGCTCCCCCGACGACCGCCGCGGCGTGCTCGTCGAGCTCACGCCCGACGGACTGGAGCGCGTCGACGCGGCGATGACCGACCTCCTCGCCGTCGAGGCGCGCATCCTCGACGCGCTCGAGCCCGGCGGACGCCCGGCGCTCGCGGCGCTCCTGCGTACAGTCGTAGGACAGTTCGACGACTGACCGACGGCCCCCCGACCGGACGGGCGGCGTCGCCCCCGTCCGCACCCGGAGGTCCCCGCCCGATGCCGCCGTCCCGCCCGAGCACGTTCCGCGGCGGGATCGACGGCGTGCTGCTCGTCGCCGTGCTGCTCGTCGCGGTCAACCTGCGCGCTCCGCTCACGGCGCTGCCGCCCGTCGTCGCCGACGTCGCCGCCGACCTGCACCTCACGGCCGCGGCGGCCGGGCTGCTCACCGGGATCCCCGTCCTGTGCTTCGCGCTCGCCACGCCCGCCGTCGCGGGACTGCTCGGGCGGTCGTCGCTGCGGACCGCGATCGCCGTCGCGCTCGGCCTGATCCTCGCGGGCACCCTCGTGCGCTCGGCCGACCTGGGAGCGCTCGTCGGCGGCCCGGCGGTCAGCGCCCCGGGGACGTTCGCCGGGACGGTGCTCCTCGGGCTCGGCATCACGACGGCGAACCTCGCCGTCCCGATGATCGCCCAGCGCGACTTCCCCGGGCACGTCTCGACCGTCACCGGCCTGTACACGGCGGCGATCAACGTCGGGACGGTCGCGACGACGGCGCTCACCGCACCCCTGGCCGACGCCGTGGGCTGGCGCTGGGCGCTCGCGTCGTGGTCCGTGCTCGCAGTGGTCGCGCTCGTCTGGTGGCTGCGCGCGGTCCCGCGCGAGGCGCGACCCGACCGCGGTCCGGCGGTCTCGGCGGCGCCGCCGCGGGAGGCGCCCGACGCCCCCGGCGACCACGACGGCGACGGCGGCCCCGGCGCTGACGGCGACGGCGAGGCCCTCGCCGCGGCGGCCGCGGAGGGCGTGACGGGCACGGACCCGGCCGCCGCCCGTGAGCGCCGCGTGCTCGCGACGCCCTTCACGTGGTGGCTGTGCGCGATGTTCGCGCTCCAGTCGTCGAGCTTCTACGCGCTCACGGCGTGGCTGCCGCTCGTCCTGGAGGAGCTCGCGGGCATCCCGCGCGCGGCGTCGGGCGGGGCGGCGTCGCTGTTCCAGGGCTTCGCGATCGTCGGCGGGCTCGCCGTGCCGCTCGCGGCGCGGCGGTGGTCGCTGCGGCAGAGCTTCGTGGGGATCGCCGTGCTCTGGCTCTCGCTGCCCGTGGGCCTCCTCGTCGCGCCGGGGCTGTGGGCGGTCTGGGCGTCGGCGGCCGGGGTCGCCCAGGCGGCCAACTTCGTCGTCATCTTCACGCTCGTCGCGCAGCGCTTCCCCACCGTCCGACGCGGACGCCAGGCGTCGGCGACCGTGCAGTCGGTGGGCTACTGCCTCGCCGCGGTCGCGCCGACGCTCGCGGGAGCGCTGCACACCGCGACCGGGACGTGGACGACGCCGGTCGCCGTCGTGCTGGGCGCGCTCGTCGTCATGACGGGGATCGGCCTCGTGCTCACGGGCCGACGCCCGGCGCCCGCGCCGCGCTGACCGGACCTCTTCATCAACGGCCGGAGCATCCCGGCGCCCGTCGACCCTTGACCCTCGCTCGCGGGCGTGTTTATGGTGTACACATCGTTTATACCATACACCTACGTGTGCGTCGCACACCGCATCCGACCGAGAAGGAGAAGGCGATGACCGAACCGATGATCGCCGTGCAGGGGCTGGAGAAGTCCTACGGCGACCACACCGTGCTGCGCGGCGTCGACCTGACCGTGCGCCGCGGCGAGATCTTCGCGCTGCTCGGCCCCAACGGCGCCGGCAAGACCACGACGGTCAACATCCTCACGACCCTCGTGCGGCCCGACGGCGGCACGGCGCGCGTCGCCGGCGCGGACGTCGTGCACGACGCGGCGCGCGTGCGCGAGGTCATCGCGCTCACAGGCCAGTACGCGTCGGTCGACGAGTTCCAGACGAGCCGCGAGAACCTCGTGATGATGGGCGAGCTCGCGCACCTGCCCCGGCGTGCGGTGCGTCGACGCGCGGACGAGCTCCTCGCGCGCTTCGACCTCACCGACGCGGCCGACCGGCGGGTCGGGACCTACTCGGGCGGCATGCGGCGCCGGCTCGACCTCGCGATCAGCCTCGTCGCCGACCCCGCGGTGCTCGTGCTCGACGAGCCCACGACGGGGCTCGACCCGGCGTCGCGCGCCCAGCTCTGGGACGTGGTGCGCGGCCTCGCCGCGGACGGGACGACCGTCCTGCTCACCACGCAGTACCTCGAGGAGGCCGACCGCCTCGCGGACACGATCGCCGTCCTGCACGACGGCCGCGTCGCGGCGCGCGGCACGGCCGCCGAGCTCAAGGCGCTCGTCGCGGGCGACCACGTGCGCGTCGCGTTCGACGACCCGGCGAGCCTCGCCGCAGCGGCCGGGCTGGCCCCCGCGCTGGGGCTCGACGGCACGACCACCGACGAGAAGGACCTGTCGCTCACCGCGCCGAGCGACGACCCCGTCCGCACGATCCGCGACGTGCTCGCCGCGGCCGACACCCACTCCCTCGCCGTCGTCGGCGTGAGCGTCGTCAAGCCGACGCTCGACGACGTCTTCCTCGCCCTCACCCGGAAGGAGAGCGCCCGATGAGCGCCACCCCCACGGCCACCCCCACCCTGGCCCGGCCCTCGCGCACCGGGCCCGACCGTCCCCGCCGCAGCCCCGCGACGGCCGCGCGCGACGTCCGCACGATGGTCCGCCGCGAGACGCGGCGCCAGCTGCGCAGCGTGGACGGGCTCATCACGGCGTTCTTCCTGCCCGTGATGGTCATGCTCGTCTTCGTCGTGATCTTCGGCGGCGCGATCGGCGGCGACGACTACATCGACTACGTCGTCCCGGGGGTGCTCGTCATGTGCCTCGGGTTCGGCTCCGCGACGGCCGCGGTCGGCGTCGCGCAGGACATGACGTCCGGCACGATCGACCGGTTCAAGACGCTGCCGATCTTCGGGCCGTCCGCGCTGTGGGGGCACGTCGTGGCGAGCGTCGTGCGCAACCTCGCGTCCGCCGTCGTCGTCGTGGGCGTCGCGCTCGCGCTCGGCTTCCGGCCCGACGCCGGGCTCGCCGACTGGCTCGGGCTCGTCGCGTTCGCCGTGCTCGCGGTGCTCACGTTCACGTGGCTCAGCGTCGCGCTCGGCCTCGTCCTGAGCGTCGAGGCGTCGCAGTCGGTGAACTTCCTCTTCCTCTTCGTGCCCTACCTCAGCTCGGGGTTCGTCCTGATCGACACCATGCCGACGTGGCTGCACGGGTTCGCCGAGAACCAGCCGTTCACGCCGGTCATCGAGACGTTCCGCGGCTTCCTCGCCGGGTCGCCCGACGCGTCGACGGCGCTCACCGCGGTCGCGTGGCTCGCCGGCTTCCTCGTGGCGAGCTGCGTCGTCGGCTCGGTGCTCTACCGGCGACGGACCGCCCGCTGATCCCGCCGCCGAGAATGTTGCTGTCGCCCGCCCTGGGCTCAGGGCGGGCGACAACCACATGCTCGGCCGGGCACCGCGCCGGACACCCGACCTCGGGGATGATGTGGGCATGACGGACGCACCCGACCTCCCTCCCCGGCTCGCGCTCGCGTGGGGCGTCGCCGAACGCCCCGAGCGTGCGCCCAAGCGCGAGCTGAGCATCGAGCGGATCGTCGAGACGGCGATCGAGATCGCCGACGCCGACGGGCTCGGCGCGGTGTCCATGGCCAAGGTCGCGCAGCGGCTCGGCTTCACGACGATGTCGCTCTACCGGTACGTCACGAGCAAGGACGACCTGCTGCTCCTCATGCAGGAGGCCGCGCTCGACGTCGAGTACCCGCCGCCGCACGACCCCGCCGACTGGCGCGCGGAGCTGCGCGAGTGGGCGCAGTTCACCATGGCGACGTTCGCGTCCCACCCGTGGTTCCTCGACATCCCCGTGACGGGGGCACCCCTCACGCCGAACAACCTGCGCGGCGCGGACAGCGGGCTGCGCGCGCTGCGCTCCACGCCGCTCGACGACGAGGAGAAGATGTCCGTCATCCTCCTCGTGAGCGGGTACGCGCGGAACGCGGCCCGGCTCCAGACCGACCTCGCGCGCGCGGTCGCGGCGGCCGACGGCGACGCGACCGTCCAGGGCGGCGCGTGGGCCGACGCGCTGCGCGAGCTCGTGGACGAGGTCCGGTTCCCCTACCTGCGCCCGCTCGTCGAGGCGGGCACGTACGCGGGCGAGGGCGACATCGACGACACGGCGTGGGGCCTCGAGCGCGTGCTCGACGGGATCGCGGTCTACGTCGACGCGCGCGCGGCCGGTGCCCCGGGGGCTGGCAACCGCGGTGGCAGCGGCTCGACGCCGGTCGACGGCCCCGGCGCGGACGGCGCGGCCTCCGCGCCGGACCCGCGCGACGCCGTCGCACCCGTCGAGGTCGCGGTCCACCTCAAGGACCCGAAGGTCAAGAAGGCCACGCTCAGGCGCCGCGACGCCGAGCGGCGCGTGCGCGAGGCGCAGAAGAAGGTTCGCGAGCTCGAGAAGGCGCTGCGCGAGGCGCAGAAGGCCGAGCGCGAGGCCGCCCGTGCGGCGGTCGAGAAGGCGCGCGCCTGACCGCACGCCTCGCGGGAGGCCGACGCCGGGCATCACGCCCCGCGGCCCCCGCACGGCACGACGACGGCCGGTCACCCGCGCGGGGTGGCCGGCCGCCGTCGTGCGCGCGCCGTGGTGCGTCCGGCGCGAGCGCCGTGGGTCACTCGGCGAGGGCGAAGCCCGTGGTCCACGAGGTCTTCTCGGCCGCGGCGAGCGTGAGCTGCAGGAAGCCGAGGGCCTCGAGCTCGTGCGCGCGCCGCAGCGGGCCGGCGTCGACGACGCGCACGCCGGACACGGCGGCGGCGAGCGTGGCCTTCGCGTCGGCGTCGTCGCCCGCGACGAGGACGGTCGTCGACAGCGGGCCGACCTGGCCGGACGCGAGCGTCGCGGCGAAGTTCGTGTTGAACGCCTTGAGCACGCGGGCGCCCGGCACGCGCTCCTGGATCTGCGCGGCGGCCGACGAGCCCGCGGGCACGACGAGGGAGTCGAACGTCGCGAAGTCGACGGGGTTGGTGATGTCGACGAGCACCGTGCCGTCGAGGCGGTCCTCGTAGGTGTCGAGGACCTCGTCGACCGCGCCGTACGGGAGGGCGAGCACGACGACCTCGCCCGTGACGTCGTCGCCGACCTTCCCGGCCGTGACGCGCGGGTCGAGCTCGGTGGCCTCGCGCGTGAGGACCTGGACGTCGCTGCCCGCGGCGAGCGCGAGACCGGTGATCGCCGAGCCCATGTTCCCGGCGCCGATGATGGTGATGCTGCTCATGGTGGCTTCCCTTCCTGCGCCGTCCGGCGGGCGGCTATTGGTTGTTGCTACAACTAACACCGTACGCTCCGAAACTTGTAGCGTCAACTATTACGATGGAGTCTCCCGAGGAGGCTTGATGACGACAGAACCCCGCTGGCTCGACGACCAGCAGCTCGACGCGTGGAAGCGGCTCGTGGCGGTGGTCGAGCTGCTCCCGGGCGTGCTCGACTCCCAGCTCCGGCGCGACGCCGACCTGAGCCACTTCGAGTACTACGTGCTCGCGATGCTCTCCGAGGCACCGGGCCGCACGCTGCGCATGACGGGCCTCGCGAGCGCGACGAACGCGACGCTCCCCCGGCTCTCGCACGTCGTGGCGCGGCTCGAGAAGCGCGGGCTCGTCGAACGCGTGCCGTGCCCCGAGGACCGCCGCGCGACGAACGCCCACCTCACCGACGCCGGCTGGGACAAGGTCGTGGCCACCGCGCCCGGGCACGTGGCGACGGTGCGCGACCACGTCATCGACGCCCTCACGGACGAGCAGGTCGCCCAGCTCGACGAGATCGCGGGCGCCATCCTCGCGCGCGTCGACCCCGACGACCGCATGGGCTTCCTGCGGCGCTGAGCCCCGACGGCACCGCTCAGCGGGCGCGCGCCGGCCCGGCGACGACGAGCACCCCGTCGTCCGGGCCGAGGCCCGCGAGCGCCGCCGGCAGGTCGTCCACCGCGAGGTCGGCGTGCGCCGGGAGCGCGGCGACCACGTCGTCCCACTCGGGCGACGCGTCGTCGACCTCGACGCTGTGCCCGTCCACGAGGTCGAACGACACGTAGCGCGCGGTACCGCCCGCCGCCGCGAGCGCGAAGGCGGTGATGCGGCGTACGTCCGACCACGGCGCGAGGACGCCGCCCTGGCCGTCGTCGACCTCGACGCCGCGCGTCGAGACGGCGACCCGCATCGGGTGCGGGCCCGTCACCCGGCGACCTCCGCCGCCTCGAGCCACGCCGCCTCCAGCTCGTCCTTCTCGGCCGCGAGCGTGCGCAGCTCGGCGTCGAGCTCCGCGACGGCCGCGAAGTCGGTCGCGTTCGCCGCGATCTTCTCGTGCAGGCGCGCCTCCGCCTCCGCGATCTTCGACAGCCGCCGCTCGATGCGGTTGATCTCCTTCTTCGCCGCACGCACCTCGGCGGCGCTCGGCCCGGCCGGGGCGGCCGCGTCCGGCGCGCCCTCCGCCCCGCCGTCGCCCCCGGCCGCAGGCGCGAAGCCGCTCGACGCCGCCCCGGGAACCGCGAGCGCCGCGCGCCGCAGCTCGAGGTACTGCTCGACGCCGCCCGGCAGGTCGCGCACCTGGCCGTCGCCGAGCAGCGCGACCTGGCGGTCCGCGACGCGCTCCAGCAGGTAGCGGTCGTGCGAGACGACGATGAGCGTGCCGGGCCAGCCGTCGAGCAGGTCCTCGAGCGCGGCGAGCGTGTCGGTGTCGAGGTCGTTCGTCGGCTCGTCGAGCAGGAGCACGTTCGGCTCGGCGACGAGCAGGCGCAGGAGCTGCAGGCGCCGCCGCTCGCCGCCCGAGAGGTCGCGCACGAGCGTCTGCGACCGCTCGCGCGTGAAGCCGAGCCGCTCGACGAGCTGGGACGCGGAGAGCTCCTTGCCGTCGACGACGACCGAGCGCTTCTCGTCCTCGATCACCTGGATCACGCGCGCGCCGGCGATGTCGTCGAGCTCGCCGACGTCCTGCGACAGCTCCGCGACGTGGACGGTCTTGCCGCGCTTGACCCGCCCGGAGTCGGGCTCGCGCCGCCCGGCGAGGAGCGCGAGGAGCGTCGTCTTCCCGGCGCCGTTGACCCCGACGACCCCGTACCGGTCGCCAGGTCCCAGACGCCACGTGACGTCGTCGAGCAGCACGCGCTCGCCCTGACCGTCCTGGCGCGGCACCGCGACCGTCACGTCCTCGAGGTCGAGCACGTCCTTGCCGAGCCGCTTCGTCGCGGTGCGCGTGAGCTCGAGCGTGTCGCGCGGCGGCGGGACGTCGGCGATGAGCGCGGCGGCGGCGTCGAGGCGGAACTTGGGCTTGGACGTGCGCGCGGGCGCGCCGCGCCGGAGCCACGCGAGCTCCTTGCGCAGCAGGTTGTCGCGCTTCTCCGCCGCGACGGCCGCGGTGCGCTGGCGCTCGGCGCGCGCGAGCACGTACGCCGCGTACCCGCCCTCGTAGCCCTCGACCTGGCCCGAGCCGTCGCCGCGCACCTCCCACATGCGCGAGCACACGGCGTCGAGGAACCAGCGGTCGTGCGTGACGACCACGAGGGCGCCCTTCGCGCCCGGGCGGGCGAAGCGGTCGCCGAGGTGCGCGGCGAGCCACGCGACGCCCTCGACGTCGAGGTGGTTCGTGGGCTCGTCGAGGAACAGCACGTCGTGGTCGGCGACGAGGAGGGCCGCGAGCGCGACGCGCCGCCGCTGCCCGCCGGACAGCGTGTCCGCCGGGGCGTCGAGGTCGAGGTCGCCCAGCAGCCCCGCGTGGACGGTGCGGATGCTCGCGTCCGACGCCCAGGCGTGGGTCGCGGCGTCGCCGTGCACGAGGTCGCGGATCGTCGCGCCGGTGCCGACGTCGTCGCGCTGGTCGAGCAGGCCCACCCGCAGGCCGCCCACGCGGGTGACGCGGCCGCCGTCGGGCTGCTGCGTGCCCGCGAGGAGGCGCAGGAGCGTGGTCTTGCCGGCCCCGTTGGGGCCGACGATGCCGACGCGGTCGCCGTCGTCCAGGCCGAGCGAGACGTCGTCGAGCAGGGTGCGGGTGCCGACGGTCAGCGAGATGCCGTCGGCGCCGAGGAGATGAGCCACACCGTCGAGCGTAGCGACCTCGGCGGCGTCCTCGTGCAGGGCGCCGGGCGCTCAGCCCGACCGCGCGTCTCGGCCCGATGGGGACTCCTCCCCCTTGCGCCGGGCCGCGCCATGACGAAGGGTGACCGTGACAACCGTCCCCCTGCCAGCAGAGGTTCACCATGTCCTTCTACGGTGCCGACGTCGCCGCGCTGCGCGGGCTCGCCGACACGTTCCAGGGCGAGTCCGCGAAGCTCGAGGCGACGACCTCGGCGCTGCGCGCCGCCGTCACGTCGACCCCGTGGGCAGGTCCGGACGCCGAGGCGCTGCGGGCACGGTGGCACGGCGAGATGGAGGCGGCGCTGCGAGCGGCGTCGACCCTGCTCGACGACGGCGCGCAGAAGCTCCGCGTGCAGGCCGAGCAGCAGGACAGCGCGAGCGCCGTCGACGGCGGCGGGAGCAGTGGCGGCGGTGCTGGCGGCGGCGGCGGTGGCGGCGGGATCCCTGGTCTGCCGGGCGATCGCACCCTGCCCGACCTGCCGCCGATGACCGAGCAGCAGGAGCCGCCGACGATCGTCGCGACGGAGCACGTGACGTACGAGCAGGGCATCGGGGCCGGCCCGGGGGAAGGGAGCGCCGGGTTCGAGTACCGCATCGACGAGCTCTCCGACGGGACGTTCCGGGTCACCCAGCTCGCCGGGGGCAGCCTGGGGGTCGGAGAGGGCACCCCGACCCCCTACGTCGAGGGGCACGTGAACGAGCACGGCGTCAACCTCGGCGCGCAGGCGGGCGCCTCGGGCGGGGCGGTGCTGAACGTCGGGAGCGAGTACACCTTCGCGAGCCAGGAGGAGGTCGACGCCTTCCTCGCTTACCAGCAGCGCCAGACGATGCACTACATGGGGCCGGAGCTCGGGTCGTACGTGCCGCCGAGGCCCGACGCCACGATCGTCGAGGCGGGCGCCTACGCGACCGGGTCCGCCGGGGGTGCGGTCGTCCCGCTCGCCGGAGGCAGGGCCGAGGTCGAGGTCGAGGGCCTGGTCGGCACCCGAGTGGACAACAACACGGGCACCACGACGGTCTACGTCCGCGGCGAGGCCGGCGCAGGCATCGAGGGCACGGGGATCGTCCCGGGCAGCACGGACCTCGGCGGGCCCGGCGTGTACGCGATCACGTACGACGCGAGCGGCAACGTCGTGCCCAACCCGCCGAGCTCGCTCATCACGACGCCCCCCGGCGGGACGGTCGTGAAGGAGCAGGGTGCCGGGTTCTCCGCCGGGACGCCGCTGCCCGTGGTCGGCGGCGGGAGCGTCTCGGTCGGAGGGTCGCGCACCCGCACCGAGTACCCCGAGCAGGGCTGATCGGCGGCCTCTCCTACTTCAGTCCCGTGTGCGCCAGGCCCTGGACGAACTGCTTCTGCGCGACGAGGAACACCGCGAGGACCGGCAGCACCGTGAGCGTCGTCGCGGCGAGCTGGACGTTCCACATCGGGCCGCCGTAGGCGTCGACGTACTGCGTGAGCGCCTGCGGGAGCGTGAACCGGTCCTTGCTGGACAGGTACACGATCGGCTCGAGGTACAGGTTCCACGACTTGAGGAACGTGAAGATCGCGACGGCCGAGATCGCCGAGCGCGACAGCGGGAACGCGATCCGCCAGAAGATCCCCCACCGCCCGAGGCCGTCCATGCGCCCCGCCTCCTCGAGCTCGCCGGGGAGCCCGAGGAAGAACTGGCGCATGATGAACGTCGCGAGGACGCTCGGCGCCCCGAGGATCGGGATGACCACGAGCGGCCAGTGCGTGTCGATGAGCCCGAGCGAGTTGACCATCCGGAACAGCGGGACGATCGTCACCTCCGACGGCACGAGCAGCCCGACGAGCACGAGCAGGAACAGCGCGTTCGCCCCGGGGAACCGGATGCGCGCGAACGCGTACCCGGCCATCGAGGCCACGAGGATCGTCCCGACCGTCACGACCACGGCGATGTAGAGGCTGTTCCAGTACTGCTGCGCGAACGGCTGCAGCCGGAACACCTCGCCGTACGCCGCGAAGGACGGGTCCTGCGGCCACGGCGTCGGCACCGCGCGCAGGATCTCGCTCATCGGCTTGAGGCTCGACGTCGCCATCCACCACGTGGGGAAGACGAACGGGACGCTGAGCACGACGAGCAGCGCCACGAGCGCCCCGCGGCCCCAGCGGCGCCGGGACCGCGCCGCCCGGTCGCGCCGTGCGGGCGCGGGCCGCGCGCGGTCCCTGCCGTCGCCGCCCGTGCCCGACGCCGCGGGTCGGGCGGGGGCGTCGTCCGCGCCGGGGAGCGTGGCCGGGCCGGGCATCACGTCAGACTTCATGGAAGACCCACCTCTTGCGCGTCTGCCACTGCACGAGTGTCAGGACGAGGACGATGACGAACAGCAGGACGGAGATCGCGCTCGCGTAGCCGAAGTCGTTGAACCGGAACGCCTGCTGGTACAGGTAGTAGACGAGCACCGTGGTCGAGCTCCCCGGCCCGCCGCCCGTGAGCACGGCGATCTGCGCGAACACCTCGAGCGACCCCACGATCGTGAGGATCGAGACGAGCAGGACGGTCGGGCTGATGAGCGGGAGCGTGATCGAGCGGAACCGCCGCCACGCGCCCGCGCCGTCGATGCGCGCGGCCTCCTGGATCTCCTCGGGCACCCCCTGCAGCGCCGCGAGGAACAGGATCATGTTGAGGCCCACGTTCTTGAAGACCTGCACGACGATCACCGAGAGCATCGCGGTCGTCTCGCCGCGCAGCCAGTTCGGGCCCTCGACGCCGAGCAGCGACAGGAAGCCGTTGATTCCGCCGTCGGCCTGGAGCAGGAAGCTCCACACGATCGTCCACGCGACGAGCGACACGACGACGGGCGAGAAGAAGAACGTGCGGAACGTCGTGGTGCCCGGGAGCCGCTGGTTGAGCAGCACCGCGAGGAGCAGCGCGAGCGTGATGTTGAGGACCACGAGCCCGACGGAGAACCACAGGCTCGCGAGCAACGAGTCGCGCAGCCCGGGGTCGGCGAGCATGCGCTCGTAGTTGTCCGCGCCCGCGAACGTGAACGTGTTCGCGAGGACGTTCCACTCGTGCAGGGAGTACCAGACGACGGCGACGAGCGGCGCGACGACGAACGCGAGCGCGCCGAGCACGGCGGGCGCGACCATGGTGTAGCCCACGGCCGCGTCCCGTCGTGCGAGTGCGGAGGACGCCACGCTCAGTCCCCGAGCAGGGGCTGGATCGCCGCGCACGTGTCGGCGAGGACGCCCTCGACGTCCGCGTCGGCGGTCCACAGCGCGTCGAGCTCGGCGCGCACCGTGTCCTGCAGCTTGGCGAAGCTCTGGTGCGACGGCTTGGTCACCGCGCCCTGGATGCCGTCGACCACGACCGCCTGGAGCTGGGTCTCGCTGAGCCTCGGGTTCGCCGCGCCGAGCGTCTCGGCGTTCAGGAGCGACTCGCGCGGCGGCGGGAAGTACGCGGCGAGCGTCTCGGCGTTCTCCGGGTTGGTGAACCACGCGAGGAAGTCGGCCGCGACGTCCGGGTGCTCCCCGGCGGCGAAGACGCCGATGCCGGCCTGGCCGATGACGTTCTGCTGGCCCGCCGGGCCCGCCGGGAGCGGCACGACGTCCCACGCGAACGAGTCGTCGAGCGCCGACGCACGGCTGATCTGCGTGATCGTCATCGCGGAGTCGCCCGCGAAGAAGTCGGCGGTCGTGCCCGGGCCGGGCAGGGCCTTGTCGACGAACGTCGCGTCGTGGATCCACGTGAGCGCGTCGACCATCTCCGGATCGGTGAACGTGCACTGCGTGCCGTCCTCGCTCCACGGCGCGGCGCCCCAGCCGTCCCAGACCGTCGACAGGTTCTCCCAGATCTTGTAGTCGAAGTCGCGCACCACGAGGCCCTGCTTGCCCGACGTCGCCGCGGCGGCCTGCGCGATGTCGCGGGCCTGGTCGTACGTCCACTCGCCGGACGCGACGAGGTCGGCCGGGTTCGGCTGGCCCGCCGCGGCGACCTGGTCGGTGTTGACGAACAGCGCGAACGGCGAGTTGGAGAACGGGTACGCGTACAGGCCGCCGTCCTTCTCCCACAGCGCGAGCGACGAGTCGAGCAGGTCGTCGTACTCGTAGCCCTCGGTCTCCCGGAGCTTCGGGGCGACGTCCACGAGCGCGCCGCTCGCGACGAACTCGGGCGCGTAGCTCTCGAGGATCCATGCGAGGTCGGGCGCGTTGCCGCCCGCGAGCTGCGTCGTGAGGGACGTCGTGTAGTCCTCGAACGGGATGGTCTCGAACGTCACGCCCGAGACGAGGTCCGGGTTCTCGGCGACGTACGCGTCGGCGATCTCCTGGAACTGCGCGAGCTGCGTCTCGTCGGCCGTCCAGACCGTCATGCGCAGCTCGACCGGCTCGCTCGGGGTGCTCGGCTCGCCGGAGACGTCGTCGCCGCCGCCGGAGCACGCGGTGAGGACGAGGGCCAGCGCGGCACCGCCGGCGGCGAGGGGCACGCCGACGAGGCGGCGTCGGGCCGGGGTGCGGCGGGTGAGGGGGGTCATCAGTTCTCCTTCGGACTGAGGGGGTCGTGCGTCGGTCGCCGTCGGGCGGCCGGGTCAGTAGGGGTGGGCCTCCGCGGGCCAGCGCAGCTCGACGCCCGCCCGGACGAGCTCGTCCTGGTAGTCGGCGAGCAGGTCGGCCTTGGACTGGACGGCGTGCGGGGTGCGCCCCGTCGCGAGGCAGTGCGCCGCGAGGTGTCCCGCGGCCTCGCCGATGTTCCACTCGACGGGGTGCAGTCGGTAGCACCCGTTGGTGATGTGCGTCGTGCCGATGTTCTTGTTGGCGGCGAGCAGGTTGGTCACGCGCTGCGGGAGCAGCGCGCCGAGCGGGATCTCGAACGGCGTCGACGCGACGTCGATGTACGTGTCGCCGCCGGTCGAGGGGTGCAGGTCGATCCGGTACATGCCGACGCCGACCGAGTCGTCGTAGCGCGTCGCGCCGCGGTCGCCGCGCACGGCGTACGAGACGTCGTTCTCCGTCACGGTCGTCACGGCGCGCAGGCGGCGGGACTCGCGGTGGTAGGCCGCCTGGGCGAGCCCGTCGGCCGAGCCCATGACGTCGGGCCGCAGACGCAGGCCGGGGAACCCGGTCCCGCCGTCGGCGCGGGGCGCCTCGGTCTGCATCCAGTAGAGCATCGAGAGGCTGAGCTGGCGGGCGTCGGCGATCCGGGCCTCCTCCACGTCGCGCGGCACGTCGAGCACGGGCGCGAGGAAGTAGTCGATGCTCGGCCAGTTCACGAGGCACAGGTCGCTCGCGTAGTGGCCGGGCGCGAACAGGTCGCGGGCGGCGATGCGCCGGAACGTCCACAGGTTCCCGTCGCCGGGGTTCTTCGACTGGTCGGCGTCGACGGCGCGCGCGTCGTCCCCCGGGTTCGGGGTGAACGACCGCACGTCCATCGCGAGCGTGCGCGGGTTGGGCGCCTCCCACGACAGCATGCGCCGCCCGTTCCACGGTCCGGGTGTGTAGGTGCTCCAGAAGCCGTAGCGCTCGGGGCGGTCGATCGTGTGGTCGCCGTCCACGTGCTCGACGGCGAAGCACACGCTCAGCGCCTGCACGTTGTCCGGCTGCGCCTCGTCGGGAGCGCTCGGCTCGCCCGTCTCGCGGTTCGACTCGAAGCCCGTGACGTACTCGGTGCCGGTCAGCGGCAGGAGCTCTCCCGTCTCGGTCGCGTCGACGACGTACGCGGCGTGGACCGTCACGGCCCCGTCGCCGCCCGTGCCGTCGCCCGGGGTGACCGGGGTGAGCGTCACGGAGGTGACGCGGTCGCCGTCGGTCGTGGCCGCCGTCGGGCGTACGCGCTCCAGCAGGCGGACGCGGCCCGCCGACCGCCACGGGGCGAGCATCTCCTCGAGCACGCCGACCGCGACGCGCGGCTCGTGGCACAGCTTCGAGACCCAGCCCGCGCCGGGGTTGAGCGCGTCCCACGTGCGCGCGGCGTCGGTGAGCGGGTACGAGCGCCGGTAGACGTCGCGGATGCCCTCGCGCAGCGCGCGGTAGCGCGCGGTCACGCCGAACCGCTCGACCCACGCGCTCTCGTCCGGCGGCACCGCCTGGGACGTGAGCTGCCCGCCGATCCACGGGTGCTCCTCGGTGAGGACGACGCGGGCGCCCCGCTCCGCCGCGGCGAGCGCGGCGGCCACGCCGCCGAGCCCGGCGCCGACGACGAGGACGTCTGCCTGCAGGTCTGGATGGGTCACGCTGGGGTCCGTTTCTCTGGTGCTCGGGTTCGGGTCGGTGGGGGGCGTCAGACGCCCGGGGCGGTCGCGGGCGCCGGCCGTGCGGGGGCCGCCGGCCGTACGGGGGCCGCGGCACGACGGCGCGCGGGCGGCGCGGCGACGGTCTCGCCGTCGACGTCGACGCACTCCAGGAGCTGGTGGAGCTCGTCCTCGGGGACGGTGAGGCCGCGCGTGGCCCGCCGCCCGGAGCGCGTCGGGCCGGTGTCGGCCGCGACGAGGCGCGAGAGGAGGACGAGGGCGCGCGCGCCCATCTCCTCGCGCGGGATCGAGAACCCCGACCACCGGCGCCCGCCCGGGCGGCCGTGGTGGGGCTGGCCGAGGAGGAGGAACGACACGTCCTCGGGCACCCGCACGTCGCGGCGCTCGAGCTCGTCGACGAGCTCCTCGGGGTAGTTCTCCGGGGCGACCACGACCGCGGTGAGGCGCTGGTCGACGATCTCCGCGGCGGTGGCGGCGACGTCGTCGAGCTCGACGAACCGCACCGTGAGGCCGTGCGCCTTCATCGTGGCGCGGTAGGCGTCGACGCGGTCGAGCGTCGGCTGGTCGGTGCCGCGCGGCCCGACGTAGCCGATCCGCTCGTGCCCGAGCGTGACGAGCCGCTCGACCTGCCGGGCGGTCGCCGTGACGTAGTCGGCGCCGACGTAGGGCAGCCGCCCGCCGTCGCTCCCGCGCTTGCCGATGAAGACGAACGGGTAGTTCGTGTCGAGCAGGTGCTGGAGCTCGCCGCGGTCCTCGTGCTGGCCGAGCAGGAGGCAGCCGTCCGCGATGCCCAGGCGCTGCCACCCGTCGCGCGTGAGGCGGCGGCGACCGTCGACGACGCGCGCGCTCGTGAAGAGCAGGATGTCGATGCCGAGCTTCTCGGCCGCGTGCTCGATCCCGACGAGGAACGGGCCGTAGAAGTCGCGGCCGGCGCGCGGGAACGTCGCCTCGTAGGTGAAGACGCCGAGGATCTGGTTGTGCCCGCCCGCGAGGCGCTGGGCCACGGGGTTCGCCGAGTAGCCGGTGATCCGGATCGCGTCGAGGACGCGCTGGCGCGTCTCCTCGCTGATCCGCACCCCTGCGGGCGTGGAGTCGTTCAGCACGAACGAGACCGTCGCCTGGCTGACGCCGGCCATCGCGGCGACGTCGGCCTGGGTGATGCGGTGCCTCGGCATGGATCCTCCTCGATCACGTCGTCGATGACGTGATGAGGAGTCTCGCGAGCGGCGTGCGCCGAGGTCAACGCGATAATACGCATTATTACGCCGGGAGCCGCGCGCCTGCGCGCCTGGTCCCCGCTCCGGTGATCCGTATTACGACCGCCCGCGCGGGCTCCGGACCGTCTTCGGGCGGGCGGCGGGCGGGCTTCCGGCGGGCGACGGACGGGCGCGCACGGGACGGGCCCGGGACCGCACGCCGGGGTGCGGTCCCGGGGCCGTCGCAGGGCGTCGTCGGCGGGCTACCCGCAGGTCACCGCGTCGTAGGGCGCGGTGGTGGACCCGCCGCCGTCCCCGACGACCTCGACCGTCGCGTCGCCGGACGCGACCTGCGCCGAGCGCGACGCGAACGACTGGTACGCGCTGCGACCCGGCTCGACGTCGGCGACGGTCCGCTCGCCGAACGGCGTCACGAGCCGCACCGTCGCCGGGGCGTCGCCCGCGTTGCGCGCCGTCACGGCCACGTACGCGCGGCCCGCGAGGCAGCGCGCGACCGCGTCCACCTCGACGGCCGGCCCGTCGTCCGCGCACGCCGCCGCCTCCTCGGCCGTGGGCGTCCACCGGAACCAGTCGAACGACGCGACGATCTCCGGGGGCGTCGCGGACCCGCGCATCGCGAACGGCCCCACCCCGGTCGCGCCGAGCGCGGCGACGCCCACCGTGCGCCCCCACGGCGTGAACTCGACGCCGTCGACCGAGACCGACGCCCGCACGTCCGTCCCGTCGCTCGCGAGCCGGAGCCAGAACGTGTCGCCGAGCCCGGCCGGCGGGGCGATCGAGTCGAAGCCCGTGTTGCGGTCGCTGCCGCCCTGGCGCCAGATGAACTCGAGCCGGGCGCCGTTGGAGCCGTGCACGAGGTCGAGCTTCGCGTAGTTCGCGTCGTCGCGGTACAGCAGCAGCCCGCCCTGCTGGAACGTCTGGGCCGGGGACACGGAGACGGCGGTCGTGACCTCCCACGGCCCGTCCGGCACGGCCTGGAGCGGCAGCGACGCGCCGGCCACGCCGGTCGGGTACGCCGGGACGCGCAGCGCGCCGTCGGTCAGCGCATGCCGCGCCGTGCCCTCGCGCACGACCGACCACAGCGCCGGGTCGAGCGCCGCGCCGTCGAACTCGTCCGACCCCGCGCCGCGGCACTGCTCGCGCAGCGGGTCAGGGTCCTGCCCGGGCTCGGGCGGCCGCACCGCGTCGGGGTCGCGCTGCGCCCACGCGATGGTCGCGCCCAGCCGGTCGCCGGACTCGTAGAAGAGGTACGTCTCGTCGCCGTCGGTGACGATCTCGGGCGCGGCCACCCGGCCGGTGTCGTCGCCGACGCCGCTCGCGCGGTGCAGCTCCCAGCGCGGGCCGACCTGGGTCATCGTCGGGTCGAGCGTGCGCGCGAACGTGATGCCCGTGGAGCCGTGGTAGATCACGTAGAGTTGGCCCTCCCACTCCCACAGGTTGCCGCCGGACACGTTCGTGCCGGTCGCGGCGTCGGGCACGACGAGCGGGTCGGGCCGCACGTCCCACGTGCGCCCGTCGACCGACTCGGCCACCTTGATGCGGCGGATGTCGTCGGTCCGGTTCTGCATGTACGTCATCGCGAACCGGTACCCGGACGACGGGTCGGGGTGCTCGACGACGCGCGCGTACGAGGTCTCGGTGGTCCCCGCGCCGCCGTCGGCGTTGGTCACGGCGACGCCGGAGTCGTCGAACGTCACGCCGTCCGACGACGTCGCCCACCGCGTCGTCGAGTTCTCGCCGTGGAAGTACAGCAGCACCTCGTCCGTCGCGTCGTCCCACAGGACGTCGGGCGACGACACGTGCGACACGTGGTCGTAGAAGGGCGGCCACTCGTTCGCGACGAGCGGGTTGTCCGCGTACTCCGTCCAGGGGCCCTCCAGCGAGTCGGCGTACATGAGCGAGATGCCGCCCGGCGAGTCGTGCGGGGCGTAGTACAGGTACCACTCCCCCAGCGGGTCGTCGAGGTGGGCGCCCGCGTGGAACACGCTCGGGAAGATGAACTCGTCCGTCGGGTTGTAGGTCATCGACTCCTTGTCGGTGATCACGCCGCGGTACTCGAACACCGGCAGGTCGGACGCGGTGGGCGCGTCGCCCGCGGCGGAGACGGTCGCGGTGCTCGCGCCGCCGGGCGCCGGCGTGCTCCCGGCCGCGGCCGTCGCGGGGGCGGCGCCGGCCGCGAGCGACACGGTCAGGGCTGCGGCCAGGGTCGCCGCGGCGCCTGGTCGGCGCCGCGGTGCTGCTGCTCGGGTTCTCACAGGGGACCTCCATCGGTTCCTCGCCGGGGGCGTCGTCGCCGTCCGGGGCCGCGCACGACGGCGCGGGCTCGCTGGCAGTGTGGCCGGTCCGGCGGGGCGGAGGTCAAAGGGATGATGCGCATTATTAGCGTGGTCACCCGGTCGCCGTGACGGCGCTAGAGTCGATCCGACCCTGCGTCGACATCAGACGTCAGATATTTCTCACCTCCGGAGGACCGTCACCGTGCCGCTCTTCGACCTGCCGCTCGCCGAGCTCGAGACCTACGCCCCCGCGCTCGACGAGCCCGCCGACCTCGACGCGTTCTGGTCGCGAACCCTCGCCGAGTCCCGCGCGGCCGGGGGCGACCTCGCCGAGACGGTGCGCCTCGAGCCGGTGGACACCGGCCTCGACCTCGTCGTGGTCGACGACGTGACGTTCCCCGGGTTCGCCGGGCACCCGATCAAGGCGTGGCTCGTGCGCCCCGCGGTACCCCGTGACGAGCCGCTGCCCGCCGTCGTGGAGTTCATCGGGTACGGCGGCGGGCGCGGCCTGCCGCACGAGCACCTCGCGTGGGCGAACGCCGGCTTCGCGCACCTCGTCGTCGACACGCGCGGCCAGGGCAGCCACTGGGGCAGCGGCGGCGGCACGCCCGACCCGGCCGGGTCCGGGCCCGCGGTGCCGGGCGTGCTCACGCGCGGCATCGAGGACCCGCACGACCACTACTACCGCCGCGTCTTCACCGACGGCGTCCGCGCCGTCGACGCCGTGCGCTCGCTGCCCGGGATCGACCCCGCGCGCGTGGCCGTGCACGGCGTGAGCCAGGGCGGCGGCATCGCGATCGCCGTCGCCGCCCTCGCCGACGGCCTCGTCGGCGCGATGCCCGACGTGCCGTTCCTGTGCCACTACCGCCGCGCCGTCGAGATCACCGACCGCGACCCCTACCGCGAGCTCACGCGCTACCTCGCCGTGCACCGCGACGCCGAGGAGCGGGTGTTCCGCACGCTGTCCTACCTCGACGGCGCGCTCCTCGCGCGCCGCGCCGCCGCGCCCGCGCTGTTCTCCGTGGCGCTCATGGACCAGGTGTGCCCGCCCTCGACGGTCTACGCCGCGTACAACGCGTGGGGCGCGTGCACCGCGGGCGACGCACCCGCTGAGCGCGCGATCGACGTCTACCGCTACAACGAGCACGAGGGCGGCCAGGGCTTCCGCTTCGCGCGCCAGCTCGCCTGGCTGCGCGAGCGCACGCGGTAGCCGCCGGACGCGGAGCCGCCGACGCCGGCGCGACCGCCGGGGTCGGCGGGTCGGCGCGGGTCCGCGCGGGTCGGCACGGGTCGGCGCGGCTCAGCGCGCGACGACGCGCGCCCCGGCGGCGGGCGCCGTCGTGCACCACACGGTGTCGCACGCGTCGTTCGCGGTCCACGACGCGGCGATCGCGAGCGCGTGCTGGCGGCTGCGCGCGAGCGCGGCGACCGTCGGGCCCGAGCCCGAGACGATCGCGCCCAGCGCGCCCGCCTCCGTCGCGACGTCGAGGGTGCGCTGCAGCTCGGGCCGCAGCGCGAGCGCGGGCTCCTGGAGGTCGTTGCGCAGCACCTGCCCGAGCCCGACGGCGTCGCCCGCGCGCAGCGCCTGCATGAGCGCCGTGTCCTCCGCCAGGTCGAGCTCGGCGGGCCCCCCGACGGTCTCGTCGAACGTGCGGTAGACCTGCGCCGTGGACAGGCCCTCGGCCTGCACCGCGAAGACCCAGTGGAACTCCCCGCGCGTCATCGCGGGCGTGAGCACGTCCCCGCGCCCCGTCCCGACGGCGGTGTGGCCCACGAGCCCGAACGCGACGTCCGCCCCGAGGCCGGCGGCGAGCCGCACGAGGTCGGCACGCGGCACGCCGGTGTCCCACAGCGCGTCGCACGCGACGAGCGCGGCCGCGGCGTCCGCGGACCCGCCCGCCATGCCGCCCGCGACGGGGACCTCCTTGTGGATCTCCAGGTGCACGTCCGGGTCGACGCCCACGTGCTCGGCGAGCGCGACCGCCGCCCGCCACGCGAGGTTCGTCCCGTCCGTCGGCACGACGTCGGCCTGCAGCCCTTGGACGCTGAGGGAGACGCCCGAGCCGGGCGGCACCTGGTGGGCGACGACGTCCTCGCTCAGCCCGACCGCCTGGAAGATCGTCACGAGCGGGTGGTACCCGTCGTCCTGCAGCGCCCCCACCCGCAGCGAGAGGTTGACCTTGCCGGGTGCGCGCACGCGGACGGACGGGGGTGGCGCGAGGGCGATGCTCGGCGGACGCGGGGGTGTCACGCGTCCACTGTGCCAGGTCGCCCGGCGGACCGCCCCGCGGCGGGGGGTGCGGTGCGCGGCCCGCGGTCGCCCAGGCCCGCGCGCCGGACGAGCTGCTCCGCGACGCGCGCGAACGCGGCGACGTCGAGCACCTCGCCGCGCGCCTGCGGGTCCACGCCCGCCGCCTCGAGGGCCTCCGCCGCGACGCTCGCCGACCCGGCGAGCCCGGAGAGCGCCGACCGCAGCATCTTGCGGCGCTGCGCGAACGCGGCGTCGACGACGGCGAAGACCTGCTCGCGCGTCGCCGTGGTGGCCGGGGGCTCGCGGCGGTCGAGCGCGACGAGCGCCGAGTCGACGTTCGGCACGGGCCAGAACACGCTGCGCCCGACGGTGCCCGCGCGTCGCGCGTCGGCATACCACGCGGCCTTGACGGACGGCACGCCGTACGTGCGCGAGCCGGGCGGTGCGGCGAGCCGGTCGGCCACCTCGGCCTGCACCATGACGAGGACGCGCTCGAGCGAGTCGAACCGCTCGAGGAACGTGAGCAGCACCGGCACCGCGACGTTGTACGGGAGGTTCGCCACGAGCGCCGTCGGCGCCTCGCCCGGCAGGCTGGTGACCTCGAGCGCGTCCGCCCCGACGACCTCGAGCCGGTCGCCCAGGTCGGGCACGTGCGCCGCGACCGTCTCGGGGAGCTGCCTCGCGAGCACCGGGTCGATCTCGACCGCGACGACGCTCGCGCCCGCCTCGAGCAGGCCCAGCGTGAGCGACCCCAGCCCGGGACCGACCTCGACGACGCGCTCCCCCGGTCGCACGTCCGCCGCGCGCACGATCTTGCGGACCGTGCCGCCGTCGTGGACGAAGTTCTGGCCGAGCGTCTTGGTCGGGCGGACGCCGAGGCGCCCCGCCAGGTCGCGGATCTCGGCCGGACCCAGCAGGGCACCTCGGGCGTCGCTCATGGGACGCAAGCCTACCGACCCGGCAGCGGCCCGACCCGGCGCGGCCCGACCGCACCCGGGGACGACGAAGGGCGGGGCGCCGTGCGCCCCGCCCTCCGCGGTGCGGCCGTCGAGCGGCCGGGTACGTCTCGCCTACCAGGTCAGAGCAGGCCCAGCTTGCGCGCGCACGCGGGCCACTGGCCCCAGCCCGACCGGGCCTGGAGCGCCTGGGCGCGCTGCGTCTGCTCGGCGGCCGAGGCCTCCGAGGGGAGGCCGGTGCCGCCCATCGCCTGCCACGTCGGCAGCGAGAACTGGTAGAGGCCGTAGTAGCCGTTGCCCGTGTTCGTCGCCGGGTTGCCGCCGGACTCGCACTGGGCGAGCGCGCCCCAGACGCCGCCGGGGGCGGAGCCGAGGTCGGCGGCCGGGGCGGACGAGCCGCCGGACGACGAGGACGACGACGAGGACGACGACGAGGACGAGGACGAGCGCTGCTGCGTCGTGACCTTCGGCTTCGGCTTCGGGCGCTCCTTGGTGCCCTGCACGAGGATCTCGTTCACCGGCGGCGTCGTGACGCCTTCCGACACGAGCTCGCGCGACTCCTCCACGCCGTCGACCGTCGTGACACGGTGCACGGTCGTGTGGACGCCCTCGACGCCCTCCTGCTTGACCGCCGGGTCGAGGTCCTTATAGCGGTCCGGGTCCTCCTCGGTGACGGTCTCGAACGGCACCGCCTTCTCGGTCGGCACCTCCTCGACCTTCACGCGCTGCACGACGAGAGTCACCGGGGCGTCGGCCGCGGCGTCCTCGGCGGCCGGGTCCTCGGCCGCGGCGTCCTCGGCGGCGTCGTCGGCCGCGGGCTCCTCGCCCTCGGCCTCCTCCTGCGCCGCGAGCTGCGCCGTCCTGGCCACGTGGACGCGGTCGAGGTCGCCGAGGCGGATGCCCTGCTGGTCGAGGATCGCGTCGATGCCGATGCTGCCGTCGGGCGCGACCTTCGTCTCGCCGTCGGCGACGACGTTGACCGGGCCGTCCGCGTCGAGGCGGATCGGGAGGGACGCGCGCTCGCCGGAGCGCGACGCCACGAGGCGCACGTCGCTGCCGCGCGAGGCGAGGGTCGTCAGGGCCTCGTCCGCGTCGAGCGCGGTGAGCCAGACGGAGGACTGGGAGCCGTCGACCTGGACGGGCACCTCGCGCCCGTAGCGCACGACGACGTCCCCGCCGCCGCGCAGGGCGGAGTCGAGGTCGGGCACGACGAGGTCGCGGTCGCCGACCGCGACGTCCTGCTCCTCGAGCAGGCCCTCGACGGACCCGGCGAAGGTCGTGACGGTGGTGATCTGGCCGTCGACGTCGAGCTCGACGGTCTTGCGCGCGCTGCCGTAGGCGACCGCACCGGTCGCGAGGAGGACGACCGCGGTCGCGCCGGCGACGAAGGGCCAGCGGCGGCGCGAGCGGTGCGCGGTGGTCGCGGGGCTCTGGGGGCTCTCCGCGAGGTCGTCGGTGGTGACGGGGGTCAGGGGGGTGGTGTCGGCGCCGTCGGGGGCGCCGGCCGCGTCAGCGGTCCGGTGGAAGGGGTTCTTCACTCGGGTCCAGTCGTCGGGGGTCCCGGTCACGACGGCTCGACGGCGCGTAGCACCGACCGCGGCCCGCGCAGGACATGGTCCTCCGCGGCGGGCGCACACGTGCGTCCGCGGTTTCTCGAGCGGCCGATCCGGCTGCCGGCGCCACCCCGGCGCCCCTTCCCCAGGGCCCGACGACGGCGCACCGCTCGCGTGGTCCCGTCACGTCCACCCGGTCCTGGTGGGCCCGGGAGGGCGTGCCGATCGCGCGCGAGCGACGTTCGACCGTAACCGATCCGTTATCAAGCGCCAACCCCTGAGGCGCTAGACTGGAGAGTTCTGTCCGGGTTTGGACGCGAATGTCAGCGCCACCTGCACGGATTTCTCACCCGCACGTCACCGCTCGGCACCCTGCGCCGGCTCGTCCGGCGCGGGCCGCGCCCGGGCCGCCCGCTCCCCCGCGCGCGCCAGCGTGGCGACGAGCTCGGGCGGGTCGAGCACCGTGAGGTCGACGTCGAGGCCCAGCAGGAAGCCCGCGAGCCGGGCGAGCGAGGTGCCGCCCGTCTCGAGCACGCACGCGTGGGGGCCGTCGTCGACGAGAACCCCGGCCCCGGGCGACAGTCGCTGCGCCACCACGCCCGCCGGGGCGTGCAGGCGCACGCGCGCCGGGTGCGCCCACGCCTCGGAGCCGACGCCGCGCACCACGTGCGCGACGGCGTCGCCCCCGGGCACGGGCCGGGGCACGAACCGCCGCCCGCCCGGCGTGCGCAGGCGGAGCCGGTCCACGCGGAAGGTCCGCCAGTCGTCGCGGTCCAGGTCGAACGCGAGCAGGTACCACCGGCGCTCGACGAGGACGAGCCGGTAG
Organism: Cellulosimicrobium composti; assembly: GCF_009711085.1. Taxonomy (GTDB): domain Bacteria; phylum Actinomycetota; class Actinomycetes; order Actinomycetales; family Cellulomonadaceae; genus Cellulosimicrobium; species Cellulosimicrobium composti. Next base: position 36,918 of record NZ_WMKA01000001.1, read on the forward strand.
GGCTCGACGCTCCGCGACGAGGTGGTGCCGTCGTACGCGCGGTACTCCAGGCGCAGACCCGTGCGTGCGGCGACCGCCGCCGCGACGTCCGCGAGCACGCGCGGGTCCACGGCGGGCCCGCCCGCCGGCGCGCTCGCCACCGCGTCGCGCAGGGCGTCCGCCCGGGCGCGCAGCCGCGCGGGCAGCACCGTGTCGAGCTTGACGAGCGTGCGCCCGGCGACGTCCTCGACGCCCGAGACCGAGCCCGCGGCGGCCGCGCGCAGCGCGACCGCGACCACGGTCGCCTCCTCGTCGTCGAGCAGGAGCGGCGGCAGCGCGGTCCCGGAGCCGAGGCGGTACCCGCCCGCGACGCCGGGCGACGAGCGCACCTCGTACCCCAGGAGCCGCAGCCGCTCGACGTCGTTGCGCACCGTGCGCGTCGTCACGCCGAGCCGCTCCGCGAGCTCCGGGCCGGACCAGGAGGGGCGCGTCGGGAGCAGCGCGAGCAGGCGCAGCAGGCGGATCGAGGTGTCCAGCACCCGTCCATCGTGCCCGACACTGCGGAACCGCACGTTCCGCATGACGTCCTACGGTCGACGTGTCGGCCCCGCCGGGGCACGGCGGACGGCCCGGGTGCACGCCCGGCAGGACGAAGGAGACGAGCATGCTGCGTGGGATGGCGACGCTGAACCTGTGGGCGGACGACCTGGAGGCCGCGTCCGCGTGGTACGAGGAGGTCCTCGGCACGGCGCCCTACTACGTCGTGCCGGGCGGGTACGTGGAGTTCCGCGTCGGCGACCGCGAGGACGAGCTCGGGATCATCGCCCGGTCGTGGTCGCCGCACCCGCAGCCCGACGCGCCCGGCGGGGTGATCGTGAACTGGCACGTCGACGACGTCCGGGCCGCGTTCGCGCGGCTCCTCGAGCTCGGCGCGACCGAGTACGAGGGCGTCGTGGAGCGCGGGCAGGGGGAGGGCTTCGTCACCGCGTCCGTGGTCGACCCGTTCGGCAACGTCCTCGGGATCATGCAGAACCCGCACTACCTCGCGATGCTCGAGCGCTGACGCGCGCCGCTCGCGGCGCCCGGGCGCCGCGGCCCCCGGTCCGTCAGTACCAGCCCTTCGCGACCGAGTGCGACCACGCCGAGCACGGCGTGCCGTAGCGGCCCTCGATGTAGCCCAGCCCCCACGTGATCTGCGTCGCGGGGTTGGTCCGCCAGTCGGCGCCCGCGCTCGACATCTTCGACCCGGGCAGGGCCTGCGGGATCCCGTAGGCGCTCGACGTCGGGTTGTCCGCGTCGACGCGCCAGTTGCTCTCCTTGGTCCACAGCTTGTCCAGGCACGAGAACTGGTCGTCGCCCCAACCGCGCTGCGCGGCGAGCGAGCGACCGATCGCGCGCGCGGAGCCCGGGTCCACCGAGACCGAGACGTCCATCGTCCCGACCTTGATGACCTCGTTGCGCGGCTCCGTGGTCACCGTGCGCGTGAGGACCGTGCGCGACACCTCCGCGCCCGCGAGCGTCTGCACGGCGTACGTCGTGACGGCCTCGCCGACCCGACCCGACTGCACGACGACGCGGTGGCCCTTCGGCAGGTTCGGGTCCTCGACCTCCTCCGTCGTGAACGGCAGGACCTCCGTCACCGTCGCCGCCGACGACGCGGCCCGGCTGACGAGCACGAGCATGCCGTCCACCGCGGCCGCGTCGAGCGGCGCGGACGTGCTGTCGCCCTCGGCCAGGACGATGCCCGCGGTCGCGAGGACGCCCCGCACGGTCGGCTCCGCCGTCGTGATGGGCATGACCGCGCCGTCCACGGCGACGTGCACCGTCTTGAGCGTCGAGACGCGGATCCGGTCGCGGCCCAGGGCCTGCGTGCGCGACACCTCCGTCACGGCGCCCTCGGCGCGCGGACCGAGGTAGGTGAGCAGCTCGCCCACGGTGCGCGCCGTCGTCGAGATCGTCTGGACCTGCCCGTCGATCTCGACCGTGACGTCGTGCGCCGTGCGCACGACGATCGTGCCGCCGTCGTGCGCCGCGTCCGTGAGGCCCGGCTCGACGAGGTCGCCCTCCCCGACCGCGACGTCCTGGTAGTCGAGCACCTCGGCGACGGTGCGCCCGTACGCGGAGACCTCGTGCAGCTCGCCGTCCACGTCGAGCGTCACGCTCTTGTGGAGCGTCGCGAACGCGCCCGTGACGACGACGAGGCTCGCGACGACGAGACCCTGGGCCGCCACGCGCTGCAGGCGCCGCCGACCGGTTCCGTCAGGTGCGAGCACGCGCGCGGTCCCTTCTGCGGGGGAACGGCCCACGGCGAGCACCGAGGGCGGGGTGGGGTGCGGCCGGGGCGGCCCGACGCACGGACCCGACCGTAGCCGAAACGTGACCGGGGGCGAAACCTCCCGAACGTCCCGGAACGCCCGCGCCGAGAGGAGCGGTGCGCGCCCGCGTCACCACGCGCCGTACACCGCGACCGAGGTCGCAGCGAGCCGCGCGCACACGTCGGCGAGCGGCAGCCCCACCACGTCGGCGACCGTACGCACGGTCGTGGGGAGCACGTACGGCGCGTTGGGTCGGCCGCGGTACGGGTGCGGCGTGAGGTACGGCGCGTCCGTCTCGACGAGGACCTGCCCGAGCGGCACCGCGCGCAGCGCGGCCCGGAGCTCGTCGTTCGCGCGGAACGTCACCGGGCCCGCGAAGGACAGGTACCAGCCCTGCTCGGCGCAGAACCGGGCCATCGCGGCGTCGCCCGAGTAGCAGTGGAACACCGTGCGCTCGGGGGCGCCGTCGCGCGCGAGCACGTCGAGCACCTCGGCGTGGGCGTCGCGGTCGTGGATCTGGAGCGCGAGCCCGAGCTCCTTCGCGAGCGCCACGTGCGCGCGGAACGCCTCGCGCTGTACGGCCTCGCCCCGGGCGCCCGTACGGAACAGGTCCATCCCCGTCTCGCCGATCGCGCGCACGCGGTCGTTCGAGCGCGCGATCGCGGCGATCTCGGCGATCGCGTCTTCGAGCGGGACGTCGTGCTGGGGCTGCGGGTCCGGCTCCAGCCCGTCCGGGCCGACCTCCCGCACGCCGCCGTGCAGCACCGCCTCGTTCGGGTGGATCGCCACCGCCCCGAGCAGCCTCCCGACCCCGCCGAGCATGTGGTCGTCGCCCGTCACGACCTCCGGACGGGCGGTGACCCCATGTTCGGCGGACGGCGCGCCGCGCAGCAGGGCGTCGGTCCACCGGGCCGCGTGCAGGTCGCACCCCACCTGCACGACGCGGTCCACCCCCGCGGCCGCCGCACGCGCGAGGTGCTCCGCGACGCTCGGCACCGGCTCCCCCTCGGGCAGGACGTCGCCGATCGCGTCGAGGTGCGTGTGGTTGTCCACGACCGGGACCGGCAGCGGCTCCGGGTCCGGCGGCCACCCCCGCTCACGCTGCTTCGCCACGGTCAGGCGGTCTCGCGCAGGCGGTCGAGCTCCTCCTCGACGATCGAGTCGTCGAGCTTGGTGAACACCGGCGTCGGCTTCGCGACCGGCGTCCCCGGCACCACGGCCCTCGGCTCCCACGTCGCCAGGCCCTCGGCGCGGTAGTCGCCCGTGATGACCGGGTAGTGGCGCGAGTCGTCGTCGAGGTCGGTCACCTCGTCGATGCGCGGCTGCGGCGCGAACGTGCCCGTGCCGCCGAACGCCTCGTGCACCTTCTGCGCCGAGTGCGGCAGGAACGGCGACAGGATCGTGTTGAGGTCGCTCACCGCCTGCGTCACCGTGTGCAGCACCGTCGCCAGACGGTCCGGGTCGGTCTTGAGCTTCCACGGCTCGGTGTCCGAGACGTACTTGTTGACCTCGCCCACCGTCTTCATCGCCTCCGCGACGGCGGCGCGCTGGCGGTGCGTCGCGATGAGCTCGCCCACCCGGCCGAACGCGGTCGTCGTCGTCGCGAGCACGCCCTCGTCGATCGGCTGGCGCTGCCCCGGCTCCGGGATCGCCCCGAAGTTCTTGTGCACGAGGTTCGCCGTGCGGTTCACCAGGTTGCCCCAGCCGGCGACGAGCTCGTCGTTCGTGCGGCGCTGGAAGTCCGCCCACGTGAAGTCCACGTCCTGCGTCTCCGGCCCGGCCGACGCCACGTAGTACCGGAACGCGTCCGGCTGGTAGCGGGCCAGCATGTCGCGCACGTAGATGACGACGCCGCGCGACGAGGAGAACTTCTGGCCCTCGACGTTGAGGAACTCGCTCGACACGACCTCCGTCGGGAGCTGCAGGTTCCCGTACGCGCCCGGCTCCCCGCCCCGGCTCCCCCGGCCGTCGTAGCCGAGCAGCTCGGCCGGCCAGATCTGGGAGTGGAACGTGATGTTGTCCTTGCCCATGAAGTAGTACGACCGCGCCTCGGGGTCGTTCCAGAACGCGCGCCACGCGTCCGGGTCGCCGCTGCGGCGCGCCCACTCGATCGACGCCGAGAGGTACCCGATCACCGCGTCGAACCACACGTACAGGCGCTTGCTCGAGTTCTCCTCCCACCCGGGCAGCGGGACCGGGATGCCCCAGTCGATGTCGCGCGTCATGGCGCGCGGGCGCACGTCGTCGAGCAGGTTGAGCGAGAACTTCAGGACGTTCGGGCGCCACGCGGTGCGCGTGCGCAGCCAGTCCCCCAGCGCGTCGACGAACGCGGGCAGGTCGAGGAAGAAGTGGTTCGACTCGACGAACTTCGGCGTCTCGCCGTTGATCCGGCTGTGCGGGTTGATGAGGTCGATCGCGTCGAGCTGGTTGCCGCAGTTGTCGCACTGGTCGCCACGCGCGCCGTCGTACCCGCAGATGGGGCACGTGCCCTCGATGTAGCGGTCCGGCAGCGTGCGGCCCGTCGACGGCGAGATCGCGCCCATGGTCGTCTGCTCGACCATGTACCCGTTCTTGTGGACCGTGCGGAACATCTCCTGCACGACGGCGTAGTGGTTGCGCGTCGTGGTCCGCGTGAACAGGTCGTACGACAGCCCGAGCTGGTGCAGGTCCTCGACGATGACGCGGTTGTACCGGTCCGCGAGCTCCTGCGGCGTCACGCCCTCCTTGTCGGCCTGGACGAGGATCGGCGTGCCGTGCTCGTCGGTGCCCGAGACCATGAGGACGTCGTGACCCGCCATGCGCATGTGCCGGCTGAAGACGTCCGACGGGACACCGAAACCTGCGACGTGGCCGATGTGGCGCGGCCCGTTGGCATACGGCCACGCCACGGCCGAGAGGATGTGGGTCATGGTGCCCGATCCTAGTCGGCCCGCGCGTCCGCCCGCGGGGCGTCTCGTGCGAGGAGCGCGGCGGTCGCGGGCCCGAGCGGGAGCGGGCGCTGCTCAGTACCAGTTGGTGGCCTGCGAGTGCGACCAGGCGCCGCACGGGGAGCCGTAGACCGAGGCGATGTAGTCGAGGCCCCACGCGATCTGGGTCGCGGGGTTGGTCGCCCAGTCGGCGCCCTTGCTCGCCATCTTCGAGCCGGGCAGGGACTGCGGGATGCCGTAGGCGCTCGACGTCGGGTTGTCCGCCGTCGGGTTCCAGTTGGACTCCTTGGTCCACAGCCTCTCCAGGCAGGTCCACTGCGAGCCGGTCCAGCCGCGCTCGGCGGCCATGGTCTGCCCGATCGTGCGGGGATCCTTCGGGCGCTCCTTCGTCCCGGTGACGACGACCTCGTCCACGGGAGCGGTCGTGACCTCCTCGGAGAGCTGCTCGCGCGACTCCTCGACGCCGTCGACGAGCGTGACCTCGAACGTCGTCGTGGTGACGCCGTCCTTCCCGGCCTGGGCGACGGCGGACTCGTCGGTGTACCTCGAGTCGTCGGGCTTCGTCACCGTCTCGTGGGCGATCGGCGTCGTGGTCTGCTGCTGCTCGACGACGACGCGCTGCACGACGAGCGAGACCGTCGGCGCGCCCGGCTCGGGCGCCTCGACGCGCTGGACGCTCACGCGGTCGAGGTCGGAGAGCTCGATGCCCCGCTCCTCGAGGATCGCGGGGACGCCGATGCTGCCGTCGGGGGCGACGGTCGTCTCGCCGTCCGCGACGACGTTCACCGGGCCGTCGGTGTCGAGGCGCAGGTCGAGCGACGCGCGCTCGCCGGAGCGCGACGCGACGAGGCGGACGTCGCCGCCGCGCTCCGCGAGGCTCCGCAGGGCCTCGTCCGCGTCGAGCGCGGTGAGCCAGACGTCGGACTGCTCGCCGTCGGTCTGGACGGTGACCTTCTTCGCGAGCCGCACGACGACGTCGTCACCGTCGTCGATGGCCGAGCCCGGGTCGGGCGCGACCTGGTCGCGTGCGCCGACCTCGACGCCCGCGGCGTCGAGCGCGCCGGCGACCGAGCCCGCGAGGGTGCTGACGGTCGTCACCTCGCCGTCGACGTCGATCGTCACGGTCTTGTTCGCCTCGCCGTACGCGACGGCGCCGGAACCGACGAGCGCGACGGCGGTGGCCGCGGCGACGATCGACCAGCGGCGGCGGCGCGTGGTGCGCTGCGAGCGCGCAGAGCGGGCCGCGCGCCGGCTCGGCGTCGGGGCGTGGGTCGCGGGGGCGGGCTCGGGCGAGGTGTCGGCGTCGCCGTTCTGGGGCGCGCCGAAGCGGGAGAAGAGCTGCACTGAGGATCCAGTCGTCGGGGGTCCCGGGCACGGGGGTCGACGGCGCGCACGCACCTCGGGCGCGCCGCGCACCGCTCGCTGCGGCTCGGGCGCACCCGTTCGACCAGCCGATCCGGCCGTCCTGCGGCCACCGGCGCCTCCTGGGCGCTCGTCACGAGCCGCGCCTCGCGGCCGTCCATACACCTGTCCCCGGTGAGCGGCTACGCGAGACACTCGACCGTAACCGATTCGTTATCGGGCTCCAAACCGGCAGGTCAGCCCGCCGGCGTCACGGTCACACGCAGCAGGCGGTCGTCACCGTCGCGGGGGTCGCCGCGCCCGTCGGTGTTGTTCGTCAGCACGTACAGCGCCGCGCTCCCGTCGTCCCCGAGGGGCGTGGCCGGGTCGACGAGCACGGCGCGCAGCCGCCCGCGGTCCGTGAGCAGCGCCTGCGGCGCCCCGAACGCGTCGGCGGACGCGCCGCCGTCGGCCGACGCGAACGGCACGCGCCACAGCGTCTGCCCCCGCAGCCCGGCGAGGTAGGCGGCCTCGCGCGTCACCGCGAGCCCGCTCGGCGACGCGTCCGACGTCGCCCACGTCGTCACCGGGTCGACGAACCCGGCCCCCGCACCGCCCGTGCCCTCGACCTCGGGCCAGCCGTAGTTGCCGCCCGGCACGACGACGTTGAGCTCGTCGAACGTGTCCTGGCCGAACTCCGACGCGAGCATGCGCCCCGTGACGTCCCACGCGACGCCCTGCACGTTGCGGTGCCCGAGGCTCCACACGCGCGACGCGGGGTCGGGGTTGCCCGGGGCGGGCGCACCGTCGACCGTGACGCGCAGGACCTTGCCCGCGAGCGCCCCCGGGTCCTGCGCCGCGCCGCGCTGCTGCGCGTCGCCCGTCGTCACGTAGAGGAAGCCGTCCGGGCCGAACGCGAGCCGGCCGCCGTCGTGCGTCGAGGCGGCCGGGATGCCCCGGACCAGGGGCGTGAGCGCGGACAGCTCGCGCCCCGTCAGCGTGCCGCGCAGCACCTCGTTCCCGCCCGGAGCCGTGCGGTAGAGGAAGACCTCCCCGGGCGCCGCGCCGTCCTCGGGCCCGACCGCGACCCCGAGCAGCCCCGACTCCCCGCGCGCGACCGTGCCGTCGCGCAGGTCGTCCGCGCCCGGCCCGGTGACCGGCTCGACCGCGCCCGTGGCTGGGTCGACGACGACGAGCGCGCGCTCGTCGCGCAGCGAGACGAGCAGCGTCCCGTCGGCGAGCGCCGCGAGCCCCCACGGGGCGGCGAGCCCGGTCGCGACCTCGGCGACGTCCACGCGCACCTCGGGCACGACGACGAGACCCGGCTCCGGCGACGGCTCCGGTGCCGGCGGCGCCGTCCCGGGCGACCCGGTCGGCGCGTCGGTGGTGGTCGTAGCCGACGGCGTCGGGCCGGGTCCCTCGCCGCCGTCGCCCGAGCACGCGGCGAGCAGCGCGACCACCGCGACCGCCAGGACCGCGCGGCGCACGGACGACCGACGGGCGGACGTGGAAGGCGTGGTCGAGCGGTGCACGGTCGTGGTGCGCACGGTCGAGCGCCGGGTGAGCATGCGACCATCGTCGCCCGGCCCGCCGGGCGCCGCACCCGTCACACCCTTTCCCCCAGCGCGACCCGACGTCCGCCCCCGCGCCCGGCGCGGCGCGACGTCGAGCCCGGGGAGGACCTCTACTGCAGGCGGGTGAGACCGCGCTTGAGGCCGCGGACCGCCTGGCCGATGCGGTGCTCGTTCTCGATGAGCGCGAAGCGCACGAACTCGTCGCCGCCGGGGCCGAACCCGACGCCCGGGGACACCGCGACGTCGCACTCCTCGACGAGGTGCGTCGCGAACTCGATCGAGCCCATGTCGCGGTACGGCTCGGGGATCCGGGCCCACGCGAACATCGTGCCGCCGGGCTTGTGGATGTCCCACCCGATGCGCTGCAGGCCGTCGTAGAGGGCGTCGCGCCGGGACTCGTACACGGACGAGATCTCCTGCGGGAACTCGGTCGCCTCGTTGAGCGTGACCGTCGCGGCGATCTGGATGGGCTGGAACGTGCCGTAGTCGAGATAGCTCTTCAGCTTGGCGAGCGCCCCGACGACGTCGCGGCGCCCCACGAGGAACGCGACGCGCCAGCCCGCCATGGAGAACGACTTCGTCATCGAGTACAGCTCGACCGCGACCTCGCGCGCGCCGTCGCACTCCATGATCGACGGCGGCCGGAACCCGTCGAACGTCATGTCGGCGTACGCGAGGTCGTGCACGAGCACGACGTCCTTGTCCCGCGCCCAGTCGACGAGGCGCTGCAGGTCCTCCTTGGTCGCGACCGTCGTCGTCGGGTTGTGCGGGAACGACAGCACGACGACGCGCGGCTTGGGCCAGCCGAGCTCCCACGCCTCGATGATGCGGTCGATGTAGCCCGCGGCGTCGGTGCCGTCGCCGATGGGGACCTGGCGCGCGTCGGCGCCCGCGAAGTAGGGGCCCCAGATGTGGATGGGGTAGCTCGGGGTGGGGACCAGCGCGACGTCGCCCGGCTGCAGCAGCACCCACATGAGGTGGCTGAAGCCCTCCTTGGCGCCGATCGTCGAGATGATCTCGGTATCCGGGTCGAGGCTCACGCCGAACCTACGCTGGTACAGCCCCGCCACGGCCTCACGGAGCTTCGGGATGCCGCGCGACGCGGAGTACCGGTGGTTGCGCGAGTTCTGAGCGGCCTCGGCGAGCTTGTCGACCGCGACCTGCGGGCTCGGCAGGTCCGGGTTGCCGAAGCCGAGGTCCACGACGTCGCGCCCCGCTCGGCGTGCCTCGATCTTGAGCCCGTCGATGATCGTGAAGACGTAGGGCGGCAGACCGGGGATCCGGCGGAACTCCATCGCAGTGCTCCAGCTCTGTGCGGTGCGCCCGGACGCGGGGTGCGCACGGGTCGCGGGTCTCGCAGGGTACGCCTGCCGCCCGACGACGCGGCGGCGCGTCTCGCGACCGCCCGGGGCCGGTCAGCCCGTCAGCCCGACCAGCCGAGGTTGCGCGCCATGCGCTCGAGCGTCGCCACCGTCCGGGCGTACTCCTCGCGGCTGATGCCCTCCGCGATCCGCTCGCGCGACAGCGACACCGCGTCGAGGAGGTCGTGGTACGCGTGGTTGCCCGCGACCGTCACGGACAGCGCGCCGTCCGCGCCGCGCGCGACCCAGCCGCGCCGCACCAGGTCGTCGATCTCCGCCGCCACGGCGCTCGCGCCGCCGTGCCCTGCGCCCCCCGCCCCGGTGAAGGGCGACAGCACACCGTCGACGCTCGTCTCCTCGCTCACGCCGTCCCGGATGGTGTTGAGCACCTGCCAGTGCCGACGCGTGAGGCCCGAGTGGTGGAAGACGCCGTCGAAGCTCTCGTCGATGAGCCGGTCCACGAGCTTGAGCCAGTAGCCGATCGGGCGCTCGGGCGCGGTGTCGGGGGTGGTCGTGGACGGGGCGTCGTCGCTCATCGGAGGCCTCCCGGTGGTGCGCTGGTCTCGGGAGTCCACTGTGGCACCCGCACCGCGGGCGCGCCCGGCGGCCCGGCCCGCCGCGCTCCCCCACGACACCCCGTGCGGTGGCAGAGTGGACGCATGAGCGAGAACACCCCCGGACCGCGCCGCGCCCTCCTCGTCGTCGACGTCCAGCCCACGTTCTGCGAGGGCGGCGAGCTGGGCGTCGAGGGCGGGCACGCCGTCGCGCAGCGCATCGCCGACCACGCGCGCGACCACCGCGACACCTACGCCCTCGTCGTCACGACGCAGGACTGGCACGTGGACCCGGGCGAGCACTGGAGCCCCGACCCTGACTTCGTCGACACGTGGCCGCCGCACGGCATCGCCGGCTCGCCGAACGCCGAGCTGCACCCGGCGCTCGCCGACCTCGCGCCCGACGCGAGCGTGAAGAAGGGCGAGTTCCAGGCCGCGTACTCGGGGTTCGAGGGGGTCGACGTCGACGGCACGCCGCTCGCCGACATCCTGCGCGCGGCCGGGATCGAGGCGGTCGACGTGGTGGGCATCGCCGAGTCCCACTGCGTGCGCGAGACGGCGCTCGACGCCCACCGGCTCGGGCTCGACACGCGCGTCCTCACCGACCTCACCGTGCCCGTGACGCCCGAGCTCGGGGCCGCGGCGCGCGAGGCGCTCGCGGCGGCGGGCGTCGCGCTCGAGGCGAGCGACGTCGTCGGCCGCTGACGCGCAGCTCCCCCTGCACCGCACCGGTACGGTGCGCACCGGCACGGCGCTCGCGGCCTCAGCGCCCGCGGGCCTCGACGGCCGCGGCGTAGAGGTCGCGCTTGGGCACGCCGGCCCCCGCCGCGACGTCGGCCACGGCCTCCTTGAGCCGCTCGCCGCCGTCGACGCGCGCCAGGACCTGCGGCACGAGCTCCGCGAGCGGCACCGGGCCGCGCGGGGGCGCGCCGCCGACGACGACGCAGATCTCGCCGCGGAGCTGCTCCGCGGCGGCGCGCTCCGCGAGCTCGCCGAGCGGGCCGCGCAGCACCTCCTCGTAGGTCTTGGTGAGCTCGCGCGCGACGGCGGCCGCCCGGTCGGCGCCGAACGCGTCGGCCATCGCGGCGAGCGTCTCGGCCACGCGGTGCGGCGCCTCGAAGAACACGAGGGTGCGCGGCTCGTCGGCGAGCGCGGCGAGCGCGCGCGACCGGTCGCCCGCCTTGCGCGGCAGGAACCCCTCGAAGCAGAAGCGGTCGGTCGGCAGGCCCGAGAGCGCGAGCGCGGTGAGCACCGCGCTCGGGCCGGGCGCCGTCGTCACGGGGACGCCGCGCTCGACGGCGCGCGCGACGACGCGGAAGCCCGGGTCGGACACGCTCGGCATGCCCGCGTCGGACACGACGAGCACGGTCCCGCCCCCCTCGACCACGTCGAGCAGGTCGTCGGAGCGGTCGGACTCGTTGTGCTCGTGGAAGCTCAGCACGCGGCCCCCGACCTGCACGCCGAGCCGGCCCGCGAGCGCGTGCAGGCGCCGCGTGTCCTCGGCCGCGACGACGTCGGCCTCCGCGAGGAGGCGTCGCAGGCGCGGGCTCGCGTCCTCCGCGTTGCCGATCGGGGTGCCGCCGAGCACCAGGTGCCCGGCCTCCCGGGCGGGCTCGCCCGCCGGTCGGGTCGGGTCGGGGGTCGGGGCGGAGACGTCGGGGCGGTCGCCGGGCGAGGAGGGCATGGCTCCCAGGGTTCCACACGCCCGTGCCCCTACGATGGCCTGCGTGTCCCAGCCGCCCGCCGACGCGCACCCCGGGCCCCGGCCCGCGACCGACGTCTCCGACGACAGCACCGCGGCGCCCGGCGAGGTGGCGACGGCCGACACGACGGCCGACGCTATGGCCGACACGGCGACCGACGCGACCGCCGGCGCGACCGACCCCCTGACGGAGCCCGTCGAGGACGCGCCGGGCCTGAGCCACCGCGAGCGCCTCCTGGTCGCGCTGCTCGGCCCGCGCCGGCTCGCGCTCGGCGCGACGGCGCACGACCGCCTGTGGGGGTGGCTCGGCGTCGCGGTCGTCGCGGCCGTCGCCGCGGTGCTGCGCCTGTGGGACCTCGGCCGACCGGGCACGCTCGTGTTCGACGAGACGTACTACGTCAAGCAGGCGTGGACGCTCCTGCGGGCCGGGTTCGAGGCGAACTGGCCGGAGGAGCCGAATCCGGCGTTCGAGGCGGGCGACGTCGACTCGTTCCTCCCGACGGCGGACTACGTGGTCCACCCGCCGCTCGGCAAGTGGATGATCGCGCTCGGCATGCGCGTGCTCGGCGGCGCCGAGAACCCGTGGACCTGGCGGCTCGCGTCGGCGCTCGTCGGGGTGCTCGCCGTGGTGCTCGTCGCGAGGATCGCGCGGCGCCTGTTCGCGTCGACCGCCATGGGGGTCGTCGCGGGCGCGCTCCTGGCCGTCGACGGCGAGGCGATCGTGCACTCGCGCACGGGCCTGCTCGACAACATGCTCATGATCTGGGTGCTCGTCGCGTTCGGGTGCCTGCTGCTCGACCGCGAGCAGGCCCGGCGGCGGCTCGCCGAGCGCTGCGGCGCGATCCTCGACGCGGGCGGGCGCATCGGCCGGTACGGCCCCGGGCTCGGCTGGCGGTGGTGGCGGTTCGCGGCGGCCGTCGCGCTGGGCCTCGCGTGCGGGGTGAAGTGGTCGGGCCTGTACTTCCTCGCGGTGTTCGCCGTCGTGTCGGTGCTGTGGGACGCGACGGCACGCCGGACCGCGGGGGTCGGGCGCTGGTGGGAGGACGCGCTCGTGCGCGACGCGGTCCCGGCCGCGCTCGTCATGCTCCCGACGGCGGCCCTCGCCTACCTCGGCGCGTGGACGTCGTGGTTCCGCTCCCCCGGCGCGTACATGCGCCAGTGGGCGCTGGACAACCCCGGCGAGGGCGTCGCGTGGCTGCCGCCCGCGCTGCGGTCCCTGTGGGAGTACCACCTGAAGATGTGGGACTTCCACAACGGGCTCACGTCCGAGCACACGTACGAGGCGCACCCGCTCGGGTGGATCCTCCAGTGGCGGCCGACGTCGTTCTACTGGCGCTCCTACGACCCGGGCGAGGCCGGGTGCGAACTCGAGCGGTGCGCGCGGGCGATCACGTCGATCGGCAACCCGGTCCTGTGGTGGACGGCGGCCCTCGCGATCCTCGTCGCGCTCTACGCCCTCGTGCGGCTCAAGGACTGGCGCGCGCTCGCCGTGCTCAGCGGCATCGTCGCCGGGTGGGCGCCGTGGTTCCTCTACGCCGAGCGGACCATCTTCACGTTCTACTCGATCGTGTTCACGCCGTGGGTCGTGCTCACGCTCGTCTACGCGATGACGCTCGCGCTCGAGCGCACGGAGCACCGCGCGGAGGCACGGGCCCGCGTGCGGACGTGGATCACGGTCCTGCTCACGACCATCGGCGTCGTCAGCGTCTTCTACTACCCGATCTGGACCGCGTGGCAGGTGCCGTACTGGTTCTGGCGCATGCACATGTGGTTGCCGAGCTGGATCTGACGCGTCACCACTCGACCTGCGGCGACTCGTGGAACGCGTTCCCCGCCCGGCGCCACGCGTGCGCCTCGCGGGCCACGCGGCGGCGGTAGTCGTCCCAGTCCTTGCGGTCGGCGGCCGTCCACGCGACCTCCGCGACGGCGCTCAGGCGCGGCAGGAGCATGGTGAACAGCGCCTCCGGCGTAGGGATGCGCTCGGTCCACACCGCGGCCTCGACGCCCTCGATCGTCTCGGCCGGCAGCCCGGGCACGGCGTCCTCGGGCTCCCAGTCGTAGGAGTCGCGGACCTCGACGAGGCCCGCCCACTCCTGGCCGAACGGGAAGTCGGCCGTGTACTTCATGTCGAGGTACACGCGGTTCGCGGGCGACAGGATGACGCGCGCCCCGGCCTTCGCCGCGTCGACGAGGTACGTGAGGTCCATGGGGTGCGTGTCCCAGTACTGCACGAGCGTGCCCGGGCGCAGCGGGGCCTTGGCCGCCTCCTGCCACGCGACCGGCGTCTTGCCCGCCTCGACCACGAGCCGCTCGCACAGCTCGACGAACCGCGCGTACTCCGCCGGCTCCATCTTCAGCACCTCGTCGCCGCCGAAGTGCACGTGCTCGCCGTCGGTCGCGCGGGCGAGGTCGGTGAAGACGTCGCGCAGGAACGGCTCGGTGGCGGGCAGGTCGAACGTGAGGCGCGAGAAGCCGACCTCGATCCCCGAGTACGCGTCGGTCGGGACGCCGTCGGGCATGAGGTCCCCGTACACGTGGGTCGCCGCGTTGATGTGCCCGGGGACGTCGATCTCGGGCACCACGCGCACGAACCGCTCGGCCGCGTGGTCCTGCAGCGCGCGGAACTCGGCGAGCGACAGGTGGCCGCCCGTGCCGCCGGACGTGTCGGTCCCGGAGGAGAGCTTGGCGAGCTCGGGCCGCGACGGCGACTCGATGCGCCAGCCCTGGTCGTCCGTGAGGTGCAGGTGCAGCACGTTGAGCTTGTACGACGCCATGACGTCGATCACGGCGCGCAGCGCGTCGAGCCCGAAGAAGGTGCGCGCGACGTCGAGGGACAGGCCGCGCCACGCGTAGCGCGGGGCGTCGTGCACGACGACGTGCGGCACCCGGGCGGGCCCGTCGCCCGGCGTCTCGACGAGCTGGCGCAGCGTCTGGGCCGCGTGGAGAAGCCCAACGGGCTCCGCCGCCGTCGCCGTGACCCCCGCGGCGTCGACGACGAGGCTGTAGCGCTCGGCGCTCGTGGAGCCGGCGGGGCCGGCCTGCTCGTCGAGCCGCAGCACGAGCGCGGTCGCGTCCGCCGGCGCGACGCCGGACGCCGGGTCGTCGTGCGTCGCGGTGACGCCGCCGACCGCGCCGAGGAGCTCGGCGACCCGGTCGCCGAGCCACGGCGCCGTCTGCTCGAGCCCGAGCGCGTGGACCGCGAGGGCCGCGACGGGCAGGTGCCCGTCACCGGGCTCGACCTGCAGGGGCTGGGGAATGACCGCGACCATCGGGCACCTTCGTCGTCTGGGGAGGATCGAAACGATTCGGCTTTTGCAAGCACCACACCCTAACCCCTGCCCGCAGCAGTTCCAACCGCCCCCGGTCAGAGCGCGGGAGCGACGTACCGCGGGCTCGGGTCGAGCGCGAGGACGCCCTCGACGTCGCGCGCCGGGTCCGCCGAGCCCGTGGTCCAGCCGCCCACGACACCCTCGGGCACGCCGTCGAGGAGCACACCCCACTCGCGCACGCGCTCGCCGAACCCGTTCCTCGACGTCGACTGCACGACCACCTGCGCCTCGCCCGCGCCGAGGTCGAGGTCCGCGCCGTCGCGCACGGCGTCGGCGTCCGCGCGCTGCACCACGACGAGCTTCTGGGGCAGGGCGTGCTCGCGCACGACACCGGCGACGACGTCGATCGCGGCGCCGAGCTCCGCGGCGTCGACCGTGCCGGCGGGCGTCCCCTCGCCGGGGCGGCGCGCGTCGACGTCGAGCGCGACGCCCACCGTCGTGCGCGCGAGGAGGTCGGCGTACTCCGCGACCTGCTCGTCGAACGTCGCCCGCCCGGGCTCGATCCGCAGGACGACGTGGACGCCCGCGGCCTCCGCGGCGTCCACGAGCGGCGCGAGCTCCTCCGCCGGGATCTCGGTCGAGTAGTCGCGGTCCGGGCCCGCGGACGACGACGCGCGCGTCGCCGGCACCTCGAGCACCGGGACGACGACCTCGTCCGGGGACACCTCGGCGTACGCGCCGGCGGCCTGCTGCGCGCGCTCGACGGCGGCCGACCGGGCCTCCTCCCCCACCGCGACCAGGCTGCGCGTGACCGCGTCGGCCCCGACCGCGACGTACCGCACGCCGTCGGCGAGCACGAGCTGCGATCCGCTCGGCAGCAGCGCGCCCGCCTCGGCGGTGCGCAGGCGCCACGCGAGGTCCTCCGCCTCGCCGAAGCTCTCGCCGATGCCCACGACGGCGAGCGCCTTGGCGGCCGCGACCGCGTCGACGACCTCGGCCGACGACCGCGGGTCCCCGCCCGGCACCTCGAGCGGCACGGCGCCGGCCGCGCGCGCGGTCGCGATCGCGGCGGACTGCGGCCCGCCCGCGGCGTCGAGGCTCCCGGGCTCGGTGAGCGCGAGCACCTCGGTCAGCGTCTCGGGCTCGCCACGCTCGGGCAGCGCCGCGCGGACGTCCTCGAGGTCGTGCGGGTCGACCGTCCCGTCGACCCCCAGCGCCCCCACGTCGAGCAGCACCCGGTCGACGCCGTCCACGTCGCCGAGCGTCGCGCGCCGGGGGGCCTCGTCCTCCGCGCCCTCCTCCTGCCCCGGGGGCGCGTCGGCCTCCCCCACCTCGACCACGGCCACGGTGCCGAGGCGACCGAGCTCGGTGCGCAGGCCGCCGTCGGAGATCGCGCCGCCGACGAGCAGGACGGGCGCGGCGAGCTCGACCGCGGCCGCGGCAGCCGTCGCACGCGCCTCCTCGTCGTCCGCGACGGCCAGGACGACGACCGGCGCGGACGTGAAGAACGCCTGGCTGCTCGTCAGCGCGAGCTCCGCGGGGTCGGTCGAGCCGAGCACGAGCACGTCGTCGGGCGGCTCGGCTGCCCGGGCGACGAGCGTCGCCTCGCTCGGGGTCGGTCCGTCCGCCTCCGCGGTCTCCGCGGCGCACCCGCCGAGCGCCGCGCCGGCGCCGAGCACGAGCGGGAGGACGACAGGGATGAATCGGACCTTCCGTGAGTTCACGCCCCCATCATCGCGCACCCTCGCGCACTCGCTCGACGCCGGATGTGGAGGACTCGTGACGACCGGCCCGTCGGGTGGACGCGCGTCGGAGCGCCCCTCGGCCCGACGACCCGACTCGGGGCGCGCCGGGCGAAGGCCGGGACTCGCGCGGGCTCGACCGGCATACTGGGCGGGCCGCAACCAACCGCCGAGGAGATCGCATGTCGACCCCCGACCAGCCTGACCAGAACCCGCAGCAGCCGGGCGCGACGCCGTCGGGTCCGCCCGCCTACGGCGCGCCCGAGCCGGGCCAGCCGCAGCAGCCGCCGCAGGCCCCGCAGCACGGCGCCCCGCAGGCGCCCCAGTACGGTGCCCCGCAGGCGCCGCAGTACAACGCCCCGCAGCAGGGCTCGCCGTACTCGGCCCCCGGCCAGGGCGAGGACCCCGGCAAGACGATGGGCATCGTCGGCCTCGTCCTGTCGTTCCTGGGCTGCCTCTCGATCGTCGGCCTGATCCTCAGCATCGTGGCCTACAACAAGTCGAAGAAGGCCGGCTACAAGAACGGCGTCGCGCTCGCCGGCATCATCGTCGGTGCCGTCGTGCTGGTGATCTCGATCATCGTCGCGATCGTCGTCGGCACCGCGTCGTTCGCCCTCATCGAGAAGTGCAACGAGCTCGGCCCGGGCACGCACTACGAGAACGGCGTCGAGTACACCTGCGGCTGACCGCCGGCGTGCACCGCACGTGACGAAGGCCCCCGCCGACGGCGGGGGCCTTCGTCGTCCTCACGCGGCGTCGTCGTCGGCCGCGCAGCGGAACCCGAGGTGCGTCGTCGCGCTGTCGTCCGACTGCGGCGACCGGGCCGCGGGGCGGTACCGCCGGCAGTACTCCGGCGCGCACAGGTGCGACCCGCCCTTGGTCACCCGCATGACCTGCGGCGACGTCGTCGGCGCCAGGAGGCTCGGGCGCGACCCGGCGTCGGGGCCGCCCGTGCCGGGCACGACGTGGCGCGGCGCGAACGTGTCGACCGTCCACTCCCACGTGTTTCCGATCATGTCGACCAGCCCGTACCCGTTGGGCGGGAAGGTCCCGACCGGCGACGTCCCGCCCCAGCCCGCGTCGAGGTAGGGGAACCGGCCCTGCCACGTGTTCGCCATGACACGGCCGCCGGGCGCGAGCTCGTCGCCCCACGCGAACTCCGCGCCGTCGAGGCCGCCGCGCGCGGCGCGCTCCCACTCGACCTCCGTCGGCAGACGGCGCCCGGCCCACGCCGCGTACGCCGACGCGTCCTCGAACGCGACGAGCACCACCGGGTGGTCGGGTCGGTCGTCGACGTCGGAGCCCGGCCCCTGCGGCGAGCGCCACGACGCACCGGGCTGCCAGCGCCACCACTGCCGCCAGTCGCGCAGGTCGACGGGGCCCGCGGTCGGGGTGAAGACGAGGCCGCCGGGCACGAGGTCCGCGGGGTCGGCGCCCGGGAAGTCCGCCGGGTCGAGCGCGCGCTCGGCGACGGTCACGTAGCCCGTGTCCGCGACGAACGCGGCGAACTGCGCGTTGGTCACGGGGTGCCGCTCGACGAGGAACGGCGCGACCTCACGGTCGTGCGCCGGCCCCTCCTCCGGGTAGTGGGCGTCGGACCCCATGCGGTACGTCCCACCCGGGACGGCGACGAGCTCCGTGAGGTCCACGCGGCCAGCATAGGTCGCCGGGCCCGCACGACGTGCCGCTACATCAGCCGGGTGGACTCGAGCGCCTTCGCGAGGTCGTCGTTGAACCCGATGAGCGGGACCCGGAGCACGAGCCCCAGGAGCAGGGCGGGCACGACGAAGAGGACGAGACATCCGAGCGAGATCCAGAAGTCACCCTCGTAGATCCCCGCGATCGCCGCGCGGACCGCGCTCGTCGCGTGCGTGACGGGGAGGAAGGGACTGATGTTCTGGAACCACTGCGGCAGGACGCTCAGCGGGTACGCCCCTCCCCCGGCCGAGATCTGGACGACGAGGAGGAAGACGGCGAGTGCCTTGCCCGCCTCGCCGAACGACAGGACCAGCGTGTACGTGATGAGCGAGAAGACGAGCGACATCACCCACCCCGCGAGGATGAGCAGGGCCGGGTAGACCGGTCGCACCCCGACGAAGCCGATGAGCCCCACGTACAGCAGCGAGCTCTGCAGCAGGGCGAGGACGGCGAAGATGCCGTAGCGCCCGAAGTACTCCTGAGGGAGCGTGAGGCCCGCCCCGAACGGGAGGCGGTCGCGCACGACGTCGACCCGGATCAGGACCGAGAGCAGCAGGGCACCGACCCACAGGCCCAGCACGGAGTAGAAGGGCGCCATCTGCGCCCCGAACGTGTCGACCTCGAACACCGGGATGGTCCGGAGCGCGACCGGCGTGGTCAGCTCGCCGGCGAAGGTCTGCGCGTCGGGGCCGATGATCGTGGTGAGCGCGCTGAGGTCGCCCGACTCCGAGGCGTCGCGCAGCGCGGACGCGACGCCGTCGAACCGGGCCGCTGCGGCCTCCAGGTCCTCGGAGATCGTCGACAGGGTGCCCTCGGCGGCGGTGAGCACGCCGGTGAGGGAGCCGGAGCCCTCGGACAGGGCGGCGACCGCGCCCGACAGGTCGTCGCCGATCGCGACGAACCCGCCGTTGACCGACGCGAGCGTCCCGGCGAGCTGCTCGAGCTGCGGCCGCAGGCTCTGGGAGTACGAGCTCTCGACCCCCTCGACGGCGCTCCTCGCCTCGTCGACGACCGCGATCACCTCGTCGCGCGTCGCCTGGCTGTCGACCTCGCCCTGGGTCAGGCGCGTGGCCGCCTCCTGGATGCGGTCGCGCAGCAGCTCCTGCCGGGCGAGGGCCCCGTCGATGCGGGAGACGACCAGCTCGAGCGCGTCCCGCAGCGCCGGGTCGGTCGCCGTGTCCGCCTGCGCCTGGAGCTCGTCGCGCAGACCCTGGTACGCCGCGATCTGCGCGTCGACCTGCCCGGCGAGCGTGTTCAGGGTGGCGACCGTCGCCTGGCTCTGCGAGCCCAGCGACGTGAAGAGCTGGTCCACCTGGGTGCCGAGCGCCCGATAGCTGTCCGCGCTCGTCGAGAACGCCGCGGCCAGGGACCCGGTCGCCGTCTCCAGCGTCGTGCCGAGGCGCCGTGCCGCGGTGGACCCGTCGCCGATCGCGCCGGCCGTCTCGCGCAGCGCCGAGTCCGAGGAGGTCGCGAGCGACGTCGCACCGGTCACGAGCGGCTTGCTCGCCGAGACGAGCAGGCCGAGCGCCTGCGCGCTGTCGGCGCCCGCACGGAGCTGGGAGGCGAGCGCCGCGGCGTTCGCCTCCAGCCGGGCGATGGCCGCGCGCGTCTCGGGGTCCTCGAGGTTGTCCGCGAGCGACGCGACGACGCCCAGCCCGACCTCGTTCAACGTCTTCGTGAAGGTCTCGTTGATCTGCACGGAGACGTCGGTCGCCGCCTCGCCCGTGATCTTCGGCGACAGCGCGTTCGTCTTCTCGTTCGTGTAGTAGTCGATCCGGGCCGAGGTGGCGCCCGGCACGAGGAACGTCATCATCTGCCGGCTGAAGTCCGGGGGGAGCACGAGAGCGGCGTAGTACTCCTCCGACTCGGTGCCCCGGACCGCCTGCTCCGGGCTCGTGAACACCCAGTCCAGGTCGGCGTTGGCGCGCAACGCCGACAGGACCTGGTCCCCGATGTTGATCCGCACGGGCAGGAGGCCGCCCTCGTACCCCTCGTCCGCATTGGCCACCGCGACCTTGAGGTCCTTCGTGTTGCCGAACGGGTCCCAGCTCGCGAGCACGTTGAACCACGCGAAGAACGAGGGGATGACGACGACCCCGAAGAGCACGACGAGCGCGATCGTGCTCCGCGTCGCCTGCCGCAGGTCGTGGCGGAAGAGCCGGGAGACGTTGTTCACGACCGCTTCCCGTGGTCCTGGAGCTCTGCCAGAGGCGTGTCCGACCGGGTCGCCCGCTCCTCCCGTGCCAGCGCCTGCCGCAGCGAGCTCTCGGGCATGTCCTCCACCTTCCCCGCGAAGACGATGTTCTGCCGGACGTACTCGATCGTCACGACGGTCCCGATCACGAGGAGGCACACGACGCCCCACAGGCCGAGGACGGTCGCCTTGGCGTCCGGCACGAACCAGGCGACGCCCAGGAGCACCACGCTCACCCCGACACCGATCAGGACCGCCAGGCGGATCACGGTCAGATGGCGCTTCATGAACCACTCGGCCCGGCGCGCCGTCTTCTCACGGAACCGCTGTCGGTCGCTCAGCGCCTGGACGATCTGGCTGAGCCGGCGCCGCGAGCCGAAGATCTGCACGTCCTCGCTGACGAAGAGTCCCGTCTCGGCCAGCTTGACGTTGAACAGCCGAGAGAAGTTGCCGAGCCGCAGCCGCAGGAACACGCCGAGGACGAAGGCCAGCACCGCGTACAGGCCGAGCACCGCGACGTAGCGCCAGTAGTAGCCGTCGTAGAACCCGCCGATGGTCTCGCGCATCGCGTCGATGCCGTACGTGAAGGGGAAGAACGGGAAGAGGGACCGGAAGAAGCCCGGCATCATCTCGATCGGGTAGATGCCGGACGCCCCGGGGATCTGCATGATCACCAGCAGGATCGCCACGCCCTTGCCCACGTAGCCGAGCGACATCGCGAGCGCGTAGATGATCGACACGTACACGAGCCCGGTGAAGACGCTCGTCGCGACGAACGCCGCGGCGCTGGCCGTCTGCACGCCGATCACGACGTCGCCGATGCTCACCAGGAGCGCCTGGAGCACGTTGAGCGACGCGAGGAGCATCCACCTCCCGAGGTAGGCCTGACGCACGGTGAGGCCCGGGACCCCCTCGGTGTCGGCCTCCTGTTTGAGGAGCACGACGAGCATGAACGCGCCGATCCACAGCGCGAGGTTGGTGAACAGCGGCGCCATCGCGGAGCCGTAGGTCGCGACGGGGAACAGGTTGTGCTGCTTCACCTCGACCGGCGACGACATGAACCGCGCGACCTGCTGCGGGTCGAGCTCCGTCACCGCGCTCAGCGTGCGCCAGATCTCCGCACTGCTGAGCGCGCTGAGGTCGGTCCGCAGCGTCTCGAGGTCCTGCTCGACGCCCAGCAGGTTGCCGTCGAGCAGCGTGACCGCGGAACGCGCCTGCTCCATCTGGGCCTCGAGCCCGTCGAGCAGCGTGACCGCCTCCCGCACGAGCTCTCGCTGGGCGTCGAGCGCGGTCGAGAACGCCCCGGCGCTCGCCGACAGCTCGGCCATGGTCCGGTTGATCTCCGGGACGGTGCCCGTCAGCGCGGTCTGGATCGACCCCGCCGAGGTCGCCGAGTCCTGCACGGCGCCGTTGAGCGCGCTCGCCGTCGCCTGGAGCGCGGTGGTCACGTCCGCGACGTCCTGGTTGAGCGTCGCCAGGTCGCCGAGGAGGTGCTGGTCCGACGCGTTGCGCTCCCTCAGCAGGTCCACCGCCTCGCTCAGCTCGCTGTACCCGGGGTCGGCGGGGTCCATGGTCGCGAGCTGCGCCTCCAGCTCGGCGAGCACCTCGGCGCTGGCGTCCGCGATCGCGTCCGCGTCGTCGATCGCGGTGCCGATCGCGAGGTTCGCGTTCTGCACGCCCGCCGACAGCGTGGTGACGGCGACGTTGAGCCGTGCCGACGCCCCGGACAGGAGCGTGGCGCCCGACACGTAGGCGGTCGTCACCGAGTCGGTGAACGAGACGAGGTCCTGCTGGGCGTCGTCCACGAGCGCCTGGGCCTGGGCGATCGACGCCTGGACGTCGCCGATGGTCTCGTCGACCTCGGTGAGCGCGCTCGTGGCCTCGGTGAGCGCGACCCCGGCGTCGGTGAGCGTGACCTGGAGGTCCGCCAGGCCGCCGCGCGCGGCCTCCAGCTCCGCCACGGTGTCGTCGAGCGCGTCGAGCGTCGTCGTCCTCGCGTCGAGCAGGCGTGCCCCCGTGTCGACGCCGGCCTTCTCGAGGTCCTCCGCGACGGTCTCCGCGACGGTCGAGACGAACGTCGCGTTCACCTGGGAGTCGAGGGTCGACGCCCCGACGCCGGTGATCTTCGGGGCGATCGCGTTCGCCTTCTCGTTGACGTAGTAGTCGAGCTCCGGGCGGACGAACCTCCCCGTCGTGATGCTCAGCAGGTCCGCGCTGAAGGTGGGCGGGATGACGATGGCGGCGTAGTAGTCGCCGGACCTCACCCCGCGCAGCGCCGCGTCCTCCCCGACGAACCTCCAGCCCAGCTGGTCGTTCGCCTTGAGCTGGTCGACGATCTTGGCGCCGACGTCGACCTCGCCCGTCATCTCCGTCGACGCACCCTCGTCGAGGTTGACGACCGCGACCTTGACGTGCTCCGTGTCCGAGTACGGGTCCCAGAACGCGAGGATGTTCACCCACGCGTACATGGACGGCATGATGACGAGCCCGATGACGATGGCCCAGACCTTCGGCGCGTGGAGGATCCTCCCGACGTCGCGGCGGAACACCTTCAGGGCGTTGCGCATCGTTCCTCCTCGTCGCCCGCGGTCCGCGGCGCGCATTCGGACGTCGCCTGGTCGCCTCCCGGACATTGGTGTTCCCTGACAACGGACACTGCGTTTCCGTGGTGCACGGGTTCCTTCCTCGGGGCATCAGTGTGTCTCGGTCCTCCCGAAAACTCTCGGCCGACCCGTGACGGCGCACAAAGATCACCCGGCACATCACCCTGGCATCCCCCGCCCGCGCCCGCGTCGTGCCTCAGACAAGGGACGGGTGGTCCGGCTCGGGCGCGCGCGGGTGAACTTCACGCGGTGCACCACGCCCGACAAAGACCGGTGCTACCGTCGCAAGGCGCGGGACATTTTCGACGGCGCGCACCGTCAATACCGACGGTGCTGCGCACCGCACGAGGCGACGACTCGTCAGGTCTTTTGTCCGGGCGACGGAAATGCACCGCGCAATGTGATCCGAGAGCGGAGAATTATTCAGGAGGACGTCATGCGCCCACGGGCCGACCGGCTCGACGCCGACGTGTCCCTGGACGCCGACGCGTCCCGGGCCGAGGCGACGGCGCCGTAGGCCCCCGTGGTCGTCCCGCGGCGTCCGGGCGGATCGCGCCGCCTCGCCCGCACCCCGGCCGCGCGCGATCCCGGACGGACGCGCCTGACCACTGCCGCGGTCGTGTCGGCAGGCGTCCTGTGCAGCGCCGTCCTGGCGCTGGAGGTCGTGCGCCGTCTGCACGCCCACCCCGGCCTCCTGGCCATGGCGGTGTTCCTGTCGGTCCAGGCGAGCACCGTCGTCCAGGACCGCACGCCTCGCGCGCGCCGGCACGGCCCTGCTCCTGGTCCCGACGGTCACCGCGTCGATCGCCGTCGCCGCGGTGCTGTCCCCGCACCGGCCCGCGGTGCTCGCGGGCTTCGTCCTGCTGACCGGCGCCGCGACCTGGGTCCGCCGGTACGGGCCCCGCGCCGCCGCGATCGGCACGCTCGCGTTCATGGGCTACCTCTTCACGCTGTTCGTCCGACCCACCGCGCACGAGCTGCCGGCGTTCTGCCTGATCGCCGTCGGCGCGGTCGCGACCCAGGCCGTCGCGCGCGCCGCCCTGCGGTTCGAGCACCCTCGCCGCACGCTGCTCGCCCTCCTCGCCGACCTGCGCAGCGCCTCCGCGGCCGCGCTCCGCAGCGCCGCCCGTCCGGCCCGCGCGGGCGTGCTGCGCACCCGGCTCGCCCGGATCGACGCGGTCGGCCGCGCCCTCACGGCGTGGCAGCGGGACTACCCCACCGCCGACCACGTCGGCTGCAGCGAGCGGTCGCTCGCCCTGCTCGTGCTCGACGCCCGCGTCTGCACCGAGGAGACCTGCGACGAGCTCGTCCGCGCCGCCGGAGCGGCGAGCACGGGACGCGACGCCCCGGCCGCGCTCGCCCACCTGGAGACCGTGCTCGCCCCGCGCGCGTCGAGCGCCCGCGTCGAGGCCGCGACGGCGTGGGCCACCCGGGCGCTGTCGTCGCAGGGGCGACCCGTCAGGGACGACGTCCTGGAGTACCTCGTCGCGCGGAGCACGCTCGCGCACGCCAAGCTGCGCCGGGCCGAGCAGACGCCCGGCACCAGGACGCTCCCCCACGACGCTCCCGCGTCGTCGACGGCCCGCCCGCGGTCCGACGTCGGCGCACCGCCACGACCCGCGCGCGCGGCGCCCCGCTGGACGCCGTGGCGGCAGTGGGCACCGACCAGTCGGCTCGCGGTGCAGGCGATGGTCGCGGCGACGGCGGCGGTCGCGGTCGGCGAGGCCATCTCCGCGAGCCGGTGGTACTGGGCGGTGACGAGCGCGTTCGTCGTCTTCGCCGGGACGACCACGCGGGGCGGGGTCCTCACGCGCGCGTACCGGCGGGTCGCGGGGACGGCGGGCGGGATCGTCGTCGGCGTCGGGGCCGTCCTCCTGTCCGGCCAGCACACGAGCGTCCTCGTCGGGATCAGCGTCGTCGCCGTGTTCGGCATGCTCTACCTCGGCCCCGTCCGCTACGTCTACACCCCGTTCTTCATGACGGTCGTCGTGGTCGCGGTCTACGCCATGCTCGGCGACCTCCGCCACGACGTCCTCGAGCTCCGCCTCGAGGAGACCCTGGCGGGAGCGGTCATCGGCGTCCTGTGCGCCTACGCGATCCTCTCGGCGAGCTCGCACCCCGACCTCGTGGGGAGGGTGCGCGCCTGCTTCCGCGCGCTCGACGCGCTCCTCCAGGTCGGGGACCGCACGTTCGGCGGGCGCGGCGACGGCCACGAGGCCCTCGCCGCCCTCCACGAGCTCGAGGCGGCGAGGGACGACGTCGAGGCGACCGTCGAGGCGATGTCGGCCGCACTGCTGGGCCGGCACGAGTCGGCGCTGGAGGCGGTCCGCCTCCTGGACGTCGTGACCCGCGCCTGCGGCGTGCTCGCGCAGGCCGTGATGCGGCGCGGGGCGCACGGGGACGGGAGCCCCGCCGACGGCGACCGCGTCGTGCAGGACGCGATCGCCGCCGTCCGGCGCGCCGCGGACGACGCCCGCGACCGGTTCGACCGCGTGGGGGACGGCGGGTCCGCGCGGTCCGCGCCGCTCGTCTCCCGGGTCCACCGGCTGCCGTCGGACGCGACCGGGTCCCAGACGGCGGCGCTCTTCGCCCTGGCACGGGTCGAGTGGGCCCTGCGACGCCTGACGCAGCCCCGGCCCACCCGCGCGCCCGGGCGGAGCGGGTGATCGCCGGGGTGACCGCCGGGGTGATCTTCCCCTGGTTCGCGGGCAGGAGCTCCGCACGTTGGCCATCATCGGTGGCACAGGCGCGCCGACGACCGACGCCGCCGGCACGGTCGCCGGAGCGCGGCCGCGCGTCCGACACCACGAGAGGGACCTTCGTGAGCACCAGTTCCGGAACGATCCGCACGGTCAACGGCATCCGCACCGCCCTCGGGGTGAGCGGGCTCGTCAGCGCGATCCTCGGCGTCCTCATCCTCGTGTGGCCGGGGCGGACCGCCATGGTCGTCACCGCCATCGTCGCGGCCTACGCGGTCATCGCGGGCCTCATCCACCTCGGGATCGGGATCTTCAGCGGCGGCAGGGGCGGGTGGGCGCGCGTCGGCCGGACCCTCCTCGGTGTCGTGTTCGTCGTCGGGGGGATCCTGGCGTTCCTCAACCTCGGCCAGACCACCACCTACCTCGCGGAGTTCCTCGGGATCCTCGTCGGGGTCCTGTGGATCGTCGAGGGCGTCGTGGACCTGACCTCGCTGCGCGACGCCGCCTCGAAGCCGGTCTCGATCCTGTTCGCGGTCCTGTCGATCGTCGCGGGCGTCGTCCTGCTCCTCACGCCGCTCTGGGGCGCCACCATGCTGTGGTGGCTCCTGGGCCTGTCGCTCGTCGTCCTCGGTCTCGTCAACATCGTGCGCGGCTTCCGCTACGGGACCGGGGTCGGGGTCGCCCGGTGAGCACGCTCGACGGCCTCTACAACTTCCGCGACACGGGCGGGCTCCCGCTCCAGGACGGCGGCTACAGCCGCCCGGGCGTGCTGTACCGGTCGGACGCGCTGCGGAACCTCACCGACGAAGGGGTCGCCCAGCTCGCCACCACCGAGATCGGCGTGGTCGCCGACCTCCGCACCCCCGCCGAGCGCGCGGCCGCACCCGACCGGCTCCCGAGCACGCGGACGATCGACACGGTCCGGCCGGCGATCACCCAGGGTGCCCTCGCCGAACAGCTCGGCGCCCTGGTCGACCCGGCCCGTGCGCCGTCGCCCGACGCCGTCCGTGCGGGCCTCGAGGCGCTGCCCGCGCTGGGCGACCTGTACGTCGGGATGCTGCAGGGGTCGGCCGCGGCCTTCGCCGAGGTCGCCCGCGTCGTCGCGGCCTCGCACGACGGCGCCCCGACGGCCGTCGTCGTCCACTGCACCGCGGGCAAGGACCGGACCGGCGTCGCCGTCGCGCTCCTCCTCGACGCCGTGGGGGTCGAGCGCACGGCGATCGTCGACGACTACGCCGTCTCCCAGCGCAACCTCGCGGGCCCGTGGGCGGACGGCATGCTCCACATGATCGAGTCGCTCGGCATCCCCGTGACGCCGCAGCTGCGGACGCTCGCGACGGAGACGCCCCCGTCCGCGATCACGCAGGCGCTCGCGTGGCTCGACGCTGCCGGCGGGAGCGCCCGGTACCTCATGTCGGGCGGCCTCACGCCCCGTGAGCTGAGCACCGTCCGGCGCCGCCTCGCCGGGTAAGGCCTCCTCGTCCGCGCCGCCGGGCTCGGCCGCCGGCCGCGCCTCAGTCGCGGCCCGAGGGCCCCGCGCCCTCGTCCCGCGCCCCGTCGGCAGCGCCCGCGGCGCGGTCGCGGGTCCACCACGGCAGGACGACGAGCGACGCGACGAAGAAGCAGAGCGCGCCCACGAACGTCCCGCCGTTCGCCAGGGAGCTGCTGATCGCCGACCCGTCCGGCAGGATGAACGCCCCGACCGCGGAGGCCCCGAACGCGACGCACCCGAGGTAGTTGACGACGACCGACCACCACCCGATCCGCCCCGGGTCCCACCACGTCGAGGTGGCGCGCGCGTAGGCCACGAACGCGAGGTTGGCGCTCACGAGGAACGCCACGGACCCTGCGGCGTCCGGGTTCCACACGTACTCGGTCTCGGCGGTGCGCGACCGGGCGTACAGCGCGGCCGTCGTGCTCACGTTGAACATGATCGTGCCGAAGGACTGGGTGGCCGCGGTGAGCCACTCGGCCCGCACCATCCGCCCGGGCGCGTAGCTCACGGGGACGCTCACCGCCCCGCTGAGGATGAGCTGGGCGAGACCGGCCGCGGTGAAGAAGATCGCCCCGACGAAGTAGAGGAGGTTCGCGACCGAGGCGCCGGCCCACGACCCGAACCCGGGCGCCGAGCCGATCGCGAACAGCGCCGAGCCGATCATGAAACCCCAGCACTGCTTGGTCAGGGTCGGGACCAGGAACGGCCGTGGTCCGACGGACGCGGTCACGATCGCTTCGCTCATGGCGAGGGCTCCCCTCGGTGGGCCGGCAGACGGGTGGGTCGGGACGACCGCGGGGCGAGGGCGGCGAGACCGCCCTCGCCCCGCGGGTGCCGGCTCAGTGGTGGAAGTGCGAGCCGCTCGACGCCTCGCGCGGGAGCGGCGCGTCGAGCGAGTCGAGGAACTGCACCTCGCCCTTGATGTCGGCCAGGAGCGCCGAGGCCAGGTCGCGGCTGAGCCCGACCTTGACGACGATGCGCTGGAGGACCACGTCGGACATGTCGTCCGCCATCGGGTACGCCGGGACGAGCCAGCCCTTCATGCGGAGCCGGTCGGCGAGGTCGTACAGGGACCACTTGTCCGTGTACCCGTCCTTGAGGATCCAGGCGAACACGGGGATCGTGTCGCCCTTGCTCATGAGCTCGAACGGCCCCATCTCGGCGATCCCGCTCGAGAGATAGGTCGCGACGTCGATCGAGTTCTGCTGGACCTCGCGGTAGCCCTCTCGGCCGAGGCGCAGGAACTGGTAGTACTGCAGCAGGACCTGCGCCCCCGGCCGGGAGAAGTTCAGCGCGAGCGTCGGCATGTCCCCGCCGAGGTAGCTGACGTGGAAGATCATGCTCTCGGGGAGCACCGCGGTGTTGCGCCAGACCACCCACCCGACGCCCGGGTACACCAGCCCGTACTTGTGGCCCGAGGTGCTGATCGAGTTCACGCGGTCGATCTGGAAGTCCCAGACGAGGTCCGGCTGGCAGAACGGCGCCACCATCGCGCCGGACGCCCCGTCGACGTGGATCTTGACGTCGAGCCCCGTCTTCGCCTCGATCTCGTCGAGCTTCTTCGCGATCGCCTCGACGGGGTCGTACAGCCCGGTGAAGGTCTGGCCCAGGATCGCGACCACGCCGATCGTGTTCTCGTCGACGTAGTTCTCGAGGTCGTACCCGTCCAGCACCAGGTGCTCGCGCGAGACGGGGACGTACCGGGGCTCGATGTCCCAGTAGTTGCAGAACTTCTCCCAGACGACCTGCACCGCGGCGGACATGATGAGGTTCGGCCGCTCGGTCGACTTCCCCTCGGCCTTGCGCTTCTCCTGCCAGAGGCGCTTCAGCGCGAGCCCGCCGAGCATGCACGCCTCGGACGAGCCGATCGCGGACGTCCCGATCGTGTCCGTGGGGTCGGGCACGTGCCACAGGTCCGCGAGGATTCGCCAGCAGCGGTCCTCGATCGCAGCCGTCGCCGGGTACTCGTCCTTGTCGATCATGTTCTTGTCGGCCGACTCGCTGTAGAGCTTGAGCGCGTGGTCGTCCATCCACGTGGAGACGAACGTCGCCAGGTTCAGGCGCGAGTTCCCGTCGAGGATCGCCTCGTCGTGCACGATCTGGTACGCCGTCTCGGGAAGGCTCGGGCCGGCAGGCATCGTGAACTTGTCGAACTCCGTCGCCTCTCCCGGCCGCACGAAGACGGGGTTGACGCTCAGCGTCGGGTCGATGTTCGTCGTCTGGCGGGCCTTCGTGGTGTTGGCGGTCATGCTGTCCTCCTGGTGCTTCGTGGGGGGCGGTCGTAGGCCACCGGTCCCGTGGTGCGCCTCCCACCGCGTGTGCCGGGACCTCGGCTCCGCTGCTCTCGGTCGCCTCGCCGTCGACGAGGCACCTGGGCCGCGGTCACAGCGTGTTCTTGACGACCTGCCCTCCCTTGACGATGAGCCTGAAGTTCGTGTCGGGGTCGGCGATCACGGAGAGGTCGGCGAGGGGGTCGCCGTCGACCAGGACCATGTCCGCCCACGCACCCTCGGCGATGACGCCCAGCCGTCCGGCGCGGTAGGTGTTCCGCTCGCCCGCGAGCTCGAACAGCTCCGCGTTGCCCGACGTCAGCATCCGCAGCGCCTCGGCGTTGCTGAAGAACTCGCCCATGCGCGCCGCCATCAGGCTCTGCCGGGCCGCCGACTGCGGCTCGAGCAGCAGGTCGGTGCCCCAGGCGGTCTTCACGCCGTACTTCCTCGCCCACTCGTACACCTGCTCCGTCCCCGTGCAGATCTGCGCGTTCTTCGCGGCGCGCGCCGGGTCCGGGTAGTGGTGGTCCGCCTCCGCGAACGGCTGCATCGAGAGCCACGTCCCGGTCTCCCCGACGAGGCGGATCGTGTCCTCGTCCGCCAGGTGACCGTGCTCGATCGACCGGACGCCGGCGTCGATCGCGCGCCGGATGCCGTCCACGGTGTACACGTGCGTGGCGACGTAGGTCCCGTAGTCGGAGGCGGCCTGCACGGCGGCCTGGATCTCCTCGGGGGTGTACTGCAGCGTGCTCAGCGGGTCGTACATCGAGGCCGCCCCGCCGCCGAGCGTGAGCTTGATCTGGCTCGCGCCCTGCCGTAGCTGCTCGCGCACCGCGGCGAGGACGTGGGGCACGCCGTTGGCGACGCGCGTGAAGTGGAGGTCGTCGGTACGGCTCGGTCGCCCGCCGAACTCCTGGGGCACGTCGTAGACGAACGCGAAGTCCGCGTGCCCGGACGTCTGCGAGATCATCGCCTGGCTCGGGAAGATGCGCGGCCCCTCGAACACGCCACGGTCGACGAGCGCCTTGACGGGCGCCGTGTCGCCGCCCATGTCACGCACCGTCGTGAACCCGCGCAGGAGCATTCGCCGCGCCTCCGCGATGGTGTTGCCGTACAAGGCCCCCGTCGGCCCCTGGAGGAAATCCATCATCGTGTTGGCGTTGCCCATCAAATGCGCGTGGGCGTCGCTCAGGCCCGGCATGAGAAACTTTCCCGCCCCGTCGATCTCGACGACGCCGTCGGACTCGTGACCCCCGACGGGCGACTCCGACACCGCGACGACGTGCTGCCCCTCGACCAGAACGTCCGCATTGTCTAAAGTCTTTTCGCGCACGCCGTCGAAGACTCGGACATTCCGAATGATCATTCGCTGGGACGCCGCCGTTGGAGGGCTCATGCGGCGATGCTAACCAGCACCTCGGGCGCACCGGACGGTGAACCCGCGATTTCCCCCGCTCCCTCACACGGGGCGCCACCCGGCCTTTCACCCGCTCTTTCACCCGGCATTCCCTTTCCTGGACATGCTGACCGGCATTTCCCGTGGTACGACTGAGTTCCGATGACCGACGTGCGGCCGGGAGGGCCGACCTGGAGGTTGTGACGGACGATGTCGAACGACGTTCGTGACGGCGGGCGGCGCTGTCCGCACCGTCGTGCGGGGGCCGGGCCAGCGGGCTCGCCGGCCGCTGGCAGGGGGCGAGGGACGCCGTGAACCTCAACGACCCCGTCGCGGCGCGCGCGGCGCTCGAGCAGGCGATGGCCTCCGGCTCGCCCGAGGCGATCGCGGCGGCCGCGATGACGAACCTCTGGCCGCTCTACAGCTCGCACCACGACCTGCTCATGCGGGCGGTCGAACGACTCCCGTCACCGGTGCTCGACCGGTACCTCGCGCTCCGCATCGTGCATCCGATGACGCCGCTCCTCGCCCTGACCCACCGCCCCTTCAAACCCCTCATCGACCCCGACGAGGCGCGCACCCTGAGCGCGGAGGAGTTCGACTTCCTCGCCGTCGCCCAGATGGTCGCGTTCCGCCTCAGCGGGGACGTGGCGGCAGCAGCGGTCTGCGCCCAACGTCTCCTGGAGCGACTCGCGAGCGTCGACGCCGAGTGGCACCAGCGGACCGACGGGCCGCTGTGGTTCGCGCACCTCCAGGTCGGCTCGACGTACCTGCTCTCCGGCGACTCGCGCCGCGCGCTCCTGGAGTTCGCGAGGGCCCGAGAGCTCGGTCGGCACTCGATCCAGCCGGACGCGGAGCGGTTCGCGCTGAGCCGTCTCGCTCTCGCCCACGCGCTGCGCGGGTCGCTGGACGACGCGCGGGCCGCGCTCGACGAGGCGGCGCGCGAGCCCGACCCGTCCCCGGCGCACGAGCGGTCCGTGCAGGCGACCGAGGCCACCACCGAGGCTCTCATCGCCGTCGACCGGATGAGCGATGACCTGGAGCTGCGGCTCGCACGGCTCGAGCCGTACCACAGCGTGGAGATGACGTGGCCGTTCACGCTCCTCGCCCGGGCGCGCGCCCTCGTCTCCCAGCACCGGCCGAGCGAGGCGATCGAGGTGACCGAGCTCGCTCAGGAGTCGCACCCGCGCCAGCACGGCTCGGTCGCGAACGACATCGTCGCGGCGGTGTCCGTCGAGGCGCTGCTCGCGATGGGCGACGAGGTCACCGCACGCCGCCTGGCGGACGACCGCGCCCGCTGCGGGCCGATGACCCGTCTCGCCTCCGTCCGGGTCGACCTGCACCTGGGCCGTCTCGACGCCGCGACGAGGGACCTGCGGCGACTCGCCGGCGAGTCCCCGCTCGGGCCCCGACTGCACGCCGAGCACGTCATGCTCTCGGCGTGGCTCGAGCTCGCGCGCAACGGGAGGGTCAGCCACCACACGGCGCTGGCCGTCGCTCGCGCGGCGAGCACGGGCCACGTCCGCCGGCTGATCGCGTCGATGCCCCGGCAGCTCCTCGACGCGGTCCGCGAACGCCTCGACGACCAGACCGGGCCCCAGCTCGACCGGTCGGTCGACGGCCTCGAGCTGCGCGACCTGCCGAACCGCTCGACCCTGACGGAGAGCGAGCGGCGCGTGCTCTACGCGCTGCCGCTCCACAGCACCGTTGCCGACCTGGCGAGCCAGTTCCACGTCTCGCCGAACACGATCAAGTCGCAGCTCAAGTCCATCTACCGCAAGCTCGGGTGCTCCACGAGGAACGAGGCGATCGAGCTCAGCGCGCTCTTCCTCACGAACGTGACCGACGACCGCGCCGTCCGGACGTCCTGACGATCCCGTCGGCCCGTGCCGCCCGCGGCCGAGGCACGACGTCTGCGACACGACACAGGCGCCCCAGGAACGACGAAGGCCCCGGACCGTGAGGTCCGGGGCCTTCACCCGGTGGAGCTAGGGGGATTCGAACCCCCGACCTTCTCATTGCGAACGAGACGCGCTACCAACTGCGCCATAGCCCCTCGAGCGGTGTACAGATTAGCACCCCGAGGGCGGGGTCGTGCAAACCGGCCGCCCTCGGGGGGTCTACTGCCCGGCCGCCCGGCGGCGGGCGAGGATCTCGTTGAGGTCGAGGCCCAGCGTCTCGGTCGAGGGCTTGCGCTCGTCGCCCTCGGCAGGGGTCGGCGCGCCGGACGACGCGTCGCCGACGGGCACCGTCGCGACCACGGGGTCGGCGGCGGGACGCGCGGACGAGACGACGTCGTCGTCCGTGAGCGGGGCGGGCTCGCGGCGAGGTGCCGTGGGCTTCATCGTGTACGTCGGCGGCGGCACGGGCACCGGGTCCCAGGCACGGCCCGAGGGCACGTGGTCCTCGGCCGCGGTCCCGGCCTCGGCGGCGTCGACGACGTCGGCGCGGGCGACGGTCGGCGACGGCTCGTGCGCGGCGTCGCGCGCCGGGGCAGCCTCGCCCGCCGGAGCAGGCTCCTCGGAGCCGGAGCCCTCGGCCTCCGGCGCGCTCGGCGCGGTCACCGCCTCGCGCGGCGCGGACGCGGGCCCTGCGGAGCGCGCGGCGTCGGCGGTCGCGGCCGCGTTCGCGCGCGCCAGGTCCTTCGGCGTGACGCGCGGGATCATCTGCGTGCTGACCTGCGAGCCGTGCACGGCGCGACCGGTGACGCGCGGACGCGCACCCCGGGGCGCGGGCGGCGCACCCAGGACGGTCCCGCGCGCGGCCCGCGCGGCCGCACGACGCTCGGCCAGCCACGCGGCGTCGGAACGCTGCGCCGCGAGCACCGCACGACGGCCCAGCACGAGCACGAGCCCGAGGAGCGCCGTCGGGACGGCACCTGCCCACCACGGCACGTACCCGAGCGCGGCGACGACCCACACGGCGACGCTCGCGAGCAGGAGCACGACCGTGAGCGCGAGACGGCGGCGCGCCGCGGCGGCACGCCGCTCGAGGAGGGCGAGGCGGGACTGCTCCGGAGCCGGCTGGCGGCGCGGCGGTGCCCCGCGCGAGGGTGACGCGCTGACGGTGCTCCCCATGGCGTGCGTTCCCTCCTCGTCGTGCGCCCGGCCCGTGGGCCGGTCCTTCGTGCCCGCGCCCTCGAGCAGGGCACGACCCCCGTCGCCCGGCCCGGAGGCGATCGACGCGACGGCGGTCACCCCGTCGAGCCGCGCGTCCCACGGGTCGATCCCCCCGCCGCCCGGGCCGGCGACGGCCAGGACCCGCAGGGAGCCGGAGAAGCGGTCGTCCGTGCGCGCCTCCAGCAGCTGCTGCCGGTGACGCACCCGGTGCGGGACGTAGAAGCCGACCCACAGCAGGACCACCGCGAGCGCGACGATCCCCGAGGCCGATTCCACATCACGACCGTAGGCGAGGCGTGCGGCCGCGGTCCGCACGCTCTCCGGCGTGTCGGGCGGCTCAGATGGTCTCGCGCCGCGACGCCTGCCAGCGCGCGAGGAGCCCGTCGGGCACCTCCTCGCTCGTGATGGCGAAGGTCCGGTGGTCGCGCCAGGCGCCCTGGATGTGCAGGTACCGCTCGCGCACGCCCTCGTCGCGCAGGCCGAGCTTCTCCACGACGCGCAGGCTCGGGCCGTTCTCGGGGCGGATGTTGATCTCGATCCGGTGCAGGCCGAGGACCGCGAAGCAGTAGTCGGTCGCCATGGCGACGGCCGTCGGGATCACCCCGCGGCCCGCGACGTGCTCGCTCACCCAGTAACCGATGCTCGCGCCGCACAGCGAGCCGTAGGTGATGGACGAGACGGTGAGCTGGCCGACGAGCTCGCCGTCCAGCTCGACCGCGAACGGCAGGGACGACCCGGCGCGCGCCTGGGCGGACAGCACGCGGACGTACTCCGCGAACGTCGGCGGCCCGCCCCCGGAGCCCGGGCGGGGCGACGTCCCCTCCCAGCGCTCGAGCCACTCGGCGTTCTGCGCGCGCAGGCGCATCCACGCGGTCGCGTCCCGGCGGCGCAGCGGCCGCAGGACGACGGAGCCGCCCAGCGTGTCGTCCCGCAGCGTCACGGGCCACGGCTTGGCGACGGTCCAGCCGCGCGTGATCTTGTGCGTCATCCGGCGGTGAACCGTCCTCGGGCTGTCGGTCGGCACGGGCGGGCGCCCGTCCCTCGGTGCACAGGGTGACACCACCGGGTGCCCGCGCGCCACCGACCGGTGACGCAGGCACCCGGTGGTGCCGGCCGTGCTGTCAGCCGAGCGTGACGACGACCTTCGCCTCGGTGCCCGCGGGCAGCGCGGGGATCGGCGTCGCCGGGTCGTGCTCGACGCCGTCGACCGTCACGGACCGCACGCCCTTCGACACGTGGTCGGGGTTGCGGACCTCGATGTCGTAGACGGCGCCGCGCCACTCGCGGCGCACCTCGAACCCGTCCCAGTCCCTCGGGATGGACGGGTCGACGACGAGGCCGTCGAGCGCGAGCCGCACACCGAGCACGTACTTGGTCACGGCCGTGTACATCCAGCCGGCCGTGCCGGTGAGCCACGGGTTCTGCGCCTTGCCGAACCACTCGTGGTCGCGGCCGTAGAGGAACTGGACGTACGCGTACGGCTCGGCGCCGCGGACCTCGATGTTGTCGTTCTGGTGGTACGGGAGGATCGCGTCGTAGAACTGGACCGCCTCGTCGCCGCGCCCGAGCAGCGCCTCGGCGATGATCGGCCACGCGTTGGGGTGGGAGAAGATCGCGGCGTTCTCCTTGATGCCCGGGTACACGCGCGTGACGAACCCGACCGTGTCGTCGACCTTCGTGAACGCCGGCCAGTTGAGGTGGTTGCCGTACTCCGAGCCGAGGAGCTCGCGGACCGCGTCCATCGACGCCTCGCCGCGCTCCTGGGTCGTGATGCCCGCGATGACGGGCCACGCCTGGTGCTCGAGGAAGATCTTGCCCTCGTCGTTCTCGGCGGAGCCGATCTTCACGCCGTCGCGCGTGTACCCGCGGATCCACCAGCGACCGTCCCAGAGCTGCGCGTCCGCGACCTTCGCGATGCGCTCGCGCTCCGCTGTGAACCGCACGACGTCCGCCTCGGCGCGCTCGTCGCCCGCCGCGGCGAGCGGCTCGGCCACCTCGAGGAAGGCGCCGATCGCCCACGCGTGGAGGAACGTCACGAGCGACGTCTCGCCGCCGCCCAGGTTGAGGCAGTCGTTCCAGTCGGCGCGCAGTCCCAGCGCCACGCCGTTCTGGCCCACCTGCTGCGCGGAGAACTCGAGCGCGCGCACGAGGTGGTCGTAGACCGTCGCGGGCGTGCCCTCGGCGAACGGGATCTCCAGGTCGAGGAACGCGCGGTCGCCCGTCTCCTTGACGTACTCCACGACCGACGGCACGAGCCACAGGTGGTCGTCCGAGCACGTGTCCTCGAGACCGTGGATGAGGTCCTTCGGGTCGACGGTCGGCACGATCGTCGGCGACGGGACGTCGGGCAGCTTCTCCGCGTCGGGGTCGAAGGCCTTGGGGTCGAACAGGTGCAGGCCGTAGCCGGCCTCCGTCTGGGCCCGCAGGAGCTCGACGATGCGCTGGCGCGTCTTCGTCGGGTTCGAGTGGATGACGCTCATGACGTCCTGCGCCGTGTCGCGGTAGCCGAGCCCCGCACGACCGCCCACCTCGACGAACGACGCGAACCGCGACCACACGACGCACGTCTCCGCCTGGAGCAGCGTCCACGCGTTGATCATCGTGTTCATGCCCTCGTGGGGCGTGCGGATGCGCAGCTTGTCCTGCTTGGCGCGCCAGTAGTCGCGCAGGCGCGCGCGCTCGCGGTCGACGGCCGCGACGTCCGAGTACTTCGCCCGGACCGCGCGCCCGGCCGCGTCGCGCGAGCCGTAGCCGAGCATGAAGACGAGGCGCTTGGTCTCGCCCGGCGCGAGCGTCACCTTGTGCAGCAGCGCGCCGCAGTGGTTCTGCGTCGTCGCGCTCGCGTTCGAGCCCTCGCCCCGCTCGATCGCGACCGGGTTGCTCTCGGTGCGGTACGGGCCGACGAAGCTGTCGCGCAGCGAGTCGTACGACGACGGCGTCTCGCTCGACGCGAAGTAGTGGTACGTCCAGGGCTCGTAGTAGAAGTCGTACTCGATGATCCCGTCCTCGTACGAGGAGCCGGACGCGTAGAGCGACATCTGCAGGTTCTGGTTGTCGATCGTGATCGTGTGGAACGAGAACTCCACGTACGACCCGACGGTGAGCTCGCGCACCTCGTCCGTCGTGTTGGTGACGCGCACGTCCCACAGCTCGACGTCGTCGTCGAGCGGGATGAAGACCGTCTGCTCGGCGTCGATGCCCTTGTACTCGGCGCGGAAGGTCGTGTAGCTCAGGCCGTGGCGCGTGGTCCAGCGCCCCGCGCCGCCGGCCGGGTCGAGCTCCTCGCCCGGCCCGACGAACGGCTTGCCCACGGGCTGCCAGGACACCGACCAGTAGTCGCCGTCCGCGTCGTCGCGCAGGTAGACGTAGTGGCCGGGGCGGTCGAGCGGCACCCCGTTCTGGCGGAAGCGCGTGATCCGCCCGTACTGCGAGCTCTTGTGGTACGAGTACCCGCCGCCGTGGTGGGACAGGACCGTGCACATGTCCCGCGTGCCGAGGTAGTTCGTCCACGAGACGGGGACGTCGGGGCGCTCGACGACGTACTCGTCGTGCGCGGTGTCGAAGTGGCCGTAGCGCATCGTTGCTCTGGTTCCTGTCCTGGGGTGGTCTGGGGGCTGGGTGCAGGAGGGTGCCGGGTGGGTGCCGGGCGGGGCGCCGGCGTCAGACGCCGGCGGTGACGAACCCC
Source organism: Cellulosimicrobium composti (assembly GCF_009711085.1). Taxonomy (GTDB): domain Bacteria; phylum Actinomycetota; class Actinomycetes; order Actinomycetales; family Cellulomonadaceae; genus Cellulosimicrobium; species Cellulosimicrobium composti. The sequence goes on from NZ_WMKA01000001.1 coordinate 74,841, forward strand.
TGGAGCCACTCCAGGAGCTCGGCGGCCTTCTCGGGGGTGTCCGCCTCGACGAACATGCGCAGGACGGGCTCGGTGCCGGAGAACCGCAGGAGCGCCCAGTTGTCGTTCTCGAGGAGGATCTTGGTGCCGTCGAGGTGCGAGACGGACACGACGGGGTACGGCCCGACGTGCGTGAGCGGCTGCGCCTCGAGCCGGCGCGGCACCTCGACGCGCATCTCCGGGGTGGCCGGCACGCCCGCCTCGAGCGTGTACAGGCGGCCGGTGATCTCGTAGAGCATCGCGCGCAGCTCGGAGATCCGCTTGCCGGTGCGGGCGAGCATCTCCGCCACGAGGGCGCACGCGAAGATGCCGTCCTTGCCGAGGATCCAGCCGCGGATCGTCAGGCCGCCGGACGACTCGCCGCCGAGCACCGCCCCGATCTCCGCCATGCCCGCCGTGACGTGCTTGAACCCGACCTTGACCTCGCGCGACTCCTCGCCGAAGTGGGCCGCGAGCCGGTCGAGGAGGTGCGTCGTCGCGAGGTTGCGCACGACGCCGCCCTTCTCGCCGCGGACCTCGTGCAGGTACCAGTACAGGAGGAGGAGCAGGTCGTTCGTCGAGATGTACTCGCCCGTCTCGTCGACGATGCCGATGCGGTCGGAGTCGCCGTCGGTCGCCATGCCGAGGTCGTAGCGCCCCCCGCCCTGCCGGATCATCGTCACGAGCGTGCTCAGGCGCTGGAGGTCCGGCGCGGGCGCGACGCCGCCGAAGAGCGGGTTGTGCGTCGCGTGGATGAACTCCGACCGCACGCGCATGTCCGACAGGATCGTGCCGAGCGTGAGCTGGCTCGTGCCGTACATCGGGTCGACGACGACCTGGAGGTCCGAGCCGCGCACCGCCTCGACGTCGATGATCTCCTCGATCGCGTCGACGTACGGGTCGGTGAGGGACCGGTCCACGACCACGCCCGCGCGGCGCGCCACGTCGATGTCGAGCGTGATGACGTCGTCCACGGACAGGGCGTTGGCCTCGTCCTGGTAGCGGTCGGTCTCGTCGTCGAGCGGGAGCGAGCCGTCCTGGCGGAAGACCTTCATGCCGTTCCACTCGGGCGGGTTGTGGCTCGACGTGACGATGATCCCGTAGGCCGCGCCGAGGTAGGGGGCGGCGAACGTGACGAGCGGCGTGGGGACGTCGTCGGGCAGGAGCGTCACCGCGATGTTGTTGCCCGCGAACACCTCGGCCGCGGCCACGGCGGACTCGCGCGAGAGGAAGCGCCGGTCGCCGCCGATCACGACGCCCTTGCCGTCGAGCCCGCGGCGGATCGTCTCGTTCGCGATGGCCTGGCACAGGCGCCGCACGTTGGCGAGCGTGTAGCCCTCGCCGATGACGGCACGCCAGCCGCCCGTGCCGAACACGATCTTGGTGTCCGTGTTCTTCGTCGGCACGAACAGGCGCTTGAGCACGATGTCCGCCGCCTGGGCGAGCTCGTCCGGGGTGTTGATGCCGCGCACCTCGTCGACGTCGACGATCCGGTACGACGCGATGCGCTTGCCCGCGCCGATGACGCGGCGCGCGAGCTCGGTGAGCCGGTGCTCTCCCCCGGTCACCATGCGCTCGAGCTCGCCGAACAGCAGGCTCGGCGCCGCGACGTACGCCCCGACGTTGATCTCGGTGAGCGGCTCCGCGGCGGTGCCGTCGACCTCGGACGACTCGAGGATCGCGGTGATCTCGCCCTCGGCGCGCACGACGCGCCCGTAGCCGTCCGGGTCGTCGACGACGGCGGACAGGAGCGACAGGTCGGCGCGCGTGAGGGTGTGGCGCGTGAGGAGCCCGAGCAGCGACTCCGAGCGCAGCAGCGGGGTGTCCGCGTAGGCGACGAGCACCGGGTCGTCGGCCCCGGGCCCGAGCACCGAGGCGATCGCCTCGCGCGCGGCGAGCACGGCGTCCCCCGTGCCGAGCGGCTCCGCCTGCTCCACGAACACGACGTCCTCGCCGAGGAGCTCACGCACCGTCGGGTCGTCCGGCGACACGACGACGACGATCCGGCTCGCGTCGACCACGCGCCGCACGTTCGCGACGGCGAGCTCGACGACGGTCGCGTCGCCGAGGGGCCGCGTGAGGAGCTCGCGCGACGCGGCGTCGTGCCCGGCGGCCAGCACGACGGCGGCCCGTCCGGTCCGGGGGCGGACGCCCCCGCGCGGGGTGGTGGCGGTGGGCTGGGCAGGCGTCGTCGCGGTCATGGCGTCCTCACTGGTCGGCACTCCGACGGCCTCGCGACGCATTTGTCAGGAGTCCGTACTACTGGCTCGACCCCGATCATAGGCACCGCCGACCCGTCCGCGGAACCCGTCCGGCGCACGACGGGCACAAGGTCACCCCGCGTCGCGTCCACGGGGACCGCCGCTCCGGGTGACAATAGGGACATGAGTGGCCCGGTCCAGCCGTACCCCCTGCACGGAAGCATCGAAGCCGAGGACGCGAAGGAGATCCTCCGCAAGGCCATCCGCACCAACCGCCAGTCGCGGTCCGAGCGGCTCCGCAAGGAAGCGGCCGCCGCCATCGCCGACGTCATCGAGACCATCCCCGAGGTCGCCTCCGCCTCGTGCGTCGCGACCTACGCCGCCCGGCCGACCGAGCCCGGTACGTCGGAGACGCTCGAACGCCTCGCCGCGCGCGGCGTCCGGCTCCTGCTGCCCGTGCTCGGCGCGGGCCTGCAGCGCGACTGGGCGCTCTACGACGGCCCCGCCGACCTCCAGGTCCGCGCGCCGGGCCGACCGCCCGAACCCGGGACCCCGGCGCTCGGCGCGGACGCGATCGCCGAGGCCGACGTCGTCGTCGCACCCGCGCTCGCCGTCGACTCGCGCGGCGTCCGGCTCGGGCAGGGCGGCGGCTGGTACGACCGCGCGCTCGAGCACGTGCGTCCCGGGACCAAGGTCGTGGCCGTCGTGTTCCCCGAGGAGGTCTACGACGCGTCCGACCGCCCGCTGCCGCTCGAGCCGCACGACAAGCTCGTCGACGCCGTCGCGACCCCGCTCGGGTGGCGCTGGCTCCCGTAGCCGGCTCCGCGGTCCGCGCTAGTCGGCCCGCACGCGCCGGGTGTCGTACGCCCACAGCGCGACCTCGACGCGGTTGCGGGCACCGAGCTTGGTCATCAGCGACGCCACGTGGGACTTGACCGTGCTCAGGCCGACGAACAGCTCGGCCGCGATCTCGGCGTTCGTGCGGCCGCGTGCCACCAGCGCGAGCACCTCCTCCTCCCGCTCGGTGAGCGGGCTGACGGGCTGGACCGGGACCACCGGCGCCCGGTCGGCGAAGGTCGCGAGCAGCCGGCGCGTGACGTTCGGGGCGATCAGCGCGTCCCCGGCGGCCGCCGCGTGGACGGCCTGCACGAGGAGCTGCGGCCCGGCGTCCTTGAGCAGGAAGCCGCGCGCGCCCGCGCGGAGCGCGCCGAGGACGTACTCGTCGAGGTCGAAGGTCGTGATCACGACGACCGCCGTCGTGCCCGGGGCGCCCGGCCCGGCCAGGCGCCGCGTCACCTCGATGCCGTCGAGCCCGGGCATCCGGATGTCGACGAGCAGGACGTCGGGACGCAGCCGCGTCGCCAGGTCGAGCGCGGCGAGCCCGTCCGCCGCCTCCCCCACGACGTCCACGTCCGGCTGCGCGCCGAGGATCATCACGAGGCCGGTCCGGACGAGGTCCTGGTCGTCGGCGACGACGACGCGGACGCTCACGCCGGGGCCTCCGTGGGCAGCACGGCCTCGACCACCCAGCCGCCCGCTGCGCCCGGCCCCGCGGTGAACGACCCGCCGAGGAGGTGGGCGCGCTCGGCCATGCCCAGCAGGCCGAACCCCGGCTGCGGCGTCGGCCCCGGGTCGGCCCGCCCGTCGTCGCGCACCCGCAGCCGGACGGCGTCCGGCTCCCGGCGGACGTCGATCTCGACGCGGGTCACGCCCCGGGCGTGCCGCACGGCGTTGGTCAGCGACTCCTGCGCGAGCCGGTAGAGGGCGGCGTCCACCGGTCGTGCGAGCCCGGAGAACGACCCGTGGAGGGACACCGCGACGACGGGCGTCGCACCCGTGCGCGCCAGGGCGGGCAGGTCGGCGACGCCCCGCGGCGGTGCGTAGGCGACGGCGTCCTCCGCGCGCAGGACCTCCACCACGGACCTCATCTCCGCCAGGGTCCGCGACGCCTCGGTCTCGATCGCGGCCAGGACCTCCGCGGCCTTCTCGGGCTGGGCACCGGCGACCACGCCGCCCGCCTGCGCCTGCACCGCGATGGCCGAGACGTGGTGGGCCACGGTGTCGTGCAGCTCGCGCGCGAGAGCGACCCGCTCCTCGTTGCGGATCTCGCGCTGCCGGCGGTGCCAGAGGTCGGCGCGGTAGCGGAACACCGCGGCGAGGGCGACGAACAGCAGCACGAAGGCGGTCCCGCCCACGACGTCGGCCCACCCCGCGGAGGACGCGTACATGCCCAGCGCGACCACGACGGCCACGAACGCCGTCCCCAGGACCGTCTCGCGGCCCGACCCCCACCGCACCAGGGAGTAGAGCAGGATCAGGACCGCCGTCGTGGAGTAGAGGCCGAGGTCCGCGGTGTGCGCCGCGAGCTGGAGGACCGAGAGCAGCGCGACGGCGCCCCAACCGACCAGGACTGTTGGCAGGGGGTGGGCCCGCCGCCAGAGCAGCGCGGGCACGAGCACGAGGGCGAGCGCCGCGACCAGGGGCCGCCACGCGAGACCCGGCCGGGCGACCGCCTCGACGACGACGACGGCCGCGAACGCGCCGGCGAGCAGCACGTCGGGGCGACCGACGGGTGGGGCGTCGGCGGGCCGCGGCTCGTGCCAGAGGGAGCGCCGGACGGTGGTCACGGGCCCAGCCTAGGGATCGCGGCGCCCGCGCGTACCCGCCGAAAGGACGAGAGACGGACCGTGCCTTCGGCCGGGAGGCACCGGCCTCCGGGCCGATGTGCGCGGCCGTCGACCCCCGCGACCGTGGACCTGTCCGATCCGCACCCTGACGACGGAGGCCACGATGAGCACCACCCCTGCGCCCACCACCACGCTGGACGACCGACCGGTCCCGGTGCGAGCCAAGCTCGCCGCCGTGTGGACCAGCTTCATGTTCCTGTACGCCTACGTCGACATCCTCGGGTTCTACACGCCCGGCGTCGTCGCGGACATCCTGGACGGGAAGGTCTTCACGTTCGACCTCTCCCAGACCTTCTCGATCTCGGCGCTGACCCTCATGGCCGTCCCGATCCTCATGGTCACGCTGTCGCTGACGCTGCCCGCCCGCGCGAGCCGCACCGCGAACCTCGTCGTGGCCGCGCTCTACGTCCCCGTCACGGTCTTCAACGTCGCGGGCGGGTTCTACCTGTACTACTACGGCCTCGGTGTCGTGCTGGAGCTCGTCCTGCTCGCCCTCGTCGTGCGGTACGCCTGGACCTGGCCGCGCATCGCGCCGTCCGCGACGAGCCCGGACCCGCGCCGCGAGGCCGTCCCCTCGCGCCCGGCGTGACGCCGGACGCCGGACGCCGGCCCGGCTACGGGACGAGCGTGAGCTCGTCCGTGCCGGCGTCGGCGACGGCCTGGGTCGTGAACGGCCACTCGAACGTCTCGCCGCGCGCCCAGGTCTTGAGCTGGTCGGCGTAGTGCTTCGACGCCGGGTGGCCGGACGTGCCGGTCACGGTGACCCACGTGGAGCGGTCGAGGTCGCCGAGGTCGACGACCATCCGCATCGACGGTCCGGCCGTCACGTCGAACGAGCCGGACGCCGCGTCCCAGGCCGTCGCGTTGACGATCGACGAGCCTCCGGGCATGCGGACCGGGTCGGGGTTGACCCAGTTGCGGACCGGTCCGGGGATCGACTCGCCGCCGAGGATCGGGTGCTCCAGCGCGAGCACGTGGAGCGTGCCCCAGGCCCAGTCGGACGGCTGCTTGCTCTGCTCGACGGTCAGGTCGAGGCGCGCGGAGACGAGCGCCTGCGTGAGCACCTCGTCGCGCGTCTCGACGACGCTCACGGTCTGCCGGTCGTCCCAGAACGGGTTCGTCGGGTCGTCGAGGAGCCTCGTCACGACGGCGAGCCAGCGGCTCCCGCCGTTCGGCCGCGCCGACTCGGGCAGGTCGTCCCAGAAGGTGAGCTCCAGCAGGTTGCGCCAGACGGCCGCGAAGTACGCGGCGGCCGCCGAGTCCGTGTCCGTCCGGTAGTCCCAGTCGGCCAGGAGCTCCTGCCCCTCGGCGGCGAAGCCGTCCTCGATCTCCTGGTCGAGCAGCAGCGGCACGAGGACCTCGGCGTAGGGGCTGCGGTCGTCGACCTGGATCTCGTTCATCGTGTCGACGTCGACGGTCCGGCCCGCGGAGATCTCGGCTTCGAGGAGCTGACGGATGCGCTGCGAGCGGTAGCCGTAGTCCCAGTCGGTCGTGAGGAACGGCGCGACGCCGGCGGGCAGCACGGCCTGGTTCGCCGCCACGACGAAGCCCTCCGCCGGGTCGACCACGCGCGGCATCTCCTCGCTCGGCACGTAGCCCTGCCAGTCGTACCGCTCGTCGGAGCCGTCGCGCGGCCACGTGCCGTCGGACGGGACGGGGGCGTCGGGCACCGACGCGCGCACCGGGATCTTGCCCGGCGCCTGGTAGCCGATGTGACCGTCCGTCGTCGCGAAGACGATGTTCTGCGCGGGCACCTCGAAGAGGGCTGCCGCCTCCTGCATGTCGTCGGCGTCCTGCGCGAGGTTGAACGCGAAGACCGCGTCGGCGGTGCGGCCCGGCTCGAGCGCGGTCCACTGGAGGGAGACGGCGTACTCGCCCAGGCGCGTGTCGAGCGCCGGGGTGCCGACCGCGGACTCGGTCGCGGGGATCGCCTCGGACACGATCGGCCCGTGCACGGTCGAGCGGATCTCGAGCTCCACGTCGTCGCCCCCGGCGACGCGCAGCGTCTCCGTCCGGCTCTCGAGCGGCACCCACTCGTCGCCGCGGAGATACGTGTCGTCGCGCACCCGCTCGACGAAGAAGTCGGTGACGTCGGCGCCCATGTTCGTCAGGCCCCACGCGAGCTGTGCGTTGTGCCCGATGATCACGCCGGGGAACCCGGCGAACGAGAAGCCCGCGACGTCGAACGCACAGTCGGGTCCGACCTCGTTGCAGTGCAGCCCCACCTGCGCCCAGATGCCGGGAGCCCCGAGGCTCAGGTGCGGGTCGTTCGCGAGGATCGGCATGCCGCTCGCGGTGTGCTCGCCCGAGACGACCCACGAGTTCGAGCCGGTGCCCTCGCCACGACCCACGAGCACGGGGACGGCGTCGAGCGCGCGGTCGGCGGCCTCGAGCGCGCTCTGCAGGTGGTCCGAGCCGTACGCGGCACGCGCCTCGGGGCCGAGCTCGAGCGCGACCTGCTGCGGGTTCTCGAGCTCGCCCGGGTCGAGGATCGGCGCGTTGACGTCGGACGGGTACGCCGGGAAGAGCTCGGCGACGCGCCCTGCGTCCTGGAGCGCGCCGAACGCGAGCGCGCGGTCGAGCTCGTCGTCGTAGTTGCCGCGCAGGTCCCACGCCATGGCCTTGAGCCACGCGAGCGAGTCGACGGGGTCCCACGGCTCGGGCTCGGCGACGTCGACCTGGAGCCCGAGCACGGTGTACTCGATCGCGATCTCGGAGGGACTGCGGTTCTCCAGGTAGGCGTTGACGCCCTCGGCGTACGCCTGGAGGTACGACTTCGTCTCGTCCGAGACGACGTCCCACTCCTCCTCGGCCACCTGCCTCCAGCCGAACGTGCGCGTCACCGCGTCCGCGGCGATGGCGTCCGGGTTGTCACCCACGAGCTCGGCGAGCCGGCCCGCCGTCACATGGCGGCGGTAGTCCATCTCGAAGAACCGGTCCTGCGCCTGGACGAAGCCCTGGGCGCGGAAGAGGTCCTCCGGGGTGTCGGCGTAGATCTGCGGCACGCCCCGGGCGTCGCGCAGCACGGTGACCTGTCCCTCGAGGCCGGGGACCTCGATCTCCCCCGAGGCCTGCGGGAGCGGCCGGCGCACCGTGACGACGACGAACGCCGCGCCCGCCACGAGCGCGACGACGAGCAGCGCCGCGACGACGAGCAGCACGTTCCGCCGCGTCGACCGGCGGCGCCGGGGAGGGACCGCGGTGTCCCCGGGGGTCACGGGGTCGGCACCGGGTGCGGTGTCACCGGCGGGGGCCTCGGCGGGTTCGTGCGCAGACACGGATGCGAGACTACCCCGGCGCCGGGCGCGCGCCGGTCCGCGTATGATTAGCACTCGGAAGTTTCGAGTGCCAGACGGTGTTGACACCGACGACCCGGCCGAGACCGTCCCGATCCCGACCGCCGGCGGCCGCACCGCGGCCGTCTCGTGAACGAGGAGAACCCGTGCCCACCTACGCGTACACGTGCACCGCCTGCGGTCACGCCTTCGACATCCACCAGTCGTTCACCGACGACGCCCTCACGGTGTGCCCGGAGTGCTCCGGCCGCCTGCGCAAGGTGTTCTCCTCGGTCGGCGTGACGTTCAAGGGCTCGGGCTTCTACCGCACCGACTCGCGCTCGGGCGGATCGTCCTCCTCGGCCGCGGCCGCGAAGTCCGGCGCGTCGAGCACGTCGACCCCGGCCGCGACGAGCTCGACGTCGTCGTCGAGCGGCTCGTCCGGCAGCGCGGCCGCGTCCTCCTGACCTGACGCCGGTGGCCGGGCTCCGGCCGCCACGCTCGACCACAGGGCACGGGGCCGCACGGCCTCCTGCGCGCACCGCCCCGGTCGTCCACAGGCCGTCGGGCGTCCCCGGCCCCGGCCTGACCGCCGCGGCTACGGTCGCGCCCATGCCTCTGCGCCCCGGCTCCCGGGAGCCCCTCCCCTCGTCCGCCCGTCGCCGCGCCCTGCGCGGGCTGTGCTGGCGGGCCCGGTTCGTCGTGGCCGCGGTGTGCTGCGGCGCCGCCGCCGCGGTGCTCGTCGGTGCGCTGCGCCCCCCACCGCCGCCGACCGCGCCCGTCGTCGTGACCACGCGCGACGTCCCGGCGGGCGCGGTCCTCGCCGGTGCGGACCTCCGCGTGGACGACGTCCCGGCCGCGCTCGTGCCCGCCGGTGCCGCGGGCGCGCCGGCCGGCGTCGTAGGTCGCCGCGCGACGGTCGCCCTCGCCGCGGGCACCCTCGTCCAGGACGCGCTCGTCGCGGGCGGCGAGCTCGTGGCGGCCGCACCGGCGGGCACGGTCGTCGCCCCGGTCCGCCTCGACCCGGGCGTCGCCGCGCTCCTCGGCCCCGGCGACCGCGTGGACCTGCTCGCGGCCGGGGACCTCGCCGCCGCGGCCGTACCGGTCGACGCGGCCGATCCCGACGGGACGTCCCAGGCCGACGACCCCTACCTCGCGCGCGCGGCGGTCGTCGTGCCCACGCCCGAGCCCGACGCCGGGGGCGGCCTCCTCGGCGCCGGCGTCACGAGCAGCGACGTCGTCACGCTCGTCGCCGTCCTGCCCGCCGAGGCGGAGCGCCTGGCCGCCGTGAGCGGCCACGCCCCGGTGACCGCCGTGCTCGTGCCCTGACGTCGCGGGCGAGAAACCCGACTCTCCGGACGAGACCGTTGCCGGAGCCGACCGCCGTTGGGAGGATCCTCCTGCTCGAGTCGTGGCGCCGCAGCCACGCGGACCACACGGAAGGGACCCATTCCATGAAGGGCGTGCTCAACGGTTTCAAGGAGTTCGTGCTCCGGGGCAACGCGATCGACCTCGCGGTCGGCGTCGTCATCGGCACCGCGTTCTCGGCCATCATCACGTCGGTCGTCGACGGCCTCATCAACCCGCTGATCGCGGCGATCTTCGGCGAGCCCGACCTCACGGGGGTCGGCAACTTCACGATCAACGGGGCGCTCTTCAGCCTCGGCCTCATCCTCGACGCGGTCTTCAAGTTCCTGTGCGTCGCGATCGCGCTCTACTTCTTCATCGTCCTGCCGATGAACCACCTCGCGGCGATGCGCAAGCAGAACGTCGAGCCGGAGCCGGAGGCCCCGGCCGAGGACGTGCTCGTCCTCCAGGAGATCCGCGACCTCCTCGCGGCGCAGGCCGGCGGTCCCGGCGCGGCCCCGGGGCGCCCGACGCCGCCGCCCACCGTCTGAGCAGCACCGCCCGAGCACGCAGGTGGCCGCGGCCCGTCCCCGCGGGGAAGGGCCGCGGCCACCAGTGCGTCGTGGGGATCGTCCGCGCTCAGTGCCGCCCGTAGTGGGGCGGGACGTCGCCGAGCAGCCGGTCGTCGTTCTCCCCCGTGCCGCCGCGCTCCGGCCGGGCCGCGTCGCCCCAGCCCTCGGCGCGCTCGTCCGCGCTCGCCCCGGGCACGACGACGCTCTCGGTCCCCCGCCGCACGGCCCGGCGCGGTCGCCTGCGCCGCCCCTCTCCCTCGGTCGGGGACGGGCGCTCGGACGACGGCACGGACTCGCTGCTCACGCCCCTATCGTCCCACCGCGCCCGGACCCGGCCCCGCGGTCGCGAGGACGGGCTACAGGTCGTCGTCGCCGTGCTGCTCGTCGTCGTCGATGACCGGGACGACGACGATGCGGTCGCCGCCGCCCGTCTGCGCGACGCCGCCGGTCTCCGGGAGGCGCGCGTCGCGCACCTCCTGCACGACCCGCCGGATGCGCTCGGCCTCCTTCGCGGGGTCGAGGAACGCGGCGGCGGACCACACCTGCGCGACGGTCCAGCCGATGCGCTCGAGCCGCTCGGCGACCTGCCGGTCGCGGACGCGGACGCTGCGCTCGGCGACGTACGCGGCGTCGTCCGTGAGGACGGCGACGAGCAACTCGCCGGGCAGGTCCGGGTGGCCGACGACGAGCGGGATGCGGTCGCCGTCGCCGATGCCGTAGTCGGTCTCCACGACGAGCCCGGCGCGCCACAGGCGCTCGGCGAGGTCGAGCACGAGACGGTCGGGGCTGCCGCCGAGGTCGACACCGTTGCCGAGCGTGACCTGGTCGGCGGCGCCGCTGCGCTGCTCGGCGAGGTCGAGCACCTCGGCGAGGAGCCGGGCGCCGGCGCCGCGCAGCCGCTCGGGGTCGAGGTCGCCCGCGGTGAAGCAGGACACGACGTGCAGGCGACGGCGGCTCGCGCCGACGGCGTCGAGCAGCATGGCCTCGGCACCGGGTGTGTTGAGGACGCCGAACCGGTGCAGGACGCGCCCGTGCGGCGTCCGGCCGAACCCGACGGACAGGACGAGGGTGTCGCGCACGAGGCCGGCGACGCCGGACACGTCGGCGACGATGACGGGCTCCTCGCGCGACCCGGAGAAGTACCCGGCGAGCGCGGGGTTCTGCCGGACCTCGACGAGGAGGGCGTCGCGGATGCGGTCGGCGTGCAGGGGCGTGACGGTGACGATCGCGAGGGACTCGTCGGGGCGCGTGAGCGCGTGCTCGATCGCGACCTCGACGACCCGGTCGACCTCGGCCTGCGTGCTCTCGACCGCGCCGGACGTCGGGTCCGGCATGCCCGCGCCGTCGACGACGTCGAGCTGCACGAGGACCTCGGCGCGCGGGAGCGGCGAGGGCCGCAGGACGCCGGCGTAGCCGTGCTCGGCGAGGAAGGTCGTCACGTACGGGTCGCGGCGCGAGCCGTCGGCGAGGAGCCGCACGGACGGGAGCAGCTCGGACAGCTCGCGGACGGTGTCGGTGGACGCGGCGCGCGGGTCGCCCACGGCGACGACCTGGCGGCCGCGCGCGAGCGCGGACAGCACGAGCTCGACGGGCGTGTGCTCGATCGCGTCGAGGACGACGAGGTCGACGGTGCGGGTCGCGGGGACGAGGTGCGGCACGAGCGTCGGGGTGGCGACGAGCACGGGGCGCAGGCGCCGCAGGACGGCGGGGTGCTTCTCCGTGGTCTCGCGCAGGCTCACGAGCCGCCCCTCGAGCAGCTCGGTGAAGAGGTCCTCGGCCTCGTCGCGGTGCTCGCGCATCGCCACGCCGAGGTGCTCGCGCACGGCGGCGCGCACGGGCGCGGCGAGCGACGCGACGTGCGCACGGTCGAGGTCGCGGAACCGCCGCGCGAGCGCGTCGAGCCCCGCGCCGTCCTGACCGGCGAGCGCCTGGTCCTGGGCAAGGATCTGCTCGAACACGGAGCTCCACCACGCGAGCTCGAGCTCGGGGCCGACCTGGTCGGCCTCGACGCGGCGCGCGACGAGGTCGGCGAGCAGCTCGCCGAGGCCGAGGTCGGTGAGCCGGCGCAGGATCGCGGTGCGCGGCGGCAGGGTGTCGAGCGACTCGGCGTCCTCGGCGAGCGCGTCGAGGCGGGCCGCGAGGTCGTCGAGCGGGAGGTCGAGCAGGTCGGCGCCGCCGGGCGTGCCGGCGAGCGCCGGCTGGAGCTCCTCGGTGTCGATCCGGACGGCCTCGTGCGTGTCCTCGATCGCCGACAGCCCCTCGGGGAGGACGGGCCAGCCCCCGCGCGGGCACTGCTCCTGCCAGACGGCGCGCTGCGCCTGCACCTCGACGAGCGCGGCGTGCAGGTCGGGCACGCGCACGCCGGGGCGCACCATGTCGCGGGCCTGGCGGCGCAGGCGACGGCGGGCGAACCAGCCCATGTCGACGCCGTGCTGCTCGCGCCACTGCTTGGTCGCGGTCGCCTCGACCATGTCCTGCGCGGTGCGCTCGAAGATCATGGGCTGGAAGACGTCGAGCGTCCCGCGCATGCCGCCGAGCATCGCGAGCTGGTCTCCCCACTGGCGCAGCGTCGTCGCGGGCGTGAGCCCGGTGCGCTGCGCGACCTGCTCGACCTGGGCGCGCAGCTGGGGCAGCGTGTGGGCGCGCAGGCGCTCGACGCGCACGAGGGCGTCGTGCGCCTCCTGCGGCGTGGTGAGCGCGGCGCCGTACCAGGGGGTGGACGCGGCGCGGGCGGTGAACGCGCCGAGCAGGGCCGCCTCGCGCAGCTCGGCGGCGACGCGCTCGCGCTGGGGCCCGATGCCGAGCACGACCTCGGTGGACAGGCGCACCCGGGTGTCGGGCGCGGGGCGCTCGGCGGTGAGGCGCGCGAGCGCCTGGAGCGCGTCGTAGGCGGAGACGCCCCACGGGTCGCGGACGAGGTGCAGCGCCTCGATGTACCCGGCGAGGCGCGCCCGCGCCCCGAGCAGCGCGTCGCGCGTGCGGGCGACGTCCTCGTCGTCGACCGGCTCGGGCTCGGACGCCATGGCGGACAGCAGCCGGTGCGAGGCGGTCTCGCGCCACGTCGGCTCCGGGACGACGTCCAGCGCGAGGCCGTCGAGACCGAGCTCGGCGAGCCGGGCGAGGAGCGCGTCGGCGGCGCGGCGGTGCCCGGGCACGTACAGGACGTGGCGCCCGGAGGCCGCGGCCTCGGCGACGACGGCGGCGAGGGTCCCGGCGACGTCGGACCCGGCGGGGGCGTCGACGAACAGGTGGGAGCCGCCCGCGAGGACGTCGACGACGTGGCGCTGGGAGGGGTCGAGGTCGCCGACGCCGCGCTCGTGCACCGGGTCGGCGTCGCCGACGCGCGGCGCGGGGAGCGCGACGTGCAGCCCGGCCGCGGCGCGCTCGTCCCCGGCGAGCGCCGCCACGACCTCGTGCCGCTCGAGCGCGGGCGCGATCTCGTCGAGGTCGTCGACGAGCACCTGGCCCGGGTGCACGAACGTGCCGACGAGCACCCGGTGGGTGAGCTCGAAGTCGTCGAGCACGGCCTGGCCGAGCGCGGCGATGCGGCGGGTCGCGTCGGCGGGGTCGAAGCCCGCACCGGTGAACGTCGAGCGCGCGAGCGTCACGGGGTCGAGCAGCGCGCCGTGCGCGCGCAGGGTCCGCGCGAGGAGCGGGTTGATCTCGGCCGTGGGCTCGAGCGTGAGCTCGTAGTCGGTCTCGCCGTCGCCCCGCGGGGTCACCGTGAGGGGGCGTAGGAGGACGGGGGCCCGCACGGTGCGCGACGCGGGCTCGTGCTCGGCGTCGCCCCCGCCGTCACCGGGGTCCGGGACGGCGTCGTTGCCGGTCCGCGCGGGGGCGCCCGCGTCGGCACCGGTCCCCGCGTGCGGGTCGTGCTCGCCGTCGGACGGCGCGGTGTCGGACGGCGCGGTGCCGTTCGGGACCGTGACGGGCGGGCGACCCGCGACGCGGGCGAGCGCGGCGACGTCGTCCTCGGCCTCGTGGGTCGCGGCGCCCTGGGTCCAGGTCGCGACGCCGATCGCCAGGTAGGTCGGGGCGACGCCGTAGCGCTGCGCGTGCTCGGCCGCGCGCACCACGACCGCACGGGCGCGGCGCCGGGCGGCGGGCAGCGAGCCGCCCTCGCGGAAGAGGTTCGACAGCCGGGTCGGGCGCCCGGCGAAGAGCTGGGCCACGCCGGAGGGGTGCGCGGCGGTGAGGTCCACGACGGCGTCGCCGAGCAGCGCGACGTCCGCGAGCGAGGAGCCGCCGGCGAGCTCGACGAGTCCGGCGCGCCAGCGCACGACGGCCTCGTCGACGAGGTCGGCCGTCGTGGGCTCGGGGACGAGCACGGGGCGCGACGGCGGCGCGTCGCCGTCGGTGGTGTCGGTGCGGTGCTGGTCGGCGGGCTGGCCGGTCCCCCCGGGAGCGGTCGCGGGCAGCCGAGCAGGATCGGCCACGCTCCGGGCGGCTGAGCTGGTGCGGGCTGCGGCATTCACGCTCCGACGCTAACCGCCCGCCTCGCGACGCCCGTCGCGGCGCGCCGGAGGGCGGCCGACCCGGTGCCGCGGGCGGCGTCGGGCGAGGGCACCGTCTCGCGCGCGGGCGCGCCGCGCGCCTGCGGCAGGGGGCACCGTCTCGCGCGCGGGCGCGCCGCGCGCCTGCGGCAGGGAACGACGAACGGCCCCGGATCGCGTCAATCGCGTTCCGAGGCCGTCGTTCCGAGCAATTCCGGAGGTGTTCTCCGGAGAAGATNAACGACGAACGGCCCCGGATCGCGTCAATCGCGTTCCGAGGCCGTCGTTCCGAGCAATTCCGGAGGTGTTCTCCGGAGAAGATTGAAACAGCGCGCACCGCGCAGGGGGCAGGCGATGCGCGCTGTCGAGGACTATCTTGCACGGCGCGATCCCAGGCGTCAACACGGGACGGAGCACCTGGACGGGTGAACCGGGCGGCGAGCCCAGCGGCGCCTGGGAATGACCTGGACGGGCGTCCACCACACGCGCGGGATTCCGCCATTCCCTGCCGGGTGGGGCGTTGCCCCCCGTGGCCGGACCACGGGTCGAACCGCCGGGCCGCGCCTGCCCCGGGCGGCGGGCGCCTCCGGCAGGATACGTCGCGCCGTCTCCCGCCCCGCGCCCCGCCCGGCCCGACCGGCGGCGTCACAGGATCTTCTCCGTTCCTCTGAGGTGCGGCCACGGCGCCCCTGAGCGAGGTCCACACCGGCGTCCTATGGTGGTGGGGACGCCCGTGGCCCGACGCCGGACCCGGCGCGGCCGCGACCCGGCCTGTGGCGACGGGCGGACCAGCCCACCACGCTACGGAGACCCCGCACCACGTGACGACGACCCACCACCTCCGCCCCGAGCGCGACGTGTCGGCGCGCCCGGAGCCCGGCCCCGACGCCGCGGACGACACCCGGCGTCCTGCCGCCCCCGGGACGAAGCCCACGGCCCCAGCGACGAAGGACGACGCCCCCGCGAAGCTGTCGCTCACGCAGGTCCTCGCGAGCGCGCTCGCCGCGGTGAGCACCACCGTGCTCCTGTCGTACTTCGGGACGGCCGGGACGATCATCGGCGCCGGCATCGCGAGCGCGCTGACCGTCGTCGCGAACTACGTGTACACGCGCTCGATCCAGAAGACGCGCGAGCAGCTCGTCCCCGTCGTCGGCAAGGTCGTCCAGGTCACGACCGGGACCGGCGCCGCGCGGGACCGCACCACGACGACGACGGTCACGACCGCCGTCGCGAACGTCCCCCGCGGCTCGGCCACCGTCGACGACGACGCGGACGGCGCGGAAGGCGCGGGCGACGCGGACGGGACGGACGCGGAGGAGGCGCAGCCCGACGCGCCCGCGACGGACACCCCGACGAACCGGTGGTTGCGCCTGGTCGACCGCTACGGCCGCGGCCCGGTGCTCACGGTCACGGCGCTCGCGCTGTTCGTCGTCGTCATGGGCGCCGTGCTCGTCGTCGAGCTGACGATCGGCAAGCCGATCGCCGACGCCGTGCGGGGCGTCGAGGGGTCGGGCACGACGATCAGCCGCGACCGCTCCGTCGGCACGGAGACGCCCGTGACCCCGGCCCCCACGGTCCCGGCCCCGGACCCGTCGGGCGTGCCGACGCAGGACCCGGTGCCCGCGCCGTCGACCACGCCCACCGAGGAGCCGACCACGGCGCCGACCGAGGAGCCCGGCGTGGAGCCGACGCCGGACCCGACCACGGACCCGACGATGCCCGAGCCCGACCCCTCGACCACGCCCGAGCCGGGCACGGGCACGGGCACGGGCGAGGAGACCGGCGAAGGGGCGCCCGTCCCCGGGACCGGCCCGGGCGAGGGTGCGACGGCCGAGCAGACGCCCGCGCCCGTGCCGCCCGCGACGAGCTGAGTCCCGGTCGGTGCGGACCGGTGCCGACCGGTGGCAGGATCACGCCATGCCGCCGACGCCGCTCGCCCCCTCTCACCGTCCGGGTCCCGTCGTGCTCGCGCTCGTCACGGTCCTGGTCTTCCTCGCGGCGTGCAGCCCGGGTGACGGCGGTCCGGCGGATGCGCAGCCGAGCGCGCCGCCCGCACGCGCCGCCGACGTCGAGGGGACCGTCGCCGGGACCGGTGACGCCGCGCGCCTCGTCGACGCCTCGGACGCCTACTACGAGGGGATGGGGCTGCTCTCCGCCGGCACCGTCGTCGTCGGGGACGACGGCACCGCGCTCACGCCCGGCGACCTGACCGACGGCGACGCCGTCGAGGTCTGGACGGACGCGTGCGCGGAGTCGTACCCCGTGCAGTGCGAGGTCGTCGCGGTCCGCGTCGCGGGCTGACCCGGCGACGCCGACCGCGACCCCACCGGGCGGTCCGGCGGGCGTGCCGCGCTACTCGCGGCCGAGCTTCGAGTCGGCCTGCTGCGTGCCCTTGTCGATCGCGTCGTCGTGCTTGCCGCCGGTCGCCTTCGACGCCGCGTCGCCGCCCTTGTCCAGGGCCGCGTCCGACGCCTTCTCGCCCTTGTCGCTGTCCAGCGCGTCGGACGCCTTGCCCTTCAGGTCGTCGATCCCCACGGTGCACCTCCTTCGTCGGCCCGGGCGGGCCGTCACGCTCATCGTGGGCACCGGTGGAGTTCGGTCGCACCCCGGCAGGGGAGGTGGCCGTGATCGGTGCGCCTGACTGGATTCGAACCAGCGACACCCGCTTTAGGAGAGCGGTGCTCTATCCCCTGAGCTACAGGCGCGTGGCCCCGGGTCAGGGCCGGAGCACAGCCTATCCGCCGCGCGTCGTGACGCGAAGCGGCGGCGCTGCGCCGCGCGCGGTCGCGCGCGAGGATGGGGCGGTGCCCGCACCTGCCGCTCCCCCGCCCGCCGACCGTCCGCGCCGGGTCGTGCTCGACTGCGACCCCGGCCACGACGACGCGGTCGCGATGCTCCTCGCGCACGGCAGCCCGGGCGTCGAGCTGGTCGCGGTGACGACGGTCGCGGGGAACCAGACGCTCGAGAAGGTCACGCGCAACGCGCTCGCGGTCGCGGAGGTCGCGGGGATCGACGCACCGGTCGCGGCCGGGTGCGACCGGCCGCTCGTGCGGCCGCGGATCGTCGCGCCGGACATCCACGGCGAGTCCGGGATGGACGGGCCGGTCCTGCCCGCGCCGCGGCGCGCCGTCGACCGGCGTCATGCGGTGGACCTCATCGTCGAGACGGTGCTCGCGGCCGAGCCGGGCGAGATCACGCTCGTGCCGACCGGCCCGCTGACGAACGTCGCGATGGCCGCGCGCAAGGAGCCGCGGATCGTGCCGCGCGTGCGCGAGGTCGTGATGATGGGCGGCGGGTACCACGTGGGCAACCGCACGCCGGTCGCGGAGTTCAACGTGCTCGCGGACCCGGAGGCGGCGCACGTGGTGCTCACGGAGCCGTGGCCCGTGACGATGGTCGGGCTCGACCTCACGCACCAGGCCGTCGCGACGCCGGACGTGCGCGACCGGGTGGCCGCGCTCGGCACGGCGCCGGCCCGGCTCGTCGGCGACCTGCTCGACTTCTACGGGACGACGTACCGGTCCGCGCAGGGGTTCCCCCACCCGCCGGTCCACGACCCGTGCGCGGTCGCGTACGTCGTCGACCCGGACGTCATGACGACGCGGCGCGCGCCCCTGGACGTCGAGCTGCACGGGTCGCTGACGACCGGCATGACCGTGGCCGACCTGCGCGGGGAGGAGCCCGGCTCGGACGCGTGCCGCACGCAGGTCGCGGTCACGCTCGACCACGCGCGGTTCTGGGACCTCGTCGTGGACGCGCTGGCGCGGCTGGGCGACCCCGCCTGAGGGGCGAGGTCCTGCCGGCCCGGACCGACGGTCGGCAGGACCTCGGTCTCAGTCCCCGAGGACCGCCCGCAGGAACTCCTGCGTGCGCTCGTGGGTGGGCGAGGTGAACATCGTCTCGGGGTCGGCCTCCTCGACGATGCGGCCGTGGTCGAACATGAGCACGCGGTTGGACACGTCGCGGGCGAACTGCATCTCGTGCGTGACGATGAGCATGGTGATGTCGGTGGTCTCGGCGACCTCGCGCAGCACGCCGAGCACGTCGGCGACGATCTCCGGGTCGAGCGCGGACGTCACCTCGTCGAGCAGGAGGATCTCCGGGTCCATCGCGAGGGCGCGCGCGATCGCGACGCGCTGCTGCTGGCCGCCGGAGAGCTGCGTGCACCGCGCGTCGCGCTTGTCCGCGAGCCCGACCTGGTCGAGCAGTTCCTCCGCGCGGACCGTGGCCTGCGCCCGGGCCAGCCCGAGCACGTGCATCGGCGCCTCGATGATGTTCTCCAGCACGGACATGTTGGGGAACAGGTTGAACTGCTGGAACACCATCCCCACGCGCCGTCGCACGGCGCGGCGCCGCTTCTCCGGCACCTCGACCCGCTTCCCGCCGCGGATCTCGTGGGTGTACGGGTCGCCGTCGACGAGGATGATCCCGCCGTCCGCCTCCTCGAGCGTCATGAGGAGGCGCAGGATCGTCGTCTTCCCCGACCCGGACGGGCCGATGAGGGTGACGCGGTCGCCCTTCGCGACGCTGAAGTCGAGCCCGTCGAGCACGGTGTTGTCGCCGAAGCGCTTGACGACGCCCTGGAACTCGATGGCGGGCACGGCGCCCTGGACGGTGGTGGTCGCCCGCGCGGGCGCGGGCGCGGTGCCCGACGGCACGGCGTCGCGGGGTGCGGTGGTCTCAGGCAAGGCGGTTCTCCAATCGGCGGACGAGGAGCGACGTCGGGTAGCTCGCCAGGAGGAAGAGCAGCCCGACCATCGTCAGCGCCTCGGTGTAGACGAACGTGCGGCCCCCGAACTGCTGCGCGGCCGTGAACATCTCCACGACGCTGATCGCGAAGAGGTAGGGCGTCTCCTTGAACATGGAGATCGCGTAGTTGCCCAGGCCGGGCAGCGTCTTGCGGATCGCCTGCGGCAGGACGACCGCGCGCCACACGCGCGTGCGCGGCAGGTCGAGCGCCTTGGCGGCCTCCCACTGGCCGCGCGGGACGGCGTCGATCCCCGCCCGGTACACCTCGGACATGTACGTCGCGTAGTGCACGCCCAGCACGACGCACCCGACCACGAGGGCCGGGACGCTCGGCAGCATGAGGTAGACGAACACGAGCTGCACGAGCAGCGGGGTCGACCGGACGAACTCGACCGCGAGGCCCACGGGCGCGGTGACCCACCGGCTGCGCGAGCGCCGCACGAGCGCGACGAGCAGGCCGAGGACGGCGGCGATCGCCGTGCCGACGACCGTCGCGAGCAGGGTGATGCGGAATCCCTCGAGGATCGGGGGCAGCGCCTCGGCGGCGCGCTGCCAGCTCCAGACGTCGTTCACGCGGCGCCTCCCCTCGTCGTGGCCGGGACGGGCGCGACGCGCAGCACCTCGCGCAGCGAGGGCCCGCTGCCGAGCCGGTTCTTCGCGCGCACCTCGAGCGCGTTCATGCCGAGCGTCAGCACGTACGCGAGCGCGAAGTACACGAGCAGGCCCACGGTGTAGGAGAAGAAGGTGTCCTGCGTGCTGCGCCGCAGCTGCTCGATGAAGTAGTTGACGTCGTGCAGCAGGATGTAGGTCGCCAGCGCGGAGCCCTTGAGGAGCTGGATGAGCAGGTTCGTGAGCATGGGGATCATGAGGGCCCACGCCTGCGGCAGGATCACGCGGCGCAGGCGGTGCACGGGGCCGAGGTCGAGCGCGGTCGCGGCCTCCCACTGGCCCTGCGGCACGGCGTTGATCGACCCGCGCACCACCTCGGCGCCGTACGCGCCGTAGTTGAGGCCGAGCGCGAGGATGCCGCACGCGAGCGACTCCATGCGGAAGCCGAAGACGGGCAGGACGTAGAAGAGCCAGAAGAGCTGGACGACGAGCGACGTCCCGCGGAAGAACTCGACGACGAACCGCGACGGTCCGCGCACCCACAGGCTCCCGGCCCGCGAGCCGAGGCCCAGGAGCAGGGCGAGGACGAGGGCGAGCGCCGCACCCCCCAGCGTGAGCTGGAGGGTGACGACGACGCCCTCGCCGAGCCGTGGCAGCGCGTCACGGAGCGTGCTGAGGTTGTCGGACACGCGGGGACCTCAGGAGTCCGAGCCGAGCTCCGGCGCGAGCTCGGTGGCGAGCGCGTCGAGGTCTCCCTCGCACAGCTTCTCCGTGGTCAGGCCCTCGACGGGGCGCTCGGCCGCGGTGAACCCGAACTCCCCGACGATGTCGAGGTAGCGGTCCTCGTCGGCGACGATCTCGGCGAGCTTCTCGTTGTACGCCTCGAGCAGGTCGGTGTCGCTCGTGCGGAAGACGGTGCCGCCCGCGCCGATCTGCGGGACGCCGTCGATCTCGGCCACGAAGGACTCCGTGACCTCGACGGGCGCGTCGGTGCTGTCGGCGAGGTGGTTGAGCGAGATGCCGGTGAGCGCGAACGCGTCGGCGCGGCCGGCGACGACGGCGTCGAGGCCGTCCTGGGGCGTGCCGACCTCGAGGTTGTCGATGCCGAGCTGGCGCGCGTAGTCGCCCTCGATCGCGCCGGTCATGGTGGCGAGCGTGATGCCCGCGTCGGCGGCGGACTGCATGTCCGTGAGCCCGTCGGGGTTGCCCTCGGGCGTCATGAACGCCGTGGTGTACATGAACTCGGGCTCGCTGAACGCGGCCTGCGCGCAGCGGTCGGGCAGGATCGACATGCCCGCGCTGACGGCGTCGAAGCGGTTGGCCGTGAGGCCGGGGATGAGCGAGCCGAACTCCGTGTTCACGCCCTCGACCGTGTCGATGCCGAGCTCGGCGAAGATCTCGCGGTGCAGGGCGACCGTCGCGCCCGTGAGCTCGCCGCCGTCCTCGTAGCTGTAGGGGGCCTCGCCGGCGAAGCCGACGGTGATGGTCCCGCGGTCCTGCAGCGTCTCGAGCGCGCTCCCGCCGGAGGTCTCGCTCGTGCTCCCGCCCCCGCCGTCGACGCTCGTGCAGGCCGCGGTCGCGGCGAGGAGGAGGACGGCGCCCGAGCCCAGGAGGGCGCGGTGCCGGGTCGCGGTGGTTCGCGTGGAAGTCATGGTTCCCTTCGTGGCCGCCGACGCCGGGGCGCGGGCGGTCATGGCTGGTTGGACGGTCGTCCACGCTAACGCGCTGTCGACCGTTCGACAATCCGATGTTCCTACTGTCAGATTGTCTACAATCGACGTCGCGGGCGTGATCCGGCCGATCGGGCGCCGGGTACGGGCCGCAGACAGGGGATGATGTGATACCGGATCGTGACCTCGATCGACCGTTCGACGACCTCGGAGGAGAGCCGATGAGCCCGGCCTCGCGCGCACCGCTCACCGCACCGTTCCTCTCGCCGGTGACCCGTCCGTCGACGGTGGACCTCATCGCCCGGGAGCTGCGCGACGCGATCTACTCCGGCGCGCTGCGCGTCGGGTCGCCGATCCGCGAGGTGGAGATCGCCGGCCAGCTCGGCGTGAGCCGCGGCCCGTTCCGCGAGGCCGCGCAGCGGCTCGTGCAGGAGGGGCTGCTCACCGCGACGCCGGGGCGCGGCCTGAGCGTCGTGACCATCGGCCGCGAGCGCATCCCCGCCCTGTACGCCGCGCGCACGAGCGTCGAGACGACCGCGGCGCGCCTCGCCGTGGCGACCGCGTCCGCCGCGGACGTCGCCGCCGTCCGCACCGCCTACCGCGCGCTCGTCGAGGCGGGCGACTCGCAGGACGCGCGCCGCATCGGGGACGCCGACCTCAACCTGCACTGGGCGCTCGTCGCCGCGAGCGGCAACCCCTGGCTCCTGCGGTGGATGACGACGCTCATCGTCGAGGTGCGCGTCGCGAGCTTCACGGTGAGCGACGAGTACGCCGTGCGCGCCGACTCGGCCGCGTCGCACGAGGAGATCGTCCTGCGGCTCGAGGAGCGCGACGCCGACGCGCTCGTCGCCGCGCTCACGACGAACCTCACGGAGGCCGTCGCACGGCTCACCGCGCCGCAGGAGGCGGACGTCGAGACGCTCGAGGAGCCGCACCCCGTGCCGCCGCCGCGGCTCGACCCGATCGAGCCGTCGGGACTGATCTGAGGCTCAGCGCCGTACGTCGACGACGCGGAAGCGCAGCCCTGTCGACGACGTGCGCCACTCCCCCGGCTCACGGACCCAGCCGTCCCCGGGCACCGGGGCGAACGTGTCGCCCTCGACGACGGCGTCGATCTCGGTGATCACGCACCGGTCCGCGACGGCGAGCGTCGCCGCGTAGAGCTGCGCCCCGCCGATCACCCACACCTCGTCCGACCCGGCGTCTCGCGCCGCCGCGCGGGCGACCGCGAGCGCCGCGTCGACCGTCCCCGCCACGCGCACGGGGGCGCCGGCCCCGTCGGCCGCGGGACCGCCGTCGGGCGACCACGCCTCCTGACGCGTCACGACGAGGTTCGTGCGCCCCGGCAGCGGCCGGAACCGGGGCGGGAGCGAGTCCCACGTGCGGCGCCCCATGACCACGGGGTGCCCGGACGTGAGCCGGCGGAAGTGCGCGAGGTCCTCGGGCAGGTGCCACGGCATGGTGCCGCCCGCGCCGATGACGGGCCGTCCGGCGCCGTCGCGCGCCTGGGCCCAGACGAGTCCGAGCATCAGACGGCGATCGGGGCCTTGATCGTCGGGTGGTGCTGGTACCCGACGACCTCGATGTCCTCGTACTCGTACGCGTCGATCGAGTCGCGCGGGGCGAGGCGCAGCGTCGGGTAGGGGTACGGCTCGCGCGTGAGCTGCTCGCGCACCTGCTCGACGTGGTTGTCGTAGATGTGCACGTCGCCGCCGGTCCACACGAAGTCGCCGACCTCGAGCCCCGTCTGCGCGGCGACCATGTGCACGAGCAGCGCGTACGACGCGATGTTGAACGGCACGCCGAGGAACAGGTCGGCCGAGCGCTGGTAGAGCTGGCACGAGAGCCTGCCGTCGGCGACGTAGAACTGGAAGAGCGCGTGGCACGGCGGCAGGGCCATGTCCTCGATCTCCGCGACGTTCCACGCGGAGACGATGTGCCGCCGCGAGTCGGGGTTGGCGCGGATCTGCTCGATCACCCGGGCGACCTGGTCCACGTGGCGGCCGTCCGGTGTCGGCCACGAGCGCCACTGGACGCCGTAGACCGGTCCGAGCTCGCCGTCCGCGTCCGCCCACTCGTCCCAGATGGTCACGCCGCGCTCCTGGAGCCAGCGCACGTTCGAGTCGCCGCGCAGGAACCACAGCAGCTCGTACGCGATCGACTTGAGGTGCACGCGCTTGGTCGTGATCAGCGGGAACCCCTGCGAGAGGTCGAAGCGGAGCTGCCGACCAAACACGCTGCGGGTGCCCGTCCCCGTCCGGTCGCCCTTGTGCGTCCCGTGCTCCAGGACGTCGCGCAGGAGGTCCTCGTACGGGGTCGGGACGGCGCCCGCGGGGGTGCCCGACGGCGCGGGCCCGCCGGTGCTCAGCGGTGCGGTCGGGGCGGAGGTCGCGTCGAGTGCCACGCGCGCCAGTCTAGGCACCGCGGTCGGTCGCGGCTCGCGACGCTCAGCGGTCCTGGCCGTCGGGCGTCGGCGCGTAGTCGCGGTGGCCCGCGACCAGGGCCGGGGGCACGGCGTCGGCGAGGCGGCGCAGGTCGTCCGCGGTGAGCTCGAGGCTCGCGGCCGCGGCGTTCTCGTCGAGCCGCTCGCGACGGCGCGTCCCGGGGATGGGCACCGCGCCCTGCGCGACGACCCACGCGAGCGCGACCTGGGCCTCGGTGACGCCCTTCTCCGCGGCGATCCCGCGCACGCGGTCCGCGAGCCGCAGGTTCGCGGCGAACGCGTCAGGCCGGAACCGCGGCAGGCCGCGGCGCGCGTCGTCGGGCGCGAGGTCGTCGAGGCTGCGCACGCTGCTCGTGAGCACGCCGCGCCCGAGCGGGGAGAACGCGACGAGGCCGATGCCGAGCTCGTCCATGACGGCCTTCTCCCCGTTGCGCAGCACGTCCGGGGAGAACAGGGAGAGCTCCGACTGCACGGCCGCGAGCGGGTGCACGGCGTGCGCGCGCCGGATCGTGGCGGCCGACACCTCGGAGAGGCCGAGGTGACGCACCTTGCCGGCCGCGACGAGCTCGGCCATCGCGCCGACGGACTCCTCGATCGGCACGGCCGGGTCGGCGCGGTGCAGGTAGTAGAGGTCGATGACGTCGGTGCCGAGGTGCCGCAGCGACCGGTCGGCGGCTCGGCGGATGTACTCGGGCGTGCCGTTGCGGCCGTGGACCGTGCCGTCGTCGTCGGTCTCGGCCGACGCCTTCGTCGCGAGCACGACCTCGTCGCGACGGTCGCCGAGCGCCCGGCCGAGCAGCTTCTCGTTCTCGAACGGCCCGTACGCCTCGGCGGTGTCGACGAAGGTCACGCCCGCGTCGACGGCGTGCCGGAGCGTCGCGACGGCCTCGGCCTCGTCCGTCGGCCCGTAGAACGCGCTCATGCCCATCGCGCCGAGGCCGACCGCGGACACGCGCAGGCCGTCGCCGAGCGGGACGACCGGGGGTCGCGCGGCGGGGCGGACCCCGGCGGGTCGGGTCGTGGGGGTCGTCATCGGGGGTCCTCCTGGTCCGGTGCGGTGACCGCGCGGTAGGACGCGATCTTGGCGTCGAGCGCCGCGAGGTGGCGCCGCGTGCGCTCCAGCGCCGCGAGCACGCGCTCGCGGTGCCGCTCGAGCACGACGAGGCGCTCGGCCTCGGTGCCCGCGCGGCGGCTCAGGTCCGCCATGACGCGCACGTCGGCGATCGACATGCCCGTCTCGCGCAGCATGACGAGACCGGCGAGCCACGCCAGGTCGTGCGCGCCGTAGCGCCGCCGCCCGCCGCCGTCGCGCGGCGCGGGGTCGAGGAGGAGGCCCTCCTTCTCGT
Source organism: Cellulosimicrobium composti (assembly GCF_009711085.1). Taxonomy (GTDB): domain Bacteria; phylum Actinomycetota; class Actinomycetes; order Actinomycetales; family Cellulomonadaceae; genus Cellulosimicrobium; species Cellulosimicrobium composti. Next base: position 100,251 of record NZ_WMKA01000001.1, read on the forward strand.
AGTAGCGCAGCGTGTCGACGCTCAGGCCGACGGCACGGGCGGCGTCCCCGATGGCGAGGCCCTCGGGTGGCACGTCGGCGGGCGGTACGGGGATCAGCGGGTCGGGCATGCCTCGAGCATCCGACCTGGAGCGCGCTCCAGGTCAAGGGCGCCCGGGCGTGACGCACGTCATGTCACGGGACGCCGGGGCGGCCGGTCGAGAGGGTGAGGCACCCGCGAGGGCGCCGAGCGGGTGCGACGCACAGGAGGCAGTGATGGAACGCATCGTCGTCGTCGGTGGGGGCTACGCCGGGTTCACGGCGGCCCGGGTGCTCGAGAAGCGCCTGCGGCGCGAGCTGCGCCGCGGCGAGGTCGAGGTCGTCCTCGTGGACCCGCGCCCGTACATGACGTACCAGCCGTTCCTGCCCGAGGTCGTCGCCGGTTCCGTCGAGGCGCGGCACGCCGCCGTCGCGCACCGCAGCCACCTGCGCCGCACGCGCCTGCTCGACGGGACGGTCGAGCGCGTGGACCACGCGCGGCACGTCGTCGTCGTGCGCCCGCGCTCGGGCGAGCCGTACGACCTGACGTACGACACCGTCGTCGTCACGGCCGGCGCGGTGACGCGCGTGTTCCCCGTGCCCGGCGTCGCCGAGCACGCGATCGGCATGAAGCACGTCGAGGAGGCCGTCGCGATCCGCGACCGGCTCCTCACCTCGTTCGACCGGGCGGCGAGCCTCCCGGCCGGGCCGGAGCGCGAGCGGCTGCTCACCGTGACGTTCGTCGGCGGCGGGTTCTCCGGCGTCGAGGGGTTCGCCGAGCTGCTGTCGCTCGCGCACGACCTCACGCGCGTCTACCCCGAGATCGACCCGGCGGAGCTGCGGTTCCACCTCGTCGAGCGCAACCCGCGCATCCTGCCGGAGGTCACCGAGCGACCGGGGCGGTGGGTCGTGCGCGAGCTCGAGCGCCGCGGCGCGCACGTGCACCTGGAGGCCGGCCTCGTGTCGGCCGAGGGCGGCGTCGTCACGCTGTCGACCGGGGAGTCGTTCGCGTCCGGCCTGCTCGTCTGGACCGCGGGGAACGCCGCGAACCCCGTGGTCGCGACGCACACGGACCTGCCCGTGGACGCGCGCGGCTACCTCGTCACGCGGCCGGACCTGCGGGTCGGCACGGTGGACGACACCGTGCCCGACGCGTGGGCCGCCGGCGACGGCGCGGCCGTGCCGGACCTCGCCCTGCCGGCCCCGGGCGCGCTGACCGTCCCGAACGCGCAGCACGCCGTGCGCCAGGGACGCCGCCTCGCCAAGAACCTCGTCGCGGCGCGGCGCGGGCGCCCGACCCGGCCCTACGTGCACGGGAGTCTCGGGGTGGTGGCGACGCTCGGGCTCGGCTCGGGGGTCTTCCAGTACCACCGGGTCGTCGTGCGGGGGCGGCTCGCGTGGTTCATGCACCGCGGCTACCACGTCCTCGCGATCCCGACGTGGGAGCGCACGGTCCGCGTCCTCGCCGTCTGGTCCACCGCCGTGCTGTTCGGGCGCGACGTCGTCTCGCTCGCCGAGGTGCAGCGGCCCCGCGACGCGTTCGTCGCCGGCGCGACGGCGGCGGGTGCGACGGCGGGCGCCCGGCGCGTCACCGGGCCCTCGGGCCCGACCGACCGGTCCGCCACCGGGCCCGCGGCCGCCTCACGGCGCGCGGAGCAGCCTGCCGCGACGGACCCCGTCCGCGCGGCCTGAGACCGCCGTCCGGGCCCGCCGGCCCGCCCCGACCGGCGGGCCCGGGCGGCTACGCGTCCTGGGCGGCGAACGCCGCCCACGTCGTGCGCCCGCGCAGCGCGTCCCCGCGCGGGACGAGGGAGTCCTCCACGAGGCGCGCGCCGAAGTAGCGGGCGAGCGGGTCCGTGACGACGTCGCGCGCGTCGCGCCACGAGGCGAGGACGTCGCGCAGGAACGCGTCGAGGCGCACACGCTCCGGGCCGGCGAGGTCGACGACCTCCCGCCGCGGCTCCCCCGTCGCCGTGCCGGCCACCACCGCCGCGACGTCGGCCGCCGCGACGGGCTGGAAGGCGACCGGCGGGACCCGCACGGCGCCGTCGACCGTGAGGTGGTCCGCGATCGTGCCGACGAACTCGAAGAACTGGGTGGCCCGCACGACCGTCCACGCGACGCCCGCCGCACGGACGAGCTCCTCCTGCGCGCGCTTCGCGCGGAAGAACCCGGCGTCGGTCCGGTCCACGGCGACGATCGAGAGCACCACGTGGTGCCGGACGCCGGCGCGCGCCCCGGCGTCGAGCAGCGTGCGCGTGCCCGTGGTGAAGAAGCGCAGCACCTCCTCGTCCACGTACGTCGACGGCCGCGACACGTCCACGACGACGTCCGCACCGGCGAGCGCCGCGTCGACCCCGGCGCCCGTCCGCAGGTCCGCCCCCGTGGCCCGCGCGAGGGGCACGGCCTCGTGCCCGTCCGCGCGCAGCCCCGCGACGACCCGGCGACCGATGCGGCCCGTGCCGCCCGCGGCGACGATCCTCATGCGTCCGATCCTCCCCCGGCCGCGCACCACGGGGAATCCCCGGGGCGCGGCGCGCGTTGGGGCGGACGACCGACCGGTGGGCGACGAGCGCACCGGCACCGCACGAGTGCGAGGATCGACGCATGACGACCGAGCCGACCACCACGACCCCGCTGACCGGCACCGACGAGATCGCCCCGTCGTCGCCGTCGCCCACGGACCCCCTGTGGGTCGAGCGGACGGGCGTCCGGACGTACACGGGCTACTCCGCCCGCGGCGCGCAGGTGCTCATCGGGCCCGCGAGCGAGGGGGCCGTGTTCACGCCGGGCGAGCTGCTGAAGATCGCGCTCGCCGCGTGCGCCGGCATGAGCTCGGACCGCACGTTCGCGCGCCGGCTCGGCGACGACTACGCGGTGACGATCCACGCCGAGGGCGTCAAGGACCTGCCGGAGGACCGCTACCCGGAGATCACCGAGCGGTTCGAGATCGACCTGTCCTCGCTCGACGACGAGGCGCGCGAACGGCTGCTCACGGTCGCCGAGCGGGCGATCGAGAAGACCTGCACAGTGGGACGGACGATCAAGGCGGGCGCGACCGTGCGGACGGTGTTCCAGCAGCCGGGCGGCAGCGTCGAGTGACGACCGGGCCGTGAGGCCCGACACGGGAGGCGAGATGGCGCACGAGCAGCCGTCCGGCACGCCGGACCACGGGACGCCGGACCGTTCGCGGCCGGGCGCCGTCGAGCGGCGGGGCCGCCGCGGGCTGCGCGCACCGCAGGACGCCCCCGTGGACACGACGGACTGGACCTCCTACCGGCCCACGCCGCTCCTCGACGCGGCGCTCGACAAGGCCGTGACCATCCCGTCGCACGCGATCCGCGCCCACGTCGACTCCGTGCGTCGGCGCAACCCCGAGGCGAGCCCCGCGCAGATCGTCCGGATCCTCGAGCGCGAGTACCTGCTCGTGATCCAGACCGCGGGCGGCGCCGTGGGTGCCGCCGCCGCGATCCCGTCGGTCGGCACCGGTGTGGGGATCGCGCTGACGTCGAGCGACGTCGCCACGTTCTTCGCGTCCTCGGCGGCGTTCGCGCTCGCGGTCGCCGACGTCCACGGCATCGCCGTGGACGACGTCGCGCGGCGCCGGGCGCTGCTCCTCGCGACCGTGCTGGGCGAGAAGGGCGCGCGCGACGTCGAGCGTGCGACGCAGGGCTCGGGCCTCGCGTGGGGCAAGGTGCTGCTCACGAGCATGCCCGCCGGGACGCTCGTCAAGGTCAACAAGGCGCTCGGCAACCGGTTCCTGCGCACGCAGCTCGCGAAGCAGTCCGGCCTCGCGATCGGGCGCCTCGTGCCGTTCGGCGTGGGTGCGGTCGTCGGCGTCGCGGGGGCGCGGGCCCTCGGGCACGGCGTCATCGCGCAGTCCCGGCGCGCGTTCGGCCCGCCGCCGTCCGTGTTCGGGCGGCTGCTCGAGGTCGTGGAGGCGCCCACGCAGGACGCGCCACCGCAGCTCGTGCCCGTGACCGACGACGCGGCCCGGCCCCGCCGGCGGCGTCGTCTCCTGCCCGGGCGCGGTCGGCGGGACCACTCGCCGGCCCGCGACGCCGAGTGACGTCGCGCGGCGTGCGGCGCGTCGCCGTCGCGCGCGAGCTCGGCGTCGACGCGAGCGTCGCGTTCGCCTGGGTCGCCGACCCGCGCACGCACCCGCGCTGGATCCCGCTGACCGTCATGGCCACCCCCGCCGCCCGCGGCCCCGAGGTGGGCGACCGCTTCACCATGGTCAGCGGGCCGCGCGTCGGACGCACCGGCCGCGGGTTCCCCGACCGGATGGTGGTCGAGTCGCTCGACCGCCCGTCCGTCGCGGCGGGGCGCACCGGGAGCACGCGCGTGCGCAAGCTCGGCCCGGCGCTGCTCGGGGAGGCGGGGTTCGACGTCGTGCCGCTCGGCCGCGACCGCTGCCGCGTCGTGTGGTGGGAGGAGGCGTACCTCGCCGGGCCGCTCCCCCGCGGCGTCACCGCGCCCCTGGTGGGGCTCGCCCTGCGCGCGATGATGCACGTCTCGCTGCGCCGCCTCGGAGGGCGGCTGACGGCGCACCGCTGAGCCGTGCGCGAGGTCGGCAGGTTCGGCCGACCTCGGCACTCGCTGGCGAGATCGGCGGTCCGGAGTGCCGATCTGGCCAGGGAGTGCCGATCTCGGGGCCCGGTGGGGTCAGGTGGTCGGCTCGTCCTCGACGGGGGCGTCCGCGACGGTCGGGCCCGCCAGGATGAGGTAGAGCTCGCGGCGCGTGCGCTCCAGGAGCTCGACGGCGGCCTTCGCCTCGGCGTCGGTGCCCGTGCGGGCGACCTGGTGGACCGCCGCGGCGACCGCCTCGACGGCTGCGCGCAGCTCACGCCGCGAGCGCCCGCCGCGACCTGCCGCGTCGGCGAACGGGTCGCCGAGCTCGGCCGCGTGCTCCGCGACGTACGCGGTGCCCGCCTCGGTGAGCGTCGCGAGACGACGCCCGCCGTCGGCCGAGAGCTCGACGAGCCCCTCGTCCTGGAGCAGGTTCAGGGCCGGGTAGACCGCGCCCGGGCTCGGGCGCCACTGGCCCTCGCTGCGCTCGGCGATCTCCTGGATGACCTGGTAGCCGTGCATGGGCTGCTCGGCGAGGAGCAGCAGGACGGCGGCGCGGACGTCGCCGCGGCCGGCGCGACCGGGGCCGCGACCGCGGCCCCCGTGGCGTCGACCGCCGTGACCCGGACCGAAGCCGGGCCCGCCGGGGCCGAAGCCCGGTCCGCCCGGTCCGCCCGGACCGAAGCCGGGCCCGCCGGGGCCGAAGCCCCGACCGCCGTCGGCGGGACCGCCGAACCCGCGGCCTCCGCCGCGGCGTGCGCCGCCCCGACCGCGGGGGCCGTCGCCGCGGAACCAGGCCGCGTCGTCGGGCACGGGCGGGAAGCCGTCGCGACGGCGACGGCCGGGCCGCGGCCCGGGGCGCTCGCCGAACGGCTGGGACGTGTTCTGGGTGATGTCCGGGGTCCTGCCCCGGTGCTGGCGTGCGTAGCTCATGGGATGTGTCTCCTGTGGTTCGTGGGGCTCCGGGTGATCCGCGGAGCGGTGGCGGGCCGTTCCGGCCTCGCGACGGTCGCGAGCAGCTTCTCAGGCTCAGCGATACGCTATCGATATATCGATAGACTATCGCTGTCAACCCCTTGGTGGGAGCGCGTCGTCCCGAGCCGCGCGCGGGCCACGGACGTACGCTGGCATCCAGCAGCCACCCGGCAGCACCTCAGCACCACCGGACGCCACCCCCGTCCGGCCACCACCCGGGTCGCACCACCCCGGCCGGCCCGGCTCCCGCAAGGAGGCGGCGATGCGCCCAGGCCAGCCCCGGCACTACCTCATGTGCCGGCCGACGTACTTCACCGTCAGCTACGAGATCAACCCCTGGATGGACCGGCGGACCCCGGTCGACACCCCGCTCGCCGTCGCCCAGTGGGAACGGCTCCGCGACACCTACCGCGACCTCGGGCACGTCGTCGAGACGGTCGAGCCCGTCGCGGGCCTGCCGGACATGGTCTACGCCGCCAACGGCGCGACCGTCGTCGACGGGCTCGTCTACTCGGCGCGCTTCACGCACCCCGAGCGCGCACCCGAGGGCCCCGCCTACCTCAAGTGGTTCGCCGACCACGGGTACGTGACCCACCTCGCCGAGCACGTCAACGAGGGCGAGGGCGACCTCCTCGTCGCCGGTGACGTCGTCCTCGCCGGCACCGGCTTCCGCACCGACCGCGCCGCGCACGCCGAGGCCGCCGCGCTGTGGGGCCGCGAGGTCGTCACGCTCGAGCTCGTCGACCCGCGCTTCTACCACCTCGACACCGCGCTCACCGTGCTGCGCGGGAACGACGGCGGCGCCCCGCCCGACGGCGCGCACCCCGCCCTCGCCGGGGGCGGCGTCGACGTCGCGTACTTCCCGCCCGCGTTCTCGCCCGCCGCGCAGGAGGTCCTGCGCGAGCGCTTCCCCGATGCGCTCCTCGCGACCGAGGAGGACGCCGTCGTGCTCGGGCTCAACGCCGTGAGCGACGGCACGCACGTGGTCCACGCCCCGCGGGCCGAGCGGTTCGCCGCCGCGCTGCGCGAGCGTGGCTACGAGACCCTCGGCGTCGACACGTCCGAGCTGCTGCGCGGCGGCGGCGGGGCCAAGTGCTGCACGCTCGAGATCCGCGAGCCGGCGGGCGCGCACGCCACGCACCTCGGGAGCGCGTCGTGACCGCGCAGGACGTCCGCCCGGTCGCCGGACCGGCGGACGGGACGCCGCGCGACGCGCTCGCACACAACTACCACCCGCTGCCCGTGACGGTCGCGACCGCCGAGGGGTCGTGGGTCACCGACGTCGAGGGGCGGAGGTACCTCGACCTCCTCGCGGGCTACTCGGCGCTCAACTTCGGGCACCGCCACCCCGCGCTCGTCGAGGCGGCCATGCGCCAGCTCGGGCGCGTCACCCTCACGTCGCGCGCGTTCGACCACGACCTCCTGCACCCGTTCGCCCGCGCGCTCGCCGCGCTCGTCGGGCCGCTGACCACGGGCGGCGACGCCTCGCTCGTGCTGCCCATGAACACGGGTGCCGAGGCCGTCGAGACCGCGATCAAGACCGCGCGCAAGTGGGGCTACGACGTCAAGGGCGTACGACCGGGCGAGGCGACGGTCGTCGTCGGCTCCGGGAACTTCCACGGCCGCACCACGACGATCGTGTCGTTCTCCGACGACCCCGACGCGCGCCGCGGCTTCGACCCGTACACGCCGGGGTTCCGGGTCGTGCCCTATGGCGACGCCGACGCCGTGGCCGCCGCGATCGACGACACGACGGTCGCGGTGCTCCTGGAGCCCGTGCAGGGCGAGTCGGGCGTCGTCGTCCCACCGGCCGACTACTGGCCGCGCGTGCGGGAGGTCACCGCCGCGCGCGACGTGCTGCTCGTCGCCGACGAGATCCAGTCCGGCCTCGGGCGCGCCGGCACGACGCTCGCGACCGAGACGTGGGGCGTCCGGCCCGACCTCGTCACGCTCGGCAAGGCGCTCGGCGGCGGGATCGTGCCCGTCTCCGCGGTCGTCGGGCGGCGCGACGTGCTCGAGGTGCTCACGCCCGGGACGCACGGCAGCACGTTCGGCGGCAACCCGCTCGCGTGCGCGGTCGGGATCGCGGTCGTCGAGCTGCTGCGCACGGGCGAGCCGCAGCGCCGCGCGCGCGAGCTCGGCGTGCTGTTCCACGCGCGTCTGCGCGGCCTCGTGGACGCCGGGCTGCTCGACGCCGTGCGCGGCCTCGGCCTGTGGGCGGGGCTCGACCTCGACCCGGCGCGCGGGACGGGACGCGACCTGTGCGAGGCGCTGCTCGCGCGCGGTGTGCTCGCCAAGGACACGCACGGGTCGACCATCCGGCTCGCTCCCCCGCTGACCGTCTCGGCCGAGGACCTCGAGACCGGCCTGTCCGCCCTGGAGAACGCCCTCACGGACCTCGCGCGGGATCGGTAGAGTCCGGAGGGTGACCACGCCCGAGCCCGCCGCACCCGGTTCCCCCTCCCTCGCGTCGTCCCTCGACGACCTGCGTCGCGCGTACGCCGACCTGCAGTCCCTGGGGCTGCGGCTCGACCTCACGCGCGGCAAGCCGTCCGCCGAGCAGCTCGACCTGTCGGAGGCGCTGCTCGCGCTCCCCGGCGAGGGCGTGCACACCGACGCGGACGGCACCGACGTACGCAACTACGGCGGCCTCGACGGGCTCCCCCAGCTCCGCCGCATCTTCGCGGAGCTGCTGGGCGTGCCCGTCGAGCAGCTCCTCGCGTCGGGCAACGCGAGCCTCACGCTCATGTACGACACGCTCGCGTACGCGACCCTGTTCGGCGTCCCCGGGTCGGACCGCCCGTGGGGCCGCGAGGAGACGGTCCGCTGGATCTGCCCCGTGCCCGGGTACGACCGCCACTTCTCCGTGTGCGAGGCCCTCGGTATCGAGATGGTCACCGTGCCCATGACCCCGGACGGCCCCGACGCGGACGCCGTCGCCGCGCTCGTCGCCGACGACCCCACGATCAAGGGCATGTGGGTCGTGCCGACGTACGCGAACCCCGACGGGTCGGTCGTCACCGAGGAGATCGCGCGCGCCCTCGTCTCGGTGCCCGCCGCCGCGCCCGACTTCCGCATCCTGTGGGACAACGCGTACGCGCTGCACCACCTCACCGACGACGAGGTCACGAGCGCCGACGCGATCTCCCTCGCCGCCGAGGCCGGGCACCCCGACCGCGTGGTCCTCTACGCGTCGACGTCGAAGATCACGTTCGCCGGCGCCGGCGTCGCGTTCCTCGCGTCCTCGCCCGCGAACGTCGCCTGGTACAAGAAGCACCTGTCCGCCCAGTCCATCGGCCCGGACAAGGTCAACCAGCTCCGCCACGCGCTGTTCTTCGGCGACGCGGACGGCGTGCGCGCCCACATGCGCAAGCACCGCGAGATCATCGCGCCCAAGTTCGACGCCGTGACGAGCATCCTCGCCGAGCGCCTCAGCGGCACGGGCGTCGCGTCGTGGACGGAGCCGAAGGGCGGCTACTTCGTGAGCCTCGAGGTCGTGCCCGGCACGGCGTCGCGCGTCGTCGAGCTGGCCAAGGCGGCCGGCATCGCGCTGACGCCCGCGGGAGCGCCGTTCCCCTACGGCAAGGACCCGGAGGACAAGGTCCTGCGCCTCGCGCCGACCCTGCCCCCCATCGAGGAGGTCCGCGTCGCGATGGACGGCGTCGCGACGTGCGTGCTCCTCGCCGCCGCGGAGCACGCCGCGCGCTGACGCACGACCCTCCCGTACCGAGCAGGTGATCGTGGCGCGTCCTGGTTCCCGGACGCGCCAGGACCGCCTGCTCGGCGTGCCGGTGGCGCCTGGTCGTCCCGCCTCGACCGTCACGGGCAGGACCTGACGAATCGCACTGGTCCCCCGCGCCGTGCGCGGCGCAGGATGGAAGACGTGCACGACCGATGAGTTCCGGCGGTCGGCGCGGTCGGTCGGTGGGTGGCCCGGGAAGCCGGGCGGCTCGTCGGCATCGGCGAACGACCATCCCGCGGAGGGGACATGACCGACACTGCACGCGGCGACCTCGCCGTCGAGGCACGCGGCCTCGTCAAGCACTTCACGACCGGGAAGTCCGTCACCAAGGCGGTCGACGGCATCGACCTGCTCATCCCCGAGGGCACGGTGTTCGGGGTGCTCGGGCCGAACGGCGCGGGCAAGACGACCGCGGTGCGCATGCTCGCGACGCTCCTGCGACCCGACGCCGGCACGGCGCGCGTCCTGGGCCACGACGTGGTGCACGACGCCGACAAGGTGCGCTCCGTCGTCGGGCTCACCGGGCAGTACGCGTCCGTGGACGAGGACCTCACGGGCACCGAGAACCTCGTGATGCTCGCCCGGCTCTACGGGTTCCTCGGCGGCACGGCGCGCGGGCGCTCGGCCGAGCTCCTGGAGGCGTTCGGCCTCGGCGACGCGGGCGACCGCCAGGTCAAGACGTACTCGGGCGGCATGCGCCGCCGCATCGACCTCGCGGCGAGCCTCGTCATGAGCCCGCGCGTCATCTTCCTCGACGAGCCCACGACCGGGCTCGACCCGCGCAGCCGCAACCAGGTGTGGGACATCGTGCGCGTGCTCGTCGCGGACGGCGCGACCGTGCTGCTCACGACCCAGTACCTCGAGGAGGCGGACCAGCTCGCGGACCGCATCGCCGTGATCGACCACGGCAAGGTCATCGCGGAGGGCACCGCCACCGAGCTCAAGCGCTCGGTCGGCGAGGGCGCGGTGCACGTGCGCCTCGCGAACTCGGCGGACCGGGCCCGCGCGGCCGAGGCCGTCGGGCGGCTCCTCGGGACGGAGATCACGCTCGCGAACGACCCGTACGCGTTCTCCGCCCGCGTGCCGGACGACGGCGCCGAGCACGTCGCGCGCATCCTCCCGACGCTCGGCGACGAGGGCATCGTCGTCCCCGAGTTCACGCTCGGGCAACCGAGCCTCGACGAGGTGTTCCTCGCGCTCACCGGCCAGCCCATGGAGGACGACGAGACGATCGAGGAGGTGGCCTGATGGCCGTCGACCCCACCGCCACCGCCGCGGACCTGCGCGCGCCCGAGGCGAACGCGCTGCGCGCCGCCGTCGCGCTCGAGCACCGGCCCGACCGGCCGTCGCCCGTGTCCGCGACCCTCACCTACACATGGCGCGCGCTGCTCAAGATCAAGCACGTGCCCGAGCAGCTGTTCGACGTCACGGTGTCCCCGATCATCTTCACGCTGATGTTCACGTACCTGTTCGGCGGCGCGCTCGCCGGCAACGTGCAGGCGTACCTGCAGTTCCTGCTCCCCGGGATCCTCGTGCAGGCGGTCCTCTTCACCACCATCTACACCGGCTACACGATGAACACGGACATCAGCAAGGGCGTCTTCGACCGGTTCCGGTCGCTGCCCGTGTGGCGGCCCGCGCCGATCGTCGGGGCGCTGCTGGGCGACACCGTCCGGTACACGATCGCGTCCGTCGTCACGCTCGCGCTCGGCCTCGTGCTGGGCTTCCGCCCGCCGGGCGGCGTCGTCGGCGTCGTCCTCGGCATCGTGCTCCTGCTCGTCTTCGCGTTCGCGCTGAGCTGGGTGTTCACGGCCCTGGGCCTCGTCCTGCGCTCCCCGAACGCCGTCATGGGCACGTCGATGCTCGTGCTCATGCCGCTGACGTTCGCGTCGAACATCTTCGTCGACCCGTCGACCATGCCCGTGGTGCTGCAGCGCTTCGTCGACATCAACCCCGTCACCCACCTCGTGTCGGCGGTGCGCGGCCTCATGGCCGGCGAGCCCGCTACGGACGGCATCCTGTGGGTGCTCGTCGCGTCCGTCGCGCTCACCGCGGTCCTCGCGCCGATCACGATGCGCCTCTACCGCAACCGCAGCTGAGCGCGGACCGGCCGCGGGCCCCCACCGGGGCACCGCGGCCGGGCACGCAGCGGCTGTTCCGGTGCTCGGCGAGGTCAGTCCGCCTCGGGTGACCCCTCGCCGTCGTCGCACTTCTTGGTGACGACCATGACCGGGCACGCGGAGTGGTGCAGCACCGCCTGGCTCGTGGAGCCGAGCAGGAGGCCGCGGAAGCCGCCGCGCCCGCGCGAGCCGACGACGATGAGGTCGGACGCCGTGGAGAACTCCGTGAGCAGCTCGGCCCCCGTGCCGTCGAGCACGATGCGCTTGATCGTGAGACCGGGGTGCTCGGCCTCGTGGCGGTCGATGATGACGTTGAGACCCTCGGTGATGTCCGCGAGCACCTGCTCGTGGTCGATCGACGCGGGCAGCCACGCCAGGAGCCCGGCCCCGGCCCCCACGGGGACGCCGGCGACCGCGACGAGCTCGGCGTCCCACGCCTTCGCCTGGCGGATCGCGTGCCGCAGCGCGATCTCGGCGGAGGGGGACCCGTCGACGCCGACGACGATGCGGCGCAGCGGCGTGACGGGCGGCAGCTCCTGCGGGTCGCCCTCCTCCTGCTTGGCGCCCGCGCGGAACGGCACGACGACGGTCGGGCAGTGGGCGTGCGCGGGCAGCGCCGACGACACGGTGCCGAGCAGCCGCTCGGTGAAACCGCCTCGGCCGCGCGTGCCGACCACGACGAGCGAGTGCTCGCGCGACATCTCGACGAGCACCCCGGCCGCGTCGCCGGTCGTCACGGTCGCCGTCGTGCGCACGCCGGCGTCCTCCGCGCGCGAGCGGGCCTCCTCGAGGACGGCCCGCGCCCCCTCCTGGATCGCCGAGTCGTCGAGGGCCGCGTAGCCGCCGTCGAGCGACGCGGCGGTGAAGGACGGGAGGGAGTAGGTACACACGACGTGCAGCGGCCACCCGACCTGCAGGGCGTAGGCGGCGGCCCAGTCCAGGGCGTGCAGGCTCGGCGCCGAGCCGTCGACGCCGACGAGGACCGATTCCGTGCGGGTCATGAGCGACTCTCCTCTCGACGGCCCGGTGCCATCGGACGACCAACCTAGCCGAGACCAGCCCGTTCGTCCGTCAGCCTGGAGTCACGAACACGTCAAGAATGCCACGAACCCCGCCCACTCGCGACGATGCGCGAGGTGACGGGGTTCGTGGAGCCAGCGGCCGGTACGGCCCTGGGAGCGTGGATCAGGCCACGCGGATGAACGTGGGGTTCGACTGCCAGATCTGACGGAACTGGATGGTCTTCCCGGGACGCGGGGCGTCGATCATCATGTTGTCGCCCGCGTAGATGGCGATGTGGCCCGGCGTCCAGATGAGGTCGCCCGGCTGCGCCTGGTCGCGCGACACCTTGGTGCCGACCGAGCCCTGGGCGCCCGAGGTGCGCGGCAGGCTGATGCCGACCTGCGCGTAGACGTAGCTGGTGAAGCCCGAGCAGTCGAAGCCGTCGGGGGTGGTGCCGCCGTACACGTAGGGGACGCCCACGTAGCGCGCGGCGATCGACACGATGGTCGAGCCGTAGGCCGAGGCCGGGACGTCGACCGACGCCTCCTGCTGGGCAGGCGCCTCGGACTGGGTGGACTGACGCTCCTGCGAGCGGCTCGTCTGCTGGGTGCGGACCGGCTCGGGGTCCGGCTCCGGCTCCGGCTCGGGAGCCGGGGTCACGGTGACGGGCGCCTGGGCCTGCTCGATGGTGAACGCGGCGTCGGCCGCGACGGTCACGGCGGGAGCGGCCTCGAGGGCCTGGCGGGCCTGCGCCGTCAGGGCGCTGAGGTCGACCGCGTTGAGCTTCCCGGACTCGTTGTCGACGGGAGCGGCGGTCGCCGGGGCGGCGGCGCCGATCATCGAGACGATGAGGCCCGACGAGGCGGCGACGACGGCGGTACGGCGGCCAGCGGTCGACATCTGGGTCGACGCGGCCTGGGCGATGGAGCTGAGCGGCGTCACGGGACGCCGCGCCGCGCGGTGGCGGGCGCGAGTCGTGCTCACGGTCACTTGGTGCCTCTCCTGGACGCCTGCGAGGTCAGCTGTCGGGTTCGGGTGGAAGAGTCACCCGGCCCTCCGGACCGAGGTCCGTCGGGCTTCACCCCAAGGGCGCTGTCTCCAGCACCCAAAAATTGGGTCCCCCGTCCCTGTCATCGGGTCGTCGTTGGCCTCTCGCGGTGACAGGGTTAGGCGTTCCGCTCGAGGACTTCACCAGATGGGTCTTCGGATGAAGCAGCACCGACCGTACAGGACCGCCTGGCAAAAGTCACGTTCCCATTACGACACGGGCCGGACGATTCCGTCGTCGCAGGTCAGGGCGTCGCGGGGGCCTGGAGGGCCGGCTCGCCGCGCGCGACGAACAGGTGTCGCGCGACGTCGTCGGGCAGGTCCAGGACGACCGGCGCGCCCTCCCCCCGGACGGTCACCACACCGTCCCCGGCGGACCGCACCACGAGCGTCCGGCGCGGTAGCACCTCGGCCTGCGCGAGGCGCCGGAGCAGGTCGACGTCGACCTGGATCGGCTCGCCGATGCGCTGCAGGACGACGCGGACCTCGCCCGCGTCGCGACCGCGCTCGACCAGGTACGACGGCAGCGCGACGACGCCGTCGAGGAAGCCGACGGCGGGCGGCTGCTCCCCCAGCTCGGGCAGGCCCGGGATCGGGTTGCCGTACGGGTCGAAGTGCGGGTGGTCGAGCAGACCGAGGAGCCGCTCCTCGACCAGCTCGCTCATGACGTGCTCCCAGCGGCACGCCTCCGTGTGGACGTGCTCCCAGTCGAGCTTGATGACGTCGGTGAGCAGGCGCTCGGCGAGGCGGTGCTTGCGCATGACGCGGGTCGCCTTGGCGTGGCCGGTGGGCGTGAGCTCGAGGTGCCGGTCGCCCGTGACGACGACGAGACCGTCGCGCTCCATGCGCGCCACCGTCTGCGACACCGTGGGACCCGAGTGACCGAGACGCTCCGCGATGCGCGCGCGCAGGGGGACGATGCCCTCCTCGACGAGCTCGTAGATCGTCTTCAGATACATCTCGGTGGTATCGATCAGATCGGTCACGTCACGCTCCCCGTTCGCTCGTCGGCTCCGCGCGCCCGGTCGTCGCTCCCCGCGGGCGCCTGCCCGCACCACGGGCCGCCGGGGACAGTCTATGGCGAACCCGTGACCGGGCCTGGGGGCCGTCCGGGCACACCCGTGGCGCACCCGCGGACACGGCTGCCGGCCACGCCCCCGCGCGCGTAGGGTGACCGCGTGCCCGATCCCGCCACCGCCCCGATCACCATCCCCGCCGACCTCCTGCCCGCCGACGGCCGCTTCGGCTCCGGGCCGAGCAAGGTCCGCGCGGAGCAGGTCCGCGCCCTGTCCGACGCCGGCACGTCCCTGCTCGGCACGTCGCACCGCCAGGCGCCCGTCCGGTCCGTCGTGCGGCGCGTGCGCGAGGGTCTCGCCGAGCTCTTCTCGCTCCCCGAGGGATACGAGGTCGTGCTCGGCAACGGCGGATCGACGACGTTCTGGGACGTCGCGACCGCGTGCCTCGTGCGGACCAAGGCCCAGCACGCGGCGTTCGGCGAGTTCGGGGCCAAGTTCGCGGCCGCGACGACGGCCGCGCCGTTCCTCGAGGCGTCGCAGGTGATCGCCGCCCCGCCCGGCACCGTCGCCCTGCCCGCACCCGCCGACGACGTCGACGTGCACGCGTGGCCGCACAACGAGACCTCGACCGGGGCCATGGCGCCCGTCGTGCGCGTCCCGGGGTCGCGCGAGCGCGGCGCGCTGACGCTCGTCGACGCCACGTCGGGCGCCGGTGCGCTGCCCGTGGACGTCGCGGAGACCGACGTCTACTACTTCGCCCCCCAGAAGGTCTTCGGGTCGGACGGCGGCCTGTGGCTCGCGCTGTGCTCCCCCGACGCGCTCGCGCGCGCCGAGGAGGTCGAGTCGAGCGGCACGCGCTGGGTCCCGGAGTCCCTCTCGCTGCGCGCCGCCGCGGCGAACTCGCGCCAGGACCAGACGCTCAACACGCCCGCCATCGCGACGCTCGTCATGCTCGCCGAGCAGGTCGAGTGGATCCTCGGCCACGGCGGCCTCGCGTGGGCCGCGGCCCGCTCCGCCGAGTCGGCCGCGCACCTCTACGGCTGGGCCGAGGAGCGCGAGTGGGCGACGCCGTTCGTCGCCGACCCGGCCGAGCGCTCCACCGTGGTGGGCACGATCGACCTCGACGAGACGATCGACGCGACCGCCGTCGTGTCGACGCTGCGCGCCCACGGCGTCCTCGACGTCTTCCCCTACCGCAAGCTCGGCCGCAACCAGCTCCGCGTCGCGATGTTCCCCGCGATCGACCCCGACGACGTCCGCGCCCTCACCGCCTGCGTCGACCACGTCGTGTCCCGCCTCGCCTGACGACGGCGCGGTCCGGGCCAGCGCGAGGCGGACCGCCTCGGCAGGTGACGGGACAGCGGCGGTCGCGGCGGCCGTGCCCCGTCAGCCCTCCGCGCGACCGCGCGGGCTGTCGCGCACCGGAAACGAGCGCGACGCGGCTCAGGCCGCGCGGGCGATCTCCTCCGCGTCCTCGACCCCGAGCCGGCGTCGCGTCTCGGCGCGGGCGGACCGGTCGACGGGGGTCCCGGCGTCGAGGTAGCGCACGACGAGGTGCGGGCGCTGCAGGACGCGGTAGCGGACCTCGAGGCGCCAGTTGCGGACGGCCCACGCGGCGGCGCCGACGGCGACGAGGCCGGCGGTGATGGAGCCGACGCCGATGGCCCAGCGGGGGCCCCACGCCTCGGCGATCCAGCCGACGAGCGGCGAGCCGACGGGCGTCGCGCCGAGGAACACGATCATGTAGAGCGACATGACGCGTCCGCGCATGACCGGGTCGACGGACATCTGGATCGTGGAGTTGGCGGCGGTCATCATCGTGAGCGACGCGAGGCCGACGGGGATGCACGCGAGCGCGAAGCTCGCGTAGGTGGGCATGAGGGCCATGACGCCGGTGGCGACGGCGAACCCGAAGGCGGAGCCGATGACGAGCCGGACGCGCGGCCGTTCGCGCCGCGCGGCGAGCAGGGCGCCGGTGAGGGAGCCGATGGCGAGGACGGACCCGAGGATCCCGTACTCGCCGGGGCCCATGCCGAACTCGACCTTGGCCATCATCGCGGACGTGAGCTGGAAGTTGAGGCCGAACGTGGACACGACGCCGACGACGACCATGATGACGACGATGTCGGTCCGCCGTCGCACGTACCGGATGCCCTCGCGGATCTGGCCCTTCTCGCGGGGCGCGCTGGGGAGCACGTGGAGCTCGCGCGTGCGCATGGAGGCGAGGGCGAGGATGGTCGCGCCGAAGGTCACGCCGTTGATGATGAACAGCCAGCCGGAGCCGACGGCGGCGATGAGCAGGCCGGCGACGCCGGGGCCGACGAGGCGTGCGGCGTTGAACGACGCGCTGTTGAGCCCGACGGCGTTGGACAGCTTGTCGGCGGGGACCATCTCGGCGACGAACGTCTGGCGCACGGGGTTGTCGAAGGCGGTGACGACGCCGAGCAGGCCGGCGAACACGTAGACGTGCCAGAGCTGGACGTGCCCGGAGAGCACGAGCGCGCCGAGGCCGAGCGCGAGCAGTCCCATGGCGCCCTGCGTGGCCATGAGGAGGCGGCGGCGCGGGAGGCGGTCGGCGAGCAGCCCGGCCCACGCGGACAGCGCGAGCACGGGCGCGAACTGGAGCGCGGTGACGACGCCGACGGCGATGCCGGAGCTGTCGGTGAGGTCGCTGAGGACGAGCCAGTCCTGCGCGACGCGCTGCATCCAGGTGCCGACGTTCGCGACGAGCGCGGCGCCGAACCAGATCCGGTAGTTGTGGTGCTTGAGGGAGGAGAACGTCGCGCTCATCGGGCGGCGATCCGGGTCAACAGGTCACTGGCGCGGGCCAAGGTCTCTCTTTCGTCGGGGGTGAGGGAGGACAGCTGCTGCGTGAGCCACGCGTCCCGGCGGCGGCGGGTCTCCTTGACCTCGCGCACGCCGGCGTCGGTGAGGCGGACGACGACCTGGCGGCGGTCGGTGGCGTGCTCGCCCTTCTCGACGAGGCCCATCTCGGCGAGGGCGTTGACGGCGCGGGTCATGCTCGGCGGGCGGACGCGCTCGTGCGCAGCGAGCTCGCCGGGGGACATCGCGCCGTGCTTGTGGAGCACGGTGAGGACGCCGAACTGGCCCTCGGGGAGGTCGGCCTCGCCGCGCTGGGCGCGCAGTCGGCGCGACACGCGCGTGAGGGCGACGCGGAGCTCGCCGCCGAGGGTCGCGGGCCGGCACTGGTTCCGGGTGGGCGCAGTGGGGTCCGCAGCAGGCATATACTTACCTTAACTCATTACCTTGGGTAATGAAAGAGACGCAGGTCACCCCGGGTGGCGCGGGTGGGCGGCCGCGGGCGCCGTCAGGGCACGTAGGCGACGACGACGCGGCCCTCGCCGCGCACGGCGACCGCACCCGTCGCGTGGGGCACGAACACCGACTCGCCGCGTGCCAGGACGGTCCGGACCGACGCACCGTGGTCGGCCCCGGCGAGCGACACGGAGCCGTCGAGGCACAGCACGACGCGCGGGCCGGCGTCGGGCAGGGGCACGGCCTCGTCGCCCGCCACCCGCCCCGCGCGCAGCGCGAACTCCGCGACGGGCGGGCGGTAGGTCGTGAGCCCCGTGCCGTCGTCGATGACCCGCGGGCGGGCGGCGGGCCCGGGCGTGCACGTCGCGCACTCGAGCAGCGCGTCGACGTCGACGAGCTTGCGCGTGAGCCCGGCGCGCAGCACGTTGTCCGAGCTCGCCATGATCTCGACCGCGCACCCGGACAGGTAGGCGTGCACGTGCCCCGACGGGACGAACATCGACTCGCCGGGCGCGAGGGTCACGCGGTTGAGCATGAGCGAGACGACGGCGCCCGGGTCGCCCGGGTGCTGCTCGGCGAGCGCCAGGACCGTCGTGTCCGCGCGGCGCGACGACCGTCCCCGGCCGCCGTCGTCCGGCCCGCGCTCGGCGCGCGCCCGCACGGACGCGACGGTCCGCGCGAGGTCGGCCGCGAGGTCGGGCTCGGAGCGCGCGTGCAGCGCGAGCGTGAACGCCTCGCGGACGCCCGCCTCCGTCGGGCGTGCCTCGAGCGCCGCCCGCATCCGGGCGACGAGCCCGCCGTCGAGCCCGTCGAGCAGCTCGAGGATGCGCCGGGGCCGCCGGAAGCCCGAGAGCCCCTCGAAGCGCGTCAGCGCGACGACCATCTCGGGCTTGTGCTGGTCGTCGTGGAAGCTGCGCAGCGGCGAGTCGCGCGCGACGCCCTCCCGGTTCTCGCGGTTGAACCCTGCGCGCGCGAGGTGCGGGCGCGGGTGCACCTGGAGCGAGAGCGCGCGCTCGGCGGCGAGCACCTTGAGGAGGAACGGGAGGCGCGGGCCGTACTGGTCGAGCACCCGCTGCCCCAGGACCCGCACCGGGTCCGTGCGCACGAGGTCGACGAGCGTGCCCGGACCGGCGCCGGAGGGCGCGCCCTCGCCGGGGCGCAGCGCGCCGTCGGGCACGACGCGCGACGGCGCGAGCGGGTGCGCGCCCATCCAGAGCTCGGCCGCCGGACGGCCGTCCGGTTCCACCCCCAGGAGGTCCTGGATGGCCGACGTCGAGCCCCAGTCGTACGGCTGGACGGTGTTCTCCAGCCGGTAGAACGCGGGCGGACGAGCCGCGGCGGAGACGTCGACCGACGCCGGTGCGCCGGTCGGCTCGCCGCGCTCGTCCGCCTCGCTCGTCATGTGCCGAGCCTAGAGGCCCAGGACCTCCCGGATCGGGCCGAGGAGGAAGTAGACGAGGAACATCACCGACGCGACCCACATGAGCGGGTGGATCGCACGGACCTTGCCGAGCGCGAGCTTGATGACGACGAACGCGAGGAAGCCCGCGCCGATGCCGTCCGCGATGGAGTACGTGAACGGCATGACGATGATCGTGAGGAACGCCGGGATGGCGATCTCGACGTTCTTCCACGAGATGCCGGCGATCTGCGTCATCATGAGGAACCCGACGAAGACGAGCGCGGGCGCGGCCGCCTCGTAGGGCACGAGCGCGACGAGCGGCGACAGGAACGTCGCGAGGAGGAACGCGACGCCCGTGACGACGGACGCGAGACCCGTGCGCGCGCCCTCGCCCGCGCCGGTCGTGGACTCGACGAAGCTCGTGTTCGACGACACCGAGCCCGCACCTCCCGCGGCGGCGGCGATCGAGTCGACGACGAGGATGGCGCGCGAGCGCGGCGGGACGCCCTCGGCGTCGTTGAGCCGCGCCTCGGCGCCGACGGCGACCATGGTGCCCATCGTGTCGAAGAAGTCCGCGAGCAGCAGCGAGAACACCAGCAGGATCACGGTGACGGTCGCGATGTTCTGGAACGAGCCCAGGAGCGAGAACTGGCCGAGGAGGCCGAAGTCCGGGACCTGCACGACGCCGTCGAACGTCGGGGCGTTGAGGTTGAAGCCGTTCGGGTTCGAGCCGTCGGGCGCCTTGGCGCCGATGTGGAGGGTGTTCTCCAGCGCGACGGCGAGCGCGGTCGCCGTGAGGATCGCGACGAGCAGCGCGCCCTTGACCTTGCGGACCCACAGCACGATCGTCAGCACGAGGCCGACGACGAACACGAGGATCGGCCACGTGCCGAGGTTGCCGAGCGCGAGGAGCGTGCCGCTGCCCGCGGTGACGAAGCCGGCGTTGACGAGGCCGATGAGCGCGATGAAGAGGCCGATGCCCACGCTGATCGCCGTCTTGAGCTCGACGGGGACCGCGCGGAAGACCGCCTCGCGGAAGCCGGTGAGCACGAGCAGCAGGATGATGAGGCCCTCGATGACCACGAGGCCCATCGCGTCGGCCCACGTGACGCCGGGGAGCGAGGCGATCGAGTACGCGACGACCGCGTTGAGGCCGAGCCCGGCGGCCAGGCCGAGCGGGAAGTTCGCGAACACGCCCATGGCGATCGTCATGACGCCCGCGACGAGCGCGGTGGCCGCCGCGATCTTGCCGAAGTCGGGCGCGTCACCCCCGCCGAGGAACTGGCCGGTGCCGTCCTGGACGGTCCCGATGATCAGCGGGTTCAGCACGACGATGTACGCCATCGCGAAGAACGTGACGAGACCGCCACGGATCTCGGTGCCGATCGTCGAGCCGCGCTCGGTGATCTTGAAGAAGCGGTCGATCGCGCCGGTCGCAGGGGGCAGCGCCTGCTCGTCCTCGTGGACGGAGGTGGGGGTGGACATGGGGAGAATGCTGCCAGAACCGTGTCACCGCCACGTAAACGCCCGCACTCCGGCGTGCGGCGCGCGAGGGCGTCTGCCCACGTCAGGCGGCGCCGACGGCGGCGAGCGGCACCCCGGGTGTGCTCGACGCCACGCCCCGCGCGTCGCCGTCGTCCGCGCCCGCGAGCACCGCGTCGCCCGGGCGCGGCGTCCCGTGGCCGTGGCCCAGGTCCTCCGCGGTCGCAAGATCGGTGACGAACCGGGGCGCACCCGTCGCGAGCTGGACGGCGTGGAGCGCGTCGAGGATCGCGCTCGCGCGCTCCCCCGCCGGGCCGTCCGGCACGCCGTGCACGAGGCGGGCCGGCCGCAGGAGGTCGACGACCGCGTGCCCCGGCCGGTGCTCGTCGGGCACCCAGGCGACGGTCGCGCGGACGCCGTCGGCGGCGAGTCCCGCCGCGAGCCGCTCGGCCGTGCCGGCGGGGACGCGCGCCCGCCCCACGACGAGCTCGCCCGGGCCGAGGTGCGGCGCGAGGTCGTCGAGCGCGTCGCGGAGCGCCGCCACGCGCGACGCGCCGTCGAGGCCCGCGCCCGCGCCGACGCACAGGAGGTGCACCCGCGCCCCGGCGACCGCCGTCCGGTCGGTCGTGGGGCGCAGGCGTCCGCTCACGAGGCCCAGCGCGAGGAGTCGGTGGAGCCGCGGCTCGGCGGTGGTCAGGCCGGTGCGGAGCGCGTCGAGCGCGCGGGCGTCCGTGTCGTGGAGGACGACCTCATGACCCGCCGCCGCGAGGCACGCGGCGTGGAGGACGCCCCGACGACCGCATCCCGAGACCGAGACCCGCACGGCGCACCTCCTCCCACCGGTTCCGCACCCTCGGCCGGCCTCAGTAGGCCCCGGATCCGCCGAACACCGCGCGCGCGGTGCGCGCGAGGATGAGGAAGTCGCCGAACATCGTCCAGTTCTCGACGTAGTAGACGTCGAGGCGGACGCTCTCCTCCCACGACAGGTCCGACCGTCCGCCGACCTGCCACAGGCCCGTGAGACCCGGCTTCACGAGGAGCCGCCGGCGGACCTTCTTCTCGTACTTCTGGACCTCGCTCGGCAGCGGCGGCCGCGGACCGACGAGGCTCATGTCGCCGCGCAGGACGTTGAAGAGCTGCGGCAGCTCGTCCAGCGAGTAGCGGCGCAGCACGCGGCCGACGGGCGTGACGCGCGGGTCGTCGCGCATCTTGAACAGCGGCCCCGCGCCCTCGTTGCGCTCGGCGAGCTGCTGGACCTCGCGGTCCGCCCCCACGCGCATCGAGCGGAACTTGTACATGGAGAACGTGCGGCCGTTGCGGCCGACGCGCTCCTGACGGAACAGGACCGGGCCGCGGCTCGTGCACCGGACCGCGAGCGCGACGATCACGAGCACCGGCAGCGCGGCGAGCGTGACGAGGAACGCGCCGGCCCAGTCCACGACCGACTTCACCGCGAACTTCGGCCCGGTGAAGCGCGGGGCGTCCACGTGCAGCAGCGAGACGCTCTCCGCCGGGGTGATGGTGATGCGCGGCCCCGCGACGTCCGCGAGCTCCGCGGTGAGCATGAGGTCGACGCCGTACGGCTCGAGCTCCCAGCCCAGGCGGCGCACGACCTCGGCCGTGATGGCGTCGGAGCCGGACACCGCGACGACGTCGGCACCGACCCGCGTCGCCACCTCGCCCGCGTGCCGCAGCTCGCCGAGGACGGGGACCCCGTGGATCTCCTCGTCGGCACCGAACCCGCCCGACGGGACGCACACGCCGACGACGCGGTAGCCCGACTCGTCGCGCCCGTTGAGGTCGCGGATGAGGCGCTCGGCCTGGTCGCGGTGCCCGATGGCGAGGACGGCCGAGCGCATGCGGCCGCGCGCACGCTGGCCGTGCAGCCACTGCCGCCAGGCGTACCGGCCGACGAGCAGCCCGCCCAGGCCGAGGGGGAACGCGAACGCGAGGTAGCCGCGCGCCTCCGGGAACCGGAAGAGGAAGGCGAGCACGGCGAGGATCGCGAAGAGCCGCCACGACCCGTCGAAGACGCGGTGGTACTCGGTGGGCCCGCTGCCCATGACCCGCGGGTCGCGCGACCGGCTCGCGACGAGCGACACCGACCACGCGACGCCGACGAGAAGGCTCAGCACCACGTACGGGACGCGCGCCTCGCGGACGGGCTCGTTGATGAACTGGTCCCAGCGCAGGAAGTAGGCGACGAGCACGGCGACGACGATCACCGCAGTGTCGGTCAGGACGAGCCGGCGACGGTACGCGACCTCCCAGCCCTGCGCGGCGAACGCGGCGCGCGCGGCCCGGACCCGGGCGGCGGGAGAGCTGGTGAGAAGGGTGCGCAGGCCACGCCTGGCGTCCTCGGTGACGCTGTGGGACATGCGTCCACCTCCGGTTGGCTCCACACCCTGCATGGCGACTCATCCTAGGGTCGAGAAACGGCGATAACGAGACCTGTTGATGGGTTTCACCCGGGTGAGACGACGCGTCGGTCCGCGCCGTCCAGGATGGCCACGACCCGCGGAATCCTGCGGGTCTCGGGACCGCGTCCGTTGCCCGGGGAAAAACATTGGACGGGTGTCCAGATATCGCGTTCTCCGGACGGCGCACGAGCACCCGCAGAAGCTCTGCGTGCGAAACGCGGCACTGCGTGGAGCGCGAGAACCTGGACAGGTGACCACGTGCGAGAGCCCGCAGCGCGGCGCATGCATCCTAGCGTGCGGTTGCGAGAGGACCCGACGTGTGCTCACACCAGGAGGAGAAGCGACGCAGGTCACAGCCGTGACAACGGGGAGCGGGTGAAAAATCCGGGCCTCGCTACGATGCCCTCGTGCCCTCGTTCGTGACGCTCCTGCTCCACCCCGACCGCCGACGCCCGGACCCCGCGCCCTGGCGCGTCGACCTGCGCGTCGTCATCCTCGTCGGCATGGGGCTCTGGGCGGCCGCGCTCGTCGTGTGCGCGGTCCTGCTCGCCACGGGCGCGCTCGGCCCGCGGGCCGTCGCCACGTGCGCCGCGGGACTCGTGCTCGGCCTCCTCGGCCTGGTGTGGGAGCGCCGCAACCGGACCCGTTACCGGGCGACGTCCGGCGACTGAGCGTCGTCCCACGCGGTCCGCGCGAGCACGCCCTCCACGGCCTGAGGCGCGCGCAGGACCTCCTCGACCACGTGCCGCGCGCCGTAGCTGCCCGCCGCGACGGCGAGCCCCGCCGCGAGCCCCGTCGGGTCGGTCGCGTGCACGACCGGGGGCGCGTGCTCCTCGCGCTCGACCCACCACGCGACCTCCGCCCCTCCGACGCGCAGGTCGTCGTGCCGCTGCCAGGTGCGCGGCGCACCGTCCCCGAGGACCGCGACGACCGCGGCCGGCACCTCGACGCGCCGCCCGGGCTCGTCCGGACCGGGCGCGGCGACGGGGACCGTCGCGACGTCGAGGAGGTCGGCGACGTCCTCGACGAGCGCCGGTGACGCCGGGACGACCGGGCGCACAGGAGCCCACATCGGGTCCGGGGCGACCGCGGCGTCGTCCGCGGCCACCACCACGACCGCGCCGCCGCGGAGCGCCGGCACCCGGTCGGGCGCCGGGTCCAGGCGCTCGCCCCGCGCCGCGAGGACGCCGAGCGCACGCCACAGCGCGACGGCCGCGCGCGCGTCGACCGCCTCCCCGACGGCGGGGAGGTCGTCGAGCACCTCGACCCACGTGTCGCCGTCGAGGTCCGCGAGGTCCCGCACCCCGCCGAGCGCGGCCAGCACCTCGTCGTCGAGGCCCGCCACCTCGGGCGGTGCGGGCCGCAGGAACGGGACGGTCGGCGCGTCCTGCGCGAGCGCGAACGGCCCGCCGAGCTCGTCGCGCAGCCACCACGCCGTGTAGGAGAGCGCCGTCGCGACCGGTCCGCCCTCGGCACGGACGGGCGCGAGCAGCGCCTCGCGCGTCTCCCGGTCCGCGGCGACGCGCGCGAGCACCCCGGGCCACGCGTCGTCGGCCACGGCGTCCAGGTCCGCGACCGCGAGCACGTCGCCGACGTACGCCTCGGGCCCGAGCGCCGTCGCCAGGTACGCGAGGTAGCCCGCCCAGTCGGAGAGCCAGCCCTCGGGCGCGTGCGGGTCGAGGTCGGGCTCGTCGTCCTCGGACGGCGGCGTGAGGACGTCCCGCACGCGCAGCACCGTGGGCTCGGCGGCCACCCCGACGGAGCGGAGCACGTCCGTCCCCCACCGGCTCGCGACGTCGTCGTCCACCGCGTCGAGGCCGTCGAGCACGTCGCCCGCCCACGTCCCCGGGAGCACGCAGCCGCGCGCGGGCGACCAGCCGCCGTCCGCCGTCGGGAGCGGCAGCTCGCCCCACCAGAACGGCAGGCCGCCCGGCTCCGCACCCGTCGCGCGCGCGGAAGCCGCGACGAGCGCGAGCAGGCGCTCCACCTCCGCGGCAGGGTCGTCGTCCGCGTCGACCGCGTCGGCGGCGGCGAGGACGCGCTCGCGCACCGCCGCGTCGGCGAGCACGCTCCGCAGGTCCGTCGCGCGGGCACCGAGCCGCTCGAGCAGCGGGTGGGCCGCGCGCGGGTCGACGACGCGCAGGCCGAGTCCGGCCACGTCGCGGGCGTCGAGCGCGGCGTCCTGCGCCGCGACGTCGAGCAGCAGGAGACCGCGCGCGCCACGCATCACGCGCCCGTCGACGAGCGGGACGGGCAACGCACCGAGCGCCTCGACGACGGTCCGGTCGCCCGCGTGCGGCGCGAGCGCCTCGTACAGCGAGCGCCACCGCGCCGGGTCCGCGACGAGCGGGAGCTCGTCCACGACGTCGGCGAGGTCCACGACCTGCGCGCCCAGGGACCGCGCGACGGCGCGCAGCGGCCCGGGGACGTCCACGAGGTGCGCGACGCCGAGCGCGGAGCGCACGCGCGCGTCGCCGACGTCCCCCGCGAGCACGCGCGCCTCCGCGGGCGTGACCAGGCCGTGCGCGGCGGCGCGACCGCCCGCCTCCTCGACCGCCTCCGGGTCGAGTGCCGTGTCGACCGGCACGTCGGGCGCGCCGGACGGCTCGTCGGACGGCGCGTCGAGCGGCAGGAGGGGCGTGCCGGCCAGCGCCGCCTCCGCGGCGTCCCGGACCGCGGCGTCGACCGCGCTCGCCGGGAGACCCGTCGGCACGAGCGCGAGGACGTCGACGCCGCGCACGGGCGCGAGCGCGCCCAGGAGCTCCGCGTAGGCGGCCCCGGCCGCGCGGGCGACGTGCGTCGTCACCGGCCCCGGCGGCACGTGGCGCCGCGCCGGGTCGAGCGGGAACGTCGCGAGCAGCAGCGCCGGGAACGTGAGGCGCTCGTCGGTCGGGGTCGGCGCGTGGAGGACGTCCGGGCCGGCGGGCTCGTGGGGCAGCGCCCACGTGACCGACCACCGGGTCGTCGCACGCTCCTCGACCGGGCGGTCGGCGAGCAGCGCCGGGTCCAGCGCACCCTCGCGCCGCAGGACCGTCCACCGGTCGTCGACGTCCGCGACCCGGCGCTCGGACCCCGCGGCGTCGACCACGACGACCTCGACGAGGGCGGGCAGCGCGAGCAGCAGCGGGTCGCCCACCGCGTCGAGCTCGGCGCGGACCGCGGCGACGGCGTCCGCGTCGCGCAGCTCGACCTCGACGACCGTGTCGTACCCCGCCGGCACGTCGACGTGCGCGGGGAACGGCAGGCGCAGCACGGGGAGGCGGTCCGCGCGGCGCGCCACCTCGGCCGCGAGGTCGGGCCGGTCGGCGACGACCTCGCGCAGCGCGTCGCGCGTCCGGTCGAGCGAGAGCTCCACGGCGCGGTCGCCCGCGCCGACGCGCACGCGGTCCGCGACCGACCGGACGGCCGCGAAGCCCACGCCGAACCGCCCGACGGTCCGCGCCGCGCCCCCGGTCCGGGCACCGCCCGTCGCCGACGCCCGCATCGCCACGAGCGACGCGACCCCCTCGGCGTCGAGGGGCTCGCCCGTGTTCGCCGCGCGCAGCACCCAGGACCCCGCGTCCGGACCGGTCGTGCCCGACGGCGCGTGCAGGCTCAGGCGCAGCCGTCCGGGGACCCCGGCGCGCGCCGCCGCGTCCGCCGCGTTCTGCGCGAGCTCGACGACGACGCGCCCCCGGTACGACCCGTGGGCGTGGTCCTCCTCGGTGTTGGCGTCCTCGCGCAGGCGCGTCGGCGAGGACCGCCACGCCTCCAGGACCGCACGGCGCAGCGCGGCCGTCCCGAAGACGTCGTCCGTCACTCCTGCGGCTCGTCCGGCGCGGCGTCGGCGGCCGGGTCCCCTGCCTCGGCGGGGGCGGGCTGCTCGGCAACGTCGTCCGTGGCCGTCGCCCCGTCGCCCACGGACCCGGCGTCCGCCGGGCCGTCGGCGGCCTCGGCCGTGGTCCCGGTCTCCGCGGCCCCGGCGGCGGGGTCGGTGCCGACGGTCACCTCGACCGTCGAGACGACGGACTCGGTCACCGTCGCGGTCTCGGCGGCACCCGGCTCGGGCGCCGTCCCGTCCGTGGCATCACCGGGCTGGGGCCCGGCGTCGCCGGGCTCGGCCGCGGCGTCCCCGGGCTCGCCGGTCCCGGCCGCCGCGGACTCGAGCAGCGAGACGATCTCGACGTGCAGCTCGTCGACGAGCGGGTCGGGGTCCGGCCACTCGCTGCGCTGCGGCTCGACGTCGGTCTCCGAGTGCGCGCCGCAGCCGTGGTCGAGGCTCACGACCTTGCCGTCGTCGGGCGACCACTCGTTCGCGCACACGCCGAACACCTGTCCGAGGCTGCCCTGGAGCGGCACGAGGAACCCGCACGACCCGCACTCCGCGGCCGACGCCACGGCACCGCGCGCCGTCGGGCCGCGCGACCCGCGGTACCAGCGCTCGGCGGCCTCGTCCCGGCCCTGGGGCGACAGGACGCGCGCCCGTGCGAGCGCGAGCTCCTCGATCGCGACCGCGTCCTGCTCCTCGTCGCCCGTCGGCACGTAGCCCGGCTCGAGGCGCGGGTCGTCGGCGCGGAACGGGAGCACGTCGCCGGGGCCGACGTCGCCCGGGCGCAGGCGCTCGGCCCACGGGAGCCACGGGGGCGCGAGCAGCGCGCCGTCGCCCGGCAGGAGCTCGACCTCGCACACCGTCGCGGTGCGCCCGCGCGGCACGCGGGCCAGCGTCACGGTCCAGTGCCACCCGCGGTAGCCACGCATCGTGCACGCGAACCGGTGCGAGATGAGACGTTCCGCCTCGGCGACCGTCCCCAGGTGCTCACCCACGTCCTGCGGGCTCTCCGCGACCTCCTCGGCCGCGGCGCGCGCGAGCTCGACCGCGCCCGTGAGCACGGCGTCCCGCGCGGCACGGGCGGAGACCCCCCGGACGCGCTCCTCGGCGGCTGCCACGGCGACCATCGTCAGGCCTCGATCTCGTCCGCGACCGCGCGCAGGACCGCGGCGACCTTGGTGGCCTTGCCCTTCTCCGGGTACCGGCCGCGGCGCAGGCCGTTGCCGATCCCGTCGAGCTCCTTGATGAGGTCCTCCACGATGACCGCCATCTCGTCCGCCGAGCGACGCTTCGCCTTGACGACCGACGGCGTCGGGTCGAGGAGCGTGACGGCGAGCGCCTGCGGGCCGCGACGCCCGTCCGCGACGCCGAAGTCGACCCGGGCGCCGGGCTTCGGCGCGGGCGCGTCCGCAGGCAGCGCGGAGGCGTGCAGGAAGACCTCGCCGCCGTCGTCGTTGGCGATGAAGCCGAACCCGCGTTCGGTGTCGAACCACTTGACCTTGCCGGTGGGCACGTGAACCTCGTTCGTGCTCGTAGGAACCAGAACCCCCAGGTTACCGGCCGGACGGCATCATGGCCGCATCCTCGGTGGGGGCGGGGGCGAGGGAGCCGCGCGGCACGCGACGGCGTCCGCCGGTCAGGGCGCCGCGGAGCGCGGCACCACGCCGGCGTCCGCGCCGACCCGCAGGGCGACGGCGTCGAACCAGTCGTCGTAGTCCGCCACGGTGCGGTGCAGGTGGCCGAAGAGCTCGAAGGACACCGTGCCGAACAGCGTGGTCCAGGCCATGAGGGTGCGCGCGACGGCCTCGGCCGGGGCGTCGGTGCCGACGAGACCACGTGCGCTCACGAACACGAGGGCCGGGGCGACCAGCGCGGCCGCGTCGCCGCCCGGCCCGGGCGCGGGCGCGGGGCTCCCGCCGGACTCCCACGAGTCCGCGACGATCCGGACGAGGGCCTGCACGACGCGCGTCGCCGGCTCGACCGTGTCCTGCGGCGCCGCGTACCCGGGGACGGGCGTCCCGTAGAGCAGCGCGAAGTCCCCGGGACGCCGGACGCACCACGCCCGCAGCGCCCGGCACGCCGCGAGCCACCTGCCGGGCAGGTCGTCGCGCGCGACGGCGGCCTCGGCCGTCTCGACCGCGGCACCGAGCTCGTCGTAGCACTCGACGAGGAGCGCGGTGAGCAGCGCGTCGCGGCTGGGGAAGTACCGGTAGACGGCCGACGACACCATGCCGACGTCCCGGGCGACGGCCCGCAGCGAGAGTGCCGCGGGGCCGTCGGTCACCAGCCGCGCCCGGGCGGCGTCGAGGATCTCGCGCGTCAGGGTCTCGCGCGCCAGGGCGCGCGCGGTCCGGGGTGCCGTCATGCCCTCCAGGCTCGCAGAGGAGAGCGCTGACCACAAACGAGAGCAGTGCTCTTGCTCTGCGCGACGTCCCGTGCCAGGCTGCTCTCGAAGCGAGAGCACTGCTCTCGGAAAGGAGCCCCTCATGCCCAGCACCCCGTCCCCCACGGACCGGCACGTCGTCGTCGGCGCCGGACCCGTCGGGCGTCACGTCGCGGCCGAGCTCGCGGCCCGCGGGTCGCACGTCACCGTCGTGACCCGGTCAGGGCGCGACACCGGCGTCGACGGCGTCACGCACGTGGCCCTCGACGCCTCCGACGCCGACGCCCTGACCCGCGTCGCCGACGGCGCCGCCGTGCTCTACAACTGCGCCAACCCCGGCGACTACACCCAGTGGGAGAAGGTCTGGCCGCCGCTCGCCACGGCGCTGCTCACCACCGCGGAACGGACGGGAGCGGTCTACGCGATCACGGGCAACCTCTACCCCTACGGCCCGGTCGACGGGCCCATGACCGAGGACCTGCCGGACGCCGCGACCGACCACAAGGGAATCCTGCGCACCCGGCTGTGGGCCGACGCCCTCGCCGCGCACCGCGCCGGCCGCGCGCGCGTCGTCGAGGTCCGCAGCTCCGACTTCGTCGGGCCCGGGGTCGGCCGCAACGGGCACGTCTCGCGCGTCGTGCCGACCGCGCTGCGCGGCCGGGCCGTGACCATGATCGGTCGGACCGACCAGCCGCACTCGTTCACCGACGTCCGCGACGCCGCGCGCACGCTCGTCGCGGCGGCCGCGGATCCCGGCGCGCTCGGCCGCACGTGGCACACCCCGAGCAACGCGCCGCGCACCCAGCGC
The DNA here is from genome assembly GCF_009711085.1 of Cellulosimicrobium composti. GTDB lineage: Bacteria > Actinomycetota > Actinomycetes > Actinomycetales > Cellulomonadaceae > Cellulosimicrobium > Cellulosimicrobium composti. The sequence continues at coordinate 130,318 of NZ_WMKA01000001.1, forward strand.
GAGGCGCTGACCGACGTCCTCGCGAGCGTCGGGCGTCCGCCGGTCCGGGTCCGCTCGCTGCGCGGCGCCGGGCTCGCCGCCGCCGGGCTGGTCTCGCCCCTGCTGCGCGAGCTGCGCGACCTCGCCTACCAGTGGGAGCGCCCCTACGTCCTCGACGACACCGCCGCGCGCGCCCGCTTCGGCATCGAGCCGACGCCCTGGGACGAGGTCTGCCGCAGCACCGCCCGCGGCTGAGCACCCCGTCGGCACGCCCTGCCCCGCCCGCCAGTCGCACGCGAGGTCGGCAGTCGGGGGTGAGGTCGGCAGTCGCACGTGCCGATGTCGGGTGGAACTGCCGACGTCGGGCACGACTGCCGATCTCGCGTCGTCCACAGATCCCGGCACCGGGTACCGCGACGCCGCGCGGGACGGCACGATCGCTCGTCATGCCGAGACCCGAGCCCGAGCACACCCTGCACCTCGCGCAGGAGCACCTGCCGGACGCCGTCCGACGGCACCTGGCCGACGGCGCGTGGGAACGGGTGCGGCGCGGTGCCTACCGGGACGCGCCACCGCCCGGCGTCCCGCCCGTCGTCGCCGCGCGGACCCTCGCGGTCGACCGGGCGCGCGCGGTCGGCCGTGGCCTGCGCCGCGACCCCGTCGTCAGCCACGCGTCCGCGGCGCTGCTGCACGGGCTGCCCCTGTGGGAGCTCCCCGCGACGACCCACGTGGTCCAGCCGTACCGCCGGTCGGGTTCCGCGGCGCGCGACGTGACGCGGCACGTCGGCGAGGTCGGCGCCGAGGACCGCGAGACCGTCCTCGGCGTCACGACGACCTCGCTCGTGCGCACGGTCGCGGACTGCCTGCGCACGATGCCCGCGCTCGACGGTCTCGTCGTCGCGGACGCGGCGCTGGCGAGGGGCGTGCGACGCTCGGAGGTCACGGCCGTCCTGGACCGCCGGCCGGGCGGTCGGGGGTCCCGCCGCTCCCGGCACGTGCTCGGGCTCGCGGACCCGGGCGCGGAGTCGGCCCGCGAGACCTGGCTGAGATACGTCCTCCTGCGGAGCGGTCTGCCACGACCGGAGACGCAGGTGCCGCTGCGCACCGAGGTCGGCCCGGTGCGGGCGGACCTGGGGTGGCCGCGCTGGCGCCTGCTGCTGGAGTTCGACGGCCTCCTGAAGTACCGCACCGGGCCGGGCGGCGTCGCACCGCACGAGGATCCGGGCGCGTGCTCGTGCGGGAGAAGCTGCGGCAGGAGGCGATCGAGCGCACGGGGCACCGTCTGCTGCGCGTCACGGCGCGCGACCGGCCGTCGGACGTCGTGGCGCGGGTGCTCCGGCACGTCCCGGTCGACGTCGTCCGCGGCCTGCGACCCGACCCTCGCCTACCCCCGGCGTGAGATCGGCACTCCGGTCCGACGTCGGCACGCGCTGCCGAGATCGGCGGTCGGGACTGCCGATCTCGCTCGCGACCACCGATCTCGTGGGACCCGGCCGACGCGTAGCATCGGACGGATGGCCTCTTCCCGGCCCGAGCGGGCTCCGACGTACAGCGAGTCGCTGCGCCAGCGCGACGACGCCGCGCTGGTCGCCCTGCTCGCACGCCGTCCGGACCTCGCGACGCCGTCGCCCTCGACGCTGCTCTCCCTCGCCGCGCGCGCGATGAACCGCACGAGCCTCGAACGGGCGCTCGCGTCGCTGGACGAGCTCGCGCTGCACGTCCTCGAGTCGGTCCTGGTGCTCGACTCGGTGGGCACCGCCGCGACCGCCGCGGCCGTCGCGCGCGCGACGGGGGTCGACCGGACGACCGTCGCGACGACGCTCGGACAGCTCGACGAGCGGGCGCTCGTCTGGTCACCGGGGCCGCGGTCGGCCGGGTTCCGCCCGGCACCGGGGATCGCGGAGGTGCTCGGCCCGCACCCCGCCGGTCTCGGTCCGGTCGACGCACCCCCGGGCGGCGCGTCGGCACCCGGCGGCGGGGCGCCGGGCACCCGGCCCCCGGGCGGCACGCGCGCGACACCGGACGGCGACCTGCCCGACGACGCGCCGCCGGGTGCGCGCGCGATCCTCGACGCCTTGGCCTGGGGCCCGCCCGTCGGCGTGGCGCCGCGCTCGGACCCGGCGGCCCGCCGCGCGACGGAGTGGCTCGTGGAGCACGGGTACCTGCGCGCGACGGACGAGCGGCACGTCGTGCTCCCGGGGGAGGTCGGGCTCGCGCTGCGCGGCGGCCGCACCCACCGCGACGTGCGCACGACGCCGCCCGTCCCCGAGGTCCGGGAGCTCCCCGCGGCGACGGTGGACGCCGAGTCCGCGAGCGCCGGCATCGAGGCCGTGCGGCTCGTGGCGCGCCTCGTGACGCTCTGGACCGAGCACCCGCCGGGCGTCCTGCGCGCGGGCGGGCTCGGCGTGCGCGACCTGCGCCGCGCGGCCGTCGCGCTCGAGGTCGACGACCCGACGGCGGCCGCGGTGGTCGAGCTGGCCGCCGCGGCGGGCCTCGTCGCGGACGACGGCGACGACCCGCCGACGTTCGCCCCGACGCTCACGGCGGAGGACTGGCTCGACGACGACCTGGGCGACCGGTGGGCGACGCTCGCGCGCGGCTGGTGGCGCTCGCGCCGCACGCCGTGGCTCGTGGGGAGCCGCGACGAGAAGGGGGCGCTGCGCGCCGCGCTGGACCCGGAGCTGTGGCGCCCGTGGGTGCCGCGGCTGCGCCGCTCGGTGCTCGACGTGCTCGCGCTCGCGCCGGGGCGCCCGCTCGCGGCCGCGGACGTGGTGGCGGTCCTGCGGTGGCGCACGCCGCGCGCCGTGCCGCCCGAGCAGGCGGTCGCGGGCCTGCTGCGCGAGGCGGCGCTGCTCGGGGTGACGGGCGCGGGAGCGCTCGCTCCCCCGGGCCGCGTGCTCGTCGCCGGCGACGACCCGGCGTCGTCGGAGCCCACGGACCTGGGCGCGGCGTTCGAGGCGGTGCTCCCGCCGGAGGTCGACGACCTCCTGCTCCAGGGCGACCTCACCGGCATCGTCCCCGGCCGCCCGTCCCGGGCGCTGGAACGGCTCGTGGAGGTCGCGGCCGACGTCGAGTCGCGCGGCGCCGCGACGACGGTGCGGTTCACCGCCGAGTCCGTGTTGCGTGCGCTCGACCGCGGTGCGACGGCCGACGAGCTGCTCGCCGACCTCGCCTCGCACTCGCGCACGCCGGTACCCCAGCCGCTCGAGTACCTGGTGCGGGACACGGCGCGGCGGCACGGGCGCGTGCGCGTGGGGACGGCGTCGTCGTACGTGCGTGCGGAGGACCCGGTGCTGCTCGCCGGGATCGCGGAGGACCCGGCGCTGCGCGGACTGGGGCTCGTCCTTCTCGCGCCGACCGTCCTCGTGTCGTCCGCCCCGGCGGGCGAGCTCCAGGAGGTGCTGCGCGCACGGGGCGTGCCGTCCGTCGTCGAGGGTCCGGACGGCCGCGTGCTGGTCGCGGAACGGGCGGGGCGCCGCGACGCGGCCGACGGCGCGGGGTCGGCCCGGCGGGGCCGGGTCGGTCGGCGCACGGCGGGGCGTTCGCGGACGGGCGTCGTCCCGGGGTCGGGCGTGCGTGCGGAGGAGCCGGCGGGCACCGGCGAGCAGCGGTTCGCCGACCTCGTCGCGCGCCTGCGCGCCGCCGACGCGCGGGGGGCCGAACAGGCCGGTCCGGGCCGCGCGGGCGAGGCCGGGAACGGTGCCGCCCGGTCGCGCGGGCTCGCGGCGGGCGGCGGTGGCCGCACCGCGGACCCCGGCCCCGAGGGAACAAGCGACCCGGTCGCGGCGTTGGGGCTGCTGCGCGAGGCGATCGCGGACGGGGCGATGGTCTGGCTCGAGGTGGTCGGGCCGACGGGCTCGCCGGACCGGCGCCGCGTGCGACCCCTGACCCTCGACGCGGGGCGCCTGCGCGCGCAGGACCCGGCGCGCGACGCCGAGCTCACGGTCGCCGTGCACCGCATCGCGTCGGTCACGCCCGACGCCCCGCCGCGCTAGCGACCCCACCGACGACCGCCCCCTCCCGGGCACCACGGCTCGACCTCGGCAAGGAGACACATGACCGACGGACCCCTCATCGTCCAGAGCGACAAGTCGCTCCTGCTCGAGGTGGACCACCCGCGCGCCGACGACGCGCGCCGGGCGATCGCGCCGTTCGCCGAGCTCGAGCGCGCCCCGGAGCACGTCCACACGTACCGGCTCACGCCGCTGGGTCTGTGGAACGCGCGGGCCGCCGGGCACGACGCCGAGCAGGTCGTCAACACGCTCATCGAGTACTCGCGCTACCCGGTGCCGCACGCGCTGCTCATCGACGTCGCGGAGACGATGTCCCGCTACGGGCGGCTCACGCTCGCGCAGCACCCGACGCACGGGCTCGTGCTCGAGGCCACCGACCGCGCCGTGCTCGCCGAGGTGCTCAAGTCCAAGCGCACCGCGGGCCTCGTGGGCGACCGGATCGACGACACGACCGTCGTCGTGCACCCGTCCGAGCGCGGCCACCTCAAGCAGGTCCTCGTGAAGCTCGGCTGGCCCGCCGAGGACCTCGCGGGGTACGTCGACGGCGAGAAGCACCCCATCGCACTGAGCCCGACGACGCCGCCGCGCGCCGAGGGCGAGGAGCCGAAGCCCTGGGAGATGCGGCCGTACCAGGCGCAGGCGGTGGACGGGTTCTGGCACGGCGGGAGCGGCGTCGTCGTGCTCCCGTGCGGTGCGGGCAAGACGATCGTCGGCGCGGGCGCGATGGCGAGGTCCGGGACGACGACCCTCATCCTCGTGACGAACACCGTGAGCGCGCGCCAGTGGCGCGACGAGCTCGTGCGGCGCACGACGCTCACCGAGGACGAGATCGGCGAGTACTCCGGCGCGCGCAAGGAGATCAAGCCCGTCACGATCGCGACCTACCAGGTGCTGACGACCAAGCGGAAGGGCGTGTACACGCACCTCGAGCTGCTCGACGCGCGTGACTGGGGCCTCGTCGTCTACGACGAGGTGCACCTGCTGCCCGCGCCGATCTTCCGCATGACCGCGGACCTGCAGGCGCGCCGCCGCCTCGGGCTCACCGCGACGCTCGTGCGCGAGGACGGCCGGGAGGACGAGGTGTTCTCGCTCATCGGGCCCAAGCGGTACGACGCGCCGTGGAAGGACATCGAGGCGCAGGGGTACATCGCGCCCGCCGACTGCGTCGAGGTGCGCCTCACCCTGCCGGAGTCCGACCGCATGACATACGCCGTCGCCGAGCCGGAGGACAAGTACCGCCTCGCCGCCACGGCCACGGGCAAGCACCGGGTCGTCGAGCAGATCGTCGCGCAGCACCCGGACGACCAGGTGCTCGTCATCGGGCAGTACCTCGACCAGCTCGAGGAGCTCTCGAACCACCTCGACGCGCCGCTCATCACGGGCGCGACGACCGTCCGCGAGCGCCAGCGCCTGTTCGACGCGTTCCGCACGGGCGAGATCTCGCGGCTCGTCGTGTCGAAGGTCGCGAACTTCTCCATCGACCTGCCCGAGGCGTCCGTCGCGATCCAGGTCTCCGGGTCGTTCGGGTCGCGCCAGGAGGAGGCCCAGCGTCTCGGCCGCGTCATGCGCCCCAAGGCCGACGGCCGGACGGCGCACTTCTACGCCGTCGTCGCGCGCGACACCGTGGACCAGGACTTCGCGGCCCACCGGCAGCGGTTCCTGGCGGAGCAGGGGTACGCCTACCGCATCGTCGACGCGGAGGACCTGGGCGTCGTGCAGTAGAGGGTGGGGGCCGCAGCGGAGCAAGGCACCCGCCCGGCACGGAACGACGCCCGGTCCGACCACGAGCCCGAACCGCTGAGCACTGACGGCCCGCCCCCTCTCCGGGGCGGGCCGCGGCGCGTCCGCAGCGATTGCGGGACCTGGGAGCGTGGGAAAGGATCGGGCCGTGAGCACGGCCGAACGTCCCTCGCGCCCCCGCACGGCCGCGGATCGAGGCGCCCCTGCGGCCCTGGTGCTGCTCGTGGCGCTGCTGGCTCTCCTCGCGCTCGTGGTCCCGGCGGGCTCGGCCCGCGCCGTGCCACCGATGGACGTGGCGGGTGAGATCACGGACCCGGACGGCGTGCTCGGCGACCGCACGGGCGCCGTGCAGGACGCGCTCGACCGTCTCGCCGAGGACACCGACCTGCAGCTCTTCGTGGTGTACGTCCCGAGCTTCGACGGCATGGACGGCGTCGACTGGGCGAACGCGACGGCCAACGCGTCGGGGCTCGGGGTGGACGACCTCCTTCTCGCCGTCGCGACCGAGGAGCGGCGCTACGGGCTGTCGTACGACAACAACGTGTCGCTGTCGGACGCGGAGCTCGACCGGATGGTGTCCGCCGTCGAGGACGAGCTGCGCGACGACGACTGGGCGGGTGCCGCGATCGCCGCGGCGGAGGTCGCGCGCGGCGCGGGCCAGGGTTCCGGCGTCTCCTGGTTCTGGGTGCTCCTGGGCCTCGGCGCCGTCGTGCTGGTCGTGGTGCTCGTCGTGCGGGCGGTCGCGAAGCGGCGCCGCACCGGGTCCGCGGCGGCTCCGGACGGCGACGAGCTGGCGGCCCTGCCCACCGACGAGCTCAACCGCCGGGCGAGCGCGGCGCTCGTCGCGATCGACGACGCCGTGAAGACCTCCGAGCAGGAGCTGGGGTTCGCGCAGGCGCAGTTCGGCCTGGAGGCGACGCGGCAGTTCTCCGCGGTGCTCGCCGAGGGCAAGCAGAAGGTCTCCGAGGCGTTCGCGCTGCGCCAGCAGCTCGACGACGACCAGCCGGAGACGGAGCCGCAGGCCCGGCAGATGATGGCGCGCATCGTCGCGCTGTGCGACGAGGTCGCGGACGCGCTCGACGCCGAGTCCCGGACGTTCGACGAGCTGCGCGACCTGCAGGCCCGCGCGCCCGAGGTGCTGGAGGAGACCGACCAGCGCGCGGCCGAGGTGCTCGCGCGCGTCGAGCCTGCGCGCGCGACGCTCGAGGGTCTCGCTCGCACGTACCCGCCGGCGTCGCTCGCGTCCGTCGTGCAGAACCCGGAGCAGGCGCAGGCGCTCGTCGCGGGGGCGCGCGAGTCCGTCGCCCGCGGGCGCGAGGCGCTCGCCGGCAAGGACCGCGCGACGGCGGTCGCGCTCGCGCGGGCCGCGCAGAACGCCGTCGGCCAGGCGGTGACGCTGCTCGACGCCGTGGACCGCGCGGGCTCCGACCTCGCCGAGTCGGGCCCTCGCCTCGACCGGGGGCTCGCGTCCATCACGTCGGACATCGCGGATGCCGGCCGGCTCGCGCCCGGCGACCCCGGGGTCGCGCCCTCGCTCGCCGAGGCGCAGGACGCCGTCGCGGAGGCGCGTGCCGCGCGCGAGGGCGGTGACCCGCTCGCGGCGTTGCGCCGCCTCACGGAGGCCGAGGCGGCGCTCGACGCGGCGCTCGCCCCGTTCCGTGAGCGCGCGGAGCAGGCCGCGCGCGCGAACGCGCTCCTGCGCGACACCCTCGCGCGCGTCGACTCGCAGGTCCGCGCGACGAACGACTTCATCGAGACGCGGCGCGGCGCCGTCGGGCCGGAGGCGAGGACGCGCCTGTCCGAGGCGATCCGGCTGCTGGGCGAGGCCCGGGCGCTCCAGCCCACCGACCCGGTCGCCGCGCTGGAGCGCGCGCAGCAGGCCGACGCCCAGGCGCAGTCCGCGGCGCAGCGCGCCCAGCAGGACGCGTCGAGCTGGCAGTCGTCCCAGGGCGGCAGCGGCATGTTCGGCGGGGGCGGCGGGAGCAACGTCGGCGGCATGGTGCTCGGCGGGATCCTGCTCGACTCGATCCTGCGGGGCGGCGGGGGTGGTGGCCGCTCCGGCGGGTTCGGCGGCGGCAGCTTCGGCGGCGGCTACGGCGGCGGCGGGTTCGGCGGCGGACGGTCGGGCGGACGCTCCGGCGGCCGGTCGTCGGGCGGACGCTCGGGCCGTGGCGGTCGCTTCTGACACCACGACGCACGGCCCGGACCACGACCTACCGACGGACGGCACCACACAGCACCGACCAGCACGAGACGGTTCACCAGAGAGGGACGACCATGGCGGAGAAGCAGAGCATCTTCGGACGGATCGCGCAGCTCGCGCGCGCGAACATCAACGCGCTCCTCGACAGCGCGGAGGACCCGCAGAAGATGCTGGACCAGCTCGTGCGGGACTACACGAACAACATCGCCGACGCGGAGCAGGCGGTGGCGCAGACCATCGGCAACCTGCGCCTCGCGGAGCAGGACTACAACGAGGACGTCGCCGCCGTCCAGGAGTGGGGCCAGAAGGCGGCCGCCGCGTCCGCGCAGGCGGACCGCTACCGCCAGCAGGGCGACGCGGCGAACGCGGACAAGTTCGACAACCTCGCCAAGGTCGCGCTCGGCAAGCAGATCGCCGCCGAGGCCGAGGTGCGCCAGGCCGAGCCGCTCATCGCCTCGCAGCGCGAGTCGGTCGAGAAGCTCAAGTCGGGCCTCGCGATGATGAAGGACAAGCTCGGTGAGCTGAAGTCGAAGCGCGACTCGCTCGTCGCGCGGCAGAAGAGCGCCCAGGCCCAGCAGACCGTGCAGGGTGCGATCAGCTCGATCAACGTGCTCGACCCGACGAGCGAGATCTCACGCTACGAGGAGATCGTGCGCCGCGAGGAGGCGCAGGCGATCGGTCAGGCCGAGGTCGCGGCGTCGAGCATCGACGCGCAGTTCGCCGAGCTCGAGACGTCCGGCGAGGCCGTCGAGATCGAGGCCCGTCTCGCGGCCCTCAAGCAGGGGTCGTCGCCCGCGCCGCAGGTGTCCCCCACCCAGGTCACGCCCGCGATCGAGTCGGGCACGAGTGCGCAGGACGCCCCGACCAGCGACTGGTGACCACCGACACCGCACCACCCTCGCGCCGAGCATGCGGTTCTCGCCCGTCCTGACCGCAGGACGGGCGAGAACCGCATGCTCGGCCGTGTCGTGAGGGGGCGTCAGACGAGGATGCGGTCCTCGGCCCGGGCGCGGACCTCCGCCACGAACGCCTCGGCGAGCCGACGCCCGCCGCCGAGGAGGTCGTCCGCGTGCTCGTCGAACGTCGCGAGCGTCGCCGCGGTGTCCACGTCGTCGTCCGCGTCGCACCACGCCGCGAGACTCGCGCGCGTCGTCTCGGGGTGGAACTGCACGCCGAGCGCCGAGCCGAGGCGGAACGCCTGGTAGGGGTACACGTTCGAGGACCCGAGCCAGACGGCGCCCGGCGGCAGCTCGACGACCGCGTCCGCGTGCCTGCTCGTCACGTGGCGTGCCGGGTCCTCGCCCGCGGCGAGCGCCGCGAGCACGGGGTCGGTCTCGGCCTCGGCGCGCCAGAAGACGCGCGTCACGCCGACCTCGCGCCCGGGCGGTGCCGCGACCGCGACCTGCCCCCCGCCCGCCACGGCGAGGAGCTGTGCGCCGAGGCCGATGCCGAGGGTCGGGACGCCGGCCGTCGCGGCGGCGAGCAGCGTCTCGCGCAGCGCGGGCAGCCAGGGCGCACGCTCGTCGTCGTGGGCGGACACGTGCCCGCCGAGGACGACGAGGCCGTCGCCGAGCGCGTCGACGCCCGGGACGGCGTCGCCGTCGTGCGCGCGCACGACGTCCAGGTCGGCGGCGAGGTGCCCCGCGAAGGCGTCGAGCGTGACGTCCGGGGAGTTCTGGACGACCGTGATCCGGACGGTTCCGGTCGCGGCCGTGGCGTCGGTGTGGTAGGTCACGAGGTCCGACCGTACCCACTCCGGGGCGCGGTCACGCAACCCCTCACCTCGTGGACGCTCCGGCGCGGGCCCCACCGCCCGAGCGACGCGCCCCCGCCCCACGGATAGGCTGACCGGCATGTCCGACCTCCAGACCCCCGACGGCCGCTCGCTGACGACGCCGCGCCGCACCTACCTCGTCGTCGACGGCGAGAACATCGACGCGACGCTCGGCATGAACGTCCTCGGGCACCGCCCCGCGCCGGACGAGCGCCCGCGCTGGGACCGCATCGTCGAGTTCGCGCGCCAGGCCTGGGGGCAGGACGTCACGCCGCTGTTCTTCCTCAACGCGTCGTCGGGCCAGATGCCGATGTCGTTCGTGCAGGCGCTGCTCGCGATGGGCTACCGCCCGATCCCGCTGGCCGGGTCGGGCAACGAGAAGGTCGTGGACATCGGCATCCAGCGCATGCTGGAGGCGATCGCGGGCCAGCCGGGCGACGTGCTCCTCGCGAGCCACGACGGCGACTTCCTGCCGCAGGTCGAGACGCTGCTCGACGACCCGGACCGGCGCGTGGGCGTCCTGGCGTTCCGCGAGTTCGTCAACGTGCGGCTCGGCGAGCTCACCGGCCGGGGACTCCAGGTGTTCGACCTCGAGGACCACGCGGGCGCGTTCACGACCGTCCTGCCCCGCGTGCGGATCATCCCGCTCGAGGAGTTCGACCCGATGCGCTACCTCTGACGCGCCGGCCGCGGGCTGCGCGTTCTCAGGCGTGCAGCTCGCGGTACAGGGGCGTGGGGAACGACGCCGTCACGCCGTCGCCGCCGAGGAGCGACGCAAGGCGCGCGGCCTCTGCGGCGACGGCGCGCTCGGCGTCGGCGCCCACGTCCTCCAGGAGGCGGAACGCGGGTTCGCCGCCCGGCCGCACGGCCCACGCCCCGACGATCCGGCCCTCCCACCAGACGGTCGCGCCCGCGTTGCCGATGGTGTCGAAGATCGCCGCCTTGTGCGGGCCGAGGTACCAGCCGCGCTCGGCCCAGCCCATCGTCGTCGGGTCGAGCGACGGCAGCAGCGCGACGCTCCCCTCGAGCGGCGACTCCGCGGCGCCCGGCAGGTCCGTCCCGACGAGCATGACGCCGGGCTGCGGGGCCGGGTCGTCCGGCGCGCCCGTCTCGACCTCCACGTCGACGACGTCGAGCTCCGCGAGCGCCGCCCGCGTGTCTCGCTGGTTCCAGCCCGTCCACCACGCGAGGTCCTTGACCGTCGCCGGGCCGAACACCTCGAGCCAGGACCGGGCGAGCTCGGTGCGCGCGGCCGCCTCGTCCATCGCGGGGATCCCGCCTGGGAACCAGTCCTCGACCGGGGACCAGACGTGCCGGTTGGACGACCACGACCCGCGCGGCTCGCCCCGCACGACCGCGCCCTCGGCGGAGAGGAGCGCCGTGAGCGGGGACGTCAGGGTGCGGCGCACGTCCCAGGTCTTGGCGGTGGTGGGCAGGAACGCCGTCCGCAGCAGCGGCGCGGCCCGCGACAGGCTCGCGCCGTCGAGCGGTCCCTGCGATGCGAGCGCGTCGTGCACCTGCGCCTCGACCGCGGCGAGGAACGCCTCCGCGTCGTCGACGGGAGGGTCCGTGGGCAGCGTCGCGAGCTCCTTGAGCAGCCGGGTGCGCAGGCGGCGCGCGACGGCGAGCGCCGCCGCGGCGTGCACGACCGGCACCGTCTCGCGGCGCACGACGAACATCGTGCGCCGCATGGCGAGCACCTTGACGAGCGTGCGCCGCCCGAACAGGGCGTCGCGGACGTCGTCGAGCACGAGGCCGGGCACGCGCGCGAGCACCGAGAGGTAGACGCTCGGGGCGTCCGTCGCGTGCAGCGCGAGGAGCCGGTCGACGACGTCCTCCGGGCTCCGTGCCGCGGGTCGCCCGGGCAGGTCCGCGGCGAGCGCGAGCTGCTGGGCGACCAGCCGGCGCCGTCTCTGGTCCACCGTGATCCGCACTCCGTCATCCTGCCGCGGGCCACCCACGGCGGGCCGCGGGGCGCGCCGCGCCGGCCCGGGACGGTCGAGCCCCCTCCCAGGCGCCTCCCAGACCGGGGGAGGACACTGGGACCCATGAGCACCACCCCCGAGGCACGCCTCGTCGTCGTCGACGACGAGCCGAACATCCGCGAGCTGCTGGCGACGTCCCTGCGCTTCGCCGGGTTCGAGGTGCACGCCGCCGCGGACGGGCAGAGCGCCCTGCGGCTCGTGCGCGACGTCGACCCCGACCTCGTCGTGCTCGACGTCATGCTGCCCGACATGGACGGGTTCACCGTCACGCGCCGCCTGCGTGAGAAGGGGCAGCACACGCCCGTCGTCTTCCTCACCGCGAAGGACGACACGCGCGACAAGGTCACCGGCCTCACCGTCGGCGGCGACGACTACGTGACGAAGCCGTTCAGCCTGGAGGAGGTCGTCGCGCGCATCCGCGCGGTGCTGCGCCGCACGCACGCCGAGCCCGTCGACGACGCCGTGCTGCGCTTCGCCGACCTCGAGCTCGACGAGGACTCGCACGAGGTCCGGCGCGCGGGCGTCGACGTCGACCTGTCCCCCACGGAGTTCAAGCTCCTGCGGTACCTCATGCTCAACGCGGGGCGCGTGCTGTCCAAGGCGCAGATCCTCGACCACGTGTGGCAGTACGACTGGGGCGGAGACGCGAACATCGTCGAGTCGTACATCTCCTACCTGCGCCGCAAGATCGACAACCTCACCGTGCCCGGCCCCGATGGCGAGCCCGTCGCCCTGCCGCCCCTGATCCACACGAAGCGCGGCGTCGGCTATCTCCTGCGCCAGCCGCCGACGGCGACATGACGACCGGTCCCGACCGCACGACGTCGGGCTCCCGCCCGGTCCCGCCGCCCCCTCCCCAGCCGCCCGGGTCGCGCGCGGGCGACCCCGCGCCGTCGGGCACGGGCGGCACCGCCCCCGCGGCGGCGACGCCGGCAGGACCGGGCGACGGCGGGCCGACGGCGGAACGCCCCTTCGGACGCCCCGTCCCCACCGAGGGGTGGGGCTGGTTCGCGCGCGTCCCGCTGCGCGCCCGGCTCGTCGCCATCACCGTGCTCCTCCTCGCCGCGGGCCTCGGGCTCGCGTCGGCGGTGACGACGACCGTCGTGTCGAGCTACCTGGTCGGGCAGGTCGACTCGCAGCTGCGCACGTCGGCGGGCGGCATCGGGGCGTCGCTGCTCAACAGCCCGTCCGCGGCGAGCCAGCTCCCGAGCGACTACTTCGTGCTGTTCCGCGACCCGTCCGGCACCGAGCAGGGGCTGAGCTGGAAGGCCACGATCTCCCGCTTCGGCGAGCCCACGATCCCCGCGCTCTCCGACCAGGAGGTCGAGCTCCTGGCCGGCGAGCCGTTCACTGTGCGCTCGACCGGGGGCACGGACCCCGCGGAGTGGCGCGTCGTCGCGCAGCCGTTCTCGGTCGGCAGCCAGAACGTGGGCACCGTCTTCGTCGCGCTGCCGCTCACCGGCATCCACGAGACCGTCAAGGTGCTCGGCCGGGCGCTCGCGCTCTCGGCGCTCGGGATCGCGCTCGTGGGCGGCGCCGTCGCGTACCTCGCGGTGCACCGCGCGCTGCGGCCGCTGCGCGAGATCGAGGAGACCGCGGCGGACATCGCCGCGGGCGACCTGTCGCGTCGCGTGCGACCCGCTCCGCCGACCACGGAGGTCGGGTCGCTCGCGCTGTCCCTCAACGCGATGCTCACCCAGATCGAGGAGGCGTTCGCCGTCCAGGAGGCGTCCGAGGAGCGGATGCGGCGCTTCGTGTCGGACGCGAGCCACGAGCTGCGCACACCGCTCGCGACGATCCGTGGCTACGGCGAGCTCTACCGGATGGGCGCGCTCGACACGCCCGCGAAGGTCGACGACACGATGGGTCGCATCGAGGACTCGGCCACGCGCATGGGCACGCTCGTCAACGACCTGCTCGCGCTCGCGCGCCTCGACGAGGGCCGCCCCCTGCGGCACGAGCCGGTCGACCTCGTCTCGCTCGCGCGCGACTCCGCGCAGGACCTGCACGCGCTCGACCCGACGCGCGAGGTCGGGCTCGTGGGACTCGCCCCCGGCGCGTCCGCGCCGGCGACGCTCCGCGCCGTCGGCGACGAGGACCGGCTGCGACAGGTGCTCGCGAACCTCGTCGGCAACGTCACGCGCCACACTCCCGCGGGCACACCGGTCGAGATCGCGCTGGGCACGGTCGGACCGGCCGCCCCACCGGACGCGCGCAAGGACGGCGCGGCCGTCGACGCGGTCGCCGTGCTCGAGGTACGGGACCACGGGCCGGGCGTCCCCAGCGAGCAGCGCGGCCGGGTGTTCGAGCGGTTCTACCGCGCGGACTCCTCGCGCAACCGCGCGTCGGGGGGCTCGGGCCTGGGTCTGGCCATCGTCGCCGCGATCGTGGGCGCGCACCGGGGACGAGTCTCGGTGAGCGAGACGACGGGCGGCGGGCTCACCGTGCGCGTCGACCTCCCGCTCGCCCCCTGACGGTCCGCACCGCGCCCCACCTGCGCGTCCGCCGAGCGCCCGGCCAGGCATGCCCCGAGCGCCCGGCCAGGCATGCCCCGAGCGCCCCGACGGCACCGGTCCCGTGCACCGCCGAGTGCGGGCTACGATGGCGGGTCGTCCCGCGCGACCTAGGCTGGTGGTGAGGCCACGCGGCGACGCGGGGGCCTCCGCGTCAGGTACCACCCTGGCGACGACGACCTCCGTCATCTCCTCGTCACCGTCGAAGAAGGCTGAAGTTCATGGGCGTCAACAGCGCCGACGCACCGCAGTGGTTCCTCTCCTCGTTCGTCCGCAGCGCCCGTGGCGCAGGGGCGACCGCCCCGGACGACGAGATCCGCGCCGTCGGGCAGGGGCTGCTCGACCGCTGGGACCAGCCGGACCGCCACTTCCACAACCTGCGCCACCTCGCGGACGTGCTCGGCCGGGTCGACGAGCTCTCCCAGGAGACGCACGACCCCGACCTGGTGCGCCTCGCCGCCTGGTACCACGGCGCGATCTTCGACGCGAAGGGACGAGCGACGTACGCCAACAAGGGCGGCGAGGACGAGTCGGCGAGCGCCGCGCTCGCCCACACGGAGCTCACCTCGCTCGGGGTCCCGGAGCCGGCCGTCCGCCGCGTCGCCTACCTCGTCAACGCGCTCGTGCGGCACGCACCCGACGCGTCGGACTTCGACTGCGCGGTGCTGTGCGACGCCGACCTCGCGATGCTCGCCGCGGAGCCGCAGCGCTACAAGGAGTACCTCAAGGACGTGCGTGACGAGTACGCGCACATCCCGAAGCCCGACTACGTGCGGGCCCGCATCGCGATCCTCACCAAGCTGCTCGACCGCCGGTCGCTCTTCTCGAGCCCGCTCGGCGCGGCGTGGGAGGAACCGGCGCGGCAGAACCTGGACGCGGAGCTCCAGCGGCTGCGCAAGGAGCAGCTCAAGCTGGCGGAGGCATCCACGCCGTCCACAGGCCCCACTTCCTGATCTGCCGTCCACAGGGGCGTCGCCGTGCACACGCCGCCCGGCGTCCCGTGGCTAGCGTCGTCGTCGCACCGGCGCCCGCCGCGTGCAGGGCGGTCCGCGGACCGAGGAGACGACGGAGGACGACATGAGCCGGTACGAGGTCGACAGCGCACGGGTCGCCCAGGCGAGCGCGGCGGTGAACGGGTCGGTCACCGCGATCCGGGCGGAGGTCGGCGCCATGATGCGCCACCTCACCGACCTGCAGGCGTCGTGGCGAGGCGGCGCGGCGACGTCCTTCACGGGCGTGATGGCGCAGTGGCAGACCACGCAGAACCAGGTCGAGCTCGCGCTCGACGACATCACGGCCGCGCTCGGCGCGGCCGCCCAGACCTACGCCGACGCCGAGTCCCAGGCCGCGCGGCTGTTCACCACGCGATAGCCGCACCGGGCGACGACGCTCCGCGTCACGCGTCGAGGTGCACGACGGCGAGCGGATCGCCGGCGCGCACGTGGTCGCCGGGACGTACGGGGACGTCGACGACACGGCCGCCGGACGGCGCCAGGACCGGCAGCTCGAGCTTCATCGCCTCGAGCACGACCACGGGTGCGCCCTCGGTGACGCGCCGCCCCGGCGGCGACTCCACGCGCCACACGACTCCGCCCAGTGGCGCGCGCAGCACGACGCGGGACGGGTCGTCGACATCGGTGGAGCCGCCTCGGGCGCCGTCCGTGCCGGTGGCCGCCGCGGCCGGTCCGCCGCGCGCGGTCGCGCGGGCGGGGGACCCGACGAGCTCGCCCGCTTCCGCCCAGGCGGCGGCCTCGCGCTCGAACGCCGCGCGGCGCGCCGCCGCGACCGCGGCGATGTCGTCGGCCTCGCGCGCGAGGAGCGCGGCATGCTCCCGGCCGGAGAAGACCCCGTCCTCGACCGGGACCTCCAGGACTCCCGCGCGCGCCGCCGCGCGACGTTCGCCTAGCTCGTCCGGGTCGACCGGTTCCCACACGATCCGGTCGAAGTATCGGAACAGCCACGGGACGCCCGGGCGGAACGGCGGGCGCTGCACGTGGGCCGACCAGACCGGGACGGTCCGGCCCACGAGCTGGTAGCCCCCGGGGCTCGCCATGCCGTACACGCACAGAAACGCCCCGCCCAGGCCGACCGCGTCCGACGGGGTCCAGGTGCGTGCCGGGGTGTACTTGGTCGTGAGCAGGCGGTGCCGAGGGTCGACCGGCACCGCGAGCGGGGCGCCGAGGTACACGTCGCCCAGCCCGAGGACGAGGTACTCGGCGTCGAGGACGGTACGCCGCACGTCCTCGACGCTCGCGAGCCCGTTGGCGCGCCGGACGAAGTCGACGTTGGACGGCAGCCACGGCGCGTCGGACCGGACCCCGGCCGCGTACCGTTCGACGGCGTCCCGGATCGCCGGGTCGTCCCAGCTCAGCGGCAGGCGGAGCACACGGCTCGGGACCTCGATCTCGGTGCTCGGGGGGAGGTCCACCTCCAGCTCGCGGAGCAGCCCCACCAGGGTGGGTACC
Source organism: Cellulosimicrobium composti (assembly GCF_009711085.1). Classification (GTDB taxonomy): domain Bacteria; phylum Actinomycetota; class Actinomycetes; order Actinomycetales; family Cellulomonadaceae; genus Cellulosimicrobium; species Cellulosimicrobium composti. The sequence continues at coordinate 146,990 of NZ_WMKA01000001.1, forward strand.
GGCAGCACGTCGGGGTCGACGTGCAGGTGGAGCGTGCGCACCCCCGGCGTCACGTCGCGCACCCCGCGCGGAGCCGCCGCCTCGAGCCCTCGCGCGAGAGCGTGGACGCGCAGGCGGTCGTGCAGGTCCAGTCCGCCGCCGCCGTCGTACTCGACGAGCACCGCGTCGTCCGCGCCGCGCAGGTAGCGGACCGCGGGCCGGCCGTCGGCGGGCGACGTCGGCCCGCCCGTGGCGCGGACGTCGTCACCGTCGAACGCCACGGCGTCGCGACCGCGCGCGGCGCGCACCTGCGTCGGGACGCGTGCCGCCGCCCGGGCCGTGTCGTCGCGGCGCAGCCGGTCGGCGCCGTCGTCGTGGACGGTGACGAACCGCACGACGTCGCCGGGCCGCATCTGTCCGAGCTTCCACCGGGAGCCGGCGACGACGGTGAGGGCGCACACGAAGCCGCCGAGGCTGGGCCCGTCCGGGCCGAGCAGGATCGGGGTGTCCCCGCTGATGTTCAGCGCGCCGACCGAGTACGGGTTGTCGAGCACGGTGGACGGATGGAGGCCCGCGTCGCCGCCGTCGGGCCGCGCCCACGTGAGCGGGGGCCCGGCGAGCCGCACGCCCGTCCGGTCGGCGTGCGGCAGGACGCGCCACCACGACGTCCGCAGCCGCCCGAGGGCGGCGGCGGTGAGCGCCGCGGACTGCGGTCCCGTCGTCACCGCGAGCTCCCACGAGTGGCCCATCCGGGGGCGGGCGTCGGGCGGCACCGCACCGGCCGCATCGAGCCCGGGAGCGCTCGCCACCTCCTCGCCCCTGCGACGTGCCGTCCCTGGACCGGTGGTGCGAGGGTGCAGCGCGTCGCCCGCGACGAGCGCGCGCCCGGCCGGGCCGCCGACGGCGCCGAGGACGAAGGTCGCCGCCGACCCGAGGTACTCCGGGACGTCCAGACCGCCCGCCACGAGCACGTACGTCCGCAGCCCGACGGCGTGCGGGGCCCCGACCGCGAGCACGCCGCCCGCGGGGACCGCGACCGGCTCCCACTGTCGCACGGGCTCGCCGTCGACCGTCACCGGCGCAGGCGCCCCGGTGACGCACACCGTCGCCTCGTGGGAGAACCGCAGGGTCGGACCGGCAAGGGTGCACTCGAGCCCCGCCGCGCCCTCGGGGTTGCCGAGCGCGCGGTTGCCGGTCCGGAACGACAGGTCGTCCATCGGACCCGAGGGCGGGATGCCCACGCCCCAGTAGCCCGTGCGTCCCGGCCAGTCCTGGACCGTCGTGAGGACTCCCGGGTCGAGCACGTCGATCCAGGGTGCGGGGTCCCGCACCGTGGCGAGGGTCGCCGTGGTCGCCGTGCCTGCGACCACGGCAGGGTCCGCGAGCGCCGCGCGCAGCAGCGACACGTTCGTCGGGACGCCGTCGACGCCCACGTCGCCCAGCGCGTCGCGCAGCCCCGCGACCGCGGCCTCGTGCGACACGGCGCGCACGACCACCTTCGCGACCAACGGGTCGGCGTGCGGACCGAGCTCGTCGCCCACGCTCGCGCCGGTCTCGACCCGGACCGCGGGCCGCCGGTCCGCGGTGGTGCCGCCGTCGTCCGTCGCCGCGCGCCCGGCCGGGAGGTCGAGCCGCGCGAGCGTGCCCGCGACGGGTTGGCCGTGCCGCACGTCCTCGGCGTAGACGCGCGCCTGCGCCGCCGCCCCCCGGACCGCGGGTCCCGACGGCGGCACGTCGTCGAGCACGGTCGTGTCGCCGAGGGCGAGGCGCAGCATCCAGCCCATCAGGTCGACACCGGTGACCTCCTCGGTCACGGTGTGCTCGACCTGGATCCGCGGGTTCACCTCGAGGAACGTGACCTCGCCGGAACCGACGTCGAGCAGCGCCTCCAGCGTCGCGGCGGAGCGCAGCCCGACGCGCGCCGCGAGGCGACGTGCGCCGTCGTGCAGGGCCCTGCGGACGCCGGGGTCGAGTCCGGGCGCGGGCGCGACCTCGACGACCTTCTGGTGGCGGCGCTGGAGCGAGCAGTCCCGGTCCCCGAGCGAGACCACACGACCCGCGCCGTCGCCGAAGAGCTGCACCTCGAGATGCCGCGCCCGGTCGACGTGGCGCTCGACGAACAACCGCCCGGACGACCCCGGGCGCGACGACTCCCGCCGCCACGCCGCGGCGAGCGCCTCCGCGTCGCGGCACACGTGCACGCCCGTCCCGCCCCCGCCGCCCGCGTCCTTGAGCACGAGCGGGAAGCCGATCTCCTGCGCCCAGCCGAGCGCGTCCTCCAGCCCGCCCAGCACCGGCGACCCGGGCAGCACCCGGAGGCCGCACTCCTGCGCGAGCACCCGGGCGCGCGCCTTGTCGCCGAGGACGCGGAGCTGCTCGGGCGTCGGCCCCGCGAACGCCACACCCGCCGCCTCGACCGCCGCGGCGAAGTCGGCGTCCTCCGCGCGGAACCCGTAGCCCGGGTGCAGGAGGTCCGCGCCCGCGGCGAGCGCCGCGTCGAGCAGCCGGCGACCGTCGTCGTAGGACTCGGCGACCGGAGCGGGACCGATCCGCACCGCCTGGTCCGCGAGCCGGACGTGGCGGGCGCCGCGGTCCGCGTCGGAGTGCACGGCGACGGTGCGCAGCCCGAGCCCCCGCGCGCTGCGCAGCACGCGGCAGGCGATCTCGCCGCGGTTCGCGACGAGCAGCGTGGCGGCCATCGCCCTCCCCGGGCCGGTGCGCGGACGAGGCCGCGCCTCGCCGTCGGACAGAACGGCCCCAGCCTAGAACCCGTCCGTGCCGCCCGGGCGTCGTCCGCACGACGTCAGGTCACCACGTCCGAACAGGCGACCCGGCAGGCCGAACAGGCGATCCCGGCGCGTCGGCCGAGCAGGAGGAGCCCGGACCACCTGTTCGGCGCAGGGCCCTCAGACCGCGAGGGCCATGCGGGAGAGGGCTCGGGCCGCTCGTTCCATGACGACGGCGAGCGACTCGCCCACGTGCAGGTGGAGCGCGGTGCGGGCCTCGGGGAGGCGGTCGGCGAGCGCGAGCTCCAGGATCTCGATGTGCTCGTCGATGGTGATCCGGATGCGCTCGGACTCGACGAAGTCGTACATGCGCACCGCGCGCACCTTCTCGTTGACCTCGACGAGCGCCTCGGTCAGCCGCTCGTTCCCCGCGGCCCGGGACAGCACGGTGTGGAAGCGCTCGTCGAGGAGCACGAAGCTCGGGTCGGGCTCGGGCGGCGCGGCGCGCAGCTCGACCCACCGGGCGAGCTCGTCGCGCAGCGCGTCGGCGTCGTAGCGCAGCTCGGTGTTCTCGATGATGCGCTCGACCCCGCGCAGCTCGAGGGTCACGCGCAGCTCGTAGAGGTCGCGCAGCTCGGCGAGGCTCGGCACGACGACGGCGTACCCGAAGTCGGTGCGCTGGATGAGCCCGTCGGACAGGAGCCGGGACAGCGCCTCCCGCACCGGCGTGCGCGACACCTCGAACCGCCGGCTCAGCTTGGGCTCGGTGAGCCGCTCGCGCGGGTCGACCCGGCCGTTGAGGATCTCGGCACGCAGCCGCGTGTAGACGGCGTCGCGCAGCGAGGTCGCGGCGGGTTCCGGCGCGGTCACGATGTCCATGCGGGGTCTCCTGGTCGTCCGTCCCGTGCGTCGTCGTCCTGCCCTGCCATCATCCCGCACCGCGGCCCCGCAGCGGTGCCGCCGGCACGCCCCACGGATCGACGCGACGTCCCCTACACGGCCATCGCCGCACGGACGCTCTCCTCGGCCGCCTCCCCGCCCGCACCCCGGCTCGTCACGCGCCCGGACTGCAGCACGACGTAGTCGCGCGCGGCGCCGAGCGCGAACCCGACGTGCTGCTCGACGAGCAGGACGGACAGCCCGCCGGCGTCGGTGAGCGTGAGGATCGCGTCCTCGATCTCGGTGACGACGGACGGCTGGATGCCCTCGGTCGGCTCGTCGAGCACGAGCACGCGCGGGCCGGTGATGAGGGCGCGCGCGATGGCGAGCTGCTGCCGTTGGCCCCCGGACAGGAGCCCGGCGCGACGGCCGAGGAGGCCGCGGAGCGCCGGGAACAGGTCGAGCGCCTCGTCGAGGCGCCGCGGCCCTTCGCGCGACGTGTCGGCGACGAGCTGCAGGTTCTCGCGCGCCGTGAGGTCGCCGAACGACTGCTGCCCCTGCGGCACGTACGCGAGCCCGCGCCGCACACGCTGGTGGGTGGGCAGCCGGGTGACGTCCTCGCCGTCGAGCACGACGCGCCCCGACCGGGCCTTGAGCAGCCCGAGCGCGGTCCGCAGGAGCGTCGTCTTGCCGGCGCCGTTGTGCCCCAGCACGGCGGCGACGCCGCCCGCGGGCACGGTGAGGTCGACGTCGTGCAGCACCATCGTCCGGCCGTAGCCCGCGTGCAGTCCCGTCAGCTCGAGCATCACGCCTCCTTCTCGTCGGTCGTCGTGCGCGGCGACGCGTGCGCGCCCTCGGTCGTCGACGCCGAACCTCTCCGTCTGGCGCCGCGGGTCGCGCCCGCGCTGCCGAGGTAGACCTCCTGCACGCGCGGGTCGGCCTGGACCTCGGCGTACGTGCCCTCGGCGAGCACCTGACCCAGGTGCAGCACGGTCACCGAGCTCGCGAAGGCCCGGAGGAAGTCCATGTCGTGCTCGACGACGACCACGGTCCGCTGGGCGCCGATGCGCTGCAGCAGCTCGCCCGTCTGCTCGCGCTCGGCCTGGCTCATGCCGGCGACGGGCTCGTCGAGCAGCAGCAGCCGGGCGTCCTGGACGAGCAGCATCCCGATCTCGAGCCACTGCTTCTGCCCGTGCGCGAGGATCCCGGCCTGGACGTCGCGCAGGTGCGCGAGCCCGACGGTCTCGAGCGCCTGCTCGACGGCCTCGGGCGTCGAGGACCGGCGGCGCAGGAGCGTCAGCGGACCGCGCCGAGCGCCCGCCGCGATGTCGAGGTTCTGCAGCACGCTGAGCTCCTCGAACACGCTCGCCGTCTGGAACGTGCGCCCGACACCGGCCCGCGCGATGCGGTGCGTCTTCCTGCCGAGCAGGTCGACCCCGCCGAACTGCACCGATCCCGACGCCCTGGCGAGACCGGTGATCGCGTCCACGATCGTCGTCTTGCCCGCACCGTTGGGCCCGATGAGGAACCGGAGGTCGCCCGCGGTGACGGTGAGGTCGACGCCCTGGACGGCGACGAACCCGTCGAACTCGACGCGCAGCCCGCGCACCTCGAGGTAGTCGTGCCGGAAGCGCGAGTCGTCGACGCCCAGGACGGACTGCGCGGCCTCGAGGTCGAGCCCGTCGCCCGCGACGCCGGTCTCGAGAAGCGTCTCTCCGGTGCCCGGCACCGGCCCGGTGGGTTGCGTGGTCATGCGGTCCTCCCGGAGGTCGCAGGGTCGTGGTCGACGGCGGTCTGTGGTTCGACCGTCGGGTCGCCGCTGCCCGGCTCACCCGTGCGCGCCGCGCCCGGGCGACTCCCGTCGGAGGTGCCGTCGTCCCCTGGGGCGGGCGCACCGCCGTCGGGCACGGAGCCGCGGCGCGAACGGCGCCACCGCGTGAACAGCTCGGCGAGCCCGCCGGGCAGGAAGGCGACGACGAGGATGAACAGAGCACCCTGGGCGTAGATCCAGCCGGACGGGAACGCCTCGGAGAGGCTCGTCTGCGCCCAGCTCACGGCGATCGACCCGAGCACCGGGCCGAGGAGTGTCGCCCGACCGCCGATCGCGACGCCGATGAGGAACCCGATGGACGGCACGACGCCCACGTCGGCCGGCGAGATGATGCCGACGATCGGCACGAACAGCGCGCCGCCCACCGCGGCCATGAAGGCCGCGACCGCGTACGCGACGACCTTGACCTGCGCCGGGTCGTAGCCGAGGAACCGCACGCGGTTCTCCTGGTCGCGCACGGCGACGAGCAGCTCACCGAACCGCGACACCATGAGCTGGCGCGCGACGGCGACCATGACGAGCAGCGCGCCTGCGGCGAGGAAGAAGAGCATGCGCTTGTTCACCGGGTCCGCGAGGTCGTACCCGAAGAACGACCGGAACCCGTTGAGGCCGTTGGTGCCGCCCGTCGTCGCCTGCTGGCCGATGAGCAGGATCGCGAACGCCGCCGCGAGCGCCTGGGAGAGGATCGCGAAGTACGCGCCGCGCACGCGCCGCGTGAAGACGGCGAACCCGAGCAGCGCCGCGAGACCGGCAGGCACGATCGCGATGGCGAGGATCGTCACGACCGGCGACCGGAACGGCTCCCACCAGCCCGGCACCTCGCCCGAGCCGTACAGCATCATGAAGTCCGGCACGCCACCGGATCCCTCGACCGGCCCGGCGTCGGCAAGCTTGAGGTGCATCGCCATGAGGTAGGCGCCGAGGCCGAAGAACACGCCCTGCCCGAGCGTGAGCATCCCCCCGCGGCCCCACGCGAGGCCGATGCCGACGGCGACCATCGCGAGGCACAGGAACTTGCCGAGCAGGCCGAGCCGGAACGTGGAGAGCGTCGCGGGCGCGACGGCGAACAGCAGGACCGCGGCGACGGCGAACCCGACGATCACGCGGGCGCGTGACGAGCGGTACAGGGCGGAGAGCCGCGACGGGCTCTCGGTGGTGACGGCGCTCATGCGAGGCTCCTCGTCCGGACCGACACGAGGCCCTGGGGTCGCACCTGGAGGAAGACGACGATGACGACGAACACGAGCACCTTGGCGATGCTCGCCGTCGTCGAGTACTCGAAGGTCGCCTGGAGCAGCCCGAGCGCGAACGCCGCGATGACCGTGCCCTTGATCTGCCCGATGCCGCCTGCGACGACGACGAGGAACGCATCGACGATGTAGCTCGTGCCGAGCGTGGGGCCGATGGACCCGAGGAGCGTGAGCGCGACCCCCGCGATGCCGGCGAGACCGGACCCGATGAAGAACGTCAGGCGGTCCGTCGCCCGCGTGGAGACGCCGCTCGCCTCGGCGAGGTCGCGGTTCTGCACGACGGCGCGGATCCGCCGCCCGAGCGGCGTCACCTTGAGCACGACGGCGAGAGCGACGACCGCGACGACCGCGAGCGCGAGGATGAAGAGGCGCGTCTTGGGCACGGCCAGGCCGAACAGGTCGACGGCGCCGCTCAGCCAGGCGGGGGCCCGCACGTCGACGTTCGGGGCGCCGAACACGTCGCGCGCGACCTGCTGCAGCACGAGCGCGACGCCCCAGGTGACGAGGAGCGTGTCGAGCGGCCGCTTGTACATGCGGTGGATGAGCGTCGCCTCGAGGAGCAGGCCGAGCAGACCGCCGACGAGGAACCCGAGCGGCAGCGACACGAGCAGCGAGACGCCGGCGTTGCCGACGACCCCCTGCACGACGAACGCCGTGTAGGCGCCCGCCATCATGAACTCGCCGTGCGCCATGTTGATGACGCCCATCTGGCCGAACGTGAGCGCCAGCCCGAGGGCGGCGAGGAGCAGGACCGAGCCGAGGCTCAGCCCCGCGAAGAGCTGCGAGAACAGCACATCCATGGGCGTCGTGCCTTCCGGTGGGTGCGTAGCAGGACGGGTGACGTGACCGCCGAGGTGGGGGCCGGGGGTGTGCGTGCCGGGTCGTGGCGGGACTGGCGGGAGCCCGCGAGGAACGAGCGGGCGGATGGTAGACCCTGCACGCACACCCCCGGTCCCCGCCGGACTCAGCGGGTCGGGAGCGACGAAGTCGTCAGGAGAGGCCCTCGGCCCAGTCGTAGCCCTCGAGGTACGGGTCGGGCTCGATCGGCTCGCCCGAGCTCCACTCGGTGTAGATGAGGCCGTCGGGGCCGATCTTGCCGATGAGGGCGGTCTTGGCGATGTGGTGGTTGTCGCCGTTCACGGTGACGGAGCCCTCCGGCGCGTCGAACGTGACGCCGTCCGCGGCCTCCTGGACGTCGGCGACGTCGAACGACTCCGCCTTCTCGACCATGCCCTTCCACAGGTAGAGCGACGTGTACGCCGCCTCCATCGGGTCGGACGTCACGCGGTCGGCGCCGTACTTGGCCTGGAACGCCTCGACGAACGTCGCGTTCTCCGGGCTGTCGATGGTCTGGTAGTAGTTCCAGGCCGTGAACTGGCCCTCGACGTTCTCGACGCCGACGCCGCCCACCTCCTCCTCCGCGATCGACACCGACACGACGGGCATGGTGTCCGGGCCCAGGCCCGCGTTCTTGTACTCCTTGAAGAACGCGACGTTGGAGTCGCCGTTGAGCGTGTTGAACACGGCGTCCGCCCCGGCTGACTTCACCTTGTTGACGATCGTGGAGAAGTCGGTGTGGCCGAGCGGCGCGTACTCCTCGCCGAGGACCTCGATGCCGTTCGCCTCCGCGTAGGCGTTGATGATCTTGTTCGCCGTGCGGGGGAAGACGTAGTCGGAGCCGACGAGGAAGATCGACTCGACCCCCTGCTCCTTCAGGTAGTCGAGCGCGGGGACGATCTGCTGGTTGGTCGTGGCGCCGGTGTAGAAGATGTTCGGCGACGACTCGAGGCCCTCGTACTGGACCGGGTAGAAGAGCAGCGAGTCCTGCGCCTCGAAGACGGGGAGCATCGCCTTGCGCGACGCGGACGTCCAGCCGCCGAACACCGCGGCGACGCAGTCGCTCGTGATGAGCTTCTCCGCCTTCTCGGCGAAGACCGTGGGCTCGGACTGACCGTCCTCCTGGACGATCTCGAGCTGCTTGCCGAGCACGCCGCCGTCGGCGTTGATCTCCTCGGCCGCGAGGGCGAGGGAGTCGGCGACGGTCTGCTCGGAGATCGCCATGGTGCCGGACAGCGAGTTGAGGAAGCCGATCTTGACGGTGTCGCCGGAGGTGTCGACGCAGCTCTCGGCGGCGCTGGTCGCGGCGCCCGCTCCGTCGCCGGTCGCCGTCCTCGCGCCGCACGCGGTGAGCGTGAGCGCGAGGGCGACGAGAGCGGCAGCCGGGGCGAGACGGGTCGTGGCGCGTGAAGGTGTCACGAGAGTCCTTTCAGCGAGGGTCGCACAGCGGGAGTTCTCCGCAGGTTTCTCAGCAGGGAGCCGGCGGCCGCCGGGCAGGCGGTCGCTCGCCGCGAGCACCGGGTACAGGCATGTATACGTTGATGTGCCCGTAGCGGTGCCCACTGATGTCGACGCTAGTGACGCCGTGTTTCGGCCGATCTGCCCGTCCTGTTAACGGCACGTGTCACACGGTCACGATCCGGTCACGCGCCCGAGAACGTCTCTCGAGGCAGACTCCCCGGTCGGCCGAGGTAAAGCCCTGGTCTGCCGAGGTAGAGCCTGGGTCTGCCGAGGTAGAGCCGTGGTCGTGGAGCGTTCTCGAACCTCGTCTCTACCTCGCGGGACCGGAGCTCTACCTCGCGACTACGCTCGCCCCGTACTGCTCCGATCCGCCGAGCCCGACGACGCCACGCGTCTCGCGCTCGTGCACCACACCGTGTGGCGCGCGACCTACGCCGACCTCGTGCCCGACTCGTTCTGGCAGACCGCCACCCTCGAGGAACGCACCTCGTCGTGGAAGCGCCGGCTCGGGCCGGAGGCTCCGCCTGGCCGAAGCCGGATCATCGTCGCGGAGGTGGACGACGCGGTGGTCGGGTTCGGCATCGGCGGCCCGTCGCGGGAAGTCGGCGGCCACGCGCCTGTGCGGGACGTCGAGCTGTACGCCCTGTACGTGCTGCCCGAGCCCCACGGGACGGGGACGGGACAGGCCCTGTTCGACGTCGTCGTCCCGCCCGGGCCGGCACAGGTCTGGGTGGCCGAGGAGAACCCGCGCGCGCGGCGCTTCTACGCGCGCAACGGGTTCGAGCCCGACGGGCCTCGGCATGCCGACACCCGCTTCGGCGGGATCGTCGAGCTCCGGTTGGTCCGGTAGGGCGAGGCCGAGGAGCGGCAGCGCGGGGGCGCCAGGTGCAGCGTGCTCATCAACCGATGCCGACCAGGGCTCTCCCTCGGTGGTCTTCCGCGGGTGCGCACGCTCGTCAGGCGGCCGGTGCGGTCGCCGCGCGGCGGGTGGTCGCGCGCAGGGCGGTGGCGAGGAAGCCGGCCGTGAGCGCGACGACGAGGGCCACGCCCACGAGGCCCGCCACGCCGACGAAGATCCCGCCGGCCTCGCCGTAGTCGGCGAGCGGCATCCCCGCGAACGCGTGGTCGCGCGCCGCGTCGGCGAAGCCGACCGACGCGGCCGTCGCCTCGAGGCCGTCCGGCGTGGCCGCCGCGAACGACGACACGACGACCGCGGCGAGCAGCGCGCCCGAGCCGAGCGCGAGGACGGCGCGGCGCACCGCGCCGGCGGGTGCCGCCGCGAGCGACCCGACAGGACGAGGCGAGATCGCTGTACCCGGCGAGGCCGCGGCGTCGGGCACGACGGCGCGGCTCGCCGCGGAGCGCGCCACGCCCTCGACCGCCGCGGCTCCCGGGGCGACGGCGAGCACGAGCCCGACGACGCCAACCGTGATGAGCGCCTCGCCGAGCCCGATCACCGCGTGCACGGAGAGCATCTGGCCGACGAGCTCGCCCACCGGGACCGGCACCGTCCCGCCGACGGCGAACAGCCCGGCGAACACCGCCGCGGACACGGGGACGCTCACAAGCGCCCCGACGCCCGCGGCACCGGCCGCGCCCCGGCCGCGCGTCAGGCGCAGCACCCCGCGCGTCGCCGCCCAGCCGACGAGGGTCCCGACCACCGCCATGAGCAGCACGTTCGTCCCCAGCGCGGTGAGTCCGCCGTCGGCGAAGACGAGGGACTGGACGAGCAGCACGAGCGTCACCGAGAGCACGCCGAGCCACGGCCCGACGAGCGCGGCGGCGAGCGCCCCGCCCATGAGGTGCCCGCTCGTGCCCGCCGCGACGGGGTAGTTGAGCATCTGGACGGCGAAGACGAACCCGGTCGTCGCCGCCGTGAGGGCGATGCGGCGCGGGGTGAGGTCCTCGCGCGCCCGGTACGCGGCGTAGCCGACGGCGGCGAGGGAGACGACGGCGGTCGTCGCCGACGTGGGGTCGTTCAGGAAGTGGTCGGGGACGTGCATGTCAGGCTCCTGTCGTCAGCAGTGTCGTGCGGGGGTCGGTGTGGTCGGTGTCCACGGGTGCGGCGACGCTCGGGGACGGCGTGGCGTCGCGTGGCGGGCCGGCGACTGCGGCCCGGGCCTCCCGAGCCGCCGTCGTCCAGGCCGCCACCACGACGTCGATGCCGGCGTCGTGGGTGCTCGCGCCGAGGTGGCGGGCGACCGCGCCGGGTCCGTCGAGGTCGAGCCGCAGAGGCCCGAAGGGTGCGGACGTCCGCGGCGGTGGACGGCGAGGCGCGGTGGTCTCCTCGGGGACCGAGGCGGGCGCGGGCGGCCGGGTGCCGAGGCACAGCACCGAGTCGACGACGCGAGCGTCGCCGAGGATCCCGGGCAGTGCGCGGTCGTCGCCGAGGTCGAGGTCCTCGACGAAGAGCTCGCGCACGTGCTCCGGCCCTGCCGGGTCGTTCTGCCATGGAGGTCCCGACCCCTCCGGCGCCGCCAACTCACCGGTCCCGCCGACACCACCGGATGTCCGGGTGGCACCCGGCGCCGACACGTCGACGCGCGTGCGCGAGCGCAGCCGCCCTCCTGCTTCTCCGGAGCGGCCCAGGACGAGCGTCTCGCGCAGCAGCGCGGCGCCCCCTGCACCGTGCGCGTCGCCCGCGGCGAGCGCCACGCCCGTGGAGCGCGCGACGTCGGCCCCGTCCGCGACGACGAACGGCAGCGCGTCCCACACGAGGAGGCCGCGGGCGTCGACCCGCACGTCGACGTCCCACGACGCCGACCGGCCGCGCCCGGCGTACGCGACGGTGCCCGACACCTCGACGAGCTCGAGCTCGACGCCCTCCCCCACGTGCACCTCGACCCGCACGTGGTCGCCCCCGAGGAGCAGCGCGCGCGTCGCCACGAGCGCCACCCGCGCGGTGCCGCGCCCCGCGGACAGGACGCGCGGGCTCAGCGCGCCGGGACGCAGGTCGCACCGCACGCGACCCGCCTCCCGGTACGCGCCGACGCGCGTCACGTCGTCCATCGGCGCCTCGCCGCCGTGCCTCAGTCGCGCCCGGCGGCGGCCACCGGCTCGGCCGCGGCGCCGTCGTGCTCGTCGGCGTGGGAGTGGTCGTGCGCGTGCGACGCGTCGCCCTCCTCGTGCGTGTGGAGGAACCCGTTGCCGTCCTCGTCCGCGTGGAAGTGGGGCGCCATCGGCCCCGGATCCTGCGGCACGTGCGCGCCCGCGCGGTGCGCGGCGAGCAGCGTCTGCACCCACGTGGTGAGCGCGTCGATCGACTCGCGGTCGAGGCGCGAGAGGGCGAGCACCGGAGCGCCGTCGCGCGCGGCCGTCGCGTCGAGGACCATCCGCGGCACGTCGACGCCCACGTAGGGCGCGAGGTCCGTCTTGTTGACGACGAGCAGGTCGGCCCGCGCGATGCCGGGGCCGCCCTTGCGGGCGACGTCCCCGCCGCCCGCCACGTCGAGCACGAAGATCTGCGCGTCGACGAGCGCGGGCGAGAACGTGGCGGTGAGGTTGTCGCCGCCCGACTCGACGAGCACGACGTCGAGCGGCGCGAAGTCCTCCTCGAGGTCCTCGACCGCGAGCAGGTTGGCGGTCACGTCGTCGCGGATCGCGGTGTGCGGGCACGCTCCGGTCTCGACGGCGCGGATGCGCTCCGGGTCGAGCACGCCCGCAGAGCGCAGGAAGCGCGCGTCCTCGTCGGTGTAGATGTCGTTGGTGATGACGCCGAGCTGCAGCACGCCGGACAGCTCGCGGCACAGGAGCGCGATGAGCGAGCTCTTTCCCGTGCCGACGGGTCCGGCGACGCCGAGGCGCAGCGAGCGGGTGTCGGGAGTGGTCTCAGGCAGGATGTCAGGCACTGAACAGCCTCTCGGTGGTGCGGGAGTGGAGCTCGGCCCACTGCTCGACGAGCGGTGCGCCGTGCGCGGGGATCGCGCGGGGGTCGGTCAGGTCGGCCACGGCGCGGGCGAGCGCGTCGATCGCGGGCTGGGCGGCGACGACCCAGCCGGTCGCGACGACCGGGTCGACGGGCTCGAGCTTGAGGGTCGCCGCGGCGACGGTCTGCACGTCCTCGTACCCGACGAGGCGCGCGACCTGCCGCGCGGACAGCCCCGCGCACGCGGCCGTCACGCCGAGCACCACAGGTCGTGGAGGTTGCGGCGCCCTGCGGCCCGTCGCCGCCCGGCCGCCCGGGTCTGTTCCGGCGCCCGGCACCGCTCGCGCGGCCGACGTGGCGCCCGCGCCCGGGTCCGGCACCCCGTCGGCACGGGGTGCGTCGGCGACCAGCACCGCCGCCTCGTCCAGCGCGACGACGGCGGGATGCCCCTCCGACAGCCGGCGCAGGAGCCGGAGGTAGCCGCGGCCGAGCCGTCGCGACGTCTCGCGGAGCGCGGACGACGGCGTCCGGGCCGTCCAGGCGAGCCACGTGTCGGCGAGGCCGCGCGCCGCCGACGCGACGCCGTCGGGCACCCCGGCGGACGACGCGCCGCCCGCGGGAGGCGACCCCGCGCCGTCGGGCACAGGACCGGCCGCGAGCGCGACGTGCCGCGCGACGACCGCCGTGGCCGCCTCGACGCGCGTGACCGTGGCGAGACGCGCCCGCACGTAGTCGGGCACCTGCGCCGCGGGCATGCCCGCCCGCAGCGCGGGCTCGAGGCCCGCGGACTGCGTGTGCCCGCCGGTGGGCAGGCGCGCGTCCGCGAGCAGCGCGAGCATGAGCTCCGCGCGTCCCTCCCCGTCGACCTCCGGCATCGCGCTCATGGCTAGAACAGCGAGTAGAGCTGCGCGAGGGGCAGCCGGTCGGCGGGAGCGGGGACGACGAGCTCGCCGTCGACCTCGATCGCGAACGACTCGGGGTCGATGTCGATCTGCGGCAGGTAGTCGTTGTTCCTCATCTGCGCCTTGCCGACGTCGCGCGTGTCCGCGACCGGGAGGAGCTGCCGGGCGAGCCCGAGCCGCTCCTCCAGGCCGTCGTCGAGCGCGGCGGGCGAGACGAACGACATCGACACGTCGGCGCCGATCGCGTCGGCGAGCGCCGGACGCATGAGCACGGGCTGCGGCGACGGGATGGACGCGTTGGGGTCGCCGAGCGCGCCCCACACGAGCGCGCCGCCCTTCATGACGACGCTCGGGCGGACGCCGAAGAGCTTCGGCTCCCACAGCACGAGGTCCGCGACCTTGCCCGGCTCGACCGACCCGACGTACGCGTCGATCCCGTGCGCGACCGCGGGGTTGATCGTGTACTTCGCGACGTAGCGCCGGGCGCGCAGGTTGTCGGCCGGGAGCTCGGGCCCGCGCGCGCCGCCGGGGTGCGCGCCGCGCCGGGCCTTCATGACGTGCGCGACCTGCCACGTGCGCGTGACCACCTCGCCGATGCGGCCCATGGCCTGCGCGTCGGACGACGTGATGGACATGGCGCCGAGGTCGTGGAGCACGTCCTCGGCCGCGATGGTGGTGCCGCGGATGCGCGACTCGGCGAACGCGAGGTCCTCCGCGACCTGCGGGTTGAGGTGGTGGCACACCATGAGCATGTCGAGGTGCTCGGCGACGGTGTTGACCGTGTGCGGGAGGGTCGGGTTCGTCGAGCCGGGGATGACGTTCGGGTGGCTCGCGACGGTGAGGATGTCGGGCGCATGGCCACCGCCCGCGCCCTCGGCGTGGAACGCGTGGATCGAGCGTCCGCCGATCGCGCGCAGCGTCGACTCGACGAACCCGGCCTCGTTGAGCGAGTCGGAGTGCAGCGCGACCTGGAGCCCCCAGTCCTCGGCGGCGCGCAGCGCGGCGTCGATCGCGGCCGGGGTCGAGCCCCAGTCCTCGTGCACCTTGTAGCCGCCCGCGCCGGCCATGGCCTGCTCGCGCAGGCCCTCGGCGCTCACCGTGTTGCCCTTGCCGAGCAGCAGGACGTTCACGGGGAGCCGGTCCAGCGCGCGGTGGATCGCCTCGAGGTGCCAGGCGCCGGGCGTGACCGTCGTGGCCTTCGTGCCCTCGCTCGGCCCGGTCCCGCCGCCCGCGACGGTCGTGATGCCCGTCGCGAGCGCCTCGACCACCTGGGACGGCGAGATGAGGTGCACGTGCGAGTCGATGCCGCCCGCGGTGAGGATCTTGCCCTCGCCGCTCACGACGTCGGTCGACGGGCCGATGTGCAGGTCCGGGTGGACGCCGTCCGCGACGTCGGGGTTGCCCGCGCGGCCGAGCGCGACGATCCGCCCGTCCCGGATCCCGACGTCGGCCTTGACGATCCCCCACCAGTCCAGGACGACGGCGTTGGTGATCACCGTGTCGAGCGCGCCCTCGGCGCGGGTCGTGGTTCCCTGCGCCATCGACTCGCGGATCGACTTGCCACCGCCGAAGACGGCCTCCTCGCCCCCGAACGTGCGGTCCTCCTCGACCTCGATCCACAGGTCGGTGTCGCCGAGGCGCACCTGGTCCCCCGTCGTCGGCCCGTACAGCGCGACATAACGCTCGCGCGAGATCGCGACCATGAATCAGTCCTCCTCGGAAGTGCTCCGCCCGCCGAACCCTGGATCTCTCCCCACGCCTGCGGGGTCCTGGGGAGCGACCCCGGGTTCGACGGGCTCGGTCGGGCGGTCCAGGGCGCCGCCGTCGGGCTTGCCGCGCTGGAGGCCGGGCACGCGGCGTCGGCCCCGGAGGGCGACGGCCTCGACCTCCGCGGACGCGCCGGGCTCGAAGCGGCGCGACGTGCCGGACGGGACGTCCAGCCGGAAGCCGTGCGCGGCGGCGCGGTCGAAGGAGAGCGCGGCGTTGGCGTCGGGGAGGTGCAGGTGGGAGCCGATCTGGACCGGGCGGTCTCCGGTGTTCGTCACGACCAGCGTCACCCGCTCGTCGTCGGTGCGGTCGGCGTTGAGCACGACCGGCACGCCCTCGGTGCCGCGCTTGAGCCGGACCGCGCCCGGGCCGCTCGTACGGATGCCTGCCATGTGTCGCCTCGCTCTCGCTGAGCCTCGTGCGTGCGCCGGACCGGTCCGGCTCAGGCGATCGGCTGGTGGATGGTGACGAGCTTGCGCCCGTCGGGGAAGGTCGCCTCGACCTGGACGTCGGGCAGCATCTCCGCGACGCCCTCCATCACCTCGTCGCGCCCGAGCACCTCGCGCCCGGCGACCATGAGCTCCTCGACGCCCGCCCCCTCGCGAGCGCGCTCGATCACCCACGTGGTGAGCAGGGCGACGGTCTCGGGGTAGTTGAGCAGCACGCCGCGCTCGCGGCGGTCGCGCGCGACCATGCCCGCGACGGCGAGCAGCAGTTTCTCGGTGTCCGCGGGCGTCAGGTGCATGGCGGCGATCCTGCCGGGCGTTCGTTTCCGGCGTGTATACACGGCGTTATACGTGCGTGTACCGCGACTCCCCCGGGCCCGGCGGCGACGGGAGGAGGACTCCCGCGGGCACGACGAAGGCCGCCGACCGGGCGAACCCGGCCGACGGCCTTCGATGTCCTGCGGCCTCCCGGACCAGCCGGGAGAGGGTCAGGCGTGGATCAGAAGTCCATGCCGCCCATGCCACCGTCGCCACCGGGGGCGGCCGGAGCCTTCTCCGGCTTGTCGGCGACGACGGCCTCGGTCGTGAGGAAGAGCGCCGCGATCGAGGCGGCGTTCTGCAGCGCGGAGCGCGTGACCTTGACCGGGTCGTTCACGCCGGCGGCGAGGAGGTCCTCGTACTCACCGGTCGCGGCGTTGAGGCCCTGGCCGGACGGGAGGTTGCGCACCTTCTCCGCCACGACGCCGCCCTCGAGGCCGGCGTTGATCGCGATCTGCTTGAGCGGGGCGTCGATCGCGGCGCGCACGATCTGCGCACCGGTCGCCTCGTCGCCGTCGAGCTCGAGCTTCTCGAACGCCACGGCACCGGCCTGGATGAGCGCGACGCCACCACCGGCGACGATGCCCTCCTCGACGGCCGCCTTCGCGTTGCGCACGGCGTCCTCGATGCGGTGCTTGCGCTCCTTGAGCTCGACCTCCGTCGCGGCACCCGCCTTGATGACGGCCACGCCGCCGGCGAGCTTCGCGAGGCGCTCCTGGAGCTTCTCGCGGTCGTAGTCGGAGTCCGACTTCTCGATCTCGCCACGGATCTGGTTCACGCGACCCGCGATGAGGTCGGCGTCGCCCGCACCCTCGACGATCGTGGTCTCGTCCTTGGTGACGACGACCTTGCGCGCCTGGCCGAGCAGGTCCAGCGTCGCGTTCTCGAGCTTGAGGCCCACCGTCTCGGTGATGACCTGGCCGCCGGTGAGGATCGCGATGTCCTGGAGCATAGCCTTGCGGCGGTCGCCGAAGCCCGGGGCCTTGACGGCGACGGACTTGAACGTGCCACGGATCTTGTTGAGCACCAGGGTCGCGAGCGCCTCGCCCTCGACGTCCTCGGCGATGATGAGGAGCGAGCGGCCGGCCTTCATGACCTGGTCGAGGACCGGGAGCAGGTCCTTCACGTTCGAGATCTTGGACTCGACGATGAGGACGTACGGGTCCTCGAGCACGGCCTCCTGGCGCTCGGGGTCCGTCTCGAAGTAGCGCGCGAGGAAGCCCTTGTCGAAGCGCATGCCCTCGGTGAGCTCGAGCTCGAGGCCGAACGTGTTCGACTCCTCGACCGTGATGACGCCCTCCTTGCCCACCTTGTCGAGGGCCTCGGCGATGAGCTCGCCGATCGCGGGGTCGCCGGCCGAGATGGCGGCCGTGGCAGCGATCTCGTCCTTGGTCTCGATCTCCTTGGCAGCGTTGAGCAGCTGCTCGGTCACCGCGTCGACGGCCTTCTCGATGCCGCGCTTGACGGCGATCGGGTTGGCGCCGGCCGCGACGACGCGCAGGCCCTCGCGCACGAGCGCCTGGGCGAGGACGGTCGCCGTGGTGGTGCCGTCACCCGCGACGTCGTCCGTCTTCTTGGCGACCTCCTTGACGAGCTCCGCACCGATCTTCTCGTACGGGTCCTCGAGCTCGATCTCCTTGGCGATGGAGACGCCGTCGTTCGTGATGGTCGGCGCGCCCCACTTCTTGTCGAGCACGACGTTGCGGCCCTTGGGGCCGAGGGTGACCTTGACGGTGTCGGCGAGCGTGTTGAGCCCGCGCTCCATGCTCCGACGAGCCTCCTCGTCGAAGGCGATGATCTTGGCCATGGGGAATGATCCTCCGCTGGTGGCGTATGGCGGTCGGCCGGCGCCCGCGACGGACGGCCCGCGACGGGCGGCGTTCATGTCACGCCGCCGGGCGGGCCTCACCTGTCGACCTGGTGGTCTGCGCCGCACCCGCGGAACGGGTGCCTGCGCTGGTCACTTCTGTCACTCTCATGACGCGAGTGCTAACGCCATTATTGGCACTCGCAGGGTGCGAGTGCAAGACAGCGCGTGACGCGCGTCCCCGGTATCGCGACGGGCGAAACCCGGGCTGCGCGGCGCCCTCGTAGGATGCGCGGTGTGATCCGCGCAACACCGACGTGGCGCCTCGCAGCAGCCCGTGCCGGCTTCCTGCTGGTCCCTGCCCTCGGCCTGACCGCGGCGACCGCCGTCGCCGCGCCGACGGGCGAGCACATCGACCTCTACCAGGACGGCGTCGCCGTCACGACCGCCCCCGACGGCGGGACGGCGCTCCTGCGCCTCGCTCCCGGCGCCGGTGCGACGTACCTCGACGGCAGCCGCGTGCTCGACCCGGCCGCGCTCGACCGGGCCGCTCTCGCCGAGGGCGTCGACCCCGCGGACGGCGAGGCCGACCGCCTCGCCCAGGTCGCGGGCGAGCCGATCGCGGCGGCCGGCCTCCTCGACCCCGACCGCGCGCACGACGCCGCCGCCGCGTCCCGCGCCTGGCTCGCGTCCGGTGTCGTCCCCGGTGCCGACGGGCCGTTCGCCGCGCTCGGCGAGGCCGCGCTGCTCGACCTGCGCGCGCTGACCCTCGACGACGGCGCAGCGCTCGCCGCCCCCTCCCCCAGGTGGCGGTACGTGTGGCCGCGCGACGCGTCGTTCACCGCGGCGGCGTTCGCCCGCACGGGGCACGTCGCGGACGCGCGCGACGTCCTCGGCTTCCTCGCGCGCGTCCAGGAGGACGACGGCTCGTTCCACGCGCGCTACCTGCCCGACGGCTCCGGCGTGCCCGACGACCGCGGCCTCCAGTCCGACGGCGTCGGCTGGGTCCTGTGGGCCGCGGACGTCGTCCTGGAGGAGACGCCCGCCGCGGACCGCCGCGAGGTCGCCGCCGAGCTGCGGCCGCTCGTCGACGCCGCGACCGACCACGCGCTGTCGCTCGTCGACGGCGAGGACCCGCTGCCGCCCGCGTCGAGCGACTACTGGGAGGTCGAGCCCACGTCCCTCACGCTCGGGACCGCCGGCCCGCTGCTCGCCGGGCTCGAGGCCGCGGCCGACGTCTACGCCGTCGCGGGCGAGCCGGACCGCGCCACCGAGGCGACGCTCGCCGCCGCGCGCCTGCGCATGGCCGTCGAGCGCTCGTTCGGCTCGCAGGGCTTCCCGCGGCACGTGACGGGCGGCGCGCGCGACGCGTCGACGGCGTTCGTGCTGCCGCCCTTCCAGCCCGAGCCGCTCGCGGGCGCGGACGCCGCCTGGCGCGAGTCGGTCACCGAGATGCTGCGCCCCGCGGGCGGTCTCGCGCCCGGCGCGGGATGGCGCGACGACGGGATCTCGTGGACCCCGCAGACGACGCTCTACGCGCTCGCCGCGGCGTCGTCGTCGGACCCCGACGACCGGGCCGACGCGCGCGAGTGGCTGCGCTGGGTCGACGACCACCGCACGGCCTCCGGGGCGATCCCCGAGAAGGTCCTCGCCGACGGTTCGCCCGCGGCGGTGGCGCCGCTCTCCTGGAGCTCGGCCCTCGTGGTGCTCGCGCTCGTCGAGCTCGACGGCGCCGACGCGCCGGGCGGGGACCCCGTCACCGCCGGGTAGCGGGCCGGGCTACCGCGCGGCCGCGTCCGACGGCTCGGGCGCGAGCGACGGGTCCGCGCGCACGTCGAACTCGCGGCGCAGCACGCGGCGCGCGGCGTGCCAGCCGCCGAGCCCGTGCACGCCGGGCCCCGGCGGGGTCGACGCCGAGCACAGGTACACGCCCTCGAGGCCGACGGCGTACGGGTCGAGGCGGGGCGTCGGGCGCGCGACCATCTGCCACATGCTCACGGCGCCGCCCGCGATGTCGCCGCCGACGTAGCTCTCGTCGTGGGCCGCCATGTCCGCCGCGGGCACGCAGCGCGACGCGACGACGAGGTCTCGGACCCCCGGGGCGAAGCGCTCGAGCTGCGCGAGGACGTCCCGCGTGACGTCGCGCGTCGAGCCCGCGGGCACGTGCGCGTACGTCCACAGCGGGCGCAGACCACCGACCTCGCGCGCCGGGTCGACGACGGTCGGGTCGCTGACGAGCACGACCGGCCGCTCCGCGTGACGGCCCGCCGCGACGTCGGCCTCGGCGCGCGCCATCTCGGCGCGCGTGCCCCCCACGTGCACCGTGCCGGCGCGCCCCACCTCCGGGTCCGCCCACGGGACGGGCCCGGAGAGCACGAGGTCCACCTTGGCCGCCGCGTCCCCGTGGCGGAAGCGGCGCAGCGCCGTCTCGGCGCGCGGGGCGAGACGGTCGGCGAACACGTCCGCGACGACGCGCGGCGCCGTGTCGAACACGTAGGCGCGGGCGCGCGGCAGGTCGGCGAGCGAGCCGACGCGGTGCCCGGTGACGACCTCCCCGCCGTGCTCGCGCAGGTCGTCCACGAGCGCCGCCGTGATCGCGCCGGACCCGCCGCGCGGCAGCGGCCAGCCGCCCGGGGCGTGCCCGAGCGACGCGAGGAGCAGGGCGGTCCCGGCCGCGGCCAAGGACGGGAGCCGCGAGATGGCGTGGGCGGCGACGCCCGTGAGCAGGGCCCCGGCCTCCTCCGTCCGGAACCGCCGCCCCCAGGCCGCGCTCCCCTGCTCCAGGACGGCAGCCCCGAAGCGGGCGGCGACCGCCGCCCCGCCGGGCGTGAGCGCGCGCCCGGGGATCGAGCGCTTGTCGCCGAGCGCGACCGCGACGACGTCGCGCCAGCCGTGCGCGAGAGGGCCGAGGAGGCCGCGCCAGGCGTCGCCGTCGACGCCCAGACGCTCCACCGTGCGGTCGAGGTCGTGGTACGCGATGCCCGCCCGCCCGCCGTCGAGCGGCTGGGCGAACGACACCTCCGGCACGCGGAGCTCGACGCCGCGCGCGCCCAGGTCGAAGGCCTCGAAGAACGGCGACGCCCAGGCCATCGGGTGCACGGCCGAGCAGACGTCGTGCACGAGCCCGTCGGCCAGGCCGAGGTCCAGCGTGCGGGCACCGCCGCCCCACGTGGGCTGCCCCTCGAGGACGCGCACCGAGAGGCCCGCGCGCGCGAGGGTCACGGCGGCGGCCAGGCCGTTGGGACCCGAGCCGACGACGACTGCGTCGAGGTTCTCCGTCACGCGACCCTCGGGGGCCGCGTCAGAGCGGCCGCACCTGCTCGGCCTGCGGGCCCTTCGTGCCCTGACCGAGCTCGAACTCGACCTCCTGGCCTTCCTCCAGCGTGCGGTAGCCGTCCGTCTGGATCGCGCTGAAGTGCACGAAGAGGTCCTGACCGCCGGAGGCGGGGGTGATGAACCCGTAGCCCTTCTCGGCGTTGAACCACTTCACGGTCCCCTGAGCCATGTACGTCTCCTGGTGCGTCGTCGCCCCCGAGGCGACCTCCGCCCCGTGGTAGCCCGAGCCTAGCCCTCGCACGGCGGTCGCGGAAGGTCGGGCGCGCGCGGGTCCGGTCGAGGCCGCAAGGGCGAACGTCCAGGTCAGCGCGCGGGTGGAGGCGAAGCGCACGCCGCCGGGTCGCGGAGCGTCAGCCGACGGGCGAGAGCTCGGACTTGACGATGACCACGACGTCGCCGGAGCGGAGCGGCTGCTGGCTCACCTGCTCGGCGGGGATCCCGAGGATCGCCGCCACCGCGGCGGCGCTGTCGCTGCGGTCCTCGGCGTACCAGACGGTCGTCGCGGAGACGTCGTCGGGGCTGCCCTCGTAGTCAGCCGCCTCGACGTTGGTGAACCCCTGGCCCGACAGGGCGTCGCGGCCCTTGCCGGCCTCGCCGCCGATGCCGCTCGCGTTGAGCACGCGCACGTACGCGCTCGGGTCGGCCGCGGCCATGAGCGACGCGAGGTCGGGGGTCTCCGGCGTCTCGTCGGCCGGGGGCTCCTCCTCCTGCGCCGGGGGCTCGTCCGCCGGAGGCTCCTCGGTCTCCTCGGCGGGCGGCGTCTCCGTCTCCTCGGCGGGCGGCTCGGTCGACTGCGCCTGCGGCGGGTTGTCGGTCGCGCCGTTGTCCGACAGCAGCGCGACGCCCCCGTACGCGAGGCCGGCGAAGACGACGGCGACCAGGAGGAACGGCCACGTCTTGCTCCACCCGCTGCGCGGCGTGCGGTGCACCCCCACGGGCGCACCCTGCGGCGCGGGCGCGTCGAACTCGTCGGGCGCGTAGGGGTAGCGGCTCTTCGTCACGGCTGACAGGGTAGCCCGGCCGGGGCCGTTGACTAAACGCCCAGTTCGCCCGGACTTCACGGGCGACGGGACCCGGTGCGGTCAGAGACCTTCGAGCCGGCGGGCCGTGCGGGCGCGCTGCCGGGTGGAGCGCATCCGGCGCAGCCGCTTGACCAGCATCGGGTCGTGCGCGAGCGCGGCCGGGGAGTCGATGAGCGCGTTGAGCACCTGGTAGTAGCGCGTCGCGGACATGTCGAACAGCTCGCGCACCGCCTGCTCCTTGGCGCCCGAGTACTTCCACCACTGCCGCTCGAACGCCAGGATCTCGCGGTCCCGCTCGCTCAGGCCCGACGCCGGGTCCTCCTGAGCGGTCCGGTCGCCGACCGCGTCGGGTCCGTCGAGCACGTACGCCGCCTCGCTCATCGTTCCCCTCCTGCACTCTCTCGTCACGGGACCTGCGCACGACGGTGCGCGGGACCGCCTCACAGCGTACGCACGAACCACACCGGTGTCATTCGTCCGCGCCGCGCGGCGCGGGCCTGCGAGTGCGGCCGTTAGGCTCGGGACCGTGGAGAGCGCACCCGCCCAGCCCGTCGCCGTCGACCCGGCCACGCCCGCCCCGGCGGCGAGCGCACGTCCCCCGCTCGCGAGCATCATGGCGCCCGACTGGGCGCAGGCCCTCGCGCCCGTGGAGCCGCAGCTCCACGCCCTCGGGGACTTCCTGCGCGCCGAGGTGGCGGCGGGCCGCGCGTACCTGCCCGCGCCGCCGGCCATCCTCAACGCGTTCTCGCGGCCGCTCGCGGACGTGCGCGTCCTCGTCGTCGGGCAGGACCCGTACCCGACGCCCGGGCATCCCATGGGCCTGTCGTTCTCGGTGCAGCCCCACGTGCGCCCGGTGCCCCGCTCGCTGCAGAACATCTTCGCCGAGCTCAGGGACGACGTCGGCGTGCCGACGCCCGCGCACGGCGACCTGTCCGCGTGGGCCGACCAGGGCGTCATGCTGCTCAACAGGGTGCTCACCGTGCGGCCCGGCGAGCCCGGCTCGCACCGCGGCCAGGGCTGGGAGGCCGTGACGGAGGCCGCGATCCGGGCGCTCGTCGCGCGCGACGCCCCGCTCGTCGCGATCCTGTGGGGGCGCGACGCCGCGACCCTGCGCCCGATGCTCGGTGACACGCCCGTCGTCGCGAGCGCCCACCCGAGCCCGCTGTCGGCGCGCCGCGGGTTCTTCGGCTCGCGCCCGTTCTCGCGCGTCAACGAGCTCCTCGCGGCCCAGGGCGCGGATCCGGTCGACTGGACGCTCCCCACCGCGTGACGCTCGCCCGCCGGGCCCCGCGCCGAGCATGTGCTTCTGGCCCGTCCGCGTCGCCTGACGCGCCCGGACCGCATGCTCGACCCGTCGTGGGCGACCGGTCGGCGGCGCACGGTTCCGGCAGGAGCACAATGGGGCGGGTGACGACGCAGAACCCGACGACCACTCCCCTGGCCGGAGACACCGCCGACGCACGCCGACCCGACGACGCCCCGCCCCGCTGGACGAGCTACGTCGCGATCGGCGACTCGTTCACCGAGGGCCTGTGGGACCCGTACCCCGGCGAGCCGGACCACCAGCGCGGCTGGGCCGACCTCCTCGCCCAGCACCTCGCGGCGCGCCGCGTCGAGGCCGGCGAGGAGCCGCTGCGCTACGCCAACCTCGCGATCCGCGGCCGCAAGCTGCGCTCGATCCTCACCGAGCAGGTCCCGGCCGCGCTCGCGCTGCAGCCGGACCTCGTGAGCCTCGTCGGCGGTGGCAACGACATCCTGCGCCCCAACGCCGACGTCGACCGGCTCGCGCGCAACCTCGAGCACGCCGTCGTCCGCCTGCGCGCGTCGGGGGCCGACGTCCTCCTGGCGACGGGGTTCGACGCCTCGCAGTCGCCCCTCGTGAGCCTCACGCGCCCGCGCGTCGGGGTCTACAACGCGCACATCTGGGCGATCGCGCGCCGGCACGGCGCGTACGTGCTCGACCTGTGGGGCATGCGCGCGCTGCAGGACTGGCGCGTCTGGTCCGACGACCGCATCCACCTCACGCCCGAGGGTCACCGCCGCGTCGCCCAGGGTGCCCTCGTCGGGCTCGGCCAAATGCCCGACGACGCGGCGTGGGACGACCCGCTGGCGCCCCTGCCGCCGACCCCGGCCGTCGACCGGGCGCGACAGAACGCGCAGTGGGTGCGCACGCACGTCGTGCCGTGGGCCCAGCGGCGGCTGCGGGGGACGTCGTCGGGCGACGGCCGGCTGCCGAAGGCCCCCGAGCTGCTGCCGGTCCCGCTCGCGCAGGACTGACGCGGGCCGGGCCGGCGACCACGTCGCCGGCCCGGCCCCGTCACGCGGACGTCACCCGGGCGTCAGCAGGTCCGCGCCGGGTAGGCCACCTCCTGCGTCGCCCGCGGTCCGCCGCCGGACGGCACCGCGGTGACCGTGACGGTCCCCGCCTCGACGCCGCCCGACCGCGACGAGAACGACTGGTAGCCGTTCGCGCCGCCGGCGACGTCCGCGAAGGTCTTCTCGCCGAACGGCGTCGTGACCGTCACGTCGAGCGGGCCGTCACCGAGGTTGTGCGCACGGACCGCGACGTACGCGGTGCCCGCGAGGCAGCGGACCTGGACCTCCGCCCGCACCTGCGGCGCCTGCGGCGTCGCCGCGAGCAGGGCGCCGAGCGCGCTCGCCTGCGTCCTCCAGTCGAACACGTTGGGGTGCTCCGCGGTCCCGCCACCGGCCCACCGCACGCCGAGCCGGTCGCCGTCCGCCCGGTCCTGCGCCCAGATCGTCGCGGCCTGGCGGTCGACGAACTCCTGGTACCGCGCCTCCCCCGTGGTGTCGACGAGGTCCATGACGTACCGCATGAAGATGCCCTTGAACTGCTTGCCGTTGTCGTCGCACGTGCGGTCGAGCGCGTCGCAGGCCTCGGTGAGGACCCCGTCCACGACGAGCGCGTCGGACGCCAGCGCGGCGTCCGCGAGGCGCACGGCCGTCTCCAGCGGGGCGGCGTCTCCCGTGGCCCGGTGGAGCTCGAGGCCCGCACCGATCGCGAGGCCCTGGTTGTAGCTCCACACGGTGCCGCCGTTGTTGCGGCAGTCGCCGGTGAGCCCGTCGTTGACGAGGCCGTCCTCGTTCACCATGCCGCTCGCCCGGAGCCAGTCCCAGCCGGTCTGCGCGCGCTCGAGCCACACGGTGTCACCGTCGATCCGGTTGTGGAGCTCGGCCGCGAGCCGCACGTAGAGGCCGTTGGTCACGGCGTTCTTGTACGTCCTCTCGGCGTCCCACCACACGCCGCCGCCGCACGTGCCCGGGTCCCAGTACCCGTGCACGTACTCGGCGATCGTGACCGACATGTCGAGGTACTTCTGGTCCCCCGTGAGGTCGTAGGCCGAGGCCCACGTGAGGCCCCACCACGCGGCGTCGTCGATCGCGCGGCTCGTGAAGTTGCCGAGGATCTCGTCGCTCGACATCTCGCCCGCGGGGAACGGCGCCTTGTTGCGCTCGAACGTGCGGTCGACCTGGGCCAGGTAGCTCCGGTCGCCCGTGCGCTCCATGTAGTCGATCACGGTGTTCGTCGCGACGGCGGAGTTCCACCAGCTCGACGGCCACCAGGCCTTCTCGGGGTCGTAGTCCGCCATGAGCGTCCGGACCGCGCTCGCCGCCCGCTGGGTCGCGGGCGGGTTCTCGATGAGGGCGTCGACCAGCGGCACGAGCACCGTGCGGGCGTGCTCGCTCACCGCGTCCGCGGACGCGTCGGCGATCGCGGCGCGCAGCGCGGTCAGGGCCTGCGCGACGCCGGCCGCGTGGGCCCCGTCGAGCTGCTCCGCCGCGTCGTCGACGTGCGCGACGAGGGCCTGCGCCGTCCCGGCGTCGACGTCCCCGCTCCGCTGGAGCGCACCGATCTGGGCGCGGATCTCGTCGAGGCCGGTGCTCGCCGTGAGCCACTGCGAGACGAGCAGCGTGAGCTCGGCGCGCGTGCGGTCGTCGAGCAGAGCGGTCGGCGTCGTGTCGACCGCGGCGCGCAGCAGGCGCAGCTGTGCGCGCACGGCGTCGGCGTCGTGCGCGTCCTCAGCCTCCTGCGCCGCGGCCACGAGGCCGCCGAGCCGCTCGGCCGTCTCGGCCGGGATGCGCCCGGCGTCGACCGCCGCGGTGATCGCGTCGTCGAGCTCGCTCACGCGCGGGGCGTGGGCGAGGAGCTCCACCTCCGCGAGCGCCGTCGTCGCACCCGTCGACGCCGTGACGCGCAGGCGGTACTGCCGGTGCACGCCCGGCTCGGCGATCGAGAACGCCCGCGTCTCGCGGCGCGACGCGAACGACTCGCCCGAGCGCTCGTCGAGCGTCGTCCACGTCTCGCCGTCGGTCGAGCCCTCGAGCGTCCAGGCGCTCGGGTCCGTCCCGTCGCCCGCGGCGGACGTGAGGGTGTACATCGCCGCGCGCGCCGTCGTGCCGGTCGCCTCGAACGTGACGCCCGGCGTCGCGGTCGTGAACGCGACCTCGGCCGCCGCGGTGTCGTCGGTGAGCGCGGCGACGTCCGTGCCCTCGTCGTCCGTCGTGACGTCGTAGGTGCTCGTGACGTCGGCGAGCGGGTCGGGCAGGTCGTCGCCCTCGGTGATCGACGGCGGCGCGTCGTCCGCCCCGGTGCCCCATGCCGACGGCGTCGGGCCCATGTCGAACACGATCGTGCCGCCGTCGGCGAGCTGGTCGTGCGTGAGGTACGTCGCCGACTGCGGCACCCCGTCGACCGTCACGCCCTGCACGTAGACGTTCTCCGCGCTGTTGTCCGGCGCCTCGATCACGAGGTCCTCGCCGTTCTCGAGATGGATGGTCGCGCGCGTGAAGAGGGGCGAGCCGATCACGTACGTCGGGCTGCCCACCTGCAGCGGGTAGAACCCGAGCGCGCTGAACAGCCACCAGGCCGACATCTCGCCGTTGTCCTCGTCGCCCGGGTAGCCCTGGCCCATGTCGTTGCCCGTGAACGAGCGGGCCAGCGCGGTCCGCACGATCTCCGCGGTCTTCGCCGGCTCGCCCGCGAACGCGTACATGTACGGGATGTGGTGCGACACCTGGTTGCTCAATCCCCACTGGCCCTGGCGCACCGCCTTGGCCTCGCGCATCTCGTGGATGACGCCGCCGTACGAGCCGGGCTTGGCCGCCGTCTCGGGGGTCGCGAAGAACGCGTCGAGCTTCGCGCCGAGCGCGTCCGGGCCGCCGAGGAGGTTGGCGAGGCCGCGACCGTCCTGCACGGCGTGGAACGCGAAGTTCCAGCCGTCGGTCTCGGTGAACTCGTTGCCCCAGACCTCGGGGTCGAAGTCGGCCGCGGACTGCGCCCACGAGCCGTCCTCGGTCCGCCCGCGCAGGAAGCCGGTGGCGGGGTCGAACAGCGTCGCGTAGTTGAGCGCGCGGTTCAGGTAGTACTCGTGGTTGTCCGCGTACTCCTGGCGGCGCGGGTCGTCCTCGCCGCTCGCGTCGAGCAGCTTCTTCGACATCGTCGCGATGCCGTAGTCGTTGAGGTAGTCCTCGAGCGACCACGACGCGCTCTCGTGCGTCGACGTCGGCGTGTAGCCGAGGAACGTCGCCGGGTCGAGGCCCTTGCGTCCCACGCTCGCGTCCGGCGGCACGGTCGACGCGTTCTTCAGCGCGGCGTCGTACGCGGCCTCGACGTCGATGCCGGGCACGTCCTTGAGGTAGGCGTCGGCGAACGCGACGTCCGAGCTCGTGCCCGTCATGCTGTCGGCGTACCCGGGCGCGGACCAGCGCGAGACCCAGCCGCCGTCGCGGTACTGCTGGACGAAGCCGTTCACCATCTCCCCGGCCTCGGTCGGGTACAGCAGCGAGTACGCGGGCCACGCCGTGCGGTAGGTGTCCCAGAACCCGTTGTTGACGTAGACCTTCCCGTCCTCGACGCGCGCACCGGTCTCGGTCGCCGTCGTGCCCTCGGGCGCGGGGTCCGACGACGCCGACGACTGCACGACGTGCCGGTAGACGGGCTCCTCGGCCGTCCCGACGTTCTCGTGGCCCGAGTTCGGGTAGAGGCTCAGCCGGTAGAGGTTCGAGTAGAGCGAGACGAGGTCGTCGTGGCTCGCGCCCTCGACCTCGACGACGCCGAGCGTGTCGTCCCAGAGCTGCTGCGCGCGGTCCGTGACCGTGTCGAACGTGTCGTCCGCGGAGATCTCGAGCTCGAGGTTGTGCCGCGCCTGGTCGACGCTCATGAGGGACGTCGCGAGCCGGAGGTGGACGACCTTCTCGTCGGACGTGTCGAACGACAGGTAGCCCGTGACGTCGCCGCCCCCGCCGCCCGTGAGGCGGCCGCTGCCGGTCACCGGACGGTCGACGGTGCCGTAGACGAACATGCGCGTCATGCCCGCGGAGCTGCCCGGCGTGCTCACGTCGGTGTAGCCGGTGACGACGCCGGCGTCCGCGTCGAGCGTGAGACCGCCCGCGCTCGTGACGTTGTCGAAGATCAGGTGCGACTCGTCGCCCGTGAACGTGAAACGGAAGATCGCCGCGTGGTCGGTCGGCGCGATCTCGGTGCGCAGGCCGTCGTCGAACGTCACGCCGTAGTAGTGCGCCCGCGCCTCCTCGGCGTCGTGGCTGAACGTCAGGGCGCGCGCCGCGCGGTTCGCGTCGGGCGTCCCGGACGCCTCGGAGGGCATGACCTGGAACGTCTGGCGGTCGCCCATCCACGGGCTCGGCTCGTGGCTGAGCGAGAACGCCTCGATCGCGGTCCGGTTCTGGTCGTCGTTGCGGTTCTGGTACTCGTAGACCCAGCGGTTCGACCCCGCGTCCGTCACCGGGGTCCAGAAGTTGAACCCGTGGGGCACGGCCGTCGCGGGGATCGTGTTGCCGCGGGAGAAGTCGCCGTTCGCGTTCGTGCCGCGGGTGGTGACCACGTAGTCCGAGGGGCGCTCGGCGCTCGGCTGCTCCGGCTCGGCCGTCACGGCGACGTCGTCGATCCAGCCGCTGAAGTCCGCCGGGCCGTCCGGGTTGTCGTAGCCGACGAGCACGCGGTCGATCGTGCGGCCCGCGGCGACGTCGCCGATCCGGGACACGACCCTGTTCCACTGGTTGACGTAGAGGGTCTTCGCCTCGCCCTGGCCCTGCGGGCTCATCCCCGCCCCGTGCCGGTCGACGGCGCCCAGCTCGCTGAGGTAGGTGCCGTCCGTGAACGCGAGGTCGATCGCGGCGTACGTGCTCGCGTAGCCCAGGTCGTTCTCGGCGGCCTCGGGGAAGACCACGTACGACAGCTCGGTCTCCTCGCCGACGGGCACGTCGACGTCGAGCACCTTCGCGTACGCGTACCCGCGCCCGTCCGTCGTGTGGCTGCCGCCGTAGTGCAGGGCGCCCAGGCCGGTCCACCCGACCTCCGACGGCGCGGTGTACGCGCTGCTCGGCCCGGAGCCGACCTCGGCCGTCATGTCGGTCGCGGCGAGCGGCTCCGTCGCGAGCTGCAGCTCGGCGAGCTGCGTGCCGTCGCTCCCGCTGTTGGACGTGATGCCGAGCCGGTAGTACCGGTACTCGCCCGGCGACGCGACCGTGTACGCGCGCGTCTGGAACCGCTCGGAGAACGTCTGGTTCGTCCGCTCGTCGAGCGTCGTCCACGCGGACCCGTCCTGCGAGCCCTCGAGCGTCCACGCGCGCGGGTCGCGGCCCGGCGCGTCGTTCGCGGACGACAGCGCGTACGCGCGCACCGTCGTCGCCGCGTCGAGCTCGTAGGTGACCTGCGCGGTGCGCGCACCGGCCAGCCACTTCGTGGCGACGTCGCCGTCCGCGAGCTTGTCCGCGGTCTCGTCCGGCGGGTTCTCGCGCGTCGCGGTGACGCCCGCGACGCGGTCCGTCACGTCGCCCGGGAAGTCGACCGTGCCGGGCACGAGGCGCCGGACCGACGTCCCGGAGATCACGACGTCGACGGCCGCGGCGTCGTGCGTGCGGATCTGGAGCTGGGGCGTGCCACCGCCCGACGCGGGCCGCACGACGTCCACGGTGACGGTCCGCGGCTCGTCGGAGAGCGTGAGGTACGTGCCGCCGACGTCCGAGCTCCCGCTGTAGACGTTGAGGAACGCGCGGCCGGACCCGGACAGGGTCGCCTCGGCGCGCATCGTCACGCCGCGCTCGAGGTCGGGCATCGGCACCTGCACCCACGTCTCGCCCTGCGCGTCCATCGCCCAGCGCTGCGCCGGGTCGCCGTCGGCCGTGGTCGTCGCCTCGAGCGTGCCGGGCACCGAGCCG
Source organism: Cellulosimicrobium composti (assembly GCF_009711085.1). Lineage (GTDB taxonomy): Bacteria > Actinomycetota > Actinomycetes > Actinomycetales > Cellulomonadaceae > Cellulosimicrobium > Cellulosimicrobium composti. The sequence continues at coordinate 177,615 of NZ_WMKA01000001.1, forward strand.
ACGCCGTTCTGGAACGGCCCCTCCCACGCGAGCTCGTCCGTCGCGCCGCCGAGGACGTCGTCCCCGCTGGGCGTGCTCGGGCTGCGCTCGAGGACGGACGTCCCGACGACTCCCTCGACGCGGGGGCCGTCGGCCGTATCCTCCGGGGTGCTGGTCCAGTCGAGCGGTGGGTCGTCCTCCTCGAACGACGTCGACAGGTCGCCCGGTGCCGCGTGGGCCGCGACCGAGCCGGTCACGAGGGTCGTGCCGCTGAGCAGGAGGCTCAGCGCGACGGCCGCGGCGACGCCGGGCCTGGTCGGGCCCCGGAGCAGGGACGGGTGCGTGCGGTGAAGTGACATCGATGTCCTTCGGGGAGAGGGCGAGCGACGATGCTCGCGCAGGCATGACAGCGCTGGCAGGCTCGACGCTGCCAGATGACGGGGGCAACGGTCAACCCTGCGGGGGGATCGCCCGGGAGGCCGGGCGGCGCGGTCGCGCGTGGAGCCGCCTGTCGGGTTCGAACCGACGACCTTTCGCTTACAAGGCGAGTGCTCTACCAGCTGAGCTAAGGCGGCGTGCCCGGGCGGCCGGGCGAGCGAACAGACTACCTGCTCGCCCGACGGCCCGGGACGACGGGCCGCGCCGGTCCCGGCGCGGCCCGGTGGGTCAGCCCTGCGCGTCCGCGACGGCCTGGGGCAGCGCGTTCGGGTCGCCCCAGTTGCCGTCCCAGCGCACGCCGTCGATCGTGATCGTCGGCGTGCCGAAGCCGCCGGACTGCGGGTTCGCGAGCGCCTCGTCCTGCGTCACGAGGCTCGTCGCCGTCGCGACCCAGTCGCCGTACGTCTCGACGGCCGTGCCGTCCTCGATGCCGGCGGCCACGTCGGCGGGCACGCCCGCCTGCTCGGCGATGTCGGCGATCTGGGCGTCCGTCAGCGTGCCGCTGCCCTCGGCCGGCTGGTTGTCGAACATGGCGGTGTTGAACGCGTTGAGCGCCTCGGGCGCCTGGTCCGCGACCCACGCCGCGGCCGAGGCCGCACGGGTCGAGAACTGCTGGGACTGCGCGACGCGGTCCAGGATGGAGACCGGGTGCAGGACGACCGTGACGTCGCCCGACTCGCGGAGCTGGTCGAGCGTCTCGCCGTTCGTCTCCTCGAACTGACCGCAGATGGGGCACATGTAGTCGAGGTAGACGCCCACCTCGACGGCGCCCTCGCTCTCGGTGCCCGCGGCGCCGTCGACACCCATGGGGATGCCGCCGTCCTCGCGCGCGGTGGACGGGTTCGCCACCTCGGACAGGTTGCCCGCCGCGACGGCGTCGATGGTCTTGTTGCGGTCGTTCATCGCCGGGATCCACACCGCGAGGAAGACGCCGACGAGGACGACGACGCCCGCGACGAGCGCTCCGATCGTGATGAGGCGGTTGCGCTTGTCGCGCTTGGCCTGGGCCTCGCGCAGGGCGAGGGCCTCGGCGCGCGCGGCCTCGCGGCGCTGGGCCTTGGTCTGGGGTTCGTTGGTGGGCATGGTGCGTCCTCCGCGGGAGTGTGCGAGAGCTGGGGTGGGTCGGGTGCGCGCCGTCGAGGGTCGCGCGGGCCGTGCGTCCGACGGCGCCGTCAGACGAGGGCGAGCCGCGGGGGTCCGCGCCGCGTGCGCACCACCGCGTCGGCGAGATGGTGCAGGGCGGCGGGGACGGCGTCGGGCACCGGCCGCGCGACCGTGCGGGCGCCTGCGACGAGCGCGCCCACCGGCCGGAGCACGCCCCGCACGACCGTGCGCAGCGCACGCGCCGCCCCGCCCACGACGGCGCGCGAGCGCTCGTGCGCGCGCCGCGCCCACGCCGAGACGCCCCACGCGACGCCGGCGGCGACGGCGTGCGCGACGACCACCGGGAGGGCGAGCGCACCGACGACCGTGACCATCGCGGCGGGGTCTGCCCCGAGCGCCGTGCCGGACGGGCACTCGGGCGTGGAGCGGACGAGCGCGAGGTGGATCCCCGCGACGCCCCACGCGCCGGGCACCGTCACGCACTGGTGCACGACGGCGTACCCGCGGTCGGCGAGGTGCGTCACCACGGCGGCGACGAGCGTGAGGAGCAGGAGGGCGGGGCCGAGGAGCCGGCCGGCGCCGGGCACGACGGACGTGCGCGTCACGCCGCGCGACCACGCGCGCGGCACCGTCGTCCGGAGCACGGCGCCCATCCTACGCACGACCTCTGGGAGGGCGCTGGGAGCGTCGTGCACGCCCCGCGGTGTTCGGTCGGCGGGCCGTCAGCGCAGCGACGGCGGCCCGGGGAACGGCCACCACGCGACCTCGGGACCGCCCGCGAGGAGCACGACGCACACGACCGTGAGCACGAGCCCGACGCCCGCGAGCACGAGCGTCCCGGTGCGGCCCGGCGCGAGCCGCGCGAGCGCGGTGCGCGTGCCGTACCGCGTGAGGTACGTCAGCGGCCCGGCCCACGCGAGCACGACGGCCGCGAGCGCCGCCACGCACAGGACGACGGTCGTGACCACGGGCGAGTTCCCGCCGTCGGCACCCGCGGCGACGACCCAGCGGTCGGACTCCAGCAACCACCAACCCGCCACGACGACGAGGACGCCCGCGCACGCCGCGACGAGGAGCGACGGCAGGGCGCCGACGAGCGCGCGCACGACGTACCAGGGCGACGCCGCGACGGCGCGCGCCGTGTCGCGCGGCGAGACCCCGCGCCGCTCACGGCGAGCGTGCAGGGACTCGGTGGTGACGCCGACGACGCGCGCGAGCACGACGAGGACGGACAGCACGACGAACGCGACGCCCGGGTACATCGCCCCGAGCAGCACGAGGGGCGCGGCGAGCAGGAGCAGCGCGGTCCGGCGCGCGGGCGGCACGGGCCGCACGTAGAGGGGCTCGCCGTCGTCGCCCAGGGGCGGGGCGCCGAGCTCGTCCATGAGGTCCGGGTCGACCGGGACGGCGGTCGTGCGGCCGTCGTTGACCTGGGACTGCGACGTGGGCAGGGGCGGCGGCACGACGGCGGCCTGGCCGGTCCACCCGGCGGGCACGACGGCGGCGGGCGGCACGACCTGCGTCGGGCCCGTGGGCGGCGACACGAGCTGGGTGGGGGGCGCGGCGTCGCCCGAGTCCGCGGCGTGCCGCAGGGCGGCGACGACCTCGGTGGGGCCGAGGCGCCGCGCGGGGTCGGCGTGCAGGGCGCCGGCGAGCGCGCCGGCCGTGACCGGCCCGAGCCCCGCGAGGTCGGGCCGCCCGCTGCGCGCGCGGGCGAGCACGACGTCGGTCGGGCGGACGCCGAACGGAGCCCGCCCCGTCGCGGCGTACGCGAGGAGGGCCGCCCACCCCCACCAGTCGGTGTCGACGCTCGGCGCCGCGCCCTCGAGCAGCTCGGGCGCGAGGTAGCCGGGCGTCCCCATGACGAGGCCGGTCGACGTGACCCGGGCGTCCTCGAGACCCTGCGCGATGCCGAAGTCGATGAGCACGGGGCCGCGCGAGGAGACCATGACGTTGCTGGGCTTGAGGTCGCGGTGCACGACGCCCGCGGCGTGCACGGCCTCGAGCGCGGCGGCGAGCTGGTCGGCGAGCTCGTAGAGGTCCCACGGGTCGAGCGGCCCGCCCTCGGCGATCTCGTCCTCGAGCGTCGGGCCGTCGACGAGCTCGGTGACGATGAACGCGTCGGGTCCGTCGAGCTCGACGTCGAGGATCTGGGCCACGGCGGGGTGCCGCAGGCGCTGGAGCGCGAGGGCCTCGCGGCGCAGGCGCTCGCGCCCCTGGGCGGCCGTGTCGAGGTCGAGGTGCGCGTGGAGCAGCTTGATCGCGACGAGGTTCCCGCCGCCGTCGTGCGCGCTGTGGACGGTCCCCATGGCCCCCGAGCCGAGCCGCGCGCCGATGAGGTAGCCCCCGACCTCGCTGCCGGGAGCCGGTCCGCGCGACGTCCCGCCGGGGACGGTCCGCGCGTCGACGCGCTGCGTGGGCTCCTCCATGGTGACAAGGTAGCGGCAGCGGGCCGGGTCGGCGGCCCGACAGGGCCCGTCGGGCCCGGCGGAGCGCGGCGGCTCGGGGTGGTCGGACCGTCCGCGCGACGGCGGGGCCGACTACCCTGGGTCGCCCAGACGCGATCCATCGAAGCTCAAGGAGAAGTCCATTGGCAGGCAAAGAGGGATTCGATCTCGTCGTGGTGGCCAACCGGTTGCCCGTCGACTTCACGGTCGGTCCGGGCGGCGACGTCGAGTGGAACCGCTCGCCCGGCGGGCTGGTCACGGCCCTCGAGCCCGTCATGCAGGCGTCCGACGGCGCGTGGGTCGGCTGGTCCGGCGCGCCCGACCTCGCGAGCGAGCCGTTCGACGCGGACGACATGCGGCTCGTGCCCGTCACCCTCTCGGCCGACGAGATCGAGCGCTACTACGAGGGCTTCTCCAACGACACACTGTGGCCGCTCTACCACGACGTCATCTCGCCGCCCACCTACCACCGCACGTGGTGGGAGGCGTACCGCCGGGTCAACCAGCGGTTCGCCGACGCCGCCGTCGCGCAGGTCGCGCAGGGCGGCGTCGTGTGGGTGCACGACTACCAGCTCCAGCTCGTGCCGCAGATGATCCGGGCGCAGCGGCCCGACGTCCGCATCGGCTTCTTCAACCACATCCCGTTCCCCCCGCTCGAGCTGTTCCAGCAGCTCCCGTGGCGCCGCCAGGTGCTCGACGGCCTCCTGGGCGCGGACCTCGTGGGCTTCCAGCGCGCGGGCGACGCCGCGAACTTCATCCGCGCCGTGCGGCGCCTGCGTGCGCACACGACGCGCGGGCCGATGATCACGGTCCCGGGCGAGGACGGGCGCGACCGCCACGTGCGCGCCGCCGCGTTCCCCATCTCGATCGACTCGCGCCGGTTCGACGAGCTCGCGCGCACGCCCGAGGTGCAGCAGCGCTCGCGCGAGATCCGCGCGGACCTGGGCGACCCGGACATCATGATGCTCGGCGTCGACCGCCTCGACTACACCAAGGGCATCCGCCACCGCATCAAGGCGTACGGCGAGCTCCTGCAGGACGGCCGCCTCGACGTCGAGCACGCGACGCTCGTGCAGGTCGCGAGCCCGAGCCGCGAGAACGTCGACGCGTACCAGGAGCTGCGCGAGCACGTCGAGGGCGCCGTGGGCCGCATCAACGGCGAGTACGCGGAGATCGGGCACGCGGCCATCCACTACCTGCACCACTCCTACCCGCCCGAGGAGATGGCGGCCCTCTACCTCGCGGCGGACGTCATGCTCGTCACCGCGCTGCGCGACGGCATGAACCTCGTGGCCAAGGAGTACGTCGCCGCGCGCTCGGACGACCGCGGCGTGCTCGTGCTGTCGGAGTTCACGGGGGCCGCGGACGAGCTCTCGTCGGGCGCGCTCCTGGTGAACCCGCACGACATCGACGGGATGAAGGACATCATCGCGGCCGCCGCGCACATGGACCACCGCGAGCAGCGCAAGCGCATGCGCCGCCTGCGCCGCAAGGTCCTCAACGACGACGTCGCGAAGTGGTCGGAGTCGTTCCTCGGCGTCCTCACCGCGATGCCGTCGCGCGTGCCGCACGGCCGCGCGGACCAGGGCGCGCAGGACTCCGACCGGGTGGGGGCCGCCGCGGAGAGCCGCGCGTGACGCGGCCGGACGACGCGGCCGCGCTGCCCGGCGCGGTCGCCGACGCGGTGCGCGCGTTCGCGGCGCACGGGGCGGACGACCCCGACGCGCGCCTCGTCGCGCTCGACTTCGACGGCACGCTCGCCCCGCTCGTGGACGACCCGCTCGCGGCGTGCATGGCGCCCGCGGCGCGCGCGGCGGTCGACCGGCTCGCGGCGGCCCTCGCCGGGACGACGACGCGCCTCGCCCTCGTCTCGGGCCGCAACCTCGCGGACCTCGCCGAGCGCAGCGAGCCGCCCGTGGGCACGTACCTCGTGGGCAGCCACGGCGCCGAGACGGGCCACGTGACGGCCGACGGCCTCGACGCGGTCCCGCTCGAGCTCGACGCCGAGCAGGCCGACCGGCTCGCGTCGCTGCGCGCGGGCATGGCGGACGCGGTCGCGGGCCGGGAGGGCGCGTGGGTGCAGGACAAGCCGAGCGCTGCCGTCCTGCACACGCGCCTCGCGTCCGCGGCGGACACGCGCGCGGCCGTCGCGGACACGGACGCGGTGGCCGGGCGGCTCGGGCTGCACGCCATGCACGGCAAGGACGTGGTCGAGGTCGCGGTCGTCGAGACGTCGAAGGGCGAGGCGGTCGACCGGCTGCGCGACGTCGTCGGGCAGGACTGCGGGCTCCCCGACGGGCGCACGCGCGTGCTCTACGCGGGCGACGACACGACCGACGAGACCGCGTTCGCCGTGCTGGGCCCGGGCGACCTCGGGATCAAGGTCGGGGACGGCGACACGCTCGCCGCGCAGCGCGTGGCCGACGCCGACGCCCTCGCCGCCGTGCTCGACCTCCTCGCCGGCCTGATCGAGCAGCGGCGCTGACGCGACGCCCGTCCCGGCCTCCGCGGGCCGGGACGGGCGCCGCGGAACCGCTACCGGATCGTGACCCGCGCTGTGACGAAGCACTCAGGACCCGGAGTAGGATCAGGTCCACGATGACGTCGGGTCCTCCGCTCGTACCAGGGGGGTCCCGACTTCTTCTGTGTCGTCGAAGACACGCTCGTCCGCCATCGCGAACAGCTACGTCGACGTGGCACGTCACTGCACAACGGATCGTCCGGCACGTACCTGCCGGTGGAGGGATGTACCAGTCATGGCTACGGTCACCTACGACCACGCAACCCGGCTCTACCCCGGGACCGAGCGTCCCGCCGTGGACCAGCTCAACCTGCACATCGAGGACGGCGAGTTCCTCGTCCTCGTCGGCCCCTCGGGCTGTGGCAAGTCGACGTCGCTCCGCATGCTCGCGGGCCTGGAGGACGTCAACGGCGGTCACATCTACATCGGCGACCGCGACGTCACGGACGTCCAGCCGAAGGACCGCGACATCGCGATGGTGTTCCAGAACTACGCGCTCTACCCGCACATGTCCGTCGCGGACAACATGGGCTTCGCGCTGAAGATCGCCGGCACGCCGAAGGCGGAGATCCGCCAGCGCGTCGAGGAGGCCGCGAAGATCCTCGACCTCACCGAGTACCTCGACCGCAAGCCGAAGGCGCTCTCCGGTGGTCAGCGTCAGCGTGTGGCCATGGGTCGCGCGATCGTGCGCCAGCCGCAGGTGTTCCTCATGGACGAGCCGCTGTCGAACCTCGACGCCAAGCTCCGCGTCCAGACGCGCACGCAGATCGCGTCGCTCCAGCGCCGCCTCGGCGTCACCACGGTCTACGTCACGCACGACCAGACCGAGGCCCTCACCATGGGTGACCGCATCGCGGTCCTCAAGGACGGCCTGCTCCAGCAGGTCGGCACGCCGCGCGAGATGTACGACACCCCGGCCAACGTGTTCGTCGCCGGCTTCATCGGCTCGCCGGCCATGAACATCGGCACGTTCGCCGTGAACGACGGCGTCGCCGAGGTCGGCCCCGCCCGCATCGCGCTCGAGCGCGACACGGTCGCGAAGATCACCGAGGCCGACAACGGCAAGGTCACGATCGGCTTCCGCCCCGAGGCCCTCGACGTCGTGTCGCAGGCCAACGAGGCCGCGTTCCCGGTCGAGGTCAACATCGTGGAGGAGCTCGGCTCCGACGCGTTCGTCTACGGCACGCTCAAGGGCGACCTGGCCTCCCAGGCCGACGTCCACTCGGGCGCCGGCGACAACCAGGTCATCGTCCGCGTCGACCCGCGCAACGTCCCGGCCAAGGGCGAGCGCATCTACGTGACGATCCGCCCGGGTCAGTCGCACGTCTTCGGTGCGGCCTCGGGTCAGCGCATCAGCTGACGCCGCTCAGCACCGCCGCAGGGCGGGTCCTCCTCCGGGAGGGCCCGCCCTTCGTCGTTCCCGGCTCGACCTGCCTCGCGGGCGTCAGACCTGTTCTTGACAGGGGCAACAGTGGACACCAGACTGCTTTTGCACACCAATCACCAGAAGTCGCATGATCGTCAACCAAAACGACAACGCTGTCAATGGGAGCCCCATGCACATCACCAGACCTTCGTCGCGCGCCCGGAGCCTCGGCGCGGCACTGACGGGCGGAGCGCTCGTCGCCGGCACCCTCGTCGCGGCCCCCGCCTCGGCGACGAGCCCGGCCGTCGTGACCAGCCCCTCGCCCGTCACCACCGCCGAGACGTGCGGCGCGGACGACGGGCTCCCCGACTCGCGGATCTCCATCCAGCTCTACACGCACGTCGGCGAGCTCGGCGGCTCGGGGACACCCTCCGCGGAGACGCTCGACCGCGTGCTCGGCGAGGTCGCGAACGCCGGGTTCAGGAACGTCGAGCCGTACAACCAGCCCTACTCGATGCCCGTCGAGGAGTACCAGGCGATCCTCGACCGGTACGGCCTGGAGGTGTCGTCGAGCCACGGCAGCACCGACCGTGCGACGTGGCCCGAGACGGTCGCGTACGCCGTCGCGCTGGGTCAGGACTACGTCGGCTCCGGCGGCATGGCGGGCGGCTACGGCACGTACGAGGAGGCCGTCGCGACGGCCGCGTACGTGAACGAGCTCGGGCAGTACGCGCACGAGAACGGCGCGAACAAGATCGCGCTGCACAACCACCAGGGTGAGTTCACCACGCGGTACGTCCACCCCGAGACCGGCGAGACCGTCAGCGCCTGGGAGGTCATCGAGGAGAACACCGACCCGCGCTACGTCACGTTCGAGCTCGACGTCGGCTGGGCGGCGGACGCCGGCCTCGACGTCCCGGCCTGGATCGAGGAGCACGGCGACCGCATCGAGCTCCTCCACATCAAGGACGCGGTGAACGTCGACGCTCCCGGTGACATGCGGCAGGTCGCGCTGGGCCGGGGCGAGCTCGACCTCCCGGCGATCATCGCGGCGGCCGAGCCGTACGTGCAGTACTTCACCTACGAGTGGGACTGGGCGCCGTCGTTCGAGACGTCCGCGGAGTCCTACCGGTACCTGCGCTGCTTCAAGACCGAGGACGGCGGCGGCGACGACGGCGACGACTCGCTGGCCCTGGGCCGACCCGTCACGGCGTCGAGCGTCGACGAGCCCGGTCACGAGCCCGAGCTCGCCGTGGACGGCAACGCCGGCACGCGGTGGAGCAGCGCGTGGAGCGACCCGGAGTGGATCGCGGTGGACCTCGGCGCGAGCTACGACCTGAGCCGGGTCGTCATCGACTGGGAGACGGCGTACGGGTCCGGGTACGAGGTCCAGACCTCGCCCGACGGCGACACGTGGACCACGGTCCGCACCGTCACCGACGGCGACGGCGGCTTCGACGACCTGGAAGTCTCCGGCACCGCTCGGCACGTGCGGCTCCTGCTCACGGAGCGCGCGACGCAGTGGGGCTTCTCCCTCTACGAGCTCGAGGTCTACGGCACGCCCACGGGCGGGCTCGACCTCGACGTCCAGGCGCAGGCGCGCTGCCTGGCCGGGCAGGCGTACGTCGCGGTCCGCGCCACGAACGGCGAGGACACGCCCGTCGACGTGACCCTCACGACGCCGTACGGCACCCACGCCGTCGCGGACGTCGCCCCGGGCGCGAACGCCTACCAGTCGTTCGCCGTCCGCTCGACCACGGTCGAGAGCGGCACGGTGACCGTCACGGGCACCGCGACGGTCGACGGCGAGGACGTCACCGCGACCTTCGACGTCGACCACGACGCCCTCACCTGCGCCTGACACGACCTGACTGACGAGCCCATCCACGCGCGGGGCGGGTCCGACCCGAGGCCGGACCCGCCCCGACGGACGTGGCGAGCCGCCCCGGGAGCCGACACCGGAGCGACGAACGAAGCGACTCGGCCGCAGAACCGCCCGCCCCCACCAGCGCTCTGCCTGACCCCAGGTCGAGGCGCGCCGACCACGGAGCGGACGCCGGAGCGAGGAACGAGGCGACTCGGCCGCAGAACCGCCCGCCCTACCAGCGCTCTACCTGACCCCAGGTCGAGCCGCGCCGACCACGGAGCGGACGCCGGAGCGAGGGGCGGGGCGGGTCGTGGCGGGTCTGGCGGGAGCCGCGAGGGACGAGCGGCGGATGGTAGACCCGCCCCGCCCCTCGCGCAGGCGTCCGCGACCGCGCCCCGCCGACGCCGACGCCGACGCCCCGACGCCGACGACCATGGACAATGGGTCCCGTGACGGTGCACAACCTGCAGATCACCGCGTCGGCCCCCGACCCGGCTCTCCTCGACCTGCCCTGGGACATCCCGCTCGAGGAGTGGCCGGACGAGACGCTCGCCGCTCTCCCCCGCGGTATCTCCCGGCACATCGTGCGGTTCGTCCGGCTCTCCGGGCGTGTCATCGCGATCAAGGAGATCGGCGAGACGGTCGCGTACCGGGAGTACGAGCTGCTGCGGCAGCTGCGCCGGCTGGAGGTGCCGAGCGTCGTGCCGGTGGGCGTGATCACGGGTCGTCAGGACGCGAACGGGGAGCGGCTGGAGGCGGTGCTCATCACGGAGCACCTGCAGTTCTCGCTCCCGTACCGCGCGCTGTTCAGCCAGTCGCTGCGCCCGGACACGGCGACGCGCCTCATCGACGCGCTCGCGGTGCTCCTGGTGCGTCTGCATCTCGTGGGGTTCTACTGGGGCGACGTGTCGCTGTCGAACACGCTGTTCCGTCGTGACGCGGAGACGTTCGCGGCGTACCTCGTGGACGCCGAGACGGGCGACCTGCACCGCGAGCTCTCCCCGGGGCAGCGGTCGTACGACGTGGACCTGGCGCGGACGAACATCATCGGCGAGCTCATGGACCTGGCGGCGGGCGAGCTGCTCGACGAGGACGTGGACGAGATGGCGATCGGTGATGCTCTCGTCGCGCGGTACGAGGAGCTGTGGGAGGCGCTGACGACGTCGGAGTCGTTCGACGCGAACGAGCGGTGGCGTGTCGCGGCGCGCATCGAGCACCTGAACAACCTCGGCTTCGACGTGGACGAGCTCGCGATCACGACGGACATCGACGGCACGACGGTGCAGATCCAGCCGAAGGTCGTGGACGCGGGGCACCACTCGCGGCGCCTGCTGCGCCTGACGGGCCTGGACGTGCAGGAGAACCAGGCGCGTCGTCTGCTCAACGACCTGGACTCGTTCCGCGCGGCGGCGGAGCGGCAGAACGACGACGAGGAGTTCGTGGCGCACGACTGGTTGAGCGGCGTGTTCGAGCCGACGATCCAGGCGGTGCCGCGCGACCTGCGTCGCAAGCTCGAGCCGGCGCAGCTGTTCCACGAGATCCTGGACCACCGCTGGTTCATCTCGGAGCGTGCGGGCCGCGACGTCCCGATGCCGGAGGCGACGCAGTCGTACGTGGAGAACGTCCTGCGGCACCGCCCGGACGAGAAGGCGATCCTGGGTCTCGCGCCGGGCGAGAAGGACCCGGAGTACTACGGCTGAGGCGCGTCGCGCCGGTGCGTCGACGAGCGCGTGGAGCCGCGGTTCAGGCGACGCGTCCGTTGCACTCCGGGCACTCGTGCACGGCCGTGACGGCGGCGTCGCGGGAGACCGCGCAGCGGTGCTCGCACAGGACGCTGACGCGGTGCGGGACGGGGGTGCCGGGGATCGACCCCCAGGCGATGATGTGCTGGACCCGGGCGCGGGCGGGCGCGCCGCAGCCGGGGCAGACGACGGGGACCCACTTCTCGATGACGCTCATGCCCGGACCATGCCCTGACCCTACGCCACGGCTCGGGGCGTCACGACCGAGCCGTGGGGTCGGGGTGGCCGGCCGGGTCAGGCCTCGCGGCGCAGGCGCGCGACCTCGTAGAGCGAGATGCCGGTCGCGACGGCGGCGTTGAGGGACTCGGTGTCCGAGCCGATGGGGATGGAGGCGACGACGTCGCACGCCTCGCGCACGAGGCGGGACAGGCCCTTGCCCTCGGACCCGGCGACGACGACGAGCGGTTCGGTCGCGAGCTGGAGGTCGCCGATCGCGGTGTCGCCGCCGGCGTCGAGCCCGACGACGAAGCAGCCGGCCTTCTTCAGCTCGCCGAGCGCGCGCACGAGGTTGGTGGCCCGCGCGACGGGCACGCGCGCGGCCGCACCGGCGGAGACCTTCCACGCGGACGCGGTGACGCCCGCGGCGCGGCGCTCGGGGACGAGCACGCCGTGCGCGCCGAACGCCCCGGCGGAGCGCAGGACGGCGCCGAGGTTGCGGGGGTCGGTCACGCCGTCGAGCGCGACGACGAGCGGGGGCCGCCCGGAGGCCTCGGCGGCGTCGAGCAGGTCGTCGACGTCGGCGTACTCGTACGGCGGCACCTTGATCGCGACGCCCTGGTGCACGGCGCCGTCGGTGAGGCGGTCGAGCTCGGGCTTGCCGACCTCGAGCAGGTCGTAGCCGCGGCCGGCGACGATGTCGACGATCTCGCGCGTGCGGTCGTCCGCCTCGAGCCGGGAGGCGAGGTAGACGACCTCGACGGGGATGCGTGCGCGCAGCGCCTCGAGCACGGAGTTGCGGCCTGCGACGATCTCCTGCGCGGCCCCGCGGCCCTTGGGGCCGCCGCCGCGCGTCGCGCTGCCGCCCCGGGTCGTGCCGGGGCGCGCGGTGCCGGGTCGCGCGGTGGCCGCGCGCTTCTCCTCGGCGACCTTGCGCTTGTGCGCGGCGTGGTAGACGCGGTCCTCGGCCTTCGGGGTCGGCCCGCGGCCCTCGAGGCCCTTGCGTCGCTGACCGCCGGAGCCGACGGTCGCGCCCTTCTTGCTGCCGGGCTTGCGGGTCGCGCCGCGTCGTCGTGAGTTGCCAGCCATGGGTGTACCCGTCGTGTCGTGGTGGTGGATCGAGTGGTTCAGGGGTGCGGCGCCCGCGCGTCGCAGGGTCCAGTGTCCCTCAGACTGCGGCCCGGGGCCGAACGTGCCTGGTGGGCACGAGGTGGGTCAGGCGAGCGCCCAGCGCGCGCCGTCGGCGGAGTCCTCGACCGCGACGCCCGCCGCGGCGAGCCGGTCCCGGATGGCGTCGGCGGTCGCGAAGTCGCGCGCGGCACGCGCCTCGGCCCGGGCCGCGAGCTCCGCGCCGACGACGGCGTCGAGCACCGTCGCGTACCGCGAGTCGCCGCGGTCGGCCCACTGCGGGTCGCCCGGGTCGAGGCCGAGCACGTCGAGCATCGCGCGCACGGCCACGAGGTGGTGGCGCGCCACGGCGTCGGCGGCCGACGTCCGGTCGGCGAGCGCGGCGTTGCCGGCGCGCAGGTGCTCGTGCACGACGGCGAGCGCGGCCGGGACGTTGAGGTCGTCGTCCATCGCGGCGGTGAACGCCGTGGGCAGCTCGGCCTCGGCGACGTCACCCACGTCGCCCACGCGCTCGGTCGCGCGCTGGACGAACCCGGAGAGCCGCTCCCACGTGGCCTCGGCCTCGGTGACGGTCGCGGGCGTCCACTCGAGCATCGAGCGGTACTGCACGGACGCGAGCGCGTAGCGCAGCACGGCAGGGCTCGTGGTGGCGAGGACCTCGCGCACGAGGAGGCCGTTGCCGAGCGACTTGCTCATCTTGGCGCCGCCCTGCGTGACCCAGGCGCTGTGCAGCCAGTGCCGCGCGAACCCGTAGCCCGCGGCGCGCGACTGGGCCTGCTCGTTCTCGTGGTGCGGGAACCGCAGGTCGAGGCCGCCGCCGTGGATGTCGAACGTGTCGCCGAGGTAGCGCCGCGCCATGGCGGAGCACTCGAGGTGCCAGCCCGGGCGGCCGCGCCCGAACGGCGTCTCCCACGACGCGGTCTCGGGCTCGCCCGGCTTCGGGGCCTTCCACAGCGCGAAGTCACGCGGGTCGCGCTTGGCCGCGGCCTCCTCCGCGTCGGCGGGGACGTCGTCCGGCACAGGGTTGAGGTCCTCGAGCCGCTGGTTGGTGAGCGAGCCGTAGTCGGACCACGACCGCACGTCGAACCACACGTCGCCGGGGCCCGTCGTGTAGGCGTGCCCGCGCTCGACGAGCCGCTGCATGAGCTCGACCATGTCCGGCACGTGCCCGGTCGCGCGCGGCTCGTACGTGGGCGGCAGGACGCCGAGCGCGTCGTACGCGGCTGTGAAGGCGCGCTCGTACGTCGCGGCCCAGGCCCACCAGGGCTCGCCCGCGTCGGCGGACTTGGCGAGGATCTTGTCGTCGATGTCGGTGACGTTGCGGATGAGCGTCACGCGGGACCCGCCGCGGCGCAGCCAGCGCACGAGCACGTCGAACGCGACGGCGGAGCGCATGTGCCCGATGTGGGGCGCCGCCTGGACGGTCGCGCCGCACAGGTAGATGCCGACCTCGCCCGGGGTCAGGGGGACGAAGTCGCGCACGTCCCGTGTCGCGGTGTCGAACAGGCGAAGGCTCACGTCCGCAAGGGTACCGGGGACCTCCCTCCGGGGCCGAAGCGGCGCCCGTCGGGCCGCGCGCAGGCGGCCGCGCGCCCCGTCAGCCGAAGCTCCTGCCCTCCCCGCGGTACGTCGGCACCACGTCGACGACCTCGTCGCCGCGCACGAGGTGCACGCGGTCGAACCGCTCCATGGCCTCGCCGGCCTTGCCGTGCCGGAACCAGACGCGGTCGCCCACCGCGAGGTCGGGCGCCCCCGCGGCACCGCGCGACCGGCGCAGCGGCGTCTGGACCTCCCCAGCGCCCTCGCGGCCGGTGAGCGACCACCCGGGCGTCGCGACGCGCGGCAGCCGGGTGCGCGACGCCGGGCCGGACGCGACGTACCCGCCGCCGAACGCCGTCGCCCACCCGGGGGCGGGCACGCGCACGACGTCGAGGCCGAAGAACGCGGCGGGCCGCGGGCGGAACGCGCGGTACTCGTCGAACAGCCCGGGGACGTAGAGCCCCGAGCCCGCGGTGACCTCCGTGACGACGTCGTCCGCGGCCGACGTCTCGAGCGATCCCGTGCCGCCGGAATTGACGAGCTCCACGTCGTGCCCGACGACGTCCCGCACCGCCGCGACGACCTCGCCCCGGCGCTCGTCCAGCTCGCGCACCGACAGGCGCTTGACCGCGCGCACGGCGACGCTCGAGTCGGGCATGCCCGCGACCTGCGCCTCGTAGAACATCAGGCCGCGCAGCGCGAGCCCCGGCGTCGAGGCGACGCGCGCGGCGAGGGACGCGACGTCGCGCGCGTCGTGCAGCGGCGACCGCCGCGTGCCCAGGTGGACGGTGACGAGGCCGAGCCCGACGCGCAGCGACGCGTCCACGTCGAGGCACGCGCGCACGGGCGGGGCGTCGCCCGCACCGGCCTCCGCGAGCGCCTGGCGCACGAGCTCGAGGTGGGCGGCGTCGTCGACCATGAGGGTGACCTCGCGCCGGCCGGCCTCGTGGCGGGCGAGCGCGGCGAGGGCGCCGCGGTCGACGGACGGGTAGCCCACGAGGACGTCGCGGAACCCCTCGTCGACGAGCCACAGGGCCTCGCGCACCGAGTAGGCCATGACCCCCTGGAAGCCGCGCTCGACCGCGCGCGCGACGAGCGGGCGCACGCGCACCGACTTCGACGCGACGCGCACGGGCACTCCCCCGGCGCGGGCGAGCAGCTCGTCCGCGTTGGCGTCGAACCGGTCGAGGTCGACGACCGCGAGCGGCCCGTCGAGGGCAGCCGTCGCACGGGTCAGACGGGCGAGCAGGGACGGGGTCGTGCCCCGCTCCTGGGCCGCTCGAGCGGCCTCGTCCACGTTCGTCCCCGCTCCCGCGTCGGTCGTCATGGGGAGAACGTACGCCACGCGCGGAGCGTGAGACAGTACGACCTGTGAGCAGCGACGACGCCCTCTCCTGGACCAACTGGGCCCGCACCGCGACCGCGAACCCGCAGCGCCGCGAGTCCCCGCGCGACGAGGCGGAGCTGAGCAGCCTGGTCGCCCGCGCGGCGGCCGACGGCCTGTCCGTGCGCGCGGTCGGCGCGGGCCACTCCTTCACCGCCGCGGCCGTCACGGACGGGCTCCTGCTCGACCTGGACCGCATCGGCCTCGTCGAGCGGATCACGCGCGGCACGGGCGCGCCCGGCGGCGCCGACGCGGACGCGATCCTCGTGACGGTCGGCGCGGGCATCCGCCTGCACCGGCTCAACGCGGCGCTGGCCGCGGCGGGCCTCGCGATGCGCAACCTCGGGGACATCGACCGCCAGTCGGTCGCGGGCGCGATCTCGACCGGGACGCACGGCACGGGGGCGCGCCTCGGCGGTCTCGCCACGCAGGTGCGCGGCGTCCGCGTCGTCGGGGCGGACGGCGAGGTCCGCGAGGCGTCGGCGACGCAGGACCGCGACCTGTTCGAGGTGAGCCGCCTCGGCCTGGGCGTCACGGGGGTGCTGTCCGCGGTGACGCTCGAGGTCGTGCCCGCGTTCCTCCTGCGCGCGCAGGAGGAGCCGTGGCCGCTCGACCGCGTCCTGGAGGACCTGGGGGCGCCCGACGACCCGGACGGCCTCGTCGGCGGCAACGACCACTTCGAGTTCTACTGGTTCCCGCACACGCGCCGGGCCCTGACCAAGCGCAACAACCGGCTCGCGCCCGACGAGGAGGCCGCCGAGCTCGACAGGCTGCGGACCACGGGTCCGAGCCCGGTCGCGCGGGCGCGCACGTGGCTCGACGAGGAGCTGCTGTCGAACGGCGCGTTCGAGCTCGTCAACCGGCTCGCGACCGCCGTCCCCCGCGTCACGCCGCGGCTCAACGCGGTCTCGGCCCGGGCGCTCGCGCCGCGCACGTACGTGGCGCCGTCGTACCAGGTGTTCGTCACGTCGCGCCGCGTGCGGTTCCGCGAGATGGAGTACGCGGTGCCGCGCGAGCGGCTCGTGGACGTCCTCGCGAGCATCGACGCGTGGCTCGGCCGCTCGGGCGAGCACGTGCCGTTCCCCGTCGAGGTGCGCTTCGCTGCGCCGGACGACGTGTGGCTGTCCACGGCGCACGGGCGCGAGACCGCGTACGTGGCGGTGCACCAGTACGCGCGACTGCCGCACGAGCGCTACTTCGACGCGGTCGAGCGGATCGTGGCGGAGGTCGGCGGGCGGCCCCACTGGGGCAAGCTCCACGGCCTCGACGCCGACCGCCTGCGCGCGCTGTACCCGCGCTTCGACGACGCCGTGGCCGTGCGCGACGCGGCCGACCCCGAGGGCGTCTTCGCCAACCCGTACACGGACCGCGTGCTCGGCCGCGCGCCGGGCGCGCGGGCCTGAGGAGCGCGGGCGCGCGTCAGTCGACCGGCTCGGGACCGTGCTCGCGCACGGGCGACCCGTCCGGCCGGACCATGACCGACAGGACGTATTCGGCGAGCGCGTGGAAGCTGCGGATCGCCGTCTCGTCGTCCTGCTCGACGAGCCAGGCGATCTCGATGCCGTCGATGTACCCGGCGACGATGCGCGAGAGGAACCCGAGGTCCATCGAGTACGTGACGTTGCCGCGGTCCGCGACGTTCTCGAGGAAGCCGCGCGTCATCGCCCAGGTCTGCTCGAGATGCGTGTGCGCGACCGAGCGCAGCGCCCGGCTGCGCACGCCCGCGGTCGCGAACTCGAAGGTGAGGAGCCGCATGTGGCGGCGCGGGGTGAGACCGCTCCACAGCCCGTCGGCCGCCGCGTGGGCGAGCTCGACGACGTCGCCGTCGACGTCGAGGGCCGCGCGGACGGGCTCGGACGCGACGAGCGCGAGGCTGTTGCCCATCGCCTGGAGGAGCTCGTCCTTGTCCTCGAAGCAGTAGTGCACCACGCCGAGCGAGACGCCGGCCTCCGCGGCGACGCCGCGGATCGTGACCGCCTCGACGCCCTCACGGACGGCGATGGTCATCGCGGCGTCGACGAGCTGCGCGCGGCGCTCTTCCACGGACATTCGGTTCATGTGCGATTCATCCCATGTGTCGATCTTGGGAAAGTCAAACACATCGATGCGCTCCCAGCGATCGTAGTGTCTGTGGCTGGCCCTGGCACGCGGGACGCGCGCCGACGAGAATGGCCAGCCGAGCCCCGCTCGCCTCCCTCTGCCGACGAAGGACGACCGTGCCCCGACCCCGCCCCGCTCGCATCTTCTGGACCCCCGCGCTCCTCGCGGCGACGGTCGCGCTCGCCCTCGGCGGCTGCTCGGGCGCGGACGCCGACGGCGGTGACGGCGAGCCGACCGCCTACGACGTCCCCGACGTCCCGGTCCAGCTCACGGCGCCCGCGGGCTGGGAGCGTGTGACCCGCGACGGGGCCTTCGTGCTGCGCGCGCCGGGCGGGTCGCAGGAGTTCCGGGCGAACGTCGTCGTGACGGGCGAGAAGTCCGCGCAGACGCTCGAGCGGGCGGGCGCGGAGACGACGGTGGCCGTCGGGGCGATCCCTGGCTGGATCCCCGACGTGGACGGCCAGGGCGCGACGACCCTCGGCGACCTGCCCGCGTTCCGCGTCGCGGGCACCTACGACGCGTCCGGGACGGTCGTCGCGCAGGAGATCGTCGCGGTGCGCACCGGCGACGGCGCCGACGCGTGGGTCGTGGACCTCACGGCCTCGTACGCCGTCGACGACGCCGAGGGCGCGGCCCAGGCGCGCGAGATCCTCGAGAGCGTCGAGCTCGCCCCGGCGGGCTGAGTCAGCCGGCCGGCCGCACGGCGACGACGAGCGCCGTCGCGACCGCCGCGACGCCCTCCCCGCGGCCCGTGAGGCCGAGCCCGTCCGTCGTGGTGGCCGTGACCGTCACCGGGGCCCCCGCGGCCCGCGAGAGGGCCTCCTCGGCCTCGGCGCGACGCGGCCCGAGGCGCGGGCGGTTCCCGATGACCTGGACCGCGACGTTCCCGATCTCGAACCCCGCGGCGCGCACGCGGCGCGCCGCCTCCGCGAGCAGGCTCGACCCGCTCGCGCCGGCCCACTCGGGCGCGCTCGTGCCGAAGTTCGAGCCGAGGTCACCGAGCCCCGTCGCCGAGAAGAGCGCGTCGGCCGCGGCGTGCGCGGCGACGTCGGCGTCGGAGTGCCCCGCGAGGCCGCGCTCCCCCGGCCAGTGCAGCCCCCCGAGCCACAGCTCGCGGTCCTCGCCCTCGGGCGCGAGCGCGTGCACGTCGACGCCGACGCCGGTGCGCGGCAGGGCGGGCGCGGCAGCGGCGGCCGGTCGCGGATCGGCGGCGTGGTGGTCCGGGCTCGTCATCGTTCCTCCCCGAGAGTCAGCGCGGCGACCCGCAGGTCGTGCGCCGTCGTGATCTTCGCGGCCGCGGCGTCGCCGGGCACGACGTGGACGGGCAGGCCGAGAGCCTCGACGAGGCCGGCGTCGTCCGTCGCGGCGAGGGCCTCGTCGCCGGCCCGGTGCGCGGCTGCCTCGTGCGCCCGCACGAGCGTCGCGCGGTCGAACCCCTGCGGCGTCTGGACGGCCCGGAGCGCCGCGCGGTCGACGGTCTCGGCGACGGGCTCCGCCCGGGTCGGGTCGTCGGGACGCGCAGCCGTCACGCGCTTCACCGTGTCGGCCACCGGGAGGCCCGGCACGACAGCGCCGTGCCCCGACCGCACCGCGTCGACCACGCGCCGGACGAGGCGTGGGGGCGCGAGCGGGCGCGCCGCGTCGTGGACGAGCACGACGTCGACCGGCCCGTCCGCGTCGGACGTGCTCGCGTCGAGGCCCGCGCGCAGTCCGGCGGCGACGGACGCCTGGCGCGTCCCCGCGCCCGCCACCACGCGGACGGGACGGTCGACGGCCGGGTCGTCGCCCAGGAGCGACGCGACGTGGTCCTCGAGCCCCGCCGGGGCCGTGACGACGAGCGCGTCGACCGCGCCGGACGCGCACAGGCGCCGGGCGGCGTGCACGACGAGCGGCAGGCCGTCGAGCTCGACGAGGGCCTTGGGCAGATCCATCCCGAGGCGGGTCCCGGAGCCGGCGGCGGTGAGGACGGCGAGAGTCGGCACGGGCACACGCTACCGGGCACGACGACGGGGAGGGCGCCGTCCGTGCGGACGGCGCCCTCCCTGGTGTCCGTGTCGCGGGCCGGAGCCCGGGACGTCAGGAGGCCAGCACCTCGTCGAGGATCGCCTCGGCCTTCTCCTCCTCGGTGTGCTCCGCCAGCGCGAGCTCCGAGACGAGGATCTGGCGGGCCTTCGAGAGCATGCGCTTCTCGCCGGCCGACAGACCGCGGTCCGCGTCGCGGCGGGAGAGGTCGCGCACGACCTCCGCCACCTTGATCACGTCGCCCGACGCGAGCTTCTCGAGGTTCGCCTTGTACCGGCGCGACCAGTTGGTCGGCTCCTCGGTGTAGGGTGCACGCAGCACCTCGAACACGCGGTCGAGGCCCTCCTGGCCGACGACGTCACGCACGCCGACGAGGTCGACGTTCTCGGCTGGGACTTCGATGGTCAGGTCGCCCTGCGCGACCTTGAGCTTGAGGTAGATCTTGTCCTCTCCGCGGATGGTGCGCGTCTTGATCTCCTCGATCAGTGCGGCTCCGTGGTGCGGGTAGACAACGGTCTCGCCTACTGTGAACGTCATCTGCAGATGTCCCCTTTCGCGGTGGTCCACCTTACCACGTGGAAGGGCGGAATTCCGAGCCCCTGAGCCCCTTGACAAGCCGTGCTACGACGCGTCGTCGCAGGTCAGAGCGCTGGCAGCGGGGCTCACGAACCTCGCCGGAGGGGCCCGAGGGCCCGGGCGCGGACCCGGTCGCGGCGCGGCCGGCCCGTTCCTCGCGCGTGACGCGCCTCACGCGACCGCCCCGGGGAGCGGGTTCCGGCCGCCCGACCTCGCGCGACGCACTAGGCTGGGCGCGGAAACCGAGTCCCCCCTTCGCAGCCCAGGAGTGCCCCGTGACCCGCATCCCGACCCCTCGAGCAGCGACCCGCGCCGCGTCCCGAGCGACCGGCCGCGCGCGCTACTGGGCCGTCCCCCTCGTGGTCGCGAGCGTGGCCGTCGCCTCCGCGTGCTCCCCGATCGAGACGACGCGCCCCTACTCGCCGTCGGACGGCGTGCGCGTCGACCTCACGGACGACCTGCGGGGGCTCAACCTCCTCGTCGTGAGCGCCGCCGAGGGCGACGCGGGCGCGCTGATCGGGGCGTTCGCCAACGACTCGACCGAGGACGTCGAGTTCGACGTCCTCCCGGAGGGCGGCGCGGCCGTGACGATCCCGGTCGCCGCCGGCGAGACCGTCTATCTCGGCGCCGAGGACGGGTTCGACGCGCAGATCGGCCGCGTGGACGCGGCTCCGGGGGCCACGCTCCCCGTCACCGTGAGCGTCACGTCGGGCGAGGAGCAGGACCTCGCCCTGCCCGTCCTCGACGGCACCCTCGAGGAGTACGCGCACCTGCTGCCGTGAGCCGCGCGGACCGGGGCGGAATGAGGTTCCGCCCTGTCACCGGGCGGCGCTAGCCTTCGCGAGCCCGTCCCCGCCATCCCGGCGAGGACCACGTTCCCGAAGGACACCCAGGTGACACCCACCCGTTCCACCCGCCGGCCGCTCGTCCTCGTCGTGAGCGCCGTCGCCCTCGCCCTCACCACGTCGGGCTGCGGCGCCGTCCTCGACGAGATCAGCGGTCCTGCCGAGGCCCAGCGCGACGAGCCCGGCGGCGAGGTCACGGCGGCGTCCGACGCCGACGTCTTCTCGATCCAGGTCGGCGACTGCATCGTCACCGCGAAGCTCACCGACGGGGAGAACGTCGAGTCCGTGCCCGTCGTCCCGTGCTCCGAGCCCCACGACGCCGAGGTCTACGCGGAGACCGAGCTCCCCGAGGGCGACTTCCCCGGTGACGAGGCCCTCGCGGCGAGCGCCGACGAGTTCTGCCTCGGGGAGTTCGAGTCGTTCGTCGGCGTCTCCTACGACGAGTCGGCCTACTACTACTGGCCCTTCACGCCGCTCGAGGAGGGCTGGAACACGATGGACGACCGCGTGATCCAGTGCGTCATCGACACCGACGGCACCGACGTCACGGGCACCCTCGAAGGTTCCGCGTCCTGACGCGTCGCCTCCGCGCACGACGGCGCCCCTCCCGCCCGGGAGGGGCGCCGTCGTCGTCTCGTCCTGACGTGCCTGCGGCGCAGGCGCGCACTCAGCCGAAGCGCCCCGAGATGTAGTCCTCGGTGGCCTGCTGCGACGGCGAGGAGAACATCGTCGCGGTGTCGTCCATCTCGATCAGGCGCCCCGGCCTGCCGGTGCCCGCGATGTTGAAGAACGCGGTCCGGTCGCTCACGCGCGCGGCCTGCTGCATGTTGTGCGTGACGATGACGATCGTGTACTCGTCCTTGAGCTCGGCGACGAGGTCCTCGATCGCGAGGGTCGAGATCGGGTCGAGCGCCGAGCACGGCTCGTCCATGAGGAGCACCTGCGGCTTGACCGCGATGGCGCGCGCGATGCACAGGCGCTGCTGCTGCCCGCCGGAGAGGCCCGAGCCCGGGCGGTCGAGGCGGTCCTTCACCTCGTTCCACAGGTTCGCGCCGCGCAGCGACGACTCGACGAGGTCCTCGGCGTCGGACCTCGAGATGCGCTTGTTGTTGAGCCGGACCCCCGCAAGCACGTTCTCCCGGATGGACATCGTGGGGAACGGGTTCGGCCGCTGGAACACCATGCCGACCTGGCGGCGGACGGCGACCGGGTCGACGTCGTCGCCGTAGAGGTCGACGCCCTCCATCTCGACGGTCCCCTCGACCCGCGCGCCGGGGATGACCTCGTGCATGCGGTTGAGCGTCCGCAGGAACGTCGACTTGCCGCAGCCGGACGGGCCGATGAAGGCCGTCACGGACCGCGGTTCGATCGTCATGCCGACGTCCTGCACCGCGAGGAAGTCGCCGTAGTAGATGTTGAGGTCCTTGACGTCGATGCGCTGTGCCATCGGGCTGTCCTTCTCTAGCGGAGGGTCTTGGGGGCGAACCAGCGGGTGACGAGCCGCCCGACGAGGTTGAGCAGCATGACGAGGAGGATCAGCGTCAGCGCGGCCGCCCAGGCCCGGTCGTAGTTGATGTCGGGCAGGCACACGGCGTCCGTGACGCTGCTGCAGGGGACGAGGCCCTGGCTGTACTGCCGGTACACGTACACCGGGAGCGTCATCATGCGGCCCTCGAAGAGGTTCCCGTTGATCGAGTCGACGACGCCGACCGTGATGAGCAGCGGCGCCGTCTCGCCGATGACGCGCGCGACGGCGAGCATGACGCCCGTCGTGATGCCGGCGACCGACGTGCGCAGCACGACGCGCACGACCGTGAGCCACTTCGGGACGCCGAGCGCGTACGCGGCCTCGCGCAGCTCGTTGGGCACGAGCCGGAGCATCTCCTCGCACGAGCGCACGACGACCGGGATCATGAGCACGGACAGCGCGACGGAGCCGACGACGCCCATGCGCACCCCCGGGCCGAGGATCACGGCGAAGAGCGCGTACGCGAAGAGGCCCGCGACGATCGACGGGATGCCGGTCATGACGTCGACGAAGAACGTCACCGCGCGCGCCAGCGGCCCGCGCCCGTACTCGACGAGGTAGATCGCGGCGAGGAGGCCGATCGGCACGGAGATGACCGCGGCGCCCAGCGTGATGAGGAGCGTGCCGAGGATCGCGTGGTAGATGCCGCCCGCGTCCATGCCGCCGAACACGCCGCGCATGGAGTGCGTGAGGAAGTACAGGTCGAACCGCTCCGCGCCGTGCACGACGACGGTCCACGCGACGGACGCGAGCGGCACCATCGCGAGGGTGAACGCGCCCCACATGAGGACCGTCATCGCGCGGTCGGTGCGGCGTCGGCGCCCGTCCGCGCCGCGCAGGAGCGCGCGCACGGCCGTGGTGCGCGCGGGGTCCTGCACCGCGTCGCCGCGTGCGGGGCTGGTGCTGAGGGCGCTCATCAGTTGGCTCCCGAGAAGTCCTTGCGCCGCGCGACGATCGCGCGGGCGCCCATGTTGACGAGCAGGGTGATGAGGAACAGCGCGAGGCCCGTCGCGATGAGCGCGCTCACCCCGAGCGGGTTGGCCTCGGGGAAGTCCGCCGCGATGTTCGCGGCGATCGTCTGCTGCTGCCCCGCCTGGAGGATCGCGAACGAGTAGAGGAGCCCGGGCGAGAGGATCATGAGCACGGCCATCGTCTCGCCGAGCGCGCGCCCGAGGCCGAGCATCGCGGCCGAGACGACGCCCGAGCGCCCGAACGGGAGGACTGCGGTGCGGATCATCTCCCAGCGCGTCGCGCCGAGGGCGAGCGCCGCCTCCTCGTGGAGCTTCGGCGTCTGGAGGAACACCTCGCGGCTCACGGCCGTGATGATCGGCAGGATCATCACGGCGAGCACGAGCGCGACGGTGAGCAGGACGCGACCGGTCGGCGACGCCGGACCGGCGAACAGCGGGAACCACCCGAGGGTGTCGGCGAGCCAGGACCACACCGGCACGACGACCGGCGGGAGGACGAGCGAGCCCCACAGGCCGTACACGACGCTGGGGATCGCCGCGAGCAGGTCGACGACGTACCCGAGGGTCGACGCGAGCCGGCGGGGCGCGTAGTGGGAGATGAACAGCGCGATGCCCATCGCGACCGGCGTCGCCAGGACGAGCGAGAGGGCCGCGGCGAGCAGCGTGCCGAAGACGAGCGGGCCGACGAAGGACACGAGCGACGCGCCTTCGGGGAACCACGCGACCTCCTCGCCCAGCACGTCCCCGCCCGCGGTGAGCGCGGGCCACGCGCGCAGGACGAGGAAGATCGCGACCGCGGCGAGCACGCCGAGGATGAGGCCCCCGGCACCGGTCGCCGTCCAGCGGAACACGCGGTTGAGGCCGCGGTCGGTCGTCCGTGCCCGACGGCGCGGCGCGGCCGCGCGGGGCGCGTCGCCGCGCTCCCGGCCCGGGGCCGGGCCCGGCGTGGTCGGTGAGTCTGTCGTGGTCACTCGTGCTCCTGGTGGCGGTGCTGCGGTCCGACGGCGTGCCTCGCGGGTCGGGGCGGCGGGGCCCGCAGGCCCCGCCGCCCCTGGCGTCCGCGGGTCGTCAGCCGACGGTGCCGACGGTGATGGCCTCGATCGCGGCGTGGACGTCGGTGCGCAGGTCCTCCGAGATCGGCGCGCTGCCCGCGGCCGACGCGGAGGCCGCCTGGCCCTCCTCGCTCGAGAGGTAGGTGAGGAACGCCTTGACGAGGTCGCCCGTCGCCTCGTCCTCGTAGCTCGTGCACGCGATCGCGTACGAGACGAGCACGAGCGGGTAGGCGCCGGCCTCCGTCGTGGTGCGGTCCAGCTCGACCGCGATGTCGTGCTCGGCGCGGCCCTCGACGCGCGGCGACGCGTCGACGACCTTCGCGGCGGCCTCGGGCGAGTACGCGACCCACTCCTCGCCGACCTTGATCTTCGCGGTGCCGAGGTCGCCGGCCTTCGAGGCGTCGGCGTAGCCGATGGTGCCCTCGCCGCCCTGGACGGTCTGCACGACGCCCGACGTGCCCTGCGCGGACTCGCCGCCCTGCGTCGGCCAGTCGCCGCTCGGCTCGTGGCCCCAGGCGTCGCCCGCCGTCGCGGCGAGGTACTCGGTGAAGTTCTCGGTCGTGCCCGACTCGTCCGAGCGGTGGACCGGCGTGATCGCGAGGTCGGGGAGCGTCGTGCCCGGGTTGTCGGCCGCGATCTCCGGGGCGTCCCACCGCGTGATGGTGCCGTTGAAGATCCCCGCGATGGTGGCCGGCGCGAGGTTGAGCTCCGCGACCTCCGGCAGGTTGTAGATGATCGCGATCGGGCTGACGTAGACCGGCAGGTCGATCGCGCCGTCGGGGCCGCACACGGCCTGCGACTGCGTGATCTCCTCGTCCTTGAGCACCGCGTCCGAGCCGGCGAACGCGACCCCGCCCTCGAGGAACTGGGTGCGGCCGCCGCCGGAGCCGACGGGGTCGTAGTTCACCGTGACGTCGGGGTTCGCGCTCTGGAACCCGGCGCGCCACGCCTCCATCGCGGACTCCTGCGAGCTCGCCCCGGCGCCGTTGAGCTCGCCGCTGAGGTCGCTCGCGGTCTCGGACGAGCCGTCGGCCGGGCCGGTGGCGTCGCCGCCGGCGCCGCCGACGGGGTCGTCCGACCCGCACGCGGCGAGGGTCAGCGCGAGCGCGCCGATCGCGACGGCGGATCCAGCACGGGAGATTCGGCTGAGCTTCACGTGTCGTTCCATCCTGTTCAAGCGTCTCGTGCACCAGCGAGCGCCGGTGACGAGCCCGACGCTAGGAGCGCCGGGTGACGCGCCGCCCGAGAGCGGGTGAACGACGGATGAACAGTGCACAGACCTTCCGTGCCGCCCGACGACGACGGCCCCGGCCGTCCTCGCAGGACGTGCCGGGGCCGTGCGCGCGCCGCGCGGGCCGGTCGGGCGGCGTCAGGCCTGGCCCACCCCGTCCGCGATCTTGTACCCCAGGCCGCGCACCGTGAGCAGGTAGCGCGGGCTCGCGGGCTCGGGCTCGATCTTCGACCGGATGCGCTTGACGTGGACGTCGAGCGTCTTGGTGTCGCCCACGTAGTCCGTGCCCCACACGCGGTCGATGAGCTGCCCGCGCGTGAGCACGCGCCCGGCGTTGCGCAGGAGCAGCTCGAGGAGCTCGAACTCCTTGAGCGGGAACGGCACGACCTGCCCGTCGACGCTCACCGTGTGGCGCTCGACGTCCATGCGCACCGGACCGACCTCGAGCGCGCCGTCCCCGGCGGGCTCGCCCCCGTTCTCCCCGCCCTTGCGGCGCAGCACGGCGCGCACGCGCGCGAGCAGCTCGCGGAACGAGTACGGCTTGGTCACGTAGTCGTCGGCGCCCAGCTCCAGGCCCACGACCTTGTCGATCTCCGAGTCCTTCGCGGTGAGCATGATGACGGGGACGTCCCCGCGCTGCCGCAGCTCGCGGCACACCTCGGTGCCGCTCAGGCCGGGGAGCATGAGGTCGAGGAGCACGAGGTCGGCCCCGTCCGCGTCGTACCGCTCGAGCGCCTCGGTGCCCGTCGCGGCCTCCACCACGTCGAAGCCCTCGCGCCGCAGCTGGTACGTCAACGGGTCGCGGTACGACTCCTCGTCCTCCACCACCAGGATGCGCGTCACGCGTCTACCTCCTCGTCCTGTCCGTCGTCGGGTGCGGCGGCCTCCACGGGCTGCCGCTCGTCGTCCTGCCCCCGCTGGTCCGCCTCGGCCGGCGCGGTCTCCCCCGCAGCCGGGATGCGCAGCGTAAAGGTCGAGCCGCGCCCCGGCTCGGACCACATCGTGACCTCGCCGCCGTGGTCGGCCGCGACGTGCTTGACGATGCTCAGCCCCAGGCCCGTGCCCCCGGTGTCGCGCGAGCGCGCCGGGTCCACGCGGTAGAACCGCTCGAAGACGCGCGCCTGCTCGTCCGCCGCGATGCCGATCCCCTGGTCCACGACGGCGATCTCGACGAGGTCGCCCGAGCGCGTCACGCCCACCCCGACGCGCGTGTTCTCGCCCGAGTAGGCGACCGCGTTGTCGAGCAGGTTGCGGACGGCGGTCACGAGCAGGTTGTGGTCGCCGTAGACGGCGGCGTCGAGCTCGCCGCCCGTCGTGAGCGTGATGCCCTTGCCCTGCGCGGTCGTGCGCGCGCGGTCGACGGCCTCCTCGACCACCCCGCGCACGGGCACGACCGTGACCTCCTGGAGCGCGCCGGCGACCTGGAGGCGCGAGAGCTCGATGATCTCCTGCACGAGCGCGGACAACCGTGTCGCCTCCGACTGCATGCGCGCGGCGAAGCGCCGGACGGCGACGGGGTCGTCCGCGGCGTCCTGCACCGTCTCGGCGAGCAGCGCGAGCGCGCCCACGGGCGTCTTCAGCTCGTGCGACACGTTGACGACGAAGTCGCGGCGGATCGCCTCGACGCGCCGTGCCTCGGTCCGGTCCTCGGCGAGCACGAGCACGTTGCGCGGCCCCACCTGGGCGACGCGGACCTGGAGCATCACCGTGCCGCGGCCGACCGGGCCGCGCGGGAGCTCGAGCTCCTCGTCGCGGATGACGCCGTCCTTGCGGACGTCGTCGATCATGTCGCGGATCGCGGCGTGCGCGATCACGTCGCCGCGCACCACGCCGAGCGCGTACGCGGGCGGGCTGGCCCGCACGACCTCGCCCTCGTCGTCGAGCACGACGGCCGCCGAGCGCAGCACCGCGAGCACGCGCACGAGACCCTCGTCGAGCTCGGGCGCCGGCTCCGGCCGGGCCGCGCGCTGCTGGCGCTCGCTCACGCGGAACGCGATCGCAGCGATGACGCCCACCACCACGCCCACGACGCCCGCGAGCAGCACGGTCGCGCCCTCGATCAGACTCTCGGCTTCCACGCGTCCAGCGTACGGTCGCGCACGCGTCGTCCCGGCCGCGAGAGGGCCGTGCGGGGCCCGTGCCGCCAAGAGTTCACCTGGCCGCGTCCTGCCGTTCACCGCGCGGTCGACCGGGCCTGCGAGCGTGACCGGAGCCCACGGCGTGCCCGGGCGCCGTGCGGCGTGCCGGCGCGCACGCCGTCACCGGACCGGACGGGCTGGTCACGACGAGAGGGAAGCGATGCGGGAGATCTTCGAGGCCGAGCTGAAGCAGGTCGGCGACGACCTGGCCGAGATGAGCCGGCTGGTCGAGTCGGCCGTGAACCGCGCCGGGCAGGCGCTCCTCACGGCGGACCTCCAGCTCGCGCAGTCGGTCATCGGCGACGACCGGACGATCGACGCGCTCGAGCGCGAGCTCGACGAGCGCTGCGTCCTGCTCCTCGCGCAGCAGCAGCCCGTGGCGACCGACCTGCGGGTCGTCGTCAGCGCGCTGCGGATGAGCGCGACGCTCGAGCGGATGGGCGACCTGGCGCGCCACATCGCGCAGGTCGCGCGCGGACGGTACCCGGCGCACGCCGTCGTGCCGACGCTGCACCGGACGTTCGAGCAGATGCACGACGCCGCGGTGCGGGTCGCGCGGCGCACGACGACGCTCCTCACGACGCGCGACCTCACCGTCGCGGCGAACGTGCAGCGCGACGACGACCTGCTCGACTCGCTGCACCAGGACACGTTCACGGCGCTGCTCGACGGCACGTGGACGGGCACGCCGCAGGAGACGGTCGACGTGACGCTCGTGGGCCGCTACTACGAGCGGTTCGGCGACCACGGCGTGTCGATCGCCAAGCGCGTGACCTACCTCGTCACGGGCGACTTCGCCGACGACCGCGGCGCGCCCGCGGGCCCCGCCCGCGCCACCGCCTGACGACGGGGCCACGGCCCGCCCGCGAGGGAGAGCCTCCGGTCTCG
The DNA here is from genome assembly GCF_009711085.1 of Cellulosimicrobium composti. GTDB lineage: Bacteria > Actinomycetota > Actinomycetes > Actinomycetales > Cellulomonadaceae > Cellulosimicrobium > Cellulosimicrobium composti. The sequence continues at coordinate 206,697 of NZ_WMKA01000001.1, forward strand.
AGCGAGAACCCGCGGGCCCCCACCTCGGTGCACGCGGCTCCACCTCGCGACGACGGCCCGCCCCGGAGCTCCCGGGGCGGGCCGTCGTCGTGCGTGCGGGTCGCGCGGTCAGCGGCCCTGGTTCGCGACCGCGGCGGCGGCCTCCGCGGCGGCCTCCGGGTCGAGGTAGCGCCCGCCCTCGGTGACCGGGACGAGGTTCTCGTCGAGCTCGTAGAGCAGCGGGATGCCCGTCGGGATGTTGAGCCCGGCGATGTCCTCGTCGGAGATGCCGTCGAGGTGCTTGACGAGCGCGCGCAGCGAGTTGCCGTGCGCGGCGACGAGCACGGTCTTGCCGGCCTTGAGGTCCGGGACGACCTCGCTCTCCCAGTACGGCAGGGCGCGCTCGAGCACGTCCTTGAGGCACTCGGTGCGCACCACGGGGGCGTCGGCGTAGCGCGGGTCCGCGTCCTGCGAGAACTCCGAGCCGAGCTCGATCTCCGGCGGCGGGACGTCGTACGAGCGGCGCCAGAGCATGAACTGCTCCTCGCCGAACTCCTCGAGCGTCTGCTTCTTGTTCTTGCCCTGGAGCGCGCCGTAGTGACGCTCGTTGAGGCGCCACGACCGCTTCACGGGGATCCAGTGGCGGTCCGCCGCGTCGAGCGCGAGGTTCGCCGTCGTGATGGCGCGGCGCAGGAGCGAGGTGTGCACGACGTCGGGCGAGACGCCGGCCTCGGTGAGGAGCTGACCGCCGCGCTTCGCCTCCTCGGTCCCCTTCTCCGACAGGGCGACGTCCACCCAGCCGGTGAACAGGTTCTTGGCGTTCCATTCGCTCTCGCCGTGGCGGAGCAGCACGAGGGTGTAGGTCATGGCTCCATCCTGCCGCACCGTCCGGCGCGCGGGCACGGGCGTCCCACGTGGTGGTGACCGACGCCGCCGGCCGTGGGACGAAGGTCCGGGAATCGGCGGCGCGGCCCGCGCGTTGCCGCTCACATGCCGATCGACGGAGAGTACGCACCCAGCCCGAGCACCTGGTCACGCCGGCAGGCCGAGGCCTACGAGTCGTCCGGCGGGACGCGCAGCACGACCCTGAACGGGATGCCGGTCGTCGTCCTCACGACCGTCGGGCGCCGCACGGGCAAGGTCCGCAAGACGCCGCTCATGCGCGTCGAGCACGACGGCACGTACGCGGTCGTCGCGTCGCTCGGGGGCGCGCCGAAGCACCCCGTCTGGTACCACAACGTGGTCGCGCACCCGCGCGTCGAGCTGCAGGACGGGCCGGAGCGCCACGACTACGTCGCGCGCGAGGTGCACGGCGAGGAGAAGGCGCTGTGGTGGGAGCGCGCCGTCGCGGCGTACCCGCCGTACGCCGACTACCAGGAGCGCACGACGCGCGAGATCCCGGTCCTCGTCCTGGAGCGCGGCGAGCCGGGCGCCTGACGCACGACCGATCGGCCCGGGCGCGGGCTCAGCGCGCGGCGCGGACCTTGCGGGCCTGCGCGTAGACGTCGAGCATGCGCAGCGCGGCGGCGTCCCAGCCGAAGCGCTCGCCCGCGCGCCGGGCGCCGTCGCCGAACCGGGCGAGGCGCGCGTCGTCGGCGAGCAGGTCCGCGAGCACGCGCGCCCATGTCTGCGGGTCGTGACCCGGGACGAGCACGCCCGACACCTGGTCCTCGACGACGGTGCGCAGGCCGCCGACCGCCGCCGCGACGACGGGCGTCCCGCTCGCCTCGGCCTCGGCGGCGACGAGGCCGAACGTCTCGTTGTGCGACGGCACGGCGACGACGTCGGCCGCGCGGTACCAGCGCACGAGCTCGTCCCGCCGCACGGGCGGGCGCACCACGAGCCGGTCGCTGACCCCCACCTGGTAGGCGAGCGCCTCGAGCTCGCGCACGGCCGTCGGGCGGCCGCTCGGCCCGCCGAGGACGACGAGCGTCGGCACGGGCTCACCCCGCTCGGCGAGCACGCCGAGCGCCCGGACGAGGACGTCGGGCCCCTTGAGCGGCTGCACGCGGCCCGCGAAGAGCACGAGCCCGCCGTCGACGGGCAGCCCCAGCTCCGCGCGCAGCCCGCGACGGTGCGCGCGGCGCGCCGTCGCGTCACCCGACGTCGCACCGGGGGACGGGGAGAACAGGTCGAGGTCGACGCCGGGTGGGACGACGTGCACGCGCGCCGGGTCGGCGGCGTAGTCGCGCACGAGGTCCTCGGCCTCGGCGTCGGTGCTCGCGACGAGCGCGTCCGCCTCGGCGACGACCTGCTCCTCGCCGATGATGCGGCCCAGCGGCTCGGGCGCGTCGCCCGGCGCGAGGGCCGCGTTCTTCACGCGCGCGAGCGTGTGCATCGTGTGCACGAGCGGGACGTCCCAGCGGTCGGCCGCGAGCCACCCCACCTGGCCCGAGAGCCAGTAGTGGGTGTGCACCACGTCGTACCAGCCCTCGCGGTGCCGGGCCTCCGCGCGCAGCACGCCCGCGGTGAACGCGCAGAGCTGTCCGGGCAGGTCGTGCTTGTCGAGCCCCTCGAACGGGCCCGCGACGACGTGACGCACCGTCACGCCGTCGGACACCTCCACGGCGGGAGGCTGGCTCGACGCGGTCGCGCGCGTGAAGATCTCCACCTGCGTGCCGCGGCGCGCGAGCGCGTGCGCCAGCTCGGTGACGTACACGTTCATGCCGCCCGCGTCGCCGGTGCCCGGCTGGTCGAGCGGCGACGTGTGCACCGAGAGCATCGCGACGCGCAGAGGGGTCGCCGGGTCCGGGGAGACGCCCCCCGGCAGCTCGAGCGCGGTCACCGCGGTCAGGCTTCCACGACGCACGCCGGCGACGGGAGCGCGAGCACGTCGAGCACGTGCGCCGCGCCGTCCGAGCGGCGCACGCGCAGCAGCGCGAGGTTCGACGTCGGCTGCTCCGGGCCGGCCGCGACGGCCCGCTCGATCAGGGGGTCGTCGTTCTGGTTCGCGACGACGACGAGGTCGTGCAGCACCTCGCCCCCCTCCCCCGCGTCGCCCGAGAGGACCGCGAAGTGGCGCGGCCACGCGCCGCCCACGGGCGAGTCGGCGAGGTGGCGCAGGGCGGGCACGCCGCCCTCGGCGCCGGGCTCCACCGCGTGCACGGCGAGCACGTCGGCACCGCGCACCGCGACGAGGACGCGCTTGCCGTCGGCCGTGACCGCGACGTGCGAGGGGTAGTTCGCGCCGTCGGCGGGAGCCGGAGCGTGCGTGGCGTCGTGGCGCGCGACGACGTCGTAGGTGCGCGCGCCGTCGGGGCCGTCGACGGGCGCGAGGACGAACACGGCGGGGTCGAGCTCGCCCACGACCACGAGGTGGCCCGACGGGAGCGCCGCGAGGTGCCGCGGGCCCGTGCCCGGGGGGAAGGTCGCGACGACGCGCGGCGCGGTGCCGTCGGGCGCGCCGGGGTCGTGCCGGCGCAGCTCGTCGGTGCCCAGGTCGACGACGAGCACGTCACCGCTGCCGTCGTCGGCGGCGCCGAGGTGGGCGAGCGGCGCGACGAAGTGGGCGTGCGGACCCTCCTGGCGGTCGGCGACCGGGCCGGTCCCCGCATGCCGCTGCCGGCGCGGGCCGCCGTCGGACGCCCCCTCGAACGCGCCGTCGTCCGCCGTCGGCACGACCGTGAGGACGCCGTCACCGTAGTTCGCGACGAGCACGTCACCGCTCACGGTGACGTGGCACGGGAAGGAGCCGCCCGTCGCGACGGGCTCGCCGCGACGCTCGAGGCCGCCGTCGGGCCCGACGGCGAACGCCGACACCGAGCCCGACTCGGTCTCCCCGACGGCGTACAGCGTGGCCCCGTCGAGCGCGAGGAACGACGCCGAGGGCGACGGGGCGGCCGGCGCGCCGCCCACGAACGACCCCGTCCCCGCCACGACGTCCGCGTCGAGCTCGACGCGCCACACCCCCTCCGGACCTCCCGTGGGGTGCGGGTAGGTGCCGATCCAGAGGGCGCGGGTCGCGGAGGTCATGCCCCGAGCCTAGTTCGCCGGGCCGCCGCCCCGGGCACCGGGCGGGGCGACGGAGCGGGCGCGGCGGGAGACGCGAAAGGGCGCCCGGCCGACGGTGCTCGTCGACCGGGCGCCCCCGGCGTACGCGGTGTGCGGGACGCGTCAGTGCGCGGCGTCGTACGCCGCCTGGATCTCCTGCGAGATGCGGCCCCGGTCGTTGACCGTGTAGCCGTTCGCACGCGCCCACTCGCGGACCTCCGTCGCGCGCGCCGAGCCGGCCGAGCGGGCGCTGCGCCGGGCGGGGCGCGTCGTGCTCGTGCGGGAGGAGACCTTGCGGGCGTTGCCGACCCAGGACGCGAACGCGTCGCGCAGCTCCTGCGCATTCTTGGTGCTCAGGTCGATCTCGTACGAGACCCCGTCGAGGGCGAACGTGACGGTCTCGTCGGCCGCCCCACCGTCGAGGTCGTCGACGAGAATTACCTGGACTTTCTGGGCCACTGTGGTTACCTCACGTCTCACGGGAAGAATTGTCCTCGCCAGGATGCCATCGTGACGACGCGAGCGTCAATTGGACACGCTGTTCCGCGGGCTTCGCTCTTCCGTGATCCGCGTGCATTCTTGGACACCGGTACATTTGTTCCGTCGATTTCCGGCCCGGAAATGCCCGGCCGACGATCAGGGCTCGCGGACGGGGGCGGCCTGGGCCGCCGCGGCCCGCGCCTCCTCCTCGTCCAGCCGCGCGAGCGCGGCGCGCTCGTTGCGGTCGGCGCGCACGATCGCGCGCATCGCGACGTAGAAGAGCACGCCGACGCCGATCGAGGGGATCAGCGCCGCGACGGTGGGCCAGATGTCCATGCTGTCGATCCTAGGTCTGCCGCGCGCTACTGCTGCGCGGGCTTCACGAGCGGGAAGAGGATGGTCTCGCGGATACCGAGGCCGGTGAGCGCCATGAGGAGGCGGTCGATGCCGAGGCCCATGCCGCCCGACGGCGGCATGGCGTACTCCATCGCGGTGAGGAAGTCCTCGTCGATGCGCATGGCCTCCTCGTCGCCCGCCGCCGCGAGCAGGGCCTGCGCCTCGAAGCGCTGACGCTGCACGACGGGGTCGACGAGCTCGGAGTACGCCGTCGCGAGCTCGACGCCGCGCACGTAGAGGTCCCACTTCTCGACCTGGCCCCGCACCGTGCGGTGGTCGCGCGTGAGCGGGGAGGTCTCGACGGGGAAGTCGCGCACGAACGTCGGGGCGACGAGGTGGTCGCCCACGAGGTGCTCCCACAGGCCCTCGACGAGCTTGCCGTGGTTGACGTTCTTCGGGTCGAACGAGAGCTCGAACTTCTCCGCGTAGGTCAGCAGCGTCTCGACCGACGTCTCCGGCGTCACGGCCTCGCCCAGCGCGTCCGACAGCGAGTCGTACATCTTCAGCTGCGTCCATTCACCGCCGAGGTCGTACTCCGTCCCGTCGGCGAGCGTGACGAGGGTCGTGCCGAGCGCGTCCTGCGCCGCGCGCTGCACGAGATCCTGGGTGAGCACCGCCATGGTGTCGTAGTCGCCGTACGCCTCGTACGCCTCGAGCATCGCGAATTCCGGCGAGTGCGTGGAGTCCACGCCCTCGTTGCGGAAGTTGCGGTTGATCTCGAACACCTTCTCGACGCCGCCGACCGCCGCGCGCTTGAGGAACAGCTCGGGCGCGATACGCAGGAACAGGTCGATGTCGAATGCATTCATGTGCGTCTCGAACTGGCGCGCGGCGGCGCCTTCCGGACGCGTCTGCAGCATCGGCGTCTCGACCTCGACGAATCCGCGCTCCCAGAAGTTCTCGCGGATCGAGCGCACGACGGCGGCGCGCAGGCGCACGGTGTCCCGGGCGGCCGGGCGCGCGATGAGGTCCACGTAGCGCTGGCGCACGCGCGCCTCCTCCGACAGCTCCTTGTGGAGCACGGGGAGCGGGCGCAGCGCCTTCGCGGCGATCTGCCACGCGTCGGCGAACACGCTCAGCTCGCCGCGGCGCGAGCTGATGACGCGGCCGTGCGCGAACAGGTGGTCGCCGAGGTCGACGTCGGCCTTGAACGCCGCGAGCGACTCCTCGCCGACGACCGCCTGGCTCAGCATGACCTGGAGGCGGTTCCCGGCGCCGTCCTGCAGCGTGGCGAAGCAGAGCTTGCCGGTGTTGCGCAGGAACACGACGCGGCCCGCGACGCCGACCTCGTCCTGCGTCTCCTCGCCCGTCTCCAGGTGCGCGTAGGCGGCCCGCACCTCGGCGATCGTGTGCGTGCGGGGCACGGAGACGGGGTACGCGTCCTCGCCGCGCGCGAGGATCCGCTCGCGCTTCTCGCGGCGGACCTGCATCTGCTCGGGCACGTCGTCGACGTGCTCCTCGGGATCGGGCACGGCAGGAGAGGGGGTTCCGGCGGGGGAGGTCACCCGAGGATTCTACCGGCGCCGCGCACGGGCTCCCGGGCCCGGCGGCTAGGGCTCCCCTAGCGCGACGGCGGCGCGGGGAGCAGGTCGAGCGCGAGGTCGAGGATCGGGGCCGAATGTGTCAGGGCGCCGACGGAGAGGTAGTCGACGCCCGTGCCCGCGACCTCGCGCGCCCGGTCGAGCGTGAGGTTGCCCGTCGCCTCGAGCTCGACCTTCGCGGGCACGCCGTCCGTGCCCTCGAGCACCCGGACGGCCGCGACCGTCTCGGCCAGCACCGGCGTGGGCATGTTGTCCAGGAGGAGGAAGTCCGCGCCCGCGGACACGGCCTCGAGCGCCTGCGCGGTCGTGTCCGCCTCGACCTGCACGAGCACGTCGGGGAACGTGCGGCGGATCGCGTCGATCGCGGCGCTCACCGAGCCGGCGGCCACCACGTGGTTGTCCTTGACCATCGCGACGTCGTACAGGCCCATGCGCTTGTTCGTCCCGCCCCCGGCACGCACGGCGTACTTCTCGAGCGCGCGCAGACCGGGCGTCGTCTTGCGCGTGTCGAGGACCTGGGCCCCGGTGCCGGCGAGCTCGCGCGCCCAGGCACGCGTCGCCGTCGCGACGCCCGACGCGCGGCTCGCGAGGTTGAGCAGCGTGCGCTCGGCGGTCAGGAGCACCTGGACGGGGCCCGTGAGCGCGGCGAGGACGCGGCCCCGGCCCACGGCCTCGCCGTCGGACGCGACGAACGTGACCTCGACGCGCGGGAGCCCGAACCGCTCGGCGACCTGGCGCGTCACCTCCTCGACGACCACGAGGCCCGCGACGACCCCGTCCGCGCGCGCGACGAGGTGCGCGGTGCCGGTGGCCGACGACGGCACGGTCGCCTGCGTCGTCACGTCGCGACCGGGTGCGGCGCCGAGGTCCTCGTCGAGCGCCCGCGCGACGGTCTCGGCGACCCATGCCGTGTCGAGGCCCGGCTCGACGCGCGTCGGGACGCGCGGCGCCGGGGCGTCGGACGAGGGCTCGGGACGGGGCTGGGCAGGGGTGCTCACGGTGCCCCACCGTATCCGCTCGCGGCGTCGCCGACGGCGCCGCGGTCGCCGTGGGTGGTCAGCCCGCGAGCCGCGGGACGAGCGTCAGCGCGAGCGCGCCGACCCCGAACAGCGACGGCGGCCCCGCCCACCACGCGATGCGCCGCTGCTGGCGGGGGTCGGCGCCCGCCGCCCTCAGCTCGGCGCGCCACCGCGTGTACAGGCCGGGGGTCAGCGGCGCGGTCGCGACGGCGAGCGGCGCGTACGCGAGGAGCGCGGGCACGAGGACGACCAGGGCCCACGCCGGGCTCCCCGCGGCCCGGCCCACGGCGTCCCCGAGCGCGACGAGCAGTCCGTAGCCCGCGAGCGCCGCGAGCGACACGGCGAACGACCACGGCCCGGCCCACGCGCCGCGGCGGCCGGCCCGCGGGACCCACCACCGGGCGAGGCGGCGTTCCGCGTCCACGACGACGTCGAGGAGCACGACCCACCCGACGAGCGCGAGGCCCGCGACCAGCACGGCCCACCCTCCGGTCACGGCGGACCCGCTCCAGGCCCGGTCGGTCCCGCGGCCGCCGTGCGGGCCGCGGGGAGCGTCGCGCGCGTCACCGGACGCGCAGCGTCCCGTCGGCGTCGAGCGACACGACGACGCGGCGCTCCCACGCCGGGTCGGTGTCCGGGTGGTCGGTGCGGAAGTGCCCGCCGCGGCTCTCGGTGCGCAGGGCGGCGGCCGCGGTGAGCGCGGTCGCGACCTGGTGCACGTTCGTCGTCTCCCACTCCGCGGCCTGCGGCTGCGCGACGACGTCGCTCGCCTCGTGCGCGTCGGTGCGGACCGCGGCGAGGCGTGCCGCGGCCGCGGCGAGGCCGTCGCCGTCGCGGATCACGCCCGGACCGGCCGAGGCGATCGACTGGATCCGCGAGCGCGCCGCCGCCGCCACGAGCGCGGACGGCCCGGGACGGTCGACCGGCTCGACCTGCTCCAGCTCGCCCGCGGCCACGCGCTCGGTGACCTGCCGCGCGGCGCGGTGCGCGAACACGAGCCCCTCGAGCAGGGAGTTGGACGCAAGCCGGTTCGCGCCGTGCACGCCCGTGCACGCGACCTCCCCGATCGCGTAGAGGCCGTCGAGCGTCGACCGGCCGTGCAGGTCCGTCACGACGCCGCCCGAGTGGTAGTGCTGCGCGGGCGCCACGGGGACCGGCTCCTCGGTCCAGTCGAGCCCGTTCTCCGCGAGCCGCTCGGTGATCGTCGGGAAGCGCGAGCGCAGGAAGTCCGCGCCGAGGTGGCGCGCGTCGAGCAGCACGTGGTCCGAGCCGGTCGCGGCCATCTGCCGCACGATCGCGTGCGCCACGACGTCGCGCGGCGCGAGCTCGGCCATGGGGTGCTGCGCGGGCATGAACCGGTGGCCGTCGGTGTCGAGCAGGATCGCGCCCTCGCCGCGCACGGCCTCGGAGATGAGCGGGAGCTGGCCCTTGGCGCCGAGCCCGAGCCACAGGACCGTCGGGTGGAACTGGACGAACTCGAGGTCGCCGAGCGTCGCGCCCGCACGCAGGGCCGCCGCGATCCCGTCGCCCGTCGCCTGCGGCGGGTTGGTCGAGGAGCGGAACACCTGGCCCACTCCCCCGGTGGCGAGCACGACGGCGCGCGCGAGGACCGCGCCGACGCCGTCGCGCGTGCCCTCGCCGCGCACGTGGAGCGTGACGCCGCACGCACGCGTGACCGGGCCGTCCGGCGTGCCGGTGGAGGACGTGCCGGTGAGCACGTCGAGCACGAGCGCGTTCTCGATGACCTCGATGCCCGGGTCGCTGCGCACGGCGTCGAGCTGCGCGACGAGCGCGCGCGAGATCTCGGCGCCCGTCGCGTCCCCGCCCGCGTGCGCGATGCGGTCCGCGTGGTGGCCGCCCTCGCGCGTGAGCGCGATGTCGCCGTTCTCGGCGCGGTCGAAGTTCGCGCCGCGCGCCACGAGCTCGCGCACCCGCGCCGGGCCCTCGGTGACGAGCACCTCGACCGCGGCGGGGTCGCACACGCCGACGCCCGCGACGAGCGTGTCCGCGAGGTGCGCCTCGGGCGAGTCCTCGGGGTCGAGCGCCGCCGCGATGCCGCCCTGCGCCCAGACCGTCGACCCGGACGACAGCTCGCCCTTCGTCACGAGCAGGACGTGCGGCACGCGCGTGCGCAGCTCGAGCGCCGCGGTGAGGCCGGCGATGCCGGACCCGACGACGACGGCGTCGACCGTCGTCGTCCAGCCCGGCGCCGGGGCGGCGAGGGTCCGGGCGAGCACGGGCGCCGCGGCGCCGGGCGTGCTCACGCGGGGCGCACCACGTCCGCGCCCTCGCGGAACGGCGCGAAGGGCAGGCCGCTCGCCTCGAGGCCGTGGCCCGCGGGCACGAGTCCCGGCTCGTCCGAGAGCTCGACGATCCGGTTGTGCTCGTCCACGAACACGACGTGCGGCAGGTAGGTCCGCGCGTCCGCGTCGTCGAGCATGCCGTAGGCGATGAGGATGACGACGTCGCCCGGCTGCACGAGGTGCGCCGCGGCGCCGTTGATGCAGACCTGGCCCGCGCCGCGCTCCCCCGGGATGACGTACGTCGTCAGGCGCGCGCCGTTGGTGACGTCCACGACGTCGACCTGCTGACCCGGGTAGAGGTCCGCGGCGTCGAGCAGGTCGGCGTCCACGGTGATCGAGCCGACGTAGTGCAGGTCGGCCTGGGTCACCGTCGCCCGGTGGATCTTGCCGATCATCATGGGGCGCTGCAGGGACGCCGGGCGGCGCTGCGGGCTCGGCGGGGTCGGCGCGGTCACGCGGTACCTCCAGGTGCGGGGGCACGGCCGGCGGGGTCGTCGGCCCGGGTCGCGGGCGCGATCTCGACGGTCGCGTTGTCGATGAGTCGGGTGGTGCCCACGCGTGCCGCGACCAGGAGGAGCCCGGGCCCGACGGCGCCGGGCGCCAGGTCCTCCACGGTAGCGGGATCGACGAGCGCCACGTAATCCACCTCAACACCGTCGGCGGCGTCGAGGATTCCCCGCACGGCTGCCAGCACGGCGGGCGCGTCCGCACCCGACGCGGCGGCGTCGGCCCCCGCGCGCAGCGCCCGGCTGAGCGCGAGCGCCTCGTCGCGCTCGGCGGGCGAGAGGTAGGCGTTGCGCGACGAGCGCGCCAGCCCGTCCGCCTCGCGCACCGTGGGCACCGCGACGATCTCCACGTCGAGGTCGAGGTCGGCGACCATGCGGCGCACCGCGAGGAGCTGCTGGGCGTCCTTGGCGCCGAACACCGCCGCGTCGGGCCGCACGAGGTGGAGCAGCTTGAGCACGACGGTGAGCACGCCGTCGAAGTGGCCCGGGCGCGACGCGCCCTCGAGCACCGTGCCGAACCGTCCCGACGTGACGCGCACGACCGGGCCCGCGCCTCCTGCCGACACGGCGAGGTCCGGGTACATCTCGTCCGCGGCCGGGGCGAACACGACGTCGACCGCCGCGTCCGGGCCCGCGGCGGCGAGCAGCGCGACGTCCGCCGCGACGTCGCGCGGGTAGCGCTCGTAGTCCTCGCCGGGTCCGAACTGGAGCGGGTTGACGAAGTCGGTGACGACGACCTGGCCGCCCGGCCCGGCCTCGGCACGCGCGCGGCGCACGAGCTCGAGGTGGCCGGCGTGCAGGGCGCCCATCGTCATGACGACGACGCGCCGCGCGCGCGGGTGGTCCGCGCGCCACGCGTCGAGGGTCGTGCGCAGGTCGGCGCGCGTCGTGACGACGCGCGGGGTGCGGTCCGTCGCGCCGGACGGCGCGGCCGGGGCGCCCGGGACCTCCGGGCGGGGCGAGGTGGTCATGCTGTTCCTTCGTCGTCGTGCGGGTCCTGGTCGCCGTCGGGCCGGGGCCCGCGGGGCGGGCCGTGCGGGCCGTCCGGGGAGGCGTCGTCGAGCGCGTCGAGGACCGCGCGCTCCGCGCCCTCGTCGAGCCGGCCGCTCGCGCGCGCCCGGGCCGCGGCGGCCCGGCCGAGCGCCCGGTAGGTGGGCGGCACGTCGGCCGCGTCGCTCGTCGCGGCGAGCGCGTCGAGGGCGCGCAGGTGCTCGCGCACCGTCCCGACGT
>NZ_WMKA01000010.1 GCF_009711085.1 Cellulosimicrobium composti
GTGGAATGAGAGCCTCCATCAGACCCGGGGCGCAACAACGGATCCAAACACGGCTCAACGAACGTCCACGTCGCGTGCTCGGCTGGTCGGCGCCCGCAGACGAGTTCGCAGCAGCCGCGGTGGCCGCGCGAGCAAAGCGCGTTCAGCGTCCGGCGACGAACGCTAGAAAGCCCGGTGCACATCAGCCGGCACGTACGAAGCGGACCGGCTCAGCGTCTACCTCCACGGTGGTGACATCGGTAGCAGGGTGGTCTGTCGGCACCTCAATCACCTGACTCACGGCCGTGAGATCGGCAGTGCACTCACGCGAGCCGCTCGGGCCCATCGAGACGGACAGCGTCGACGAGTCCTTCCACACGATGTCGACGGGGACGTCCACGCAGCTTGAACTTCCCCACATCGTTACGGTCAGCAGAGGTGGCGCGCTGGATGTCTCGAGCACCGCGTTGGTCCTGCCCTCCGGAGGTGGTGCAAGGTCCGAGTCCTCGGTCAGGAAGCGGTCTACGGCGATCGAGTCCCCACCCGCGCTGTCCTCGGGTGGTGCCGCCTCTGGCGACGCAGGGGCGCACGAGCTGAGGAGCACGAGCGCCGACGCGACAACGATCAGCGGAGGGTGCCGCCGGCGTCCACTCACTGCGCACCTCCGAAAGCGACCCGTCACATCTCGATAGTGCAGGCCATTTTGCCCTAGGGCGTGTCCGGTGAATCGCGGAGCCAGAGGATGATCGCGGCGATGGTGAGTTCGGAGCGGTAGTAGGCGGCGCGTTTGGTGAAGCGGGTGGCCAGCGCGCGGAACTGCTTGAGCCGGTTGAAGCAGCGCTCGACGACGTTGCGGCCCTTGTAGATCTCGGTGTCGAACGCGGGCGGGCGCCCGCCTCGGCTGCCCCGACGTAGCCGGTGGCCGGCGTGGTCGGCCTTCTCTGGACTGGTGAACGCGATGCCCCGGGCGCGCATCGCTCGTCGGGTCGAGGGGCTGGAGTACGCCCTGTCGGCGAGCACCCGGTCCGGACGCTTGCGCGGCCGACCCGGCCCGTCACGCTTCACGGCGACCTGCTCCAGCAACGGCACCAGTTGCGGGTTGTCCCCGGCCTGGCCGGGCGTGAGGATCACGCTCATCGGCAGTCCGCGCCCGTCCGTGGCGAGGTGGATCTTGGTCGTCAGTCCGCCGCGCGAGCGGCCGAGTGCCTCACCCGCGAGGGCGAGGTCGTTGACCCACCCTGTCTGACAGCCCCCTTTTTGCGGGCTCCCGCCGCATGGTGATGAGCCCGCACGTGCGTGGAGTCGACCGAGAACACCCACTCGACCTTCCCGACCGCGTCGTCCTTGACCTGCACCTGGTCCAAGATCTTGTCCCAGGTACCGTCCGCGGCCCACAACCGCAACCGCTCGTGCGCCGTCTTCCATGGGCCGTACTTGGCCGGCACGTCGCGCCACGGCGCCCCGGTGCGCAGCCGCCACAAGATCGCGTTGATCACCTGCCGGTGATCACGCCAGCGCCCACCACGCCCGGTCGCGACCGGCAGCAGCGGCTCGATCCGCGCCCACGCCGTGTCAGTCAGCTCACCACGCCCCACACCCACAACCCGGACATTACCGGACACATGCCAAGAACATTCGCAGGCCAGGGCCTAGTCCTCTTCGAGCTTCTCGCGCGCCTGAACGCAGACGGGCATGTACCGTTCGCTGACCAGGCGGAACTACGGGTGCTGTGGGACCTCGAAGCCCAGCTGGAAAGCAGCCTGACTGCCGTGATGGCGTCTAACTACCACGAACAACTCACCGCAGCACACGGGCGGATCCAGGACACCACTGACTGACCTCTTGGAGAGGCTCCTCCCACGTCACGCGGAGCCCGGGGAGGGCGATCGGGAGCCGGTGCCTGCGCCCGACCGGACGGCGCTCAGCCGCGCGCTAACTCTCGTCAGTGCACTTGCCGCGATAAGGACGTAACGGACCTTATCGGCGCCAAACTGGTGATGGTCGCACCGCGACTCGCCGAGGTGAACACCCCTAGCGACTCGCCCCGACGCCGCCGGGCAGGACCTCGTAGCGGTCGGGGACGGCCGTGAACGACCCGCGCCCGCCGGTGAGGGAGCGCAGGTCGAGGACGTAGCGCGTGAGCTCGGCCTCGGGGACGAGCGCGTCGACGCGCACGCGGCCGTCGGGCAGGGAGTCGGTCGCGGTGATGTGGCCGCGGCGTGCGGAGAGGTCGCCCATGACGTCGCCCTGCGCGTCGGGAGGGACGGTCACGGACACCGCGGAGACGGGTTCGAGCACGACGGTCCCTGCCGCGGCGAGGGCCTCGCGCACGCCGAGGCCGCCTGCGGTGCGGAACGCCATGTCGGACGAGTCGACGGAGTGCGCCTTGCCGTCGAGGACCTCGACGCGCAGGTCGACGACGGGGTAGCCGTGGGGCCCGCAGTGCTCCATGGCCTCGCGCGCCCCGCGCTCGACGGCGGGCAGGTACTGGCGCGGCACCGAGCCTCCGACGACGGAGCTGACGAACGCGAACCCTTCGCCGCGCGGGAGCGGGGAGACGCGGAGCTGCACGACGGCGAACTGCCCGTGCCCGCCGGACTGCTTCTTCACGCGGCCCTCGACCTCGACGGCGCGCGTGATCGTCTCCCGGTAGGCGACCTGGACGGGCTCGGTCGTGACGCGCACGCCGAACGACCGTTCGAGCCGCTCGACGGCGACGGCGAGGTGCGTGTCGCCGAGGCCGCCGAGCACGGCCTGGGAGCCGTTGAGGTCGACGTGCAGCGTCGGGTCCTCGACGCGCAGGCGCGCGAGCGCGGCGGAGAGCTTGTCGTCGTCGGACTGCGAGACGGGCCGCAGCGCGAGCGCGTAGACGGGTGGCCGCGCGGGCAGGTCGGGCGCCGCCACGGGCGTGCGCCGCCCTGCGAGCAGGGTCCCGGTCGCGGCGGCGGAGAGCTTCGCGACGGCGGCGACGTCGCCCGCCACGACGCGCTCGACCGCGACGTGCTCGCGCCCGCGCAGGCGGAACAGCGCGTGCACGCGGTCCTCGGCGCCGGTCGTGGTGCTCACGAGCCGGTCGCCCGTCGCGACGGTGCCGGACAGCACCTTGAACACGGACACCTGCCCGACGAACGGGTCGACGACGGTGCGGAACACGTGCAGCAGCGCGTCCCCCGCCGGGTCCGCGACGACCTCGGACGTCGCGGCGTCGGCCCCCGAGCCGTCGGGCAGCACGACGACGGCCGGGCGGTCCGCGGGCGACGGCCCGAGCTCGCACACGAGGTCGAGCACGCGGTCCACGCCCACGCCCGTGACGGCGGACGCGAGCAGCACCGGCACGGCCTCGCTCGTGAGGACCTCGTGCGCGAGCGTGCGCTCGAGGTCGGCCGCGCCGGGCTCGTCGCCCGCGAGGTACGCCTCGAGCTGGTCGTCGTCGTGCGTGACGATCTCCTCGACGACCTCGTCGTGCAGCGCGTGCTCCTCGTCGCGCACGTCCGCGGGGACGTCGTCCTCGTGGCCCTTCCCGTCGCCGTCGTACTCCCGCGCGCGCTCCGTGAGGACGTCGGCCACGCCGTGCAGGGACTGCTCCTCGCCGAGCGGGAGCTCGAGCGGCACGAACGGCGCGTCGAGCGTGCCGCGCAGCGCGTCGAGCACGGTGCGGAAGCTGGCTCGCGCGCGGTCCTCCTGGGAGACGACGACGAGGCGGGGGATCCCCGCCTCGTCGCAGCGTCGCCAGACCTCGAGCGTGCCCGCCTGCACCCCGTCGACGGCGCTCACCACCACCACCGCGAGGTCGGCGACGGCGAGCGCCGAGTCGACGCATCCCGCGAAGTCCGGGGACCCGGGGGTGTCGAGCAGCGTCACCTGGTACGTCGTGCCGTCGGGCGCGCGCCAGTCGAGGTGCGCGACGCCGAGGCCCACGGAGATGCCGCGCGCCACCTCCTCGGGCTCGTGGTCGCACACGGTCGTGCCCTCGGCGACGGAGCCGGCCCGCGGGATCGCGCCCGCGCGATGGAGGAACGCCTCCGCGAGCGTGGTCTTGCCCGACCCGCTGTGCCCCACCAGGGCGACGTTGCGGGTCGTGGCGGGGCCGGTGGACGACGACGTCATGGCCATGGCTGCCTCCTGGCACGCGGCGGGGCGCCGTGTCCCGCCACGGTCCAGGCTAGTGACGTCGCGCGGTTCGTGCCCGGGCCGGAGGTCCCGGCCCGGGCGCCGACTACAGGTGGGCGTCCGCGTAGACGCGCAGGGCGTCGCGCACGAACGTGGCGCCCTCGACCCCGCCGTAGCTCTTCGCGAACCGCTCGTCCGCGACGTACATCTCGCCGAGCCCGACGACGTACTCCTTGACCGGGGCCGCGCCGGCACCCGGCGTACCCGGGATGCCGCCGAGCCACTCGACGTGGCGACGTGCCAGCGCCTGCGCCTCCTCGGACTCCGGGTCGACCCCCCGGGCGGCCGCGGCCGCCCAGTCCTCGCCGAGCTCGCGCGTGCGGGCGAGCCAGGCCGTGCGGTCGTCGTCGGACATCTCGCGCCACCACGCGTCGCCGCGCGCGTACGCGTCCTTGCCCCAGCGGTCCTCGACCTCGTCCTTGTACTGCGTGTGGTCGAACCCGTCGAACATGTCGTCCGCCATGAGCTCGCCACCTCCTTCCATCGTGGTGATCGTCCGTTCGACCGACGCGATCTGCCGCGCCAGCCGCTGCCGCTCCGCCCGCAGCCACTCCAGGTGGCCGCGCAGCGCCCGCACCTGGGCGGCGCGCCCTGCCGTGCCCGACGCCGTCCCGTCGCCGGGGCCGTCCGGCGTCCCGTCGAGCGCCTCGCGGATCGCGGGGAGCCCGAGCCCGAGGTCCCGCAGGAGCAGGATCCGCTGGAGCCTCACGAGCGCGTCGGCGTCGTAGTGGCGGTAGCCGTTGGCCGCGACCCGGGTGGGCGGCAGCAGCCCGACCGCGTCGTAGTGCCGCAGCGTGCGGCTCGTCGTCCCCGCGAGGCGCGCGACCTCCTGGATGGACCAGTCGGCCGAGCGCCCGCGCGTCGCGCTCGTGGTGGGCACGGGCGTGTCTCCTTCCCGGTCTTCGCGTCGCGGGTGCGACGACGTGGACCACGCTAGAAGTTGACGTTACGTCAAGGTCAACCGGTCTCTCTCGGTGCGGCGTGGCGGAGCGGGCGACCCTGCGAGGCCGGGCGTACCGTCGAGGAGGAAGACCCGGTCGGGCGCGCGACGAGCACGGAGGCCGCCATGGCCACGACGGAGCAGGTCCGGCGGCTCTACGCCGGACGAGACCTCGCGGCGAGGATCCTCGCCGCCGCGGGCGCTGGTGCGGGCCCGGTGGACGTCGACGCGCTCACGCCGTACGACCAGCTCCACGCGGGGGGCGCCCCGGCCACCACGGCGCTGCTCGACCTGCTCGGGCTCACCGCGGGGATCGTCCTCCTGGACGTCGGCTGCGGGCTCGGGGGTCCGGCGCGCCTCGCCGCGCGGCGGCACGGCTGCCACGTCACCGGCGTCGACGTCAGCCCGGACTTCGTCGACACGGCGCGCGAGCTCACCGACCGGACCGGTCTCACCGACCTCGTGACCGTCGAGCTCGGCGACGGAGAGCGGCTGCCCTGCGCCGACGCGTCGCACGACCGCGCGATGCAGCTCCACGTGGGCATGAACGTCCCGGACAAGGCGGCGCTGTTCGCCGAGGTGCACCGCGTCGTGCGCCCCGGTGCGCCGTTCGCGCTGCTCGACCAGATGCGCGTCGGCGAGGGCGACCTGCCGTTCCCCCAGCCGTGGGCGACCACCCCGGACGCGTCGTTCGTCGAGACCCCCGACGCCTACCAGGACGCGCTCGCGCACGCCGGGTTCGACGTGCTGCGCGTCGAGGACCGCCGGCCCGCGCTCGCCGCGTCCGGGGGGCCGCGCCAGGAGGGCCTCGTCGTCGTGTTCGGCGACGACTTCGCCGCGCGCCTCGCCAACAGCGTCGCCGCGACCCGCGCGGGCCTCCTCGCCCCCGTCCTCGTGCTCGCGCGCGCCTGAGCGCCTCGGGGAGCTACTCGCCCACGAGCGCCGCCGTGAGCTCGGCGGGCGTCCCGACGACGGCGGCCGCGCCCGCGGCGGCGAGCTCGCCCGGGCGCGCGTAGCCCCACGCGACCCCGACGCACGCGACGCCGTGCGCCGCGGCCCCGAGCACGTCGTGCTCACGGTCGCCGACCATGACGACCCGCCCGGCGCGCGAGAGCGCAGCCGCGTCGAGGGACGCGAGCGCGTGCGCGACGACGTCGCCCTTCGTGCTGCGTGAGCCGTCGAACGTCGCCCCGAAGACGTCGTCGAGGCCGCGGTCCAGGTGCTCGTGGAGACCGTAGCGCGCGCTCACGGCGTCGGCGAGGCGTCGTCACCGGGCCCGGACGGCGCGGGACCGGTGCGGCCGGCCGGCCCGGGTGCGCTCACCGTCGGGCGGTCGCGACGTCCGAGCACGAAGCCAAGCACCCCGCCGAGCAGGAGGGCGCCCGCGCCGGCGAGCAGCGCCGCGGCGCCGACCGGGTACGCGCCGGAGGGTCTGAACGCCACCCCGGCCTCGGGCGCGTACGCGAACCACCCGGACGTCACCGGCCGGCTCGCGACCCACGCCGCCGCGCCGAGCAGCACGGCGCCGAGCACGACGAGGCCCGCGAGGACGACGGCCGCGGTGGTCGCGCGGCGCGCAGGAGGGGCGGACGGGGCGGGCTCGGGAGCGGTCACGCCGGTCATCGTCCCGGGCGGGCGGACCGAGGGCAACCTGCCCCCGTCGGCCGCGGGCGCGGCGGCTACTCGCCGACCGTGCCGTCGACGGCCTCGCGGAGCAGGTCGGCGTGACCGTTGTGCCGGGCGTACTCCTCGATCATGTGGACGAGGATCCACCGCAGGGTCCAGCGCTCGCCCGTCTGGCTGCTCGCGCGGGCGCTGAGCCGGTCGAGCCCGCCGTCGGCGAGCGCGGCGTCGAGGATCGCGTCGGAGGCCGCGACGGCGCGGTCGAAGAGCATGCGCAGCTCCACGGCCGTGTCGCCCGCGGCGGACGTCCAGTCCCAGTCGCGGTCCTCGGCCCAGTCGGCGGTGTCGAACGGGGCCATGAGCGGCTCGCCGAGCAGCACCTGGGAGAACCACTGGGACTCGACGAACGCGAGGTGCTTGAGCAGGCCGCCGAGCGTCATCGACGACGGCGGGAGCCGGTGGGCGAGCTCGGCCGCGTCGAGGCCCGACGTCTTCCACCGCAGCGTGTCGCGGTGGAAGTCGAGGAAGCCCCGCAGCGTGGCCACCTCGTCGGCGCTGACGGGCGGGTCGGTGCGGTGGTCGGTCACGGCGCCCACCCTAGCGACCGGGCCGACCGGACGGGCGGGTCCTCGTCGGCGCAATCGGCCTCCCCACGAGCCGGCCCCGCACGTCCTCGCGCGCCGCGGCCCGGCCCTCAGGCGATCGACGCGAGCAGCTCCCGGCATGCCTCCTCGCACGTGCGGCACGCCTCGCCGCACACGCGGCAGTGCTCGTGCATCCCGGCGTGCTGCTCGCACTCGGCCGCGCACACGCCGCACGCCGCGACGCACGCCTGGAGCTGGCCGCGCGTGACCGCCGCGTCGTACCCGGTGTGCCGGGACAGGACCCTGAGGGTCGCCGTGCAGACGTCCGCGCAGTTCAGGTCCGTCGTGATGCACCGGCGCAGGTCGGCCACCATGTCCTCGGCGAGGCACGCGTCGGCGCACGCGGTGCACGCCTGCGCGCACGTGGCGAGCGCGTCGAGCGCGCGGGTCAGCAGGTCGTGGTCGAGGTCGACGTCGCCCGGGTAGGAGCGCAGCATCGCGTCCGCCCTCATGGTGGCCTCCAAGGCTGGGCGGCGCCCGGCGCGCCGCGGGTCTCTCGACGCTACGAGCGGCGCCCGCGGGTCGCACGCGGGACCTACCGGACGACGAGCGCGACCGCGGCGAGCAGCAGCGTCGCGACGATCTCCCCGATCCCCACGGCCCGGGGGCTCAGCGCTCGACCGGGCAGCACGGCGGCGCGGGCCGTCGCCGCGGCGAGGAACGCCGTCGCCCACCACCACGACGGGTCGTGCACGACGGCGAGCACGGCCGCCGCGACGGTGACCGCCGCGTGGTACGCGACCGACGCGACGACGTACGCGCGCACGCCGCGCTCGCGGATCATCGTCTTGACGTAGAGCACGGTGCCGAACAGGTAGGCGAGCAGCAGCCCGGCGACGAGCCAGACGACGGCGGGGACGGCGAGCGCGGAGGCGCCCGGTGGCCGGCACGCCGCGTATGCGACGACCGTCATGAGGGACGCGGCGACGGTCATCGCCCCGCCGGCCGCGACGGAGCGCTCCGTCCGCTGCGCCGACGCCCACAGGCCGAGCGCGAGGAACGGCAGGAAGGTGGGCGCCCACACCGCGAGCGGCGGGTCGAGCAGGAGCACGACCAGCCCGAGCGCCGCGGCGACCGCGGCGTACGTGAGCATCGGGCGCCGGTAGCGCGAACGGCGGCGCGACTTCAGCCAGAGCCCGCCGGCGAAGTACGCGAGGTAGCCGGCGAGCCACAGGGCGCCGAGCGCGAGCGTGACGGGCCGGAACCCGGCGTCCTGCACACCGCGCACCGTGCCGACGACGAACGGCAGCAGCAGCATGGGCCACGCGCCGTGCTGGTTCGGCACCCAGCCGGGCGGACGTCGGGACACCCCTCGACGCTATCGCCGCGGCGCGCGTGCCCGGCCGCGGGAGGTCCCGCCGCGGCACGGCCCTCCGGCCCGTCCGGCCGGGACGTTCGTCCCGACCTGTCCCGTGTGCCGCGCCACGCCGGACCTCGGCGTCACCTGCACCTCGATGACTAGATATGGTGGCGCAGCCGTGATCCAGACCCCACATGTTGGGGTGCGGGCCGTCGCGCATCCCCGCGCGGCGGCGAGTCCGGTGGGCAGAGAGAACGGGTCCGATGAGCACCGTCGAGCTCGACCAGGAAGCACCGACCACCACGACGACCGCGCCGCTGGAGGTCCTCAAGCGGGACGGGCGGCGCCGCCCGTTCGACGACGCCCGCATCCGCGCCGCCGTCACCAAGGCGTTCGCGGCCGTCCACGGCGACCTCGACGCGACGCACCGGCGCCGCGTCGACGAGGTCGTCGCACGCGTGGACGCGGAGATCGCGGCGCGGTTCGACGCGACCGTGACGATCGACGAGATCCAGGGCGTCGTCGAGCACGTGCTGCTCGAGTCGCACGAGTACGTCGTCGCACGCGCGTACATCGACTACCGCGTGCAGCGCGACGTCGCGCGCAGCCGGGCGACGGACCTCGACCACGCGATCGTGCGGCTGCTGGACAAGGAGTCCACGGTCGTCAACGAGAACGCGAACAAGGACAGCGAGGTCTTCAACACGCAGCGCGACCTCACGGCCGGGGCCGTAGGCAAGGCGATCGGGCTGCGGATGCTGCCGCCGCACGTCGCGAACGCGCACCAGAAGGGCGACCTGCACTACCACGACCTCGACTACCACCCGTACGCCCCCATGACGAACTGCTGCCTCATCGACTTCCGGTCGATGCTGTCGAGCGGGTTCCGGATCGGGAACGCGCAGGTGGAGCCGCCGCGCTCGATCCAGACCGCGACGGCACAGATCAGCCAGATCATCGCGAACGTGTCGTCCAGCCAGTACGGCGGCTGCTCGGTCAACCGCATCGACGAGCTCCTCGCCCCGTACGCCGCGCGCAACCTCGAGAAGCACCTCGCGGACGCGCGCCGCTGGATCCCCGACGAGTCCGTGCACGAGGAGTACGCGCGCGCCAAGACGTCCAAGGACATCGAGGACGCGATGCAGTCGCTGGAGTACGAGATCAACACCCTGTTCACGTCGAACGGGCAGACGCCGTTCACGACGGTCGGGTTCGGGCTCGGCACCGGCTGGCTCGAGCGCGAGATCCAGCGCGCGATCCTGCGGATCCGCATCCGCGGGCTCGGCAGCGAGGGCCGCACCGCGATCTTCCCCAAGCTCGTCCTCACCCTGCGCCGCGGCGTGAACCTCGACCCCGGCGACCCGAACTACGACCTCAAGCAGCTCGCCGTCGAGTGCGCGACGAAGCGCATGTACCCGGATGTGCTGTCGTACGACAAGATCGTCGAGCTCACGGGCTCCTTCAAGGTGCCCATGGGCTGCCGGTCGTTCCTCCAGGGCTGGCAGGACGAGGACGGCCGGGACGTCTCCGAGGGCCGCATGAACCTGGGCGTCGTGACGCTCAACCTCCCGCGCATCGCGCTCGAGGCGGACGGCGACCTCGACGCGTTCTGGCGCCTGCTCGACGAGCGCCTGGAGACCGTGCACGACGCGCTCGTCTTCCGCATCGAGCGCTGCAAGGAGGCGACGCCGGGCAACGCGCCGATCCTCTACGTGCACGGGGCGTTCGGGCAGCGACTCGCCCCGGACGACGACGTCGACCGGCTGTTCCGCGACGGCCGCGCCACGGTGTCGCTCGGGTACATCGGGCTCTACGAGGTCGCCGCCGCGTTCTACGGCGGCGCGTGGGAGCACGACCCGGAGGCGAAGAAGCTCACGCTCGACGTCCTGCGGTCCCTGCACGCGCACGCCGCCGGGTGGACGGCGCGGCTCGGGTACCGGATCAGCGTCTACGCGACGCCGAGCGAGAGCCTCACCGACCGGTTCTGCCGCCTCGACCGGGAGCGGTTCGGCGCGGTGCCCGACATCACCGACAAGGACTACTACACGAACAGCTTCCACTACGACGTCCGCAAGAGCCCGACGCCGTTCGAGAAGCTCGACTTCGAGGCCGAGTACGCGCGGTACACGTCGGGCGGGTTCATCCACTACTGCGAGTACCCCGTGCTCCAGCAGAACCCGCGGGCGCTGGAGGCCGTGTGGGACTACGCGTACGACCGCGTGGGCTACCTCGGCACGAACACACCCATCGACCGCTGCTACGCGTGCGGGTTCGCGGGCGACTTCGACCCGACCGCGCGGGGCTTCGCGTGCCCGTCGTGCGGCAACGCCGACCCGCGCACGTGCGACGTCGTGAAGCGCACGTGCGGGTACCTCGGCAACCCGCAGCAGCGCCCGATGGTGCACGGCCGCCACGCCGAGATCGCGGCGCGGGCCAAGCACCTCGCCGGCCCGACGGCACACCCCGCCGGCGCGTGAGGGGGCGGCCGTGGCGCGCACCCCCGGCCCCGGCTGGCGCTCGGACCGCGTCAGCCAGGGGTACGTCGCGGACTACAAGCCGTTCGTCATGGTCGACGGCGAGGGCGTGCGCTGCGCGCTGTACGTGAGCGGGTGCCTGTTCGCGTGCGAGGGCTGCTTCAACGAGGCCGCGTGGAGCTTCCGCTACGGGCAGCCGTACGACGACGCCCTGGAGGACCGCGTCCTCGCCGACCTCGCGCACCCCGCCGTGCAGGGCCTGTCACTGCTCGGCGGGGAGCCGTTCCTCAACACGGGCGTGTGCCTGCGGCTCGTGCGCCGCGTGCGCGCGGAGCACGGCGACCGCAAGGACGTGTGGTGCTGGACGGGCTACACGCTGGAGGAGCTGCGCGCGGGCCCGGCGGACCAGCGCGCGCTCCTCGCCGAGGTCGACGTGCTCGTGGACGGCCGGTTCGACCTCGCGCGCCGCGACCTCACGCTCACGTTCCGCGGCAGCACCAACCAGCGCGTCCTCGACGCGCGGGCCTCGCTCGCGACGGGCCACGCCGTCCCCTGGCGACGCCTTCCGCGACACACGGCCCGCTGAGCGTGCAGAGCGGGCGGTCATCCTGCGTACCTGGACAGGCAGAAGCAGCCCCGGCTATCCTGGTCCCATCACGATCAGCCCGTTGCCGTCAGGCAGCGGGCTGATTTTCTTTCGCCGGCTGGGGGGTCATGGGCGACTACACGAAGACGTGGCTCTCGGTCGACGAGCAAGCCACCAAGCTCGCTGACCGCGGGGTCGATGTCGAACCGCGTGAGCACACCCTCGCGCTCCTCCGTGGGATCGGCTACTACCGCCTCACGGGCTACCTCTACCCCTTTCGCGACTCCGAGAAGCACACGGACGGAGCAGACGGCAAGACCCGGGTCGAGGTGCTGAGCACGTATCGTCCAGGGGCCTCGGCAAAGCACATCGCGCGGGTCATTGACTTCGACCGGCAATTACGGCTGCACGTCCTGGACGGCGTCGAACGCATCGAAGTCGCCGTTCGGATGCGGATCGGCTACGTACTCGGGCGCCGGTCCCCTCTGGCGCACCTCGACCCCGACAACTTCCTTCCGGCTTTCACCGCCTCAGTACCAGACTGAGGGTGGTCCGGCGGGGCTGGCTCGTTTCTTCGCTGCCCGTGTGGCCTTTCCGCGATGTGCCGCTCCGCCGGACCGGCGTCGGTGGTCGCGGGCGTGGCCTGATAGGAGCCTGCTCGCTCATCCTGCCCGACTGAGGCGTGCCCGCCCTCGATCATCGCCGCCGCCCTGGTAAACGCGATGGAGCTCGGGAGGCCCTGGATGACGGTCGTCGGGATCGACGCCCACAAGAACTGGCACACGCTCGTGGCGGTCGACGATGTCGGCAAGCGGCTGGCGGTCCTGACCGTCGAAGCCCGCGCAGCCGGTCACCGGCAGATTCTGTCCTGGCTGGAGCAGTTCGAGTCCGTGCAGGTCGCCGTCGAGGACTGTCGTCACCTCACCCGCCGCCTCGAGGCGGACCTGCTCAACGCCGGCCACCGGGTCGTGCGGGTCCACACCCGGTTGATGGCGGGCATGCGTCGCTCGGGCCGTGAACCGGGCAAGTCCGATCCCATCGATGCCGAGGCCGTGGCGCGGGTGGCGTTGCGGGAGGACGACCTTCCGACCGCCGAGCTCCCCGGCCCCATGCGGGAGGTCAAGCTGCTCTCGGACCACCGCCGAACCCTCGTCGCGCGCCGCACCGCGATGCAGTCCAAGGTGCGCTGGTTGCTGCACGAGCTCGACCCTGACCTGCGCGTTCCTTCCCGCGCGCTGCGCCGCTACCAGCTGTTGGACGAGCTGATCGACCACCTCGACGGGCGTCCCGGCGCCGTGGCCGAGATCGCCCGCGACCTGCTCGACGACATCCGATCGCTGACCCGCCGGATCAACGACATCGAGAAGCGCCTGGCCCGCCTCGTCGCAGTGAGCCACCCCAGCCTGCTCGAGGTGCCCGGGATGGGCGTGCTCGGCGCGGCGATGATCGTCGGCGAGACCGCCGGAGCCCGACGCTTCAAGTCCAAGGACTCCTTCGCCCGCTTCAACGGCACCGCCCCGATCCCGGTCTGGTCGGGCAACAACGTCCGCGTCAGACTCTCGCGCGGCGGCAACCGTCGGATCAACACCGCCCTGCATATGGCGGCCGTCACCCAGATCCGGATCGGTGCCGAGGGGTCCGTCTACTACGCCAAGCTCATCGCGGCCGGCAAGACCCGCACCGAGGCCCTGCGGCTACTGCGCAGGCGCATCTCCGACCGGGTATTCATCGCCATGCGCTCCGATGAGACACGACTCGATGCAGGACGCGCAGCAGCCCCAGAGTGCGGACCACGCGACGATAATCACGCCCTCACCGCCCTGCCCGCGGCGGCGTGAGGAGAGGGCGATTGACATAGGAGCATCGCACAGATCGACGACTCGACCGGCTGGCGGACCCAGCCGAGCAAGCACACCGAGTAGCTTCGCCGCGTCGGCGAACGATGCAACGGGTCGGACGAAGCATTCGTCGCCCACTTCAAGGAAAAGTACGACGGCCAGATGCCGATCTGGGCGCTCACGGAGATCCTCGAGCTCGGCCACCTCTCTCATCCGTACCAGGGACTTCACGAGCAGGACGCGCTGGAGATCGCCGCCGCCTTCGGTGTCCCGACCAAACGACTCATGACAAGCTGGCTTGCGAGCGTGAACTACGTCCGGAACGTCGCCGCGCACCACGCACGCCTCTTCAACCGCAAGCTGCAGAACGCGCCGAGCCGCCCGAAAGCCGGGAAGGTGCCCCTCCTGGATCACCTCCGCGCCGAAGACACCGCCAAGAGCACCTTCGGCGTGTACAACGCGTTAGCGGTGATCGCCTACCTCCTGCGGTCGATCGGTGACGACGCCGCTTGGCGCCGGGGACTCGTCGAGCTGCTCGAGTCCTTCCCTTCCGCACCCGGCCTGACCATCGCCGCGGTTGGAGCACCCCAGGGCTGGGCACACCAGGCGTTGTGGAGTGGCACACCGAACCCGACCTCGGTCTAGCCCGTGGAACGCACCGGGAGAGCTCCGACTCCTCGACGCGTGCGGTCCGATGCTCGGCCCGGTGGGCGGTCTCGCGCTCCCTGCACCGCCTGGGAGTTCCTGAACTGCGGGCCGCTCGGCACGCCGTCCGCCCAGGCCGGGGCGAGCGCGCCTCGGCAGAAAGCCGGTGATCAGACGGTCCGGCGGGTCCGGCGGATGCCGACCCACAGCCCGACGGCGCACGTCACGGCTGCGGCGACGAACCCCCACAGCACGTCGGGGTCGGTGAACGACCCGGCGAGCAGGGCGCGCTCGGCGTCGACGACGTAGGTCAGCGGGTTGAACAGCGCGGCGGTGCGCATCCAGGCGGGTCCGGCCTCGAGCGGCAGCATCATTCCGGAGAGGATGAGCAGCGGGAACAGGAGCGACTGCTGCACGCCCCAGAACAGCCACTCGCGGTTCTTCGCGGCGAGCGCGAGCGCGATCGAGAGCGCCCCGACGCCGACGCCGAACAGCCCGAGGAGCAGCAGGCCCACGAGCAGGTGCAGCGGGTAGAGCGTGAACCCGAACGGGACGCACACGAGCGCGATGAGCAGGCCCTGCACGACGAGCGGCGCGAACTCCTTGAGCGAGCGGCCCACGAGGATCGCGGAGCGGTCGAGCGGCGTGGCGAGCACGCGCTCGTACGAGCCGGTCATCATCTCGTAGAGCAGGTTGGACCCGCTCATCGAGGTGCCGAAGAGCGAGATCATGACGATCACACCCGGGACGAACCACTGCAGGGTGTCGGCGGTGGAGCCGCCCCCGCCGGGCGCGCCGCCCCCGAACCCGCCGACCGCACCCGTGAGCAGCGGCCCGAACAGCCCGAGGAAGATCAGGGGCTGCAGCAGCGAGAAGATCAGCGTGAACGGGTCGCGCAGGACGAGCAGGATCTCGCGCGTGAAGACGGCCCAGGTGTCGCCGACGAACTTCGCGACACCGGTCCGCGGGACCGCGTCCGCGCCCTCCGTGACCGGCGTGGCCCGGTCCCCGGTCAGGTCGGTCCGCGTGCTCATGCCGCCTCCTCTCGCAGGCTGCGCCCGGTGAGGTTGAGGAACACGTCGTCGAGGCTCGCCTGCTGGAGCGCCGCCGAGCGCACGGCGAGCCCGCCGACGCGCAGCGCCTCGATCGCCTCGGGGAGCCGGTCGGCGCCGTGGGTCGTCGAGATCCGCACGGAGACGACGCCGTCGGCGCCGCTCGCGGTCTCGACCTGACCCACGCCCTCGGCGAGGGACGCGCGGACGCGGCCGACGACGTCGGCCACCTCCCCCGGGCGCGCCCCAGGCGCCTCGCCGCCGGTGGCGGGCGCACCGCCCGGCGCGGGGACGACCGCGAGCGTGATGACGTCGTCGGCGTGGTCGCGCTTGAGGGCGTCGGGCGTCGCGTCGGCGATGATCTCGCCGTGGTCGATGACGACGACGCGCTCGGCCATGCTGTCGGCCTCGTCGAGGTAGTGCGTGGTGAGGACGATCGTCATGCCGTAGCGCTCGCGCATCGCGGCGATGTGCTCCCACAGGTTGGCTCGCGCGTGGGGGTCGAGGCCCGTCGTCGGCTCGTCGAGGAACAGCAGCGGCGGGTGGTTCATGAGCCCGAGCGCCACGTCGAGCCGGCGCCGCTGCCCGCCCGAGAGGGACTGCACCGTGCGCTTCTCGAGGCCCTCGAGGTCGAGCGCCGCGACGAGGTCGGCCGCGCGGCGCGCGTACTCCGACGCCGGCAGGCCGTAGAAGCGGCCCTGGTTGTGCAGCTCGTCGAGCACGCGGTAGGAGTACCCGCCGCCGTTGCCCTGGCCGATGAATCCGATGCGCGAGCGCACGCGGGCCGGGTCGCGCGCGACGTCGTAGCCGGCGACCTCGGCGGTCCCGGCGGTCGGTTCGAGGAGGCTCGTGAGCATCCTCAGGGTCGTGGACTTGCCGGCCCCGTTGGGGCCGAGGAACGCGACGAGCTCGCCCTCGCGCACGTCCACGTCGATGCCCTTGACGGCCTCGACGGTCTCTTTCTTGCGGTGGAAGGTCTTGGTCAGGCCACGGGCTCGGATCACCGGGAGCACGCCCCTTCGTACGCCGTACCGAAATGGACGAATCACGCTAGCATACGGTGTACGGGAATAGGCAAGCCTTCGTCCGGGCCGGAAGTCGGGGAGGATACGCACGTGACGACCGACCGCAGCGACGACCGCGAGGACGACCTCGCGGCGTCGGGCACCCCGCAGACCGCCCCGACGAGCCCGGAGCCCGGTGCGCCCGCACGGCCGCGCGGCGTCGTCGCCGCCGCGGACGCGGGCGTCGCGTCGGCCGTGCAGGCCGCCGAGCACGCGCGGGCCCAGTTCACCGAGGTCGTCCGCACGCCCGAGATCACGCGCCGCCTCGCGCTCCTGTGGGACCCGCCCGCACCCGCGACGCGCGGGCGCAAGCCGCGCCTCACGCTCGACGACGTCGTGCGCGCCGGGATCGCCGTCGCGCAGGAGGGCGGCCTCGACGCGCTGTCCATGCGCCGCGTCGCGACCGAGCTCGGCGTCGGCGCCATGTCGCTCTACACGTACGTGCCCGGGCGCACCGAGCTCGTGGACCTCATGATCGACCGCGCCTACGGCGAGCTCGACCTGCCCGCCGCGGGTGCGCCGTGGCGGCCCGCGCTCGCGCAGTACGCGCACGAGATGTGGGGCCTGTACCAGCGCCACCCCTGGATCCTGCAGACCAACATGTGGCGCGCTCCCCTCGCCCCGCACGTGCTCGACGCGCAGGAGGCCGGGCTGCGCACGCTCGTCGACACGGGGCTGTCCGAGGTCCAGGTCGTCGAGACCCTCGGCCTCGTCGACAACTACGTGCAGGGGCTCGCGCGCGCGAACATCGCCGAGACCGCCGACCGTGACGCGACCGGCATCGGCAACGACGAGTACTGGACGACGCTCGGAAGCTTCTGGGAGGACTGGTTCGACGTCGAGCGCTACCCGGTCATGACGCGCATCTACGTCGCGGGCGGGTTCGACGCGCCCCAGGGCCCCCTCGACGCGAGCCTCGACCGCCTCCTCGACGCGGTCGAGATGGCGATCGACCGCGCGAACGCGCAGCGGCCCGCCGAGGACCCCCGCCCCGGCTGACGTGCGGCCGCGTCCCCTGGCAGGATCGACCCCATGGATCCCCGCGCCGGCACGCCCGCCCAGCCCAGCGACCTCATCGACGTCGACGCCGTGGTCGGCGCGTACTACGACCTCACGCCCGACGTCGACGACCCGGCCCAGAAGGTCGTGTTCGGCACGTCCGGCCACCGCGGGTCGAGCCTGGACCACGCGTTCAACGAGGCGCACATCGTCGCGATCACCGCGGCGATCGTCGAGTACCGCCGCTCGCAGGGCACGGACGGTCCGCTGTTCATCGGGCGCGACACCCACGCGCTGTCGCTCCCGGCGTGGCAGACCGCGCTCGAGGTCCTCGCCGCCGCCGGCGTCGAGACGTACGTCGACGCGCGCGACTCGTTCACCCCGACGCCCGCCGTCTCGCAGTCGATCCTCCTGCACAACGAGGCGACGACGGTCGACGGCGTCCGCACCACCGGCCCCGGCCTCGCGGACGGGATCGTCGTCACGCCGTCGCACAACCCGCCGCGCGACGGCGGCTTCAAGTACAACCCGCCGCACGGCGGCCCCGCCGGGTCCGAGGCGACCGGCTGGATCGCGGACCGTGCGAACGAGATCCTGCGCACGGGCATCGCGAGCGTGCCGCGCGTGCCGCTGACCCAGGCGCTCACGTCCGAGCACGTGCACAAGCACGACTTCCTCACCACGTACGTCGACGACCTCGCGAACGTCCTCGACCTCGACGCGATCCGCGACTCCGGCGTGCGGATCGGGGCCGACCCGCTGGGCGGCGCGTCCGTCGAGTACTGGGGCGAGATCGGCGAGCGGTACGGGCTCGACCTCACGGTCGTCAACCCGCAGGTCGACCCGCGCTGGGCGTTCATGACGCTCGACTGGGACGGCAAGATCCGCATGGACTGCTCGTCGCCGTACGCGATGGCGTCGCTCGTGGCGGGCATGACCGGCGAGTCGGGGAACGCGGAGGGCGGCGCGCCGTTCGACGTCGCGACCGGGAACGACGCCGACTCCGACCGCCACGGGATCGTCACGCCCGACGCCGGGCTCATGAACCCCAACCACTACCTCGCCGTCGCGATCCAGTACCTCTACGGCGGCGCGCGCGAGGGCTGGCGCGACGACGCGGCGATCGGCAAGACGCTCGTGTCGTCGGCGCTCGTCGACCGGGTCGCGGGCGGGCTGGGTCGCCGGCTCGTCGAGGTCCCCGTCGGGTTCAAGTGGTTCGTGCCCGGCCTGCTCGACGGGACGGTCGGGTTCGGCGGCGAGGAGTCCGCGGGGGCGTCGTTCCTGCGCACGGACGGCCGCGTGTGGTCGACCGACAAGGACGGGCTCCTGCTCGCGCTCCTCGCGTCCGAGATCATCGCGACGACGGGCCGCAGCCCCTCCGAGCACCACCGCGACCTCGTCGAGCGCTACGGCGAGTCCTGGTACGCGCGGGTCGACGCCCCCGCGACGCTCGAGGAGAAGGCGACGCTGGGCAGGCTGTCGCCGGAGCAGGTCACCGCGACCGAGCTCGCGGGCGAGCCGATCACCGCGAAGCTCACCAACGCGCCCGGCAACGACGCCGCGATCGGCGGGCTCAAGGTGACGACCGAGAACGCGTGGTTCGCGGCCCGGCCGTCGGGCACGGAGAACGTGTACAAGATCTACGCCGAGTCGTTCGTCTCCGCAGAGCACCTCACCCAGGTCCAGGCCGAGGCGAAGGACGTCGTCTCCGCCGCCCTCGGAGGCTGACCTCCCTGCCGAGGGAGAACCCTGGTTCTCCCTCGGCGAACCGCGGTTCTCTCTCGGCAGGACCAGGGTTCTCCCTCGGCGCGGTGGGCCGGCTGGCCCACCGCCTCACGCGACCGCCCTGACTCCCGCCGCGGCGCGGCGCGCGACGATCGTCCCGACGAGGGAGACACCGGCGAACGTGAGCATGAGCAGCTGGGCGGACCGGACGAGGTCGGGTGTCCCGAGGTTCACGAGGACGCCGGCGAGGGCGGCGCTCAGCGCCGTCGCGATGAGGAAGACGGTGTTGACCGCGGCCGCGGCCTTGGCACCCTCCTCCTCGCCGACCGTGCTCCCCAGCGCGGCGACCGTCAGGTGCGGGAACCCGAGCCCGATCCCGGCTCCCGCGAGGAAGAGCGTCACGAACCAGAGGGCGATCACCGTGCCCGACGGCCCGTCGTGATGGAGCAACCCGTACGCGGTGAGACCGAGCGCGACCACCAGCGGGCCCACCGTGATCAGGCCCCGCCGCGCCCGGACCGTCGTGGCGTTCGCGGTGACCATCTGGGTCACGGACCAGCCGAGCGAGAGGGCCGCCCCGAGCAGTCCCGCGACGAGCGGACCGAGTCCTCCGATCTCCTGCCCGAAGAGCGGGATGAACGCCTCGGTGCCGATGCCGAACGCGAGGACTGCGACGGTGAGGTAGACCCAGCGCAGCGAGGACCCGTGCGCGAACGTGACCTGGGGCAGGATCCCGCTGCGCCCGCTCCGCTCGTGACGGACGAACCACACGCCGAGCACGACCCCGACGACGAGCGCCGCCGCGGTCGCGACTCCGGAGGGCACGACGCTCGCGACGCCCACCGCTGCGACGGCGCTCGCGAGCAGCACGAGCGACGCCCACGGCACCGACTCGCTGGAGCGGCTCCGCGCCGTCCGCGGCATCGAGCGGACGACGAGCACGCACACGAGCGCCGCGACGACCGCGAGGCTGACGAACGCGGCGCGCCAGGCGCCGACCTGCCCGAACCCGCCTCCCACGACCGGCCCGACGATGTTCCCGACGCCCCACATGGCCGAGACGAGCGCCGCGGCGCGGGCCCAGAGCCGCGCGGGCAAGGCTCGTTGGATCAGGGCGTACCCCAGGCCGGCCAGCAGCCCTCCGCCGAGCCCTTGCACCGTGCGGCCGAGCAGCAGGACGAGCATCGACGGGCTGGCCGCGCACAGCAGCGACCCCAGCGCGAACAGCCCGAGCGCGAGCAGGTACGCCCGGACGGCGCCCTGCTGCGTGAGGACCCTGCTGACGAGCATGGAGGTGACGACGGAGGCCAGCAGGAAGGTCGTCATCGTCCAGGCGTAGAACTCGGCACCGCCGATCTCGGCGACGATCGTCGGGAGCAGGCTCGTCGTGAGGTAGACGTTGCTCGCCTCCAGCAGACGCCGCCCGCGAGCACCGCCGCGACGGGGGCGTACCGCCCGCCCAGCAGCTCGCGCCACGTGCCTGCCGTCCCCGTGTCCTGCCGGTCCTGCTCGGTCTGGGTCATCTCGGGCCGTCCTCTCGCCACGTCCGGTCGGGGCGTACGCCCCCCTGCGGGCGCCCCGGTGGACGACCCGCCGCGACGCTAATACCTCGAGTAAACTTGAGGTCAAGGGAGGTATCCGTGTCGCTCGAACCCGACGATCTCCTCGCTGTCGGCGAGGTCGCGCGCCGCACGGGCGTCGCCGTGTCAGCGCTGCACTACTACGAGCAGCTCGGCCTCATCGCCTCGACCCGCACGGCCGGCAACCAGCGCCGCTACCCCCGGCACATGCTCCGGCGCATCTCGCTCGTCGTCGTCGCGAAACGGCTCGGCATACCCCTCGCCGACGTCCAGGAGGTCTTCACCAGCCTCCCGCTGGACCACCCGCCGTCGCAGCGCGACTGGCGGCGCGTGGCCAAGCTCTGGAACGACCAGCTCGAGCTGCGGCGCACCCAGATCGACCACCTGCAGCGCGAGCTGACCGGCTGCATCGGTTGCGGCTGCCTCTCGCTCAAGGCGTGCCGCCTGCTCAACCCCGAGGACGCACTCGGCTCGGACGGTCCGGGGCCCCGGCGCATCTGAGCGTCCGGGAGCACCGGGTCCACGGCCCTGAACCATGCGCCGCACCGGTCGAGCGGTGCGGCCGACGGTCGCGCCGGGCGACTCACCCGCGCCGACTGCGAGCGTCCCACGTCTCGGTCGCGACGCGCTGGGCGTCGCGGAGCGCGCGGGCCGGGTCGACGCCCTTGGGGCAGACCTGGGTGCACGCGCCGACCTGGATGCAGGGCCAGGCGCCGAACTCGGTGTCGAGGACGTCGGCGCGGTCGAGCTCGCCCGCGTCGCGCGAGTCCTCGTCCCAGCGGCGCGCCGTCGCGACGACGGCCGGGCCGAGGAAGTCCGGCGCCACGTCGAGCTGCGGGCACGCGGCGTAGCAGAGCATGCAGTCGATGCACTCGGCGAAGCCCTTGAACGCGGCGAGCTCGCCCGGCGTCTGCCGGTGGCCCGACGCCGGTCCGTGCGCCCGCAGCGCGTCGCTGTCGTCCGCCGTCGCTGGGTCCGCGGCGTCGTCGCCGGCGCCCGACCCGGCTACGGGCGCGGGCGCGTCGACGAGTGGGAGGCGCGTGGCGCCGTCGGGCACGAGCCAGGGCTGGACGGTGGCGAGCTTGCCGAGGAAGGCGTCGGTGTCGACGACGAGGTCGCGGAGCACCTCGGCGTGCGCGAGCGGCTCGACGACGAGGCCGGACGTGCGGTAGCCGCGCACGAACGTCTCGCACCCGAGCACCGGGCGGCCGTTCACCATGACGCCGCAGCTCCCGCAGACCGCCATCTTGCACGACCACCGGAACGTCAGCGTGGGGTCCGCGTGGTCCTTGACCCACTGCAGCGCGTCGAGCACGGACGTGCGGTCGTCGTAGGGCACGTCGAACACGTCGCGCCGCCCCGTGTCGGCGCCATCGACCGACGTCCGCGCGACCTCCAGCCGCACCGTCCGCGCCTCCACCGGCAGGTCTGCCTCGCTCACGAACCCGCTCCCCTCTCCGCCGAGAACGACATGGGGGTCGTTATCGGTCTCTTTCCGGCGCTCATGTCGTGTTCGGCGCCCACGGGGACGTGCGCCACCTCGATCGTTCCGCCCGCGTCCAGCCGGACCTCCGAGTGGCGCGGCACGTCGTCGACGTCCGGGAAGTCGAGGCGCTGGTGCGCGCCGCGGGACTCCTCGCGCGCGAGCGCGGCGGCGACGGTCGCGTGCGCGACGAGCAGGGTCGCGCCGAGCTCGACGGTCGTGGCCCAGTCGGTGTTGAGCACGGCGCTCGTGTCGACGACGCGCACGGCGGCGTACCGCGCGCGCAGGTCCTCGACGGTCGCGAGCGCCCGCCGCAGCCCGTCGGCGTCGCGGTAGATCCCGGCGTCGGCGTCGAGCACGCGGCCGAGCTCGGCCCGGATCGCGGCCGGCGGCTCGGTGCCGCGCCCACGCATCGCGAGGTAGCCGTCGGCGATCTCGGCGGCGCGGTCGACGACCTGGCCGTCCGCGGACGCCGGGCCGACGCCGGCCCCCGCGCCGGCCGCGCCGCCGTCGGCCCCGAGGTGCCCGGCCTCGCGTGACCACGCGAGTGCGGCCTCCCCCGCCGCGCGCCCGACGACGAGCGTCTCGACGAGCGAGTTGGACCCGAGCCGGTTGGCGCCGTGCAGGCCGGTGGACGCGCACTCCCCCGCCGCGAACAGCCCGGCGACGGAGGTGGCGCCGCGCGCGTCGGTGCGGACGCCGCCCATCGTGTAGTGGGCCGTGGGGCGCACGGGGACGGGCTCGGTCGCGGGGTCGACGCCCGCGAACTGCTTCGCGAGGCCCGTGACGAGCGGGAGCCGCTCCGCGAGCCGCGCGGCGCCGAGGTGCCGCAGGTCGAGGAGCACGACGCCGCCGTCGGGCGTGGGGATCGTGCGGCCGTCGCGGTCGGCGTGCCAGAACGCCTGCGACAGCCGGTCGCGCGGCCCGAGCTCCATCGTGCGCGGCACGGGCGCCCCGACGGGCGTCTCGGGCCCGAGGCCGTAGTCGGCGAGGTAGCGGCGACCCTCGGCGTCGAGCAGCACCCCGCCCTCGCCGCGCGCGGCCTCGGTGAGGAGGATGCCGCTGCCCGGGAGACCGGTCGGGTGGAACTGGAGGAACTCCATGTCGCGCAGCGGCACGCCCGCCCGCAGCGCCATCGCGGTGCCGTCGCCCGTGCAGATGCCCGCGTTCGTGCTGGTCCCCCACGCCCGCGCCGAGCCGCCTGTGGCGAGCACCACGGCGGGCGCCTCCAGGAGCAGCGGCTCGCCGCGGTGCTGGTCGTGCACGACGACGCCGCGCACCCGCGCGTCCGGCCCGCCCGGGTCGTCGACCACGAGGTCGAGCACGTGGTGCTCGTCGTACCGGCGCACGGGGCCGTCGGGACCGGAGTACCGCAGCGACGTCTGGAACAGGGTGTGCAGCAGGTGGAAGCCCGTCTTGTCCGCGGCGAACCACGTCCGCGCGCGGCTCATGCCGCCGAACCGGCGCACCGCCACGTCGCCGTCGTCGGTGCGCGACCACGGCAGGCCCCACCGCTCCAGCCGGTACAGCTCGCCCGCCGCGCGCTCGACGACGAACCGCACGGCGTCCTCCTCGCACAGCCCCGCCCCGCCGGCCACGGTGTCCGCGACGTGCTGCTCGAGCGAGTCGTCGTCGCCCACGACCCCGGCCGCGCCACCCTCGGCGGCGACGGTGTGCGAGCGCAGGGGGTAGACCTTCGACACGAGCGCGACGACGGGCGCGCGCCCCTTGTCGCGGGCCGCCGCCTCGGCGACCGCGAGCGCCGCGCTGAGCCCGGCGGCGCCCCCGCCCACGACGACCACGTCGGCGCGCTCGACGCGCAGCGCGCTCACCGGCTCCGCTCCCGGCGTCGCGCCGCGGGGCGGGCCGGTCCGGTGCGCGCGGGCGTGGCCGGGGAGAGGGTGCGGCGAGGCATACGGGAAGGGTCCTCGCGCCCGGACCCTCGCGCAACAGGCGAAGGTCCCGCGTCCGGGCGCGGTCATGGGCACCCCTCCCCATCGTGCGCGGCGCGCGCGTCCGGGTATGGTCCGTGCGGCACCCCTCCCCGAACTTCCCGGAGTACTCATGCGTCCCGCCCGTTCCGCCGCCCGCCTGACCGCCGCCGCCGCGCTCGCGCTCGGCCTCACCGCGTGCACGATCAACGTGGGTGGGGGCTCCCCCGAGACGCCGGCGCCGGAGGAGACGACGGCGGCCGAGGAGACGGCCCCGGTCGAGGACGCGGAGGAGGTCGACGACGAGGCGGCGGGCGACGCCGGTGCGAGCGGCGAGCTGCCCGACTGGGCGAACCCCGTCACGGACCCGGGCGAGCAGATCTCGACGTTCACGGTCGGCGACGTCCGCGTCGACGTCTACCAGGTGGGCGTCACGCAGGCGTCGAAGGACGGCCTCTTCGTCGACCCCGAGAACAACGAGCCGATCATCGCCGAGGGCGACGACATCGTGTTCGTCAACTACGTCATCACCAACGAGGGCGCGCCGATCGACCTGGGCTCGAGCCTCGTGAGCATCGACGAGCGCTACGACGACTGGCCGTACATGCAGGGCATGGACACGATCGTCGACGACGCGCTGTACGAGGCGCAGGGCGTGCACGCCGACGCGATGCACGACCAGGCGTACCGCGAGCCGACGGTGTACCCGTTCGCGACCGGCCAGTCCTACTCGTACGCGACGAACTTCCGCTACCAGCCGGGCTCGCCGATCACGTTCGACGCGGTGATCACGCCCGTCGACGCCGAGGGCGAGCTCCTGCACGACGAGCGCATGGAGGGCGAGGGCACCGGCACGATCTCCTGACGCCGCACGCCCCCACCGGGAGCCCTGGTCCTGCGGGACCGGGGCTCCCGGTCGTTCAGCGCGTCGTGAGGTCCTGGTACTCCGGGTGGCGACGGATGTAGGCCCGGACGAACGGGCACAGCGCGACGACGCGCTCGCCCGACGCCCGCACCGCGTCGAGCGCGCCCGCCGCGAGCGCCGACCCGACCCCGCGCCCCTCGAACGCGGGGTCGACCTCCGTGTGCGTGAAGATCACCGTGCCCGGGGTGCGCTCGTAGGCGGCGAACCCGGCCACCGTGCCGTCGTCGGTCCGGGCCTCGAACCGGTCGCCCTCGTCGGTCACGGTGACGGTCGAGGCGCTCGGCGCGCTGCTGTCGCTCATGGCGCCCATCGTCGCCGCCGCGCGCCGCGAGGACAACAGCGCGAGACGGCCGTCACACGACCTGCGGCGCGGGCAATTCGCTACCGGTCGGACGGGTTCTCGGTGGGACACTGGGACGGTGGTCCAGGACTCCCCGTCGCGCTCCGGCGACCCCGAGCACCCCGAGCCCCGGCGGGACGACCTGACGACCGAGGAGACGCCGCCCGGCACCGCCCGAGCGACCTCGCGCAACCCCTACCGCGACGTCCTCTCGCTGCCGGGCGCGTGGCGGTTCTCCGCCGCCGCGCTCGTCGCCCGCCTGCCCATGTCGATGGTCGGCATCGGCACGATCCTCATGATCCAGGGGATCTACGGCCAGTACGCGCTCGCCGGCCGGGTCGCGGCCGCGCTCGTCGTCGCGCAGGCGATCGTCTCGCCGCAGATCGCGCGCCTCGTCGACCGCACCGGGCAGCGCGCCGTCATGCTGCCGATGCTCGCGGCCACGACCCTCGGGCTCGGCGGTCTCATCCTGTGCGCGGTGCTCCGCGCCCCCGAGTGGACGCTCTACGTGTTCGCCGCGCTGACCGGCGGGACGTCGGGCTCGTACGGCTCGATGGTCCGCGCGCGGTGGACGCACGTCGTGCCCGACGCGCGGCGCCTGCACACCGCGTACTCGCTCGAGTCCGCGCTCGACGAGCTCGTGTTCGTCGTCGGGCCGGTGCTGGCCACGGTCCTCGCGACGAGCGTGTCCCCGTCGGCCGGGCTCCTCGTGCCGCTCGTCGCGGCCGTCGTGGGAGGCCTGTGGTTCCTCTCGCAGCGCGCGACCGAGCCGCCCGTCGTCGTGCCGGAGGCGGGCGTGAAGCAGCGCTCGGCGATGCGCTCCACGGGGATGGTCGTGCTCGCGGTGATCTTCGTCGCGATGGGCATCGTGTTCGGCGCGACCGACGTGTCGACCATCGCGTTCGCCGAGGAGCAGGGCCAGAAGGGCGCGGCGGGCGTCATCCTCGCGGTGTTCGCCATGGGCTCGCTCATCTCGGGGCTCGTCTACGGCGCGCGCCACTGGGTCTCGCCGCTGTGGCGCCGGTTCGTCCTCGGGATCCTCGCGCTCGCCGCGGGCGTGTCGCTGTTCTTCTTCGTCACGTCGGTCCCGGTCCTCGCGGCGGTCATGTTCGTGACCGGCTTCGCGATCGCGCCCACGCTCATC
This sequence comes from Cellulosimicrobium composti, assembly GCF_009711085.1. Lineage (GTDB taxonomy): Bacteria > Actinomycetota > Actinomycetes > Actinomycetales > Cellulomonadaceae > Cellulosimicrobium > Cellulosimicrobium composti. The sequence continues at coordinate 26,443 of NZ_WMKA01000010.1, forward strand.
AACGGCAACAACCTCGTGCAGAACCTCGTGGCGCCCAACCAGCTCACCGAGGGGCTCGCGTGGGTGGGGACGTCGCTCGGCGTCGGGGTGTCGATCGGGTCGTCGGTCGCGGGGTCGCGCGTCGACGCGGGCGGCGCGCACGCCGGGTTCGAGGTCGTCGTGGCCGCCGCGGTGCTCGCCGTCGTGCTCGTGCTCGCCGCGCTCCGGTCGCTGCGCCGCAGCGCCGACCGCGAGGACGTCGCGCCCGCGCCCTGACGCGCCGGGCCCCGGGTGCGCCCCGTCAGGCCGGGTCGGCGCCCGAGAGGTGCGCGCGCTCGCCCTCCTGGTCGAAGATCGTGAGGATCTCGACCGGGCCGTCGTGCGCGCCGAAGGAGTGCGGCACCATCGTCGAGAACTCCGCCGCCTGCCCCTCGTGCACGAGGATCCGGCGGTCGGCGAGGTAGACGACGGCCGTCCCCGACAGCACGGTGAACCACTCGTGGCCGGGGTGCACGCGCTGGTGCTCGGGGCCGACGGCGCGCTCGGGCGTGATGCGCATCTTCGCGACCATCGTCCCCGGGCGGTCGCGCGACAGGAGCCACGTCGTCTCGCCCGGGCGGCGCTGCGGCTCGGGCCGGATCACGACGTCCTCGTCGTCGACCGGCTCCACGAGCTGGTCGAGCGTCGTGCCGAGCGCGCGGGCGATGGGCACGAGCTGGTCGAGCGCGATGCGCCGGTGCCCGGTCTCGATCCTGCTGAGCGTCGAGGCGCTGAGGAAGCAGCGCGCGGCGAGTGCGTCGAGGGTCCAGTCCCGTGCGAGCCGGAGGCCGCGGATGCGCTGGCGGACGACCGCGTCGAGATCGACTTCTTGCGTCATGGGCAAGATCCTATGTCTTGTGCGCATGAGCGTCCTACGGTGGACGCATGACCTCCCTCCCCGCGCACCCCACCGGGACGCCCCACCACGACCACACCCACGACGGCACCGGGTGCGCCGACGTGCTCGACCTCGACGCGCAGGTGTTCGGCGGCCTCCTCGACGCGGCCGTCGCGGTCGCGGTGGAGCACGCGCCGGACGCGGTGCGCACCGTCGTCGACCTCGGCGCGGGCACCGGCACCGGCACGCGGGCGCTCGCGCGCGCCTTCCCCCGTGCCGACGTCGTCGCCGTCGACGCGGACGCCGCGATGCTCGACCGGCTGCGCGCCGGACTCGTCGGCACGGGGCTCGCGGACCGCGTGCGCACGGTCGAGGCCGACCTCGACGCGGGCTGGCCCGAGGTCGGCACGGCGGACGTCGTGTGGGCGTCGGCCTCGCTGCACCACGTCGCTGACCCGGCGCGCGTGCTGCGCGACGCCCGCGACGCCCTCGTGCCTGGCGGGCTCCTCGTCGTCGTCGAGATGACCGCGACCGCGCCCGTGCTGCCCGACGACGCGGCGCACGCCGACCTCGCCGCGCACCTCGAGAGCGCGATCGCCCAGGCGGGCTGGAACCGCTACCCCGACTGGACGCCCTTCCTGACCGACGCGGGGCTGGAGGTCGTGGACCGGCGCGAGCCGACCGCCGTCGTGCCGCCCGGCCCCGCCGCGTCGCGCTGGGCGCACGCCACGGCCGCGCGGCAGCGTGCGCACCTCGCGGACCGACTCGACCCCGACGGCCTCGCGGCGCTCGACGCCGTGCTCGCCGCGACCGCCCCGAGCGACCCGACCGCCCCCACCAGGACCCACCCCGCCGCCCCGGGTCGCGCGCCGGGCGAGCACACGGTCGCCGCGCGCGGCGGCCGCATCGTCTGGGCCGCCCGCCGGCCGCGCTGAGACCCCGAACCCTGCCGAGGAGAGCCATGACCACCACCCCTGCCACCCCCACCCCCGACGCCCCGTACGACGTCGCCGTCGTCGGCGGCGGCCCCGCCGGGCTGAGCGCCGCGGTGACGCTCGCGCGGTCGCTGCGCTCCGTCGTCGTGCTCGACGCCGGCGAACCGCGCAACGCGCCCGCCGAGGGCGCGCACAACCTGCTCGGCCGCGAGGGCGTCCCGCCGCGCGAGCTGCTCGCCACCGGCCGCGCCGAGGCCGTGGGCTACGGCGCCGAGGTCCGCGACGCGCGCGTGGTCCACGCCGACGGCGACGTCCGGTCCGGCTTCAGCCTCACGCTCGACGACGGCGGGACGGTCCGCGCGCGCCGCGTGCTGCTCGCGACGGGCCTCGTCGACGAGCTGCCCGACGTCCCCGGCGTGCGGGAGGGCTGGGGGTCGAGCGTGCTGCACTGCCCGTTCTGCCACGGGTGGGAGGTGCGGGGGCAGCGGGTCGCGGTCCTCGCGACGGGCCCGGCCGCCGCGCACCAGGTGCTGCTGTTCCGCCAGCTCACGCCGCACGTCACGCTGTTCCACCACACCGCGCCGGAGCTCGACGACGCCACGTGGGAGCAGCTCTCGGCGCTCGGTGTGCGCGTGGTCGAGGGCGAGGTCGCGCGCCTCGACGTCGAGGGCCGGTCCGTGCGGTCGGTCGTGCTCGCGGACGGGACGTCGTTCGGCGTGGACGCCGTCGTCGTCGGGCCGCGGTTCGTCGCGCGCGGCGAGCTGTTCGAGCAGCTCGGCGGAACGCTCGAGGAGCACCCGGCGGGTCGGTTCGTGCCCGCCGACCCGCGCGGCGCGACCGCCGTGCCGGGCGTGTGGGCCGCGGGCAACTCGAGCGACCTCATGGCGCAGGTCGGCGCGTCCGCCGCGGCCGGGGTCATGGCCGGCGCGGGGATCCACGGCGAGCTCGCGCAGGCCGACGCCGCGGCGGCCGTCGCGCAGCGCCGGACGCCGTTCGCCGCGCACGCCGAGCCCGCGGTCTGAGGCGGCGGCCCGAGGCACCGGGCCGGGCCCGCGGCCGGGAACGACCGCGGGCCCGTCGGCCGGAGGGTGACGCACGAGACGCCCGCTCACGCTGCGCCCCCGGACGACCCGGCGCACGATGGAGGACGACCCCAGCCACCCGTGGAGGTACGTCATGCCGTTCGGAATCGGTCGCTCCCCGCAGGACAAGCGCAACCGCACGGTCGCCGACCTGCTCGTCGCGCAGCTCATCGAGGCGGGGGTGCGCCGGATCTACGGCATCGTCGGCGACAGCCTCAACCCCGTCGTCGACGCGGTGCACCGCTCCAACGTCGGCGAGAACGCCGGCAAGGGCATCGAGTGGATCCACGTGCGCCACGAGGAGGCGGCCGCGTTCGCCGCGGCCGCGGAGGCCGAGGTGACGGGCAGCCTCGCGGTGTGCGCCGGGTCGTGCGGGCCGGGCAACCTCCACCTCATCAACGGCCTCTACGACGCCAACCGGTCCCGCGTGCCGGTCCTCGCGATCGCGAGCCACATCCCGAGCAAGCAGATCGGTACCGGGTTCTTCCAGGAGACCCACCCCGACCGCCTGTTCACCGAGTGCTCCGTGTACTCCGAGATGATCTCCAGCGCCGAGCAGGCGCCGCGCGTCATCAACTCCGCGATCCACCACGCGTACGGCGCACGCGGCGTCTCCGTGCTCACCCTCCCGGGCGACGTCGCCGACCTCGACGCCCCCGCCCCCGTGCCGGACGCCGTGTGCCGGCCCGCTCCCCCGCGCGTCGTGCCCGACGCCGGCGCCGTCCAGGAGCTCGCCGCCGCGATCGACGCCGCGAAGAAGGTGACGATCTTCGCCGGGGCGGGCGTGCGCGGCGCGCACGACGACGTCCTCGCGCTCGCCGACAAGATCGCGGCGCCCGTGGGGCACTCGCTGCGCGGCAAGGAGTTCATCCAGTACGACAACCCGTTCGACGTCGGCATGTCCGGCCTGCTCGGCTACGGCGCCGCGTTCGACGCGATGCACGACTGCGACCTCCTCCTGCTGCTCGGCACCGACTTCCCGTACGACCAGTTCCTCCCCGAGTCGGTGCGCACGGCGCAGGTCGACGTGGACCCGACCCACCTCGGGCGGCGCACGCGCCTCGACGTCGCCGTCGTGGGCGACGTCGGCGAGACCGTGCGCGCGCTGCTGCCGCTCGTGAGGAAGGCGCGGTCGCGCACGTTCCTCGACTCGATGGTCGCCAAGCACGAGAAGGCGATGAACGGCGTCGTCGGGGCGTACACGAAGAAGGTCGAGCGCACGACGCCGATCCACCCCGAGTACGTGGCCGACACGCTCGACCAGCTCGCCGCCGACGACGCGGTGTTCACGGTCGACACGGGCATGTGCAACGTGTGGGCCGCGCGGTACATCACGCCCAACGGGAAGCGGCGCGTCATCGGGTCGTTCATCCACGGGTCGATGGCGAACGCGCTGCCGCACGCGATCGGCGCCGCGGCCGCCGCGCGCGACGCCGGCCGGGGCCGCCAGGTCGTCGCCATGGCCGGCGACGGCGGCCTGTCGATGCTGCTCGGCGAGCTCGTGACGCTCAAGCAGTACGACCTGCCCGTGAAGGTCGTCCTGTTCGACAACGCGAGCCTCGGCATGGTGCGCCTCGAGATGCTCGTCGACGGCCTGCCGATGTTCGGCACCGAGTCGCCGCAGGTGGACTACGCGGCGGTCGCGAACGCGATCGGCATCCCCGCGGTGCGCGTCGAGAAGCCGAAGGACCTGCGCCGCGCGCTCGCCGACGCCCTCAACCGGCCCGGGCCCGCGCTCGTCGACGTCGTGACCGACCCGCGCGCGCTCTCGATCCCGCCGACGATCACCGCGGGACAGGTGCGCGGGTTCGCGGTCGCGATGAGCAAGGAGGTCCTCGGCGGCGGCATGGGCGAGGTCGTCTCGATGGCCCGCGCCAACCTGCGCAACGTGCCCCGCCCGTGACGGACGAGCCCACCCTCGCCGACGTCCGCGACACCGCCCGGGAGGTCTTCGGCTACCGCGACCTGCGCCCCGGGCAGCGCGAGGCGATCACCGCGCTCCTCGACGGCCGCGACGTCCTGCTCGTGCTCCCCACGGGCGCCGGCAAGTCCGCCGTGTACCAGGTGCCGGGCCTCGAGCTGCCCGGGCCGACGCTCGTCGTCTCGCCGCTCATCGCGCTCCAGCAGGACCAGGTGCGCTCGCTGCTCGAGCTCGGGGACGACGACGCGCGGGCCGCGGCCGTGAGCTCGGCGGTACCCGCGGCCGAGCGCCGCGCCGCCCTGGAGGCCGCCGCGGCGGGCGACCTCGAGTTCCTCTTCCTGTCGCCCGAGCAGCTCGCGAACGAGGAGGTCCTGGACGCCGTCCGCGCGGCCCGGCCGAGTCTCGTCGCGGTCGACGAGGCGCACTGCGTCTCGACGTGGGGCCACGACTTCCGGCCCGAGTACCTGCGGGTGGGCGAGCGCCTCGACACCCTGGACCCGCGGCCGCCCGTGCTCGCGCTCACCGCGACGGCGTCGCCGCCCGTGCGCGAGGACGTCGCCGAGCGCCTGCACCTGCGCGACCCCGCCGTGATCGTGCGCGGGTTCGCGCGTCCGGGGATCGCGCTCGAGGTCGTGCGCGCGGTCGAGGCCGAGGACAAGGACCGCGCGGTCGTCGAGCGCGTGCGGACCGAGGCGGAGCAGGGCACGGGGATCGTCTACGTCGCCACCCGGCGCCGCACGGGCGAGATCGCGGACGCGCTCGCGCAGGCCGGGCTGCGGTCGGCGGCCTACCACGGCGGGCTGCGCCGGGCCGAGCGCGACGAGGCCCAGCGGCGCTTCACCGAGGACGAGCTGGACGTCGTCGTCGCGACGTCCGCGTTCGGCATGGGCATCGACAAGCCGGACGTGCGGTTCGTCGTGCACGCCGACGTGCCCGGCTCCCCCGACTCGTACTACCAGGAGGTCGGGCGCGCGGGCCGCGACGGCGAGCCGGCGGTCGCGGTGCTCTTCTACCGGCCGGAGGACCTGGGCCTCCAGCGCTTCTTCGCGGTGAGCGTGCCCGACCGCGACGACCTGCGCGCGGTCGCGCGCGCCCTCGGGCCGGGCGCCGCCGCGTCCGACGACGGCCGCACCCGCCTGCCGCGACGCCTCGCCCGCCTGCGCGCGCTCGTCGAGGACGCACGGGCGCTCGCCGGGGACGACGCGCGGCCCGCCGCGGTGGCCGACGCCGCGCGCGAGCTCGCGCAGGCCCGTCGCCGCGTCGACGACTCGCGCCTGGAGATGATGCGCGCGTACGCCGAGACGGAGCAGTGCCGCCGGCAGTTCCTGCTCGCCTACCTCGGCGAGGACCTGCCCGAGCCGTGCGGGCGCTGCGACACCTGCTGGGCGGGCACCGCGGCCGAGCGCGCCGCGGACGACGCGGCCGCGCCGTGGTCGACCGGCACGACCGTGCGGCACCCGGAGTTCGGCGAGGGCACGGTCATGGGGTACGAGGGCGAGGACCGCGTGACCGTGCTCTTCGAGGCGTACGGGTACCGCACGCTGAGCCTCGACGCGGTCGCCGAGAACGGCCTCCTCACGCCGGGCTGAGGCCGCCCGCGGCCTCGCGCGACGCCCGGTCGGCCCCGTTCCGCCCCCGGCGCGGCGTGGGGAGTCCTCCCCATGTGACGTATCTCCAGATCGCCCCACGGCATGGTCGGCTCACGGTAAGGTGTGCGTACGTTCACGACAACTCCACACGCCACTTCCGTGCCGTGGCCCGCCGCCCGAGGGGACCTCGCATGATCGCGTTCATCGTCATCGGCATCGCCGGACTCGCCCTCCTGCTCCTCTCGCTGCTCGTCGGCGAGATCGTCGACCTGGGCGACGGCGCGGTGTCGGGCACGACGCTCGGCGTGGGTGGCGTGGTCTTCGGAGCCGTCGGCGTGATCGTCGCGTCCAACGACCTGCCGACGTGGCTCGCGTACGTGGGCTCGCTCGTCGTCGCGCTCGTCGTGATGGTCCTCGTCCAGTCGCTCGTCAAGCACCTGCGCGCGTCGGAGGACGGCGTGCCCGCGTCCCTCGTCGGCGTGCAGGGCACCGCGACGACCGCGATCGACCCGGCCCGCGGCGAGGTCTCGCTCGACGCGGCGCACGAGCTCGAGCGCCGCCTCGCGTGGTCCGACGAGCCCATCCCGGAGGGCGCGCGCGTCGTCGTGCTCGAGCAGTCCGGGAGCCGCGTGCGCGTCCAGCGCCACTACCCGAACGACTGAGGACCGCCGGGCGCGCCCGTCGCGCACCGACGCAGGGTGCCCCGTGCACCCGCACCGCTCCACCGGCCCGGACCGGCCGGGCGCTCGACGCCGGTCGGACCGGCCCGCTCGACCGCCGCACGTCCTGACCTGCCCGCACCCACGGAAGGAGACGCGCTCCGGCGCGGACCATGTTCGACGACACGAACCTCATCACGACCTTGGCGATCGTCGCCCTGGTCATCGCGTTCTTCGCGGTGGTCATCTTCATCAGCAAGCGCATCCGCCGCGTCCCGCCGAACGAGGCCCTGGTCATCGTCGGCCGCGGCGCGGGCCGCAAGGAGGCCGCGGGCAGCGGGCAGAAGGTCGTCGTCGGCGGCCGCACGTTCGTGTGGCCGATCCTCCAGCAGGGCTTCTCGATCTCGCTCGAGCAGCGCCAGATCGGCATCACCGTCGAGGGCGTCGACAAGAACCGCATCAAGATCGCCATCAAGGCGTCGATCAACTTCAAGGTCCGGGGCGACGAGGAGGGCGTGCGCCGCGCGGCCCAGCGCTTCCTGTCCCAGCAGGGCACGCTGACCGAGATCATCAAGGAGTCGCTCGAGGGCTCGCTGCGCTCCATCGTCGGCGACATGACGATCGAGCAGATCATCTCCGACCGCAAGGGCCTGTCCGACCGCGTCGTCGAGTCCACCAAGGCCGACCTCTCGGAGCAGGGCCTGCAGGTCGACCTGCTCAACATCTCCGACATCTCGACGCCGGGCTCGGACTACCTGTCCAACCTCGGCCGCGCCGAGTCGGCGCGCGCCCGCCAGGTCGCCGAGGTCTCCGAGGCCGAGGCGCAGCGCGCGTCCGAGTTCGCCGTCATCGAGGCGGCCGAGCAGATCGCCGAGCGCCAGAAGGCCCTCGACCTCAAGCGCGCCGCGATCAAGGCCGACACCGACCGCGCGAACGCCGAGGCCGAGGCCGCGGGTCAGCTCGCGCGCGCCGAGCAGGACCGCCTCGTCGCTCAGCAGGAGCGCGAGGCGCTCGCCGAGCAGGCGCGCGTCACGCAGGAGCGCCTCGACATCGAGATCCGCAAGCCCGCCGAGGCCAAGGCGTACGCCGAGGTCCAGGAGGCGAACGCGCGTCGTGACGCCGCGAACGCCGCCACCGAGGCCGACGCGTACAAGCGCACCGTCATCGCCGAGGCGAACAAGACCGCGGCGATCCAGGACGCCGAGGCGTCCGCGCAGGCCGTGCGCCGCGCCGGTGAGGCCGAGCGCGACCGCCAGGTCGCCCTCGCGGCCGGTATCAAGGCCGAGGGTGAGGCCCGCGCCGCGGCGATCGAGGCCGAGGGTCGCGCCGAGGCCGCGGCGACCGACGCCAAGGCCGACGCGCTTCAGAAGTACGGCGAGGCCGCGCTCGTCCAGGAGCTCATCGAGCGCCTGCCCGAGATCGTGCGCGCCGCCGCCGAGCCGATCGGCAACATCCAGGGCATGACCGTCGTCTCGACCGACGGCGCGTCCGCGGTGACGAAGAACGTCGCGTCAGTCCTCGGCGAGGGCCAGGGCGTCATCAAGCAGCTCACGGGCGTGGACATCAACCAGCTCATCGCGAACCTCGCGGGCACGCAGCTCGCGGGTTCCGGCGAGTCGTCGACGAACGGCACCTCGCACTGACCCACCTGCCGAGCATGCGGCTGTGGCCCGTCCGGACGTCCGGGCGGGCCACAGCCGCATGCTCGGCGAGTGCGGGGGGGATCCGTCAGGTCCAGCCGAGGCGGCCGAACGCGTCGAGCGCGAGCAGCACGCCGAGGATCCCCAGCACCCACCCCGTCATGTCGGTCGCGTTGCGCGTCAGCCACCCGTCCAGGCGCCGCAGCAGCGGGTCCACCGCGCGCGCCGCGACGAGCCGACCGAGCAGCAGCAGGAGCGCGGGCGCGACCATGACGACGCAGTACGCGGCGAGGACCCCGGCGCTCGCGGGCCAGCCGACGTCCGACGTCGTGATGATCCCGATCGCCGCGAGGTACGGCAGCATCGTCCCGACCTCGACCGCGACCGCCCCGAGCGCGAGGCCCAGGAGCGGCAGCACCGACGCGCGCGTACGGACCGCGCCCGCGCCGGCCGCGTCCGCCTCGATCCCCAGGGCGCGCTCGCGCCAGCGCGCCAGCCGTCCCGGTCGCGCGGGGCCCGGCGCCGGACCCGCACCCGCGTCGCCCGGCTCGCCGCCCGTCCCGCCCGGGACGCGGTCGGCGCGCTCCGGGTCCCCGTCGGCCGGGACGCCGTCGCGGGCGGCACGCCGTGCGGCGCGCTTGCTGTCGAAGCGGAAGCTCAGCGCGAACAGCCCGATCCCGAGCAGGAGCTGCACGATCGTCGCGGCCCGCGAGTCGAGCGCGTCGCCGAACCGGTCGAGGACCGCGCCCGCCCCGAGCATGACGACGACCCCGACGGCGAGGTAGGCGACGGCGACCGTCACGAGGTACGCGAGCACGCGCCCGGCGCGGAGCCGGCCGGGCGCGAGCAGCAGCCACACCGGGACGAGGAGCGTGCCGAAGCTCGTGGAGTCGACGAGCGCGAGCACCACGAGCACGCCCGCCAGGGCGGCGAGGCCCAGGCCCGGTCCTCCGGCGGCGTCGAGGTCGAAGGGGATGTCCATGCCGACGAGCCTCGCGCGCGGCGGGCACCGCGTCGTCGGGCGAACGACCGATCCCGGGCCCCCGGTGCCGCGCCGCACGGGCCGGGCGCGGCGCCGTCGTACACCGTTCGGCCGATCCGCCGGTGGCGATGCTGTGCTGGGATGGGGTCGTGAGCACGTCGGACGGCAGGGCGGGCGCGTCGCGGTCGCTGCGCCACGTGTGGCGCATCGAGGACCGCCGCAACGACGTGCTCTCCGCCGTCATGACGTTCGTCCTCGGCTGGCTCCTGATCGAGGTGGGCCTCGTGGGCCTCGTCCGGGCGCCGTTCGTCGTCGAGCCGGGCGCGCCGTGGTGGCGCGTCGCGCTGCTCGCCGCGGGGTGCCTGCTCATCCTCGTCAAGCGCGCGCACCCCGTCCTCGCGCTCCTGGGCGGCGTGCTCGTCACGGCCGTCGACCTGTGGTGGGGCGGCAGCCTCGCGATCACCCTCGTCCTGTGGGACCTGCTCTACGCGGCCGCCCTGTGGTCGGGCCCGCGGGCCCGCGCCTGGCTCTGGGGCGTCGCGGTGACGGTCGCGGTCGTCGGGTCGGTCGCCGCGGGCGAGGCCGCTCGCGACGTGCGCCAGTTCGTGTACGTCGCGCTGCAGCTCGGTGCGGTGCTGCTCGTGCCGATGTGGTGGGCCACGAACGTCCGGACGAAGAGCGAGCTCGCCGAGCTCGCGGACGAGCGTGCGGACCTCGCGGCGCGCGAGGCCGAGGCGGCGGCCCGCACCGCCGAGCTCGAGCGGCAGCGCGCGCACGACCTGGAGCGCATCGCCGAGCTCGACCGGCACGAGGCGGTCCGGGCCGAGCGCGCCGCCATGGCCCGCGACCTGCACGACGTCATCGCGTCGCACCTGTCGACGATCGCGATCCACTCGGGCGCGGCGCTCGCGCACCCGCCCGACGCGGCGCAGGACCGGGCGGCGCTCGAGCAGGTGCGCGCCAGCGCGGTCGCGTCGCTCGACGAGATGCGCTCGATGATCCTGCTGCTGCGGACGGAGGGCCGGCGCGACGGCGCGGGCTCCCTCGACGCGGTCGCCGCGCCGGGCCGGCTCGCGGGCCTCGACACGCTGCTCGACGCCGCGCGCGCGACGACCGCCGTCACGCTCGACGACCCCGACGGCGTCGCGGGGTCCGCGCTGCCCGCGGCCGCGGACCAGGCCCTGTTCCGCATCGCGCAGGAGGCCGTGACGAACGCCCTCAAGCACGCGCCGGGCTCTCCCGTGACCGTGCGCCTCGCACGCGACGGCGCGGCCGTCGTGCTCGAGGTGTACGACGACGGGGCGCGCGGCACCGCGGCCCCGGTCGACGGCCCGCTGAGCGCGGGGACGGGGCTGCTGACGATGCGCGAGCGGGCGGACGGCCTGGGCGGCGCGCTCGCCGCCGGGCCGGGCCCGGGCGGCGGGTGGACGGTGCGCGCGCGGGTGCCCGTGGGTGAGCACGCGACGGCGACGGAGGACGCATGACGGCACGACCGGTCCGGGTGCTGCTGGCCGACGACCACGCCGCGATCCGCGCCGGGCTGCGGCTCCTCCTCGACGCCGCGCCTGACGTCGAGGTGGTCGGCGAGGCCGCGGACGGCACCGCCGCGGTCACGAACGCGCGGGCGCTGCGGCCCGACGTGGTGCTCATGGACCTGCGCATGCCCGGCGTCGACGGCATCGAGGCGACGCGCACGATCACCGCGGAAGGGCTCGCCGAGGTCCTCGTGCTCACGTCGTTCGACCTCGACGAGTACGTGGACGGCGCGCTGCGGGCCGGTGCCGCGGGCTTCCTGCTCAAGTCCGCGGAGCCGAGCGCCCTGATCGACGCGGTGCGCCGCGTCGCGGACGGCGACGGGGTGCTCGCGCCCGAGGTCACGCGCCGTCTCCTCGCGGCCTTCGCGCGCGGCCCGGAGACGGCGCCGGGGACGCGGGCCACGGCGGGTCCGGCAGGTGCGACGGCGGACGGCGCCCCCGGTGCGCCCGGCACCGACCCGCGACTCGCGGACCTGACGCCCCGCGAGGTCGACGTGCTCGCGGCGCTGGGTCGCGGGCTGTCCAACCAGGGGATCGCCGCCGACCTGTTCATCACCGAGGCGACGGCCAAGACCCATGTCTCGCGCGTGCTCGCGAAGCTCGGGGTCTCGACCCGCATGCAGGCCGCGATCGTCGCGCGCGACACGGGCCTCGCCTGAGCCCGCCGGACGGCGTCCCGGCGCGTGCCGGGGATCAGCGCGGCAGGTGCCGCGTCACGTCGTCGAGGTAGGCGTCGGCGTCGAAGTCGTCGAGCAGCGCGCTCTGCAGGATGAACCCCTGGCACGCGGCGAGGAAGAGCGGCGCCTGCTCGGCGCCGAGCGCGGCGGCGTCCTGCGGGTCGAGCCCGTGCTCCTGCTCGTGCCACCGGGCGACGTACCCGGCGAAGACGGTGCGGAGCTGCACGAGGACGTCGGCCGCGAAGCCGAGCATGCGCGGGTCGGTCACCGCCTCGCCCCAGAGCTGGACGAGGATCCCCGTGCTCCCGATCTCGCGGACGGCGCCGCGCAGGAGCACGCCGACGAGCTCGGACGGCGGGGGCAGCGGGTCCTGCTCGGCGATGCGCTCGACGTCGGCGATGCGGCCCCCGACCACGCGCGCCGCGACGTCGTGCACGATCGCCGTCTTGGAGTCGTAGTAGCCGTAGATCGCGCCGGCGGACAGCCCGGACTCCGCGATGATCTCGGCCATCGACGTCGCGGTGAAGCCCTTGCGCCGGAACACGCGCAGGGCGGCCTCCGCGATCTCGTCGCGGCGGCGCGTGCGGTACTCCTCGCTGACCCGGGGCACGCCCCCACCCTAAACCGAACGAACGTTCTTGACAGCGGGCCTGCGTGGGTCGAGTCTAAGAGAACGAACATTCGTTCTAGGAGGCATCATGACCGCCGTCCGCACCACCCCGCAGACCCGTTGGGCACGCGTCGCCGCGACCGCGGTCGGCCTCGTCGCCGTCGTCACGGTCGTCGTCCTCGCGTTCCTCTGGCCGTCCGTCACCGCCGAGCCGCGGGACCTGCCCGTCGCCGTGGCGGGCGAGCCGGCCGTCGTCGCACAGGTCCGGGCGGGCCTCGAGGAGAGGGCGCCCGGCGCCGTCGAGCTCGTTCCGGTGGCCGACCGCGCCGCCGCCGTCGACCTCGTCGAGTCCCGCGACGCCTACGGGGCGCTCGTGCTCGGGCCGCAGCCCGAGGTGCTCACGGCGTCGGCCGCGAGCCCCGCCGTCGCCCAGCTCCTCGCCGGTCTCCAGCCCGCGCTGCAGGCGCAGGTCGACGCCGCCGCGGCCGCGCAGGGCGCGCCCGCCGACGCCGTGCCGACCGTCGCGGTCACCGACGTCGTGCCGCTGTCGGCCGACGACGCCCGGGGCACCACGCTCGCCGCGGCCTCCTTCCCGCTCGTCCTCGGCGGTCTGGTCGGCGGAGTCGTGGTGTCGCTCACCGTCGCCGGGACGTGGCGCCGGGTCACCGCGATCGTCGTCTACGCGGCGCTGGGCGGGCCTGCCGTCGCTGGGCTCCTTCACGGGCTCGGCGGCCTCCACGGCGCGTACGTCGCCGACTCGCTCGCCGTGGGGCTCGCGCTGCTCGGCATCGCCGCCACGATCGTCGGGGCGGTCCGCCTCCTCGGACGACCGGGCATCGCCGCCGGGCTGGTGCTGTTCCTGCTCGTCGCCAACCCGCTGTCCGCCGCGGCCGTGCCCGTCGAGTTCCTGCTCCCCCCGTGGGGCGCCGTCGGCCAGTGGTTCCCGCCGGGCGCGGCCGCGACCCTGCTGCGCGACCTGTCCTACTTCCCCGGCGCCGACACCACGTTCCCGTGGCTCGTGCTCAGCGGGTGGGCCGCGCTCGGTCTCCTGCTCTCCATAGTCGGGCACGTCCGCGACCGCGGGGCCGCGACGTCGGCCGCGCTGCACGGGACGGAGGTCGCCTCGCCCGTGCCGACGCCGGCACCGTCCGCACGCTGACCTGGGCCCGTCAGGCGGGCACGAGGTCCGGGCTCTGCACGACGAGCGCGGCGTGCCGGGCGCCGGCCCGCATCGCCTCGCCGACGTCCGCGCCCCGCAGGTGCGCGTCGAGGAACCCGGCGAAGAAGCCGTCGCCCGCGCCGTTCGTGTCCACGACGCGCGGCACCGGCTCCGCCGGGACCTCGACGAACCCTCCGTCGGGGGTCAGCGCGACGGCGCCGCGCGACCCGTGCGTGCACACGGCGAGCCGCGCGCCCGCGTCGACCCGGGCGCGCAGGAAGCCGCGCCAGTCCGGCAGCCGGTCCCCGCTGACGAAGACGTGCGTGCCGGCCTCGACCCACGGCCGGTGGAACGCCGACCCGCCGTCGTAGTCGTGCACAGGTCGACCCAGACGTCGCGCCCGCGTGCCACCGCGAGGTCGAGCACCGGGAGCGCCGGGACCGCGAGGTCCACGACGACGGCGGCCGCGGCGTCGAGGGCCGCGGTCGTCACGTCCCACGAGGCGCCGACCGCGGGGACCTCGCCCGGGGCGCGCAGGTAGACGGAGACGCGCCCGCCGTCGTCGTCGAGGAGGTTGAGGTGGCTCTCGGTGCGTCCGTCAGGCGACGGCTCCTCGACGACGCGCACGCCCTCGCGCGCGAGCACGGACCGCACGTGCTCCGCCTCGTCGTCGGACCCGAGCACCGTGCGCAGCAGCACGGTGCGCCCGAGCCGCGCGAGGTTGAGCGCCTTGCCGGCCGACGTCCCGCCCACGGCGTGGTGGGACGAGCGCGCGAAGACCGTGTGCGGCGTCGGGGCGGGCAGCTCGTCGAGCCGGACGAGCAGGTTCCACGACGCGGGGCCCGCGACGAGCACCTCGGTGCCTGTGGGGTCGGGCGGTGCGGCGTGCGGGCGGGGCGCGGCGGTCACGCGCCGCATCCTATCCCCCGCCTCTCGCCCGCGGCATCGCGGCGTCAGTCCTCGACGGTGACGCCGAGGCTGTGCGCGAACGTCGCGGCGAGCCGCGCGAGCTGGGCGGAGTCGATCGTCGCGCCGCGCAGCGACCCGACCCCGCTCAGCTCGTCGAGCTCCGCGCCACGCAGGTCGACGTGCGCGAGCGTGGACGACTGCACGTCGAGGCGGCGCACGCGCGTGCCGTCGAACGCGACGCGCAGCGCGTCGGTCGCGACGAGGTCGAGCTCGTCGACCGTGCAGTCGGTGAACCGCACGTCCCGCAGCGTCGCTCCGCGGAGGTTGACGAAGCCGAGCTTGCACCCGACGAACCGGACCCCGCTCCACGACGACTCGTAGAGCTCGGCCGAGCCGATCCGCGCACCGCGCACCTCGACGTCGCGCCACCGGCCCCGCGTCCCGCGCAGCGCGGGCACGTCGAGGCGCTCCAGCACGACCTCCGTGAACGTCACCGCGCCCAGGTCGGCCTCGTCGGCCCGCACCTGGTCGAGCCGCGAGGCGAACACGCTCGCGCCGTGCAGGTCGAGCCGGTCGAGCCGGAGGTCGGCGATCTCGAACCCCTCGAGGTCGGCCTCCGGCTCGAGGTCGTACGCGTCGCCGCGCTGCAGGTCGTCGAGCACGACGGGGTCGATCACGGGCGGCTCGGTCGTCGGCGTCGCGGGTGCCACGCGTCGAGACTATGCCGTGGTGCCGACGCCCTGCGCGGCGGCCTCGACCCGTCCGGAGGGGAGGTCGTCGGCCTCCCGCGGGGCCCGGACGACCTCGAAGATCGAGGTCCAGTCGTCGCGTCCGTGCCCGGCCGCGAGCGCCGCCTCGTAGTGCGACAGGACGGCGCGCGGCAGTGCCGTGTCGACGCCGAGCTCCTCGCTCGCCCCGAGGACGTGCGCCGCCGTCGCGCCCATCATGGTGGCGGTGCTCAGGGCTCCGGGGTGGACCCCGGTCTCGAACGCCTCGCCGACCGCGCCGCCGCTGCCGACCATCGCGGGCGTGTCGGACAGCGTGCGCAGCGCCTCGGGGACGAACCGCGTGGGCGGCACCCCGGCCGCCTCCGCGAGCGCCGCGGCGTGCGCGACGCCCGAGAGCGCGGTGAGGAAGACGTCGAGCTGCGCCTGGTAGAGGAGCTGCGCGAGCCCGGGGTCCTCGCCCAGGTAGCGGGGCGCACCGAGGGTCGCGAGCGTGCGCTCGTGCGCGCGGAACGCGGCCTCCGGGCCGCTGTAGCAGACGTACGCGTCGGCCGTCCCGACGAGCGGCGCGGGCACCATGATCCCGCCGACGACGAGCGTCGCCCCGTGGTCGGCCATCCAGTGCGCCGCGCGGCGTGTCGTCCCGGGGGTGTCGGAGCTGAGGTTGACGACCGTGCGGCCGGGCAGGACGTCGGCCGCCGCGGCGAGGACGGCGTCGGCCGCGGCGTAGTCGGTGAGGCTGAGCACGACGAGATCGCTCGCCGCGACCGCCTCCGCGGGGGTCGCGGCGCGCGTCGCGCCCTCGGCGACGAGCGCGTCGGCGCGGGAGGGGGTGCGGTTCCACACGGTGACGGGGTGACCGGCGGCCAGGAGCGTGCGGACCATGGCCTGGCCCATCGCGCCGAGGCCGATCAGGGTGACGGGGGTGGGGGTGCTCATCCTTCTCCTCCGGGTGCGGTGGTGGGTGCTGGGGCACGGATGCTCTCGACGACGCGCGCGAAGCCGTGGGCGCCGTGGCCGGCGTCGACCTGGCGGCGGACCAGCGCCTGGACCGCGTCGACGACGTCGGTCGCGAGGCCGGCCTCCTCGCTCGCCCGGACCAGGTCGGCGAGGTCGGAGAACGCGAGGCTCTGCTGGCCGGGGCCGGCGTAGTCGCGCCGGTCGACGACGTCCGCGTACTCGGCGAGCGCGGACGTCATCGCGGCGAGCCAGGGCGCCGCGCGGCGCGCGAAGTCGCCCGCGCTCACCCCGGCGGTCCCGACCATCGCGACGCCGTGGAAGAAGCCCGCGAACATCGCGTACATGCCCGCGAGGAGCGCCAGGTCGTACAGCGGCGCGAGCCCGGGGTCCTCGCCGAACCAGGTGCTCGCGCCCCACGCGTCGAGCAGGGGACGGGCGCCGTCGAACGCGGCGCGCGACCCGCTGTACAGGATCTCGGAGCCCGGGCCGCCGATCGTCGCGGGGACGGCCATGACGCCGCCGTCGAGGTGCACGACGTCGTGGTCGGCCGCCCAGGCCGCGAGCTCGCGCGACTGCTCGGGCGTCGTCGTGGTGAGGTTGACGAGCGTCCGCCCGGCGAGCGCGTCGGCGACGGGGTCGAGCACGGCGTGCACCGCGTCGTGGTCGAGCAGGACGGCGACGATGAGGGGCGACGCGGTGACGGCGTCGCGCGCCGTCCTCGCCTCGCGGGCGCCGGCCGCGACGAGCGCGCCGGCGCGTCCCGGCGTCCGGTTCCAGACGGTGGTCGGGTGGCCGGCGGCGACGGCCGCGGCGGCGAGGGCGCTGCCCATGGCGCCGAGGCCGAGGACGGTGACGGGGTGCGGTGCGGCGGGCGGGTGGTCGGGCATCGGTCCTCCGGGTCGGGTGCTGGTCGGCGGGGCGGCGTGCCCTCGCGGTCCACCCTCCCCGGCATCCGGTCGGCCGGGAAGAACGCACGTCGAGGTGGGGTTCTCACCTCCAGGTGAGCGTGCAGGTCACGCGGGTCGCGCCCGCGGGTCGGGCACGGACGTGCACGGGCCTCCCCGGCCTGTGCGGCGACGAAGGAGCGAGCGATGACGACGACCACCAGGACCGCCGCCGTCCGCGAGCGCGCGGAGGGCCCCCCGCCGCGCCGCGGACCCTACGTGTGCGGCCTCGACGCCGCGATGGACGTGGTCAGCGGCAAGTGGAAGTCGCTCGTCCTGTGGGAGCTCGCCGCGCACGGCGTGCGGCGGTACGCCGAGCTCAAGCGCGGCCTGCCCGGGGTGAGCGACAAGGTGCTCGCCCAGCAGCTCCGCGAGATGGAGGCGGACGGCCTGCTCGTGCGCGAGGTCTTCCCCGAGGTGCCGCCGCACGTCGAGTACTCGCTCACCGAGCACGGCAGGGCGCTCAACACGGCGCTGGAGTCCCTGGGCGCGTGGGGCAGCGAGCGCATCGCGCGGCTCGGTGCCGCGGTGGTCGAGCCGTGACGCGGCGCCTGGCGGCTCCGCCCGCCCCCGCCCGTGCGGCCTACGGCTCGGGGTGCAGCGCGTCGTAGCGCCAGAACCGGCGGTGCGCGCGCACCACGAGCCACAGCACGACGACGCACGCGACGCCCCCGGCGACGGCGGCCCACGCCTCCCCCACCCAGGTGGCCTGCGCGCCGAGCACGAGCTCGCCGAGGCGGGGACCCCCCGCGACGACGACGATGAACACGCCCTGCAGGCGGCCGCGCATGTCGTCGGGCGTCGCGGTCTGCAGGATGGTCTGGCGGAACACGGCGCTCACGGCGTCGGACGCGCCGGCGAGCGCGAGCGCGACGCTCGCCGCGACGAGCCCGCCCACGAGGACCGTCGTCGGGGTGGTGGGGCCCACGCCGACGAGCACGAGCCCGAACAGCACGATCGACAGGCCGTAGGCCGTGATCGCCCACACGATGACGCGCCCCTGCCACCGCACGCGCGAGAGCCCGCCCGAGAACACGCCCGCGAGCACGGCGCCCACGGCGAACGCCGCGGTGAGCACGCCGGTCGTCGCCTCCCCGCCCCCGAGGAACACGACGCCCGCCGCGGGCAGGAGCACGCGCGGCGACGCGAGCACCATCGCGGCGAGGTCGACGAGGAACGTCGTGCGGACGTTGGGCTGGGTCGCGAGGTAGCGCAGGCCGTCGACGACGGACCGCCACCCCACGACGCGGCGCCGGCGGGCCGCGGGGGCGGGCTCCGGCGCGTCGTCGGCGGACAGCGGCGGGATGTCCGGCAGGCGCCACACCGCCCACAGCGCGGCGGTGAAGAGCACGGCGTCGATCGTGTACGCGACCTGGTAGCCCCACAGCGCGACGAGGAACGCGCCGCCCAGCGGGCCCACGGTGAGCGCGACGTTCCACGCGATCGTCTGCAGCGCGTTCGCCGCGGGCAGGAGCCGCGGCTCGACGAGGCGCGGGATGATCGCCGACCTCGCCGGGTTGTTGATGGCGAACGCCGCGGACTGCGCGGCGACCAGCGCGTAGAGCACGCCGACGGAGTCGAGGTGCAGCCACGCCTGGAGGGCGATGAGTGCCGTGACCACCCACAGGGCGGTCGACGCCGCGAGCGCGACCTTGCGGCGGTCGTAGGCGTCGACGAGCGCCCCGCCGTAGAGGCCGAGCACGACGAGCGGCACGAGCGCGCAGATCCCGAGCACGCCGACGGCGAGCGACGAGCCGGTGAGCGCGTAGACCTGCAGCCCGACGGCGACGACCGTGAGCTGCGAGCCGAGGTTGGAGATCCCGAGCCCCCACCACAGGCGGCGGAACGGCGGGGAGATGCGCAGCGGGGTCGTGTCGGCGAGAAGACCGTTGACTCGAGCCACGACCGCCGAGCCTACGTCAGCCGGCGGGTGGGCCCGTCCTCGTGGAGCCGGGCTCGTCCGCGTCCGCGAGGGCGCTGTCGCGCGCCTCCGCCTCGCCCCACGCGTCGACGTGGCGGTGCGGAGGTCCGGGCGGCGGCGAGTACCCGGGGTGCGGCCCGGGCGTGAGGTAGGTGCGCGCGAAGAACAGCGAGGCGGCGAGGTCCTCACGCCGCTCGGCCGCGGTGCGGGCGCGCCGCGTCGAGATCTCGACGACGACGTCCCCCTCCCAGCCGCGGCGCACGAGTTCGGCGAGGACGAGGTCGCACGGCTGGTCGCCGCGCCCGGGGACGAGGTGCTCGTCCGTGATGGACGACGACCCGTCCGCGAGGTGCACGTGCGCGAGGCGGCCGTCGAACACGTCGAGCAGCGCGAGCGCGTCCTGCTGCGCGACGGCGGCGTGCGACAGGTCGAGCGTGACGTGCTCGTAGCCGTGCTCGGACGGGTCCCAGCCGGGCAGGTACGCCTGCATCTCGCGCTTGCGGCTCCGCCACGGGTACATGTTCTCGACGGCGATGGTCACGCCCTCGGTCTCGTCGAGCTCGCCGACGAGGTCCTCGAACTCGCGCGCGTAGCGGTACTGCCACCGGAAGGGCGGGTGCACGACGACCGTGCTCGCCCCGACCTCCTGCGCGAGCTCGACGGAGCGTCGCAGCTTGGGCCCGGGCGAGCGGCCCCACACGCGCTGGCTCACGAGCAGCGTGGGCGCGTGGATGCTGCGGACCGGGACGTCGTGCTCGGCGGAGAGCCGGCGCAGCGCCGCGGCGTCCTGCGTCGTCTCGTCGGACCACACCATGACCTCGACGCCGTCGTACCCGAGGTCGGCCGCCGCCTCGAACGCGTACGGGGCCTTGCGCGGGTAGACGCTCGCCGTGGAGAGCGTGACGTGGATGCGCGGCGGCTCCCCCGGTGCCGGGGAGGCCACGCGCGGCGTCGTCGCGTCTGACATGCCGGTCACCCTAGACCCGTCGGCTGTGGCCCACACCCAGCGGGCGTTCGGCTGGGGGGAACCGGCCGGGCGCCCTAGCCTGGGGCCATGGCGGCGACGGCGCGCGTCATCGACATCCACGTGGTCGCGGACTCGACGGGAGACACCGGGACCCGCGTCGCGCGTGCCACGCAGGCCCAGTTCCCCGGCCACGACGTCCGGGTCGTCCGGCACCCTCGCCTGCACACGCCGCAGGGCGTGGACGACGTCGTCGCGCAGCTCCGTACCGACCCGGCGGCGGCCGTGGTGTTCTGCACGGTCGTGGACGACGCGCTGCGCTCGCGCGTGCTCGACGCGTGCGCGGCGCTCGACGTCCCGTGCGCCGACCTCCTCGCCCCCGCGATCGACGCGTTCACGGCGCGCACGGGCGCGCAGCCGGCACGCGTCGTGCAGCCGGTCGGCCTCGCGGCGGACTACTTCGACCGGATCCACGCGATGGAGTTCGCCGTCGCGAACGACGACGGCCACCTCACCGACGGGCTCGACGAGGCGCAGGTCGTGCTCGTCGGGGCGTCGCGCACGGGCAAGACGCCGCTGTCCATGTACCTCGGGTACCTCGGCTACCCGACCGCGAACATCCCGCTCGTCCCCGGGGTGGCGCCGCCGCGCGAGCTGTTCGAGGTGGAGCGCTGGAAGGTCGTGGGCCTGACGATCGACCCCGAGCGGCTCCTGGAGATCCGGCGCCGGCGCGTGCACGCGATGGGCGCGGCGGGGCTGTCCGGGTACGCCGACCTCGCGCGCATCCACGACGAGCTCGACGAGGTCTCGCGCGTCCAGCGCCGCCTGGGGTGCCCCGTCCTCGACACGACGGCGCTCGCGCTCGAGGAGGCCGCGGGGCGGGTCGTCGAGCTCGTCGCCGCGCGCCGCCGCGCCCTCGCCCCCGACGCCGACCCCGGCACCACGGACCGCGCGACCGCCGACCCTGCAGCCACCGACCACGAGGAGGAGCCATGAGCGACCGGTACGTCTACGACCTCGCGGAGGGTGGCGCGGACATGCGCGCCCTGCTGGGCGGCAAGGGCGCGGGCGTCGCGGAGATGCGGCGCATCGGCGTGCCCGTCCCGGACGGCTTCACCGTGACGACGGCGGCGTGCGTCGCGGCGATGCAGCGCGGCGGGTCGTGGCCCGACGGGCTGTGGGACGAGGTGCTCGCGCACCTCGACGCGCTGGAGGAGCGCACCGGCCGGCGCCTGGGCGCGCGCGAGCGCCCGCTGCTCGTGTCGGTGCGGTCGGGCGCGGTGGTGTCGATGCCCGGGATGATGGACACGATCCTCAACCTCGGGATCTCGGACGAGTCCGTCGAGGGGCTCGCCGCGGAGTCGGGCAACCCGCGCTTCGCGTGGGACTCGTACCGCCGGTTCGTGCAGATGTACGGCGAGGTCGTCGAGGGCGTGCCCGCGCACGCGTTCGCGGACGAGCTCGACGCGCTCAAGGCGCGCCGCGGCGTCGCGCAGGACACGGACCTCGACGCGGACGACCTGCGGGGGCTCGTCGCGACGTTCCGCGCGGTCGCGCGGCAGCACACGGGCGAGGACCTGCCGACGGACCCGCGCGAGCAGCTCCGCCGGTCGGTCGACGCGGTGTTCGCGTCGTGGGGCAACCCGCGCGCGGGGGTGTACCGGAAGGCGAACGGCATCCCCGACGACCTCGGCACCGCCGTCAACGTCATGCAGATGGTGTTCGGCAACAAGGGCGCGACGTCCGCCACGGGCGTGTGCTTCACGCGGAACCCCGCGACCGGCGCCAAGGAGCTCTACGGCGAGTTCCTCGTGGACGCGCAGGGCGAGGACGTCGTCGCGGGCATCCGCACGCCCCGGCCGCTGGCCGAGATGGAGACCGTGCTGCCCGACGCGTTCCGTGAGCTGCGCGCCACGATGGACCGGCTCGAGCAGCACTACGGCGACATGCAGGACATCGAGTTCACGGTCGACGACGGCGTCCTCTACCTCCTGCAGACCCGCACCGGGAAGCGCACCGCACAGGCGGCGCTGCGCGTGGCGCGCGAGCTCGTCGACGAGGCCGTGATCGACCGGGAGACCGCGCTGCGGCGGCTCGACCCCGCCCAGCTCGACCAGCTCCTGCACCCGGCGCTCGACCCCGGCCACGGCGCGACCCCGCTGACGCGCGGGCTCAACGCGTCGCCGGGGGCCGCCGTCGGGCGCGTCGTGCTCGACGCCGAGACGGCGGCCGAGCGCGGGAAGGCCGGGGAGGCGGTCGTGCTCGTGCGGTGGGAGACGAACCCGGACGACATCGCGGGCGTCATCGCCGCGCAGGGCGTGCTCACGGCGCACGGCGGCATGACGTCGCACGCGGCCGTCGTGGCGCGCGGCATGGGCAAGCCGTGCGTCGCGGGGGCGGGCGCGCTGCGGATCGACGCGGACGCGCGCCGCGTCACGGTCGGCGACCACGTGCTCACCGAGGGCGACACGATCACGCTCGACGGGACGACGGGCGACGTCTACCTCGGCGCGCTGCCGCTCGTGCCGCCCCAGGTCACGGACGACTTCCGCGCCGTGCTCGGCTGGGCGGACGACGTGCGCCGCCTCGGCGTGCGGGCGAACGCGGACACGGGCGAGGACGCCGCGAAGGCGCGCGAGCTCGGCGCGGAGGGCATCGGCCTGTGCCGCACGGAGCACATGTTCATGGCGCCGGACCGCCTGCCCGTGGTGCGCGAGATGATCCTCGCCGAGACCGACGCCGAGCGCGCCGCCGCGCTCGACCGCCTGCTCCCCATGCAGCAGGCCGACTTCGAGGAGATCCTCACCGCGATGTCGGGCCTGCCCGTGACGATCCGCCTCCTCGACCCGCCGCTGCACGAGTTCCTGCCCGACCTCGTCGAGCAGTCGCTCGTGGTCCAGCGGCTCGAGGACGAGGTCGGGGACACGGGTGCCCCGCTGCACGGGACGGACGCCGTCTTCGAGGGCTGGGCCGCCGCGGCCGGCGGGGGCGAGACGACGGCCCGGCTCGCCGCGGCGCGCCGCCTCCTCGCCCAGGTGCGGCGGCTGAGCGAGATGAACCCCATGCTCGGCACGCGCGGCGTGCGGCTCGCGCTCCTGCACCCCCCGATCGCGGCGATGCAGGTGCGGGCGGTCGCGCGCGCCGCACTCGCCGTGCGAGCCGCGGGGCACGACCCGCGCGTGGAGATCATGGTGCCGCTCGTCGGGTTCGCCGAGGAGCTGCGGCGCATGCGCGAGGTCGTCGACGCGACGATGGCCGAGGAGCTCGCGAGCGCGGACGAGCCGCTGTCGTACGCGGTGGGGACGATGATCGAGCTGCCGCGCGCGGCGCTCGTCGCGGACCGGGTCGCGGAGCACGCGGAGTTCTTCTCGTTCGGCACCAACGACCTCACGCAGACGACGCTCGGCATCTCGCGCGACGACGCGGAGGGGTCGTTCCTCACCGCCTACCTGGAGTCCGGGGTCGTGGACGCGAACCCGTTCGCGACGGTCGACCGCGACGGGGTCGGCGAGCTCGTGCAGATCGGGCTGGAGCGCGGGCGTCGCGCCCGCCCGGGGCTCCACGCCGGGGTCTGCGGCGAGCACGGCGGCGACCCGGCGTCCGTCGCGCTGTTCGACGAGATCGGCCTCGACTACGTGTCGTGCTCGCCGTACCGCGTGCCGATCGCGCGGCTCGCGGCGGCGCGCTCGACGCTCGACCGCCGGGACGGCGTCCGGGTCGCGCGCGACGTGTGAGGTCCCGGGAGGTCCGGGCCCTGCGACCCTCCCCTTCCGGCGCTCGATCCCCTAGGATGCACTGGTCCAGACCACTTGTCTGCCCAAGGAGCACCCATGGACCGTGCCGTCGTCGTCGCGATCACCGAAGGTCTTCACGCCCGACCCGCCGCCCTCTTCGTCAAGGCGGCCGCCGCCCAGCCGGCGCCCGTGCGCATCGCCAAGCCCGGGGCGGAGCCCGTCGAGGCGGCCAGCATCCTCGGCGTCATGACGCTGGGCGTGAGCGCCGGGGACGAGGTCGTGCTCTCGACCGAGTCCGACGGCGACGACGCGAGCGCGTCGATCGACGCGCTCGCGACCTTCCTGGAGCAGACCGAGGTCGCCTGACGGCGACGCCCGCCCCACGGCGTGCGCACGGCGCTGCCGGTGCGCACGGCGCGGGGCGGGCACCCCGGTCCGGCGTCGACGGTCGTCAGAGGCCGAGCTCGTCCAGGACGGGGAGCCGCGCGCGCACCGCCGCGCGCGCGGCGTCGGGCGTGGGCTGCTGGAGCGCGAGGAACGCGAGCTCCTCGCACTCCTGCGACGTCGTCGCCGCGAGCACCGCCGCGACGTCCGCGAGCGCGCGCGGCGTCATCGACAGCGACCTCACGCCCAGCCCCACGAGCACCGGCGCGAGGACCGGGTCCGCCGCGGCCTCGCCGCACACGCCGAGCGGGCGACCGTTGAGCGCCGCCCCGGACCCGGTGGCCCCGACGAGCGCGAGCACCGTCGGCTGCCACGCCGTCGAGAGCCGCGCGAGGTCGGAGACCTCGCGGTCCGCGGCCATCGTGTACTGCGTGAGGTCGTTCGTGCCGATGCTCGCGAACGCCGCCCTGGCGAGCACCCACCGCGCGCCGAGCGCCGCCGCGGGCACCTCGACCATGACGCCCGCCGTGGCGAGGCCGTGGTCCGCGCACAGCGCGACGAACGCCTCCGCCTCGTCCGGCGTCGCGATCATGGGCGCCATGACCCAGACGTCGGCCGCCTCGGCCTCGGCGGCGCGCGCGATCGCGGTGAGCTGCCGGTCGAGCACCTCGGGGTGCCGGCGCGCCGTTCGCAGGCCCCGCACGCCGAGCGCCGGGTTCGGCTCGGCGTCCGGCGTGACGAACGGGAGCGGCTTGTCCGCGCCCGCGTCGAGCGTGCGGACCACGACCTTGCGGCCGGGGAACGCGGCGAGCACGCCGCGGTAGGCCGCGACCTGCTCGTCGACGGTCGGCTCGACGGTCCGGCCGAGGAAGCACACCTCGGTCCGGAACAGGCCCACCCCTTCGGCGCCGGCGGCCGCGGCGTCGCGCGCGTCCTGCCCGGACGCCACGTTCGCGAGCAGCTCGACGCGGCGGCCGTCCGCCGTGCGCCCCTCGCCGTCGAACCGGCGCCGCTCCGCCCGGGCGCCGCGGGCCGCGCGGGCGGCGGCCACGTCCGCGGGCGACGGGTCGCGCTCGACCGTGCCGCGACCGCCGTCCACGAGGACGGTCTCGCCGTCGCGCAGCGCGAGCGCGCCCTCGACCGCGACGACCGCCGGGATGCCGACGGCGCGCGCCAGGATCGCGGTGTGCGACGTCGGGCCGCCGCCCCGCGTGACGACGGCGAGCACGTGCGCGGGGTCGAGCTGCGCGGTGTCCGCGGGCGCGAGGTCGTCCGCGACGAGGACGAACCCGTGCCCGGGGTCGGGCACCCCGGGAGCGGGCAGGCCGAGCAGCGTCGCGACGATGCGGTCGCGCACGTCGCGCACGTCGCGCGCACGCTCGGCCATGAGCCCGCCCAGCGCCTCCAGCCGGCCCACCACGACGCCCGCCGCGTCCCACACGGCGCGCGCGGGCGTGGACCGCTGCGCGCGCACGCGCCCGACGGCGTCGCGCGCCAGGGCGGGGTCCGCCGCCATCGCGGCCGTCACCCCGAGCACCTCCGCCGCGGTCCCCTCGGCGCGCGCGGCGCGCGCGGTGAGGTCCTCCTGGACGGTCGTGACCGCGGCGAGCACCTGCGCCACCGCGAGGTCGACGTCGGCGTCCGAGGCGTCGGCGGCGAGCGGTGCCGGGTCGGGCTCGGGCACCGGGTCGGGCATCCGCACGACGGCGCCCGCGCCCCGCCCGGGGCTGGCCGGCACGCCGGTCAGCCCCGGGTCGGAGACCCGCGCGGGTGCGCGCGTCGCGCCGTCGGCGACGGTCACGCGGCGCCCCCGCCCGACACGCCGGCCCGGCTCGGTGTGCCGGGCTCCGCGGCGTCCGTGGTCGCGACGTCGCCGGTCGCGGGCTCCGGGCGGTCGGACGCCGGGGTGTCGGCCGCACCCGCGGCCCCGGTACCGGCGCCCTCCGCGCCCGCGGCGGTGCCGTCCGTGTCGTCCTCGCGCCCGGGCGTCCGCAGGTTCCACCGGGTGATGACGAACCGGAAGAGCACGTAGTAGACCACCGCGTAGCCGAGCCCGATGGGGATGAGCAGGAGCGGCATCTCGGCGATGCGGAAGTTCAGCAGGTAGTCGATGGCTCCCGCGGAGAAGCCGAACCCGTCGCGGATCCCGAGCGCGTTGACGAGGGCGAGCGACGTGCCGGTGAGGATCGCGTGGATGACGTACAGGGGGTAGGCGACGAAGACGAACGCGAACTCGAGCGGCTCGGTGACGCCCGTGACGACCGAGACGAGCGCGGCCGAGCCCATGATGCCCGCGACGACCTTGCGCTGGGCCGGCTTGGCGGTGTGGACGATCGCGAGGGCCGCGGCCGGGAGGGCGAACATCATGATCGGGAAGAACCCGGTGAGGAACGTGCCCGCGGTGGGGTCACCCGCGAGGAACCGGAAGATGTCGCCGTGCGCGACGTTCCCGTCGGCCGTCGTGTACTCGCCGAACTGGAACCAGGGCAGCGAGTTGAGCAGGTGGTGCAGGCCGATCGGCAGGAGCAGGCGGTTGAGCGTGCCGAAGATGAACGCGCCGAGGATCGTCGAGCCGGTGACGAACCCGCCGATCTGCTCGTTGATGAGCCAGTCGAAGGCCGGGTAGACCAGGGCGCCGACCACGGCGATGAGCACCGAGGCACCGGCCGTCACGATCGGCACGAACCGCCGGCCGCCGAAGAACGCGAGGTACGGGGGCAGCTTGATCCGGTAGTACCTCTGGTACAGCAGGGCGGCCGTGAGGCCGATGACGATGCCGCCGAGCACGCCGTAGTTGATGAGCTCCTGCGTCTCGCCCTCGGCGGCCTTCCCGAGCACGTACGGGGAGAGGGAGTCGCTGACGCCGGAGAACACGAGGTAGCCGATGAGGGCCGCGAGACCCGTGGTCCCGTCGGCCTTCTTCGCGTACCCGACGGCGACGCCGAGCGCGAAGATGATCGGCAGGTTGTTGAAGAGCGCGCTGCCCGCGGCGTTGAGCACGTCGGCGACGGGCTGCATCCACGCGAACGTGCCGGCCACGCCGTCCGCGCCGAGCATGTCGGGCTGCCCGAGCCGCAGCAGGAGCGCGGCGGCGGGCAGGGACGCGATGGGCAGCATGAGCGAGCGCCCGACGCGCTGGAGCTGCGCGAAGCCGGGCACCCCCCGCTTCGTCCTCGTCGGTTCGGCGACGGTGGTCATGTCGGTCTCCTCCTGGGTGGGCCTGGGGCGCAGGCCGAGGTGCGTCGTGACGGCTGTGGCGCGACGTCGTACGGGCGTCGTTGCCGGTCTCCGGGCGCGACGAGGCCGACTGGGAACGGCCGTGGGCCGTCGCTCCGGAGTCCCGGTCCAGGTTGTCTGGACCACTTGCAGGAAGAGTGGTCTAGACCTCATGATGTGTCAACCCCCGGAGGTGACGGGGGACACACGGGCGGCTCCGCGACCTGCGCCGTCGCAGGTCGCACGGCGGAGAATGCACGCGTGGACAACGAGGCACCGGAGCAGGGCGGCCGACGACGGCCGGGCACGACCACAGGACCGACGACAGGACGAGGACGCGGCACGACGATGAGCAGGTCACGATCCCGGGCGAGCGAGCACAAGTACCTCACGGTGCGCGCGTACCTCGCCGACCTCGTGGCGAGCGAGCTGTCCGTGGGCGACGCGGTCCCGTCCGAGCGCAGCCTCACCGAGAAGTTCGGCGTCTCGCGCATGACCGTGCGCCAGGCGATCGACGCGCTCGTCACCGAGGGCCTGCTCGAGCGCGCGCAGGGGCGGGGCACCTTCGTCGCGCCGCCGCGCGCGGACTTCGAGATGCGCCTGACGACGTTCGGCGAGGAGGCCCGCCGCCGCGGCATGGAGCCGGGCGCGGAGGTCCTGGAGGCCGGCACCGTGCCGGCGCCCGCGTCGGTCGCCGAGTCGCTCGGCCGCGCCACGGGCGACCCCATGCACCACGTGGTGCGGCTGCGCACGGCCGACGGCTCGCCCATGAGCGTCGAGGAGGCGTGGATCCCCGTCGACCTCGCGCCCGACCTGCTCGACGACGGCGTGCCCGAGAGCCTGTACGGGGCGCTGCGCGAGCGCGGGCTGGCGCCGACCTGGGGCGAGGACACCATCACGGCGTCGGACGCGACGGTCCAGGAGCTCAAGCTGCTCGACCTGCGCGCGTCGCGCGCCGTCATGCGCACCGTGCGCCGCACGTTCGCGGGCGACGCGCCGCTCATGTACTCCCGGTCGAGCTACCGCGGCGACCGGTACAGCGTGTTCGTGCCGCTGCGCGAGGCCCGCCCCACGCTCGTGCCGCGCGCCGCCGCGAGCGACCCGACCCCCGCGACCGCCGCGCACACCCCCGAGACCGCGCCGACCGACCACCTCGCCCCCGTGCCCGTCCCGGCACGGGCGACCGAAGGGAACGACCGATGACACAGTCCGACGCGGAGCGCGCCGCGACGATCCTGGCCGGGCTCGGCGGGGTCGCGAACATCGACGAGATCGACCCGTGCACCACGCGGCTGAGATCGCTCGTCAAGGACCCCGCGCTCGTCGACGCCGCGCTGCTGCGCCGCGCCGGGGCGTTCGGGGTCATGGTCAACGGCCGGGTGGTGCAAGTCGTCGTCGGCCCGCAGGTCGACACGATCGCGTCCGACCTCGCCGACCTCATGTGACGCACCGCCGCACCACCCCGCCGCCGACCGGCGGCACCCCGACCCGCGCACCGCGCACCCCGACCGGCACGGCTGCCGGTCGGCACACCTGACCCGGCACCGGCCGGGACCGGACCACGAGGAGCACCCGTGAGCAAGGCAGAGCAGATCCTCCGAGGCCTCGGCGGCGACGAGAACGTCGTCGACCTGGAGGCGTGCATCACGCGCCTGCGCGTCGAGGTCGAGGACCCGGCCCTCGTCGACGACGCCGCCCTCACCGCGGCCGGCGCGGTCGCCGTCGTGCGGTCGGGCGCCGCGATCCAGGTGATCGTGGGGCCGGACGCCGACAACATCGCCTCCGACATCGAGGACCTGCGCTGATGGCCGCGCCGCTCACGGTGCTCGTGCCCGTGACGGGCACCGTCGTCGACGTCCGCGACGTCGACGACCCCGTGTTCTCCGCCGGCCTCGTCGGGCCCGGCCTCGCCGTCGAGCCGGACGACGCGCAGGGCGGCGAGGCCGTCGCGCCGATCACCGGCACGGTCGTCAAGCTGCACCCGCACGCGTTCGTCGTCCAGCACGACGACGGGCGCGCCGTGCTCGTGCACCTCGGGATCAACACCGTGCAGCTCGGCGGCGAGGGCTTCACGACGCACGTCGCGCAGGGCGACCACGTGGAGCGCGGCGCCGTGCTCGTCTCGTGGGACCCGAGGGCGGTGCGCGACGGCGGGCGGTCGGCCGTGTGCCCGGTCGTCGCGCTCGAGGCCGCGCCGGACGACGTGACGTCGCTCGCCGAGGTCGGCGCGTGGGCCGCGCACGGCGAGGAGCTGCTCACCTGGGGCTGACGGTCAGCCTCGCAGCGGGAGCGTGAGCGCGGGGACGTCCCCGGGCTCGCCGCGGTCGACGACCCGGACCGGCACGCCCCAGTCCTGCTGCGCGAGGTGGCACGCGGGGAACACGTCCGGGTCGGGCTCGCCGTCGGGGCCGAGCGGGACGACATCGCACGACGCCGCGCGCGCGGTCACGTGCAGGACGCCCTCGCGGACCTCGGGGTTGATGACGAGGTCACGGCCGAGCTCGACCCCCGCGCCGCCCCCGGACAGGAGGAGCTCGGGCGGCGTCGCGCTGACGCGCAGCTCCGTCGAGGGCCCGAACCGGTCGTCGAGCTTCTGCCCCGGCGCCGGGACGAACGGGACGTCGAGCCACAGCGGCCCGGCCCCGATCTCCGTGACGGGCCGCTGCGTGCGGTGCGCGCCGCCGTCGAGCACCTCGCCCGCGAGCGACGCGGGCAGCGCGACGCGCGTGAGGCGGTGCGCCGCGGACTCCACGACGAGCAGGTGGACCTGCGGCTCGCCGTCCGGCCCCTCCCCCGCCTGCACGACGACGCCGCTCGGCTCGGCGAGGCCCGTCGCCAGGGTCGTGACCTCGCCGGCGATCCGCG
The DNA here is from genome assembly GCF_009711085.1 of Cellulosimicrobium composti. GTDB lineage: Bacteria > Actinomycetota > Actinomycetes > Actinomycetales > Cellulomonadaceae > Cellulosimicrobium > Cellulosimicrobium composti. Next base: position 56,710 of record NZ_WMKA01000010.1, read on the forward strand.
TCCCCGAGGTGTCGTCCCCGACGCTCCCGGCGTCCCCGTCAGCGGGCACGAACCGCCGGAGCGCGCCGTCGTAGGTGTCGGCGACGACGACGCTCCCGTCCGGGAGCGTCGCGACGCCGAGCGGGTGCTGCATGAGCGCCTGCTCGGCCGGGCCGTCGCGGTGGCCGAAGTCGAACAGCCCCTGCCCGACGGCGGTCCGCACCTCGACGGCCGCACCGTCCACCGGGGTCACGCGGCGCAGCGCCGACGTCTCGGCGTCCGCGACCCAGATCGCGCCGTCGGTCGCGACGGCCAGGCCGGAGGGCTGCGCGAACCACGCCGACTCCCCCGGCCCGTCCTCCAGGCCCTCGTTCATCGTCCCCGCGAGGTGGGTCATCGAGCCCTGCTCGCCGTCGAACGCCCACAGCGTGTGGTTCCCCGCCATCGCGACGACGAACGCCGCGAGGTCCGGGGACCACGCGACGTCCCACGGCGACGAGAGCCGCACGTCGAGCGCCGGGTACCGCCCGCCCGGGGCGGCCGCGTCGTGGCCGGTGACGACGAGCGCGCCGTCCCTCACGTCCCGCAGCACGACGTTCTCGACCCCGCCGACCATGAACTGGTCGCCCGTGCCCGCGACCGTCGTCACGTGCCCGTCCGAGAGCCGCACCCCGCGCAGCGCGTGGTTGGCCGTGTCGGCGACGAGCACGTCGTAGCCGAGCGACGGCCGCAGCTCGTCCGGGACGAGGCACAGCCCGTTGGGCTCGGCGAACCGCGCGTCCTCGGGGCCGCCGTCGGCGAGCCCGCGCTCGCCGGACCCGATGCGCCGGACGAGGGTCTCGCCGTCGGGCCCGAGCTCGGCGAGGGCGTGGTGCCCGGGGTCCGCGACGAGGAGGTTGCCGCCGGGCAGCTCGACCGCCTTCGCGGGGAAGCGCAGCATGCCCGACGACGGCGCGGGCGGCACGTACGGGCCGTCGCCCCGGTGCAGCGTGCCCTTCGCGTCGTGCTCCGCGACGAGCTCCTCGACGAGGGCGGCGATCGCGGACGCGTGCCCCTCCCCCGCCATCTGCGCCACGACGTAGCCCTCGGGGTCGATGACGACGAGCGTCGGCCACGCGCGCGCCGCGTACGCGGACCACGTGACGAGCTCCGGGTCGTCGAGCACCGGGTGGTGCACCTCGTACCGCTCGACGGCCGCCGCGAGCGCCACCGGGTCCGCCTCGTGCTCGAACTTCGGCGAGTGCACGCCCACGACGACGAGCACGTCGCGGTACCTCTCCTCGAGCTCGCGCATCTCGTCGAGCACGTGCAGGCAGTTGACGCAGCAGAAGGTCCAGAAGTCGAGGATCACGGCCTTGCCGCGCAGGTCGGCGAGGGTCAGGTCGCGGCCGCCGGTGTTGAGCCAGCCACGGCCGACGAGCTCGGACGCACGGACGCGCGGGGTTCGGGAGGTGCTCACCGGCCCATTCTGCGGGACGGCGCCAGGGTCGTGCGTCGAGGAGCGGTCGGCGCCGACGGCCCCGCGCGCCGGGAGAGGTCAGGATCCGAGAAGCCGGCGCGCGACGGTCTGGCTACCGTCGAGAAGGCAACCACAGGACCACGGGAGGCGAGCACGATGGCGACGACGTCCGACCGCAGGAGCACGGCCGGGGCGGGGTTCTCCGAGCAGGAGCGCGCCGCGATGCAGGAGCGCGCGAGCGAGCTGAGGAAGCAGGCGAAGACCGGGCGGGGGAACAAGGCGGCCGCCGACGAGGCGGACGTGCTGGCCAGGATCGCGGAGATGCCCGAGGAGGACCGCGCGCTCGCGGAGCGGGTCCGCGCGCTCGTCGCGCGCGTCGCGCCGGACCTGGCGCCGAGGCTGTACTACGGGCAGCCGGCGTGGGCGCGCAAGGGGAAGGTCGTGTGCTTCTTCCGCAGCGGCCGGATGGACAAGGAGCGCTACTCGACGTTCGGGTTCAGCGCCGACGCGCACCTCGACGACGACTCCGGGCTGTGGCCGACCGCGTACGCCCTCACCGCCCTGGACGACGACGCCTGGGAGCGGCTCGCCCGGCTCGTCGAGCGCGCGGCCTCGTAGACGCCCGCAGCCCGGGCGGCGTGTGGGACGCCGGCGCTAGCGTCCGCCGCATGGATATCCGACTCCGCGGTCTCGTCGACGACGACCTGGACCGCCTCTTCACGTGGGAGCAGGACCCGGCCGCGGTCGCGCTCGCGGCGTTCACGCGGTCCGACCCGTCGGACCGGGCGGCGTTCGACGAGCACTACGCGCGCATCCGCAGCGACCCGTCGTGCACCGTCCTGGCCGTCGAGCACGCGGGGACGTTCGTGGCGACGGTCGGGAGCTTCACCATGGACGGCGAGCGCGAGGTGACGTACTGGGTCGACCCCGACCGCTGGGGGCGCGGGATCGCCTCGGCCGCGCTGACGGCGTTCCTCGAGGTCGAACGCGAGCGGCCGCTCGTGGCGCGGGTCGCCGCCCACAACGTCGGCTCGGCCACGGTGCTGCGCCGGGCCGGGTTCGTCGAGGTCGGCCGCGAGACGTCCTACGCGCCCGGGGTGGGTGCCGACGTCGAGGAGCAGGTCTTCCGCCTCGCCGGGTGACCCGGCGCGGCCCCGGCCGCGAGGTCCCCGGCGGGGGGCGGGGGCACGCGGTGCGCGTGCCCCCGCCCACGTGTCACCCGCAGGTGCGGTCGTCCCAGGCGGCGACGACCGTCCCGGTGCCGTCGGTGCCCGTGCGCGCGGCGTCGACCGTCGCCTCGCCCGCCGCGACGCTGGCGGACCGGACGGCGAACGACTGGTACGCCGAGCCGCCCGGCTGCACGCCGGTGTAGTCGCGCGTGCCGAACGGGGTGACGACGCGGACGTCGACGGGGGCGTCGTCGTCGTTGGTCGCCGCGACCGCGACGTACGCCTTGCCCGCCAGGCAGCGCACCTCGGCGCGCGCCGTGACGGCCGGACCGGCCGGGGCGGTGACGACGGTCGTGGCGACGGCCGTCGTCGGGCGGGCGGCCGTGTTGGTGAGCGCGCCCTCGAGGCGGGTGCGCAGCGCCGTCCCGGCGGCGACGTCGCCGGGCACGGCGACCTGCGCCGTCACGGTGACGACCGTCCCGGCGGGGGTCGAGGCCGGCAGGACGACGCGGTAGGCGCCGTCCGTCCCGAGCCGGACCGTGCCCGTGCTCGCGACGGGTGCCGCGGCGAGGGTCGTGCCCGCGGGCGGCACGAGTGCGAGGACGACGTCGCGCGCTGCCTCCGCCCCGACGGTCGCGGTCGCGGTCACGGCGACCGTCCCGCCCGGTGCGACCTCGCCGCCCGCGGCGACCGCGAGCCCGAGCGTGCTGTTCCGCACGGTCGAGACCGTCGCGAGCGCCGAGCCCGGGTCCCACACGCCGAACCCGTCGAGGAACGTACGCGCGAACTCGACGTGCCCCTGGGCGTTCGGGTGGATCGCGTCGTTGAGCTGCGACGTCGGCACCTCGCCCTGGTCCTCGACGAGCCAGTCGGCGTAGTTGTCCACGACGAACACCCGCTGGGCTGCCGCGACGTCGCGCACCGCCTGGACGTACTCGGGGTACCACGCGCGCGACACCACCGGCTGCGACGTCGCGAGGACAGGGACCCCGCCGTCGGCGCGGACCCGCTCCACGAGCGTCGTGAGGTTCTGCCGGAACGCGGGGAGCCCGGCGGCCCCGGCCGGCGAGTCGTTCATCCCGATCATGATCGTGACGACGGCGGCGTCGTGCCGGCCGATGCGGCCCTCGTAGTCGGCGACGAGGTCCGCGACCTTCGCCCCGGACGTGGCCGTGGTGATGAGGTAGTCGTGGCGGTAGTTGCGCTCCCAGCGCACGCGCTCCTCCACGTGCTGCGTCCACGAGCGCCACCCGTTCGTGTGCAGGGCGCCGTGCGTGATCGAGTCGCCCGCGAACAGCCACGGGCGCGACGCGTCGCGGTCCCCGCGCGAGAGCACGCCGCGCACCGCGGCGTAGTCGGGCAGCACGACGGCGTTCGGGTCGAGGTTGAGCCGCAGCGGGGTGAGCCGCTCGCGCATGGCCCAGGTCCGCGTGATCGTGCCGGTGAACCGGTCGGAGACGCCGGCGGCCGTGCGCGTCCCCGCGACGGTGAGCGCGTCGGGCGCGACGTCCGCGACGAATGCGCGGCCGGGCGCGACGACGACGGGCGAGCCGTCGACGTACGTCGTGACGACCCCCTGCCCGACGGCGACCGCGACGACGTGCTGCTGGCCGTCGTCGAACCGCGTGGTCGTCCTGGTGCGCACGAGGTCGGTGCCGCCGCGCGTGACGGCGTACTCGAGGCGGCCGTCGCGCAGCGCGACGGTGAGCGCCGTCGGGCTCGCCGCGGGGGCCGAGGTGTCGGACATCGACAGGAGCGTGCCGCCGTTGCCGGGCTGGGCCGCGAACCGGACGAGGAGCGTGCCCTCGTCGAGACCGCGCAGGGTCGCGAGGTCGGCGGAGCGGTCCACGACGCGCGTCCCGTCGAACGACGACGGCACGTGCGTGAAGCCCCACGCCTGGGTCGCGGTGCCGAGCGGCGTGGTCGCCTGCTGGATCTGGCCGGTCGTGGGCAGCCGGAGCGCGCCGACGCCCGTCGAGCCGTCCCACGCCCCGAGGTCCTCGAGGAAGGTCTGCGCGAACGCGAGGTGCCCCTGCGGGCCGGGGTGGATGTCGTCGGACCACAGGGTGCTCGGCGGGTTGCCGTCGTGCTCGAGCATCCAGCGCGCGTAGTTGTCGACGAGCACGGTGTCCTGGGCGGCCGCGACCTCGCGGACCACCTGGACGTACTGCGGGTAGGTGGCGCGGTTCGTGCCGGCGCCGCCGCCCCGGACGGGCTGCGACGTCGCGAGCACGGGCACGGCGCCGAGCGCGCGCGTACGCTCGACGATCTCGGTCACCTGGGCGCGGAAGGTCTCGAGCCCGGCCGCCCCGCCGAGCAGGACGACGTCGTTCATGCCGACCATCGTCACGACGACCGTCGGGTCGTGGGTCGCGACGCGCTCGTCCCACGTGGCGAGGATCCCGGCGGCGGTGTCGCCCGAGATCGCGGTGTTGACGGTCTGGTCGCCGAAGCGGCGCAGCTCCCAGCGCACGCGCTCCTCGACCTGCTGGCTCCACGAGCGGTAACCGCGCGTGTGCGCAGCGCCGTGCGTGATGGAGTCGCCCGTGAAGACCCACGTCTCGCGGGCCTGCGCCGCGGGGACGTCGAGGCGCGCGCGGACGTCCGTCGCGTCGGCGCGCACGGTGGGCACGCGCATGACCGACGCGCTCGCGAGGTCGGTCAGGCCGAGCACGCGGTCGTGCACGGTGACGCGGTCGATCGTGCCCGTGAGCGCGGCGGTCGTGCCCGCCGACGTGGCGCGGGCGCCGAACGTCACCGCGGTGGGGTCGGGGACGGTCGCGAGGAACGCGTCGGACGTGGTGAGCAGCGCCGGGAAGCCGTCGAACGAGACCTGCGTGAACCCGGCGGAGACGCCGACGGACACGGTGTGCGGGACGCCGTCCGTCGCGGGCACCGGGGCCCGCACGTCGGCGCGCACCTGCCCGTCCACGACGACCGTCCACGTCACGGCGCCGTCGGCGACGCCGAGCGCTGCCCACGTGTCGTCGGTCGTCGCGTCGCTCAGGGAGAACAGGGTCTGCGCGGCCGGGGACGACGTCGCGAACCGCACGCTCAGCGCACCCTCCGTGACGTCGTCGAGGTAGCCGACGTCGGTGTTGCGGGGGTAGCCGGCGGTGCCGTCGAACTCGCGGTCGGCGCCGAGGAGGGAGTAGCCGTACAGCTGTCGGGGCGCGGGCTGGGGGTCGAACGCCGCGGTCGCGACACCGCTCGGGGCGGTGGGCAGGCCCGAGGCTGCGGTGGGGACGAGGGCTCCGGCCGCCACCAGGCTCAGGCCGACGGCGAGGGACAGGACGGGACGTCTACGCATCTGCGCTCCTTCACGCACGGACGGGTCTCGGCACGTGCCGCTCCTCGGCCGGGCACGACGTCGTGCGGGGAACGGATGTGCTGAGGCCGGACGCTAGCAAGACATCAGACATCTGACAACAGATGCTTAGGCGGGCCGGCGCGCAGGTCGCAGCGTGCACGCCGCGCGACGCGCGGGCGCAGGGATGTGTCAGGAGAGGGTGCGAGCTCCGGTGCGGGGGCTCAGACGCGGGACGCGGTGATGTCCCCGACCACGCGGACCTCCACGTCGACGCCGTCGACGGTGTCCGGGACCTCGACGTCGTCGGACGTCACGTTGACGCGCAGGAGCCAGTCGTCGACGGTGCGCTGCGGCCGGTCGCCGCGCTGGGGCGCACCGGCCATGTGGGCGCGCGCGATCCCGACGCCGGTCACGCCGTCGAGGCCCGCGAGCTCGTCGCGGAGCGCGGCCTTGGCCTCACGCGCTCGTTCGAGGGTCGCCACGGCAACCACCTCCCGACACCCATTGTGCGCCTGCCGCGCCCGATGCGGCAGGGCCGAGGGTCCCGACCCTCGCGGCAGCTCAGTCGAGCAGGGTCGCGCCGAGGCGCTCGAGCACGGTCCCGACCGGGTTGCAGTACGTCAGCCCCGTGCCGTTCGCGCCGCCCGTCTCCGAGCCCGCGAACAGCAGGCCGATCGCGACGCCGTCCTCGCGGTACACGAGCGACCCCGAGTCCCCGCCGCGCGAGAACGGCCCGTCCCCCGTGGACTCGACCTCGATCTGGTCGTCGAAGCGCAGCGCGCCCAGGCCGCCGCCGTACCCGACGACGACGTCGTCGAGCTCGATCGCCGTCACGCGGCCCGCCGTGACCCCCGTGGTGCGCCCGGACTTGCCGACCGCCTCGGCGCCCAGCGCCGCGGCCGTGCGCGTGACGCGCCCGACGGGGTACTCGAGGTCCACGTCCGGGTCGTCGAGCAGCGCGACGGCCGCGTCCACGGTCTGCGTGACACCCGCCTCCAGCGGCACGAGCGCGGCGAGCGTCCCGACGCGGTCGTCGGGCGCGCCGCCGCCGTCGGCGGGGCCGGGCTGCACGACGACGTCGCCCACCCGGGCGGACGTCGACCCGGCGAGCACGTGCCAGTTGGACAGCGCGTAGACCGACGCCGCGTCCGCGCCGGCGACCGGGGGCTGCGCGACGCGCACGAACGCCCCGAGCGTCCCCGCCGTGACGTCGACGTGCGCGACCGAGACTCCCGGCCGCAGCGGCCGCACACGTCCCGTCTCACCGGTGGCGTACGCGGTGACGACCGGCGGGCGCACCCCCGGCCGGTCCGTGCCCACGCCCCCCGGCCCCGGGTCCGCGGCGAGCGGCCGGATCCGGCCCGTGCGGCGCACGTCGACCGTGTCCCCCGCCTCCGACGCGACCTTGCGCGCGATGCTGCGGGCCGCCGGCACCCCGAGCCGGTACCGGACCGCGATCGCGTACCCGCCGTCGTCGCGCGGGGCGAGGCCGATCGCGAGCGTCGGGGCGCGCACCGCCTCGGCGAGGTCGGGCACGTCGTGCGCCTCGATCGCGACGCCCGAGCGCTCCGCGAGCTCGCGCGCGTAGTCCGCGAGCTGCGACTTGATCTCCCGCGCCTTCTGCTGGTCCATCGGTGCACCGTCCCCTCGCCCGACGGACGGCTGCCCGCCGTCCGCGTCCTGCCGAGCGAGTCTGACGGCAGCCGCCCACACGCGCACCGCGACGCGCCGTCCTCCGGCGACCGGGCCCGAGCGCGTCGTACGACTCCCCGGCGACCCGCGCGACGACCCGCGCGCGGCGGCGTCGCCGCGCGCGGGCCGGTCGGCTCAGGAGCAGTCCACCGTCTCGTACGCCACGTCGACGGCGGCCGTGCGCCCGCCTGCGGACGCCGACACCCGGGCGCTGCCCGCGTCGAGCGTCGCCGACCGCGACGAGAACGACTGGTAGGCGGACGCACCCGGCCGCACGCCCTCGACGGTCCGCTCCCCGAACGGCGTGCTCAGCGTGACGTCCACCCGCACCGTGTCCTCGTTCGTCGCCCGGACCGCGACGTAGGCGGTCCCGGCGAGGCAGCGCGCGACGACCTGCGTGGCGAGGTCGACGTCGTCGCCGCCCGCGGTGTACGCGATGATCCCGCGCACGGCCTCGGTGGCGCGGACGACGGTGGCGGACGCGCCCGCGTCGTCGACCTGCTCCCGCCCGAGGTCCTGCGCCTGCACGACCCGGGCGTCCGCGGTCGCCCAGTCGCCGCGGTCCGCGGCCTCGAGCGCCTGCAGCACGAGGTCCTGGATCTCCGCGCCGACGGCGCCGTCGACGGTCCCGGCGGCGACGCGCTCGGCCACCAGGTCGGCGACGTCCGTGTACCACGACGGGTCGGCGGCGGGCTCGGGGATCACGAGCCCGACCTCGACCGCGGCCCGCGTCGCGGCGACGACCGCGTCCCGGTACGCCTCGGCGTCGGGGTACCACGCGGCGAGCGTCGCGTCGTCGACCGGCGTGGACCCGCCGTCGAGGAAGCAGAAGCCGGGGCCCGCGTTGGCGCCGGAGTTGATCCGCGTCGGCACGTCCTGCTGGGCGAGCCGGATCCCGCCCTGGCCGAGGCCGCGCTCGTCGCGCACGACCGTGCGGGGGTTGTCGGTGAGCTCGATCGGCGCGGCCGACGGGGGCGCGGTGCCGTCCGCCACCCACGCGGCGACGTGGTCGTAGACCGCCCCCTGGACCATGTGCTGCGGCACGCGGGACCCCGACGGCTGCTCGCACGTCTGCGGCGTGCCCGGGTAGCCGCCCGGCGCGCTGCCGACGTCGCGCAGGCGCAGGCGCCCGTAGTCGGTGATGAGCTTCCAGTCGCCGTGCGACGCGCCCGCGACCTCCCAGGTCCGCAGGAGCTCCGAGTCCGGCTGGCGCTGCGCGGCGCCGAGCAGGTCGATCGCGACGTCGGTCTCGCTGTTGATCTTGAAGACCGGGGTGTCGATGTCGTCGCGGACCAGACCGCCACCGCCGTGCAGCACGACCGCGTCGACCACGCCGGCGAGCGGGTCGACCGAGTTCACGTACGACCACAGCCGGCCGGCGGACTGCGAGTGCCCGGTGGCCACGACGCGCTCGGCGTCGAGCGGGCCGAGCGGCGCGACGCCCACGGGGTCGCGCACCGCGGCGACCGCCTGGCTGAACACGTCCCAGGACAGCGTGTCGTCGGTGACGGCGCCGCCGTCGGTGAGGTCGAGCGTGCCGTAGCGGTCGGGGCTCCACGCGCGCAGGCCCGTCGCGGAGTGGACGCCGGCGACCTGGGCCGAGACGCCGACCCACGCGTAGCCGCCGCGCACGAGGTGCTCGTGCGTCTGGAACCAGTCGACCTCCTGGTCCCACTGGTTCGAGACGTTGTACCACTCGGCGATCACGGTCCCGTTGAACGCGGCGGGGTCCACGGGTCGGCGCACAACGATGCGCGTGCGGTAGTCGTGACCGGTGCTGAGCACCGTCGCGTCGGTTACGCCGTCGGCCTGGTAGCGCGTCGCCTGGCCCTCGACGAAGAACTCCTCCTCGACGTAGCCGCGCGACGTCAGGTCGTAGTCCGTCGCGAGGAACGGGTAGCCGTGCGCGGGGTCGCCGAGCGGCGAGGTCACGGGGACCGGGCCGGTCACCGTGGGGTCGGGCACCGCCGCGTGCGCGGGCGCGACGGTGGTGGCGCCGGCCAGGAGCAGCGCTCCGGTCACGGCGAGGGCGAGCGGGCGTCGGACGGGGGGTGCGGGCATGACATCTCCTTCGTCGGACCCGACCTCGTCGTCGGGCTCGCCCAGCAGACTACGGTCGCGACCGGGCTTTCGTCGACAGGCGTCCAGGTTGTGTCGCCGGACCGACAGAAGCCGCCGAGACCTCACGCGCGCAGGAGCTGCTCCACCCGCACCGACCGCCGCCGCGCCACGACGAGCGTCGTCACCGCGGCGGACGCGAGGCCCCACAGCACGAGCGCCACGACGTCGCCCGCCCCGCCCGCCGCGCCCGGGTCGACGACCGCCGTGAGGACGCGCAGCGCCGAGCCCACGGGCAGCGCGTCGCGCAGGCTCGTGAGCGCGGCGGGGACGGTCGCCACGATCCCGGTGGCGACGAGCAGCACCGCGACGAGCAGCGAGAGCGCGCGCCCCACGTTCCCGAGGAGCGCCGCGAGCGCCTGGTTGAGCGCCACGAACACCACCGACGCGAGCGCCCCCACGCCCAGCAGCGCGAGCCACCCGCCGAGGCTCGCCCCCTCGACCGCCGCGAGGACGCCCCCGACCACGAGGCCCGTGACGGCCGCGACACCCGCGGGCAGCGCGAGCGCCGCGAGGGCGAGCCGGCCCGCGCTGCGCGTGGAGCCGAGGAGCGTGGCGGGCACGGGCGGGAACGCGACGAAGAGCGCGAGCGCCCCGAGCCACAGGGCGAGCACGGCGAACAGCGGGCCGGTCGAGCCGGTGCCCAGGTCGTCGACGCCCGGCGCGGCCACGGGGTCCGCGACGACGGTCGAGAGGTTCTCGCGCTCCGCGTCGGTGTACGACGGCACCTGCTCGACCGCCTCGCCCAGGCCCTGCGCGAGCTCGGTCGTGCCGTCGGCGAGCTGCCCGACGCCGCCCGCGAGGTCGCCCGCGCCCGTCGCGAGCTCCTCCGTCCCGGTCGCGAGGCCGGCCGCGCCCGTGCCGAGCGCCCCGACCCCGGTCGCGAGGCCGGACGCGCCCGACGAGAGCTCGCCCGCACCGCCCGCGAGCTGCGCGGCGCCGTCGGCCACCTGGTCCGCGCCCGTCGCGAGCTGCCCGAGCCCGGACGCGAGGTCGGCGGAGCCGCCCGCGACGCCCGTCGCGCCGGTCGACGCCTGCGCCGCCCCGGACGCGAGCGCCTGCGCGCCCTGCGCCGCCTGGTCGACCCCGGCCGCGAGCGCGTAGAGCCCGCTCGGCCCGTCCGCGCCGGACGGCTGCCCGGCGAGCGCGGCGCTGCCGACCGCGACCTCCGCCGCGCCGACGGCGAGGGGTCGCAGCGCGGCGAGCTGCTCGTCGAGCGCGGCGCACGTGGGCGTCGCCGGGTCCGTCACGCAACCGGCGTCGACCCGCTGCCGCTCGATCCCCGCGACGACCTGGGCGAGGCCGTCGGCGACGCCCCGCGCGCCCGTCGAGACCCGCGTCGCGAACGCGGGGAGCGACGTCGAGCCGCCGCCGGGCAGCGGGACGGCGGTGATCGACGCGTCGAGCGTCCCGAGCCCGCTCGCGAGCCCGGCCGCGCCCGTCGACAGGCTCGCCACGCCGTCCGCCAGACCCTGAGCTCCCGTCGCGAGCGAGCCCGCCCCGGACGCCGACCGCGCGACGCCGTCCGCGACCTGGCGCGACCCGGAGGCGACGCCCTGCGCCCCGGTCGCGAGGTCGCCCGCCCCGGACGCGAGCCGGTCGGCCCCGTCCCCGAGCTCGCCCACGCCCGACGCGAGCTCGCCCGCGCCGGTCGCGAGGTCGTCAGCGCCCGACGCGAGCTGCGTGGCGCCGTAGCTCGCCCGGGACGCACCGTCGGCGAGCTGGCCCGCGCCATCGGCGGCGTCCCCGAGCTGGTCGTGGAGGGTCGTGAAGCCGACGAGGACGCCGTCGACGTAGTTCTCGGTGAGGGTCGTGCCGAGCACGGTCGTCGCGGTCGTCGTGACGATCCGCGCGAGGGCCTCGTCCACGACGCGGCCACCGGGCGCGGTCTCGACGGAGAGCGTCGCCTGCGTCGCGTCCGCCGCGTCGCCGCTGAACGACGTCGCGGCGGCCGAGAAGTCCTCCGGGATGGTCACGACCGCCGCGTACGTGCCGTCGGCGAGGCCGGACGCCGCGTCCTCGGCGTCGGTGATGACCCAGTCGTAGTTGGTCGTCCCCGGCGCGGGCTGCACCGCGACCGGGCCGGTGTCCGTGGACGACGCCCCGCCGCTGACGAGCCCCGCGGTGAGCTGGCGCCCGAGCGGCACGGTCTGGCCGTCGACCTCGACGGGCTCGTCGAGGTTGACGACCGCGGCCTGCACGGTGTCGAGGCGCTCCTGCGGGTCCCACAGCGCCCCCAGCAGCAGCCCGAGCACGGCGAGCGGCAGGACGACGGCGGCGGCCACGGTCCACGCGCGGCGCGCGTCGACGCGGCGCGCGCCCGCCGCGGGTGCGTCCGGGACGGCGGGCTCGGCCTGCGCCGGCTCGGGCGGGAAGACGCTCATGCGGGCACCTCCTCGGTGCGCGGGCCGACGACGGGCGCGGCGGGCACCGTGTGGGCGGGGTCGGGGTCGTGCAGGTCCAGCACCGGCGTCCCCGGTGGGGCCAGGTCGGTCGGGGCCGGGCCGACGGCGCCGAGCACGACCGCCGTCCCGCCCCCCACGGCACGCGCGAGCGACGCCGCGAGCGCCCCGCGCTCCGCCGGCGCGGTCACCGCGTCCGTGCCGACCACGACGAGGAGCCGCGGGGACTCGCGCAGCACAGCGTCGACCGCGGCCGCGGCGGGCACGCGGTGCGCCGCGGGCGCGGGCGCGTCGCCCGGCAGCGCGGCGACGTCGGCCGCGAGGTCGACGAGCGCGACCCGGCGCCGCACGCTGCCCGCGCGCTCGGGCAGCACGAGGCCCGTCACCTTGAGCGCGCCCCCGGCGGGCTTGAGCCGCCCCCCGAGCGCGAGCACCACCCCGGACACCGCCGCGGGCGACGTGCCGTGCACGACGAGCGCACCGCCGTCGGGCACGCGGACCGTGACCGGCTCCGCGAGCGGGCCGTGCGCCCCCGCGACGACGAGACCGTGCGCGACGACGGCGTCCGTGCTCCCCGGCTCCGGCCAGTCGGCGAGCGCGATCTCCCTCGACAGGCCCTCGCCCTCGACGTCGAAGGACGGCAGCACCCGGTCGAGCCAGCGCGGCATCCACCACGCCCGCTCCCCGAGCAGCGCGAGCACCGCCGGCACGAGCGTCATGCGCACCACGAACGCGTCGACGAGCACGCCGACGGCCAGCCCGAGCGCGATCGGCTTGAGGCTCATGTCGCCCTCGGGCACGAACGCCACGAACACGGCGAACATGATGACCGCGGCCGCGGTGACGACCTTCGCCGACGCCTGGAAGCCCGTCGAGATCGAGCGCCGCGCCCGGCCCGAGTGCACGTAGTCCTCGCGGATGCGCGCGACGAGGAACACCTCGTAGTCCATCGCGAGGCCGAACAGCACGCCCATGAGCACGATCGGCATGAAGCTGATCACCGGGCCGAGCCGCGTGACGTTGAGCGCGTCGGCGAGCACGCCGTCCTCGAACACGAGCGTCACGACGCCGAACGCCGCGCCCACCGAGAACAGGTACCCGAGCGTCGCCTTGACCGGCACCGCGATCGACCGGAACACCATCGTCAGGAGCACGAGCGACAGGCCCACGACGACGAACGCGAACGGCAGCAGCGCCGCCCCCAGCTTCGCCGACACGTCGATCCCGACGGCCGTGAACCCCGTGACGGACAGGTCGACGCCGTACTCGTCGAGGAAGTGGTCGTGCAGCGCCCGGAGCTCGTTCACGAGGTCCTTCGTCTCCTCGGAGTCGGGCGCCCCCGTGGGCACGACCTGCACGATGCCCGTGTCCGCCGTCGGGTTGGGCGTCGAGAGCGGCACGTCCGCGACGCCGGGCAGCGTCGCGATCTCGTCGCCCAGGTCGTCCATCAGGCCGAGCGGGTCCGTCGACGTGACGATCGTGCCCGTCACGATGAGCGGACCGTTGAACCCCGGCCCGAAGTGCTCCGACACCAGGTCGTACGTGACGCGCGCCTGGTTGTCCTCCGGCAGCGTGCCCGCGTCGGGCAGCGCGAGCTGGAGGTCCCGCGCCGGCAGCGTCAGCAGCACGATCGCCGCGACGACGATCCCGATCGTCAGCAGCGGCACCCGCGTCACGGTCCGCACCCACCCGGCGAAGAACCGGTTGTGGTGCTCCACGGGCGCGCTCGGCTCAGCCGCAGCGGGCTCGGCCGCCGTGGTCGCGTCGGGCGCCGTGGTCGCCTCCGGGTCCGCCCCCGCCGCTCGGCGAGCGCCTCGCCCCGTCGTCCCCGACCGGCCGCCCGAGCGGCGGCGCCCCCGACGGCGACGCGGAGCCTTCGGGCGGAGGCGCTCGCCCGCGAACCCCAGCATCGCGGGCAGCAGCGTGATCGAGACGAGGACGGCGAGCCCGACGCCGACGGCGGCGGCGACGCCCATCACGGTGAGGAACGGGATGCCGGCGACGCCGAGGCCGACGAGCGCGATCATCACGGTGAGGCCGGCGAAGATGACGGCGGACCCGGCGGTCGCGACGGACCGCGCGGCGGCCTCGGGGACGGGCAGGCCGCTCGCGAGCTCGTCGCGGTGCCGGGACACGATGAACAGCGCGTAGTCGATGCCGACGGCGAGGCCGAGCATGACGGCGAGCATCGGGGTCGTCGAGTTGATCTGGGCGACGGCGGTCGCGGCGAACAGCAGGCCCATGGTCACGCCGACGCCGGTGACGGCGTTGAGGAGCGGCATGCCCGCGGCGACGAACGAGCCGAACGTGAGGACGAGGACGACGAGCGCGACGACGAGGCCGAGCGCCTCGGTGACGGAGAGGCTGGGGAACTCGGTGCTGAAGAGCTGGCCCCCGAGCGAGGCCTGCGCGCCGTCGGGCAGCGCGGCGGCGAGGTCGTCGACGACGTCGTCGAGCGCGTCCTTCGTGGCGTCGCTGACCTCGCTCTGGCCCTCGTCGAGCTGGATCGTCATGAGCGTCGCGACGTCGTCGTCGCTGACGGACGCGGGCATGGTGTCGTCGTAGGGCGAGGTGACGGCGGCGACGCCGTCGACGGCGCCGAGCGCGTCGACCGCGTCCTCGACGGGCCCGCGGACGGCGTCGTCCTCGATGGTCGAGCCGTCGGGCGCCACGACGACGACCTGCGCGGTCGCGCCGCTGACCTGCGGGAACGTGGTCGCCAGGCGGTCGAGCGCGGCCTGGGACTCCGTGCCGGGGATGGTGACCTGGTCGTCGAGCCCCTGGCCCACGAGCCCGGCGAGCGCCCCGGCGAGCACGAGGACGCCGATCCAGGCGGCGAGCACCAGGCGGCGCGCCCCGACCGCCCACCTGCCGAGCGAGTACAGCGCTGAGGACACGGGCGGCCTCCTGGGAGAGTGCTGGACGAGAATTAGGATACGCCGCTGTATCCGATGCGCGAACGTATCGGATACACTGGTGTATCGCAAGGCCGCCGTGCGGGCGGCACCGGCCGACAGTGGGAGCATGTCCGGCGTGACGACGGACCTCGACCCGACCCGCGTGGACCGCGGCACCGAGAGCGAGCCCCCGCTCTCCCGGCGCCGCGAGCGCACCCGCGAGCGCCTGCTCGACGCCGCCTACGGGCTGTTCGCCGAGCACGGCATCAACGGCACCTCGATCGAGGCGGTCTGCGAGGCCGCCGGGTTCACGCGTGGCGCGTTCTACTCGAACTTCGACTCCAAGGACGAGCTCTTCCTCGCCCTCACCGAGCGCGAGATCCGCACCCGGATGCGCAGCCTCGAGGTCGCCGTCGAGCACCTCCCGGACGACCCGGTGCGGGACGGGGTGATCGCCCCCGACACGATCGCGGCCATCGTCGCGGCCGTCATGGCCGACCCGCGCGACGAGCGCCGCTGGTGCCTCATGAACGCCGAGCTCGAGCTCCTCGCGCTGCGCGACCCCCAGGTCGCCGTGCGGTTCGCCGAGCAGGAGGAGTCGTTCCGCGACGAGCTCGCGGACCTCCTCACGCGCGTGCTCACCCAGGTCGGCATGCGGTTCGCGATCGACCCCGTCGCCGCGACGCGCGTCCTCATCAGCGCGTACACGGGCGCCGCGCGCGACGCGTTCCTCGGCCCGGCGGGCGAGGACGCGGTGCTGCGGGCGCAGTCGACCGACTGGCTCCCGGCGCTCGTCGGCCGCCTCGTCGAGCCGGACCCCGCGGCCGCCTGACCGCGGCCGCCCGACGTCGCGACCGCCCGACGCCACGACGGCCGCCCTGTCAGTGGCGCAGGTCACACTGGCCGCATGACTCTCACCTTCAGCGGCGCCGTGTTCGACTGCGCCGACCCCGCCGTCGTGGCGGACTTCTGGCAGGCCGCGCTCGGCTGGTCCGGGCGCGAGACCGGACCGCACGGCGAGTCCGTGCTCTTCCCGCGCGACGGCGAGACCGTCCTCGGGCCGCCGAGCCTCGTCTTCCAGCGCGTCCCCGAGGGCAAGGCCGTGAAGAACCGCGTGCACCTCGACTTCGCGTCGTCCGGGCAGGCGGACGACGTCGCGCGGCTCGAGGGCCTCGGCGCGCGCCGCGTCGACGTGGGGCAGAGCCCGCAGGACACGTTCGTCGTCATGGCGGACGTCGAGGGGAACGAGTTCTGCGTGCTGCGCGAGGACTGACCGCGCGGCGCTGTCACGCGCCGGACCGCTGGGCGGTCGACCCCTCGTCAGGGACGCCGGTGCACGCGCCGCGTCCTCGCGACCGACGAGGAGACTGCCATGCCCGAGAACCCGCTCGTCGTGCTCCTGCACGGCGCGTTCACCGACTCCGCGCACTGGTCGGGCGTCATCGCGCGCCTGCGCGCGCACGACGTCGACGCCCTCGCCCTCGCGAACCCGCTGCGCAGCGTCGTCACGGACGCGCAGTACGTGCGCGACGCGGTCGGGGACTCCGGCCGCCCGCTCGTCCTCGCGGCGCACGCGTACGGCGGCGTCGTCGCCACGGAGGCCGTCGCCGAGGGGCTCGGGGACGTGCGGGGCATCGTCTACGTCGCGGGGCTCGCCCCGGACACCGGCGAGAGCGCGGTCGACCTCGTCGGCCGGTTCCCCGGCAGCACGCTCGACGCCGCCCTCGGGCGCACGTCGCTCGTCGACGACCTCGACGACCTGTGGGTCCGCCCCGACGCGTACCACGCGCAGGTCGCGGCCGACGTCGACGAGCAGACCGCGTACGTGGCCGCGCGCACCCAGCGGCCCGTCACGGACGTCGCGCTGAGCCAGGTGCTGCTCGCCGGCACACCGGCGTGGAAGACGGTGCCGTCGTGGTTCGTGTTCGGGTCCGAGGACCGCACCATCCCTGCGGCGGCCCACCGCTGGATGGCGGGCCGCGCCGGGGCGCGCGGCGTCGACGAGGTCCCGGGCGCGTCGCACGCCGTCGCCGTCTCGGCGCCGGACCGGGTCGCGCGCGCCGTGCTCGACGCGCTCGGGTCGTCGCGCGCGGTCGCGGCGTGACGGCGCGGGACGGACGGGGACGACCATGATCACCACCACCGCGCTCGGACCGGTCCGGACGGTCGACGCCGGACCGCTCACCGTCGGCTACGTCGAGGCGGGCGACCCCGCCGGGCCGCCCGTGCTGCTCCTGCACGGGTACCCGTACGACGTGCACTCCTACGTCGACGTGGTACCGCTGCTCGCCGCCCAGGGGCTGCGCGTCGTCGTGCCGTACCTGCGCGGGCACGGCCCCACGACGTTCCGCGACCGGCGCACGCCGCGCTCGGGCCAGCAGGGCGCGCTCGGCGCCGACGTCGTCGCGCTCCTCGACGCGCTCGGCATCGACGCCGCGGTGCTCGCGGGCTACGACTGGGGCGGTCGCGCCGCGTGCGTGGCGGCCGCGCTCTGGCCGGAGCGCGTCACCGGGCTCGTGAGCGTCAACGGCTACCTCGTGCAGGACGTCGCCGCCTCGCGAACCCCGCTGCCCCCCGACCTCGAGGCCGGCTTCTGGTACTTCTGGTACTTCTCGACCGAGCGCGGGCGCCGCGGGCTCACGCAGAACCGCGCCGAGGTCGCGCGCGTCATCCGGGCCCGGAACTCGCCCGAGCGCACGGTCACCGACGCGGAGCTCGTGCGCGCGGCCGCCGCGTTCGACAACCCCGACTACGTCGACGTCGTCATCCACTCCTACCGCCACCGGCTCGGGCTCGCGCCGGGCGACCCGGCGTACGACGACGTCGAGCGCCGCCTGGCCGACCTGCCGCGGATCGACGTCCCGGCGGTCACGCTCGACGGCCTCGCCGACGGCAACTTCCCCGCGACGGACGGGTCCTCCACGGCGCGGTTCTTCGGCGGGCCGCGCGAGCACCGCCAGGTGCCGCACGCCGGCCACGACCTCCCCGCCGACGCGCCGGAGGCGTTCGCGCAGGCGGTGCTCGACCTCGTGCGGCCGGCGCGCGGCGACGCTCAGCCCGAGCCGGGCACGTACACGGCCGCCGCGCTCGGCGGCGGCTCCCCCACGTCGTCGACCGGGCGGGGCGCGTAGGTCTCCGCCGTGAGGTCCGCACGCTCGACGCGCGAGAGCCGGAACCAGCGGATCGCCTCGCGCGAGCGGCACCAGGCCACGAGGTACCAGCGGCCGTCGGTGTGCGCGAGCAGCACCGGCTCGACGCGGCGCGCGGTGACGTCGCCCCGGCCGTCGCGGTACCGGACGTCCAGGACGCGCGCGTCGGCGAGCGACTGCTCGACCGCGCGCAGCACACCCAGGTGCGTGCGCGCGCGCCCGACGACGTCGCCCCCGGCCGCACGACCCGGCCCGGCCGCGGCGTCGTCCGCACTGCCTCGCCCCGCAGCGCCGTCGCCCGCCGGGACGCCGTGGTCCGTGGCGTCGTCGTCCGTGGTCGCGTCGTCCGTGGTGGCGTGGCGGACCCAGACGCGCGCGGCGAGCGCCTCCGCCCGCGCCCGGTCGCCCGCGGCGAGCGCGTCCCACACCTTGCCGCGCGCGACGCGCGCGTCGACGGCGAACGGGCTGCCGGGCGGGAGCGTCGCGAGCGCGACCGCGACGGCGACCGCCTGCCCGGGCGTGAAGTTCACCGGCGGGAGCGACGCGCTCGGGTCGAGCACGTAACCGCCGCCCGGGCCGGGCTGGGCCCAGACCGTCAGCCCGGCCTGCTGGAGCGCCGCGACGTCGCGCTTGATCGTGCGCTCGCTCACCTCCAGCGCGGCGGCGAGCCGGGCGCCGGTCGTCCCCGTCGGGCCCGCACGGCGCAGCTCCTCGGCCACGGCGTAGAGCCGCTCCGTCCTGTTCACGACCCTCCCCTCGTCGCGAGCCGGGCCACGGGCTCGTCGCCCGCCGCCCGGGCACGGTGCGCCGCACCAGCGTACGGACCCGGCTCGGCTCCCCGGCAGGGACGGCAGGGGACGACAGGGACGAAGGTGCGGTCGGAACGCGCCTGACATCGGTGACAGACCGGTGTCACCGATGCCCTGCAAGGCTGGGGGCATGACCACGAACGAGAGCACGGAGCAGGCCGTCCACGTCGTCCTCGTGCCCGGCTTCTGGCTGGGCGCCTGGGCGTGGGACGACGTCGTCCCCCACCTCGAGGCAGCCGGCCTCGTCCCGCACGCGGTGACACTCCCGGGCCTGGAGCCGGGCACGACCACCGAGGACCGCGCCCGCGTGACGCGCGACGACCACGTCGACGCGGTCGCACGGCTCGTCGACGGCCTCGACGGCCGGGTCGTGCTCGTCGGGCACAGCGGGGGCGGGCCGGTCGTGCAGCAGGTCGCGGACCGTGACCCCGGGCGCATCGAGCGCGTCGTCTACGTCGACACGGGCCCCCTCGTCGACGGCGCGTCGCTCGCACCCGACCTGCCCGCCGACGCGGCGGAGCTCCCGCTCCCCGGCTGGGACGAGGTCGGCGCCGACGGGTCGAGCCTCGACGGCCTCGACGACGCCGCGCTCGCGCGGTTCCGCGACCGTGCGGTGCCCACGCCGGGTCCCGTCTCGCGCGGACCGGTGCGCGTCACGAACCCGGAGCGCCTGCGCGTGCCCGCCACGGCGGTCTGCTGCTCGATCCCGTCCGCGACGCTCGCCGAGCTCGCCCACCCCGGCCCGCCGCTGCACACCGAGCTCGGCGACCTCGCCGACCTCACGTGGGTCGACCTCCCGACGGGCCACTGGCCCATGTTCTCGCGCCCCCGCGACCTCGCCGCCGTCCTCGTCGACGCCGTCTCCTGACCGACCGCGGTGCCCCGACGGGCGCCCGCTCCCGCGTGACCGGGACGGACCGAGGGCCCGAGCGACCGTCGTCACGCCGTCTTCGAGAAAAAGTCACCGAACCCGCGTCACGAACGGCGACTTGTGCCGTCTTGTCGGGTGAAGCGGTCATCAGACCGTAGTAGCCCGATTGACGACGAGACGGACCATGCACGACACCCTGCCTTCCGCCCCCTCCCGCACCGAGGTGCGCTCCGCCCTGCTGTGGGCCCTCGAGCACGACCGCGACGCCCTGCTCGAGCACCGCGAGACCACGCAGCACTGCGCGTGGGCGGCGGCCCGGGGTGCCGCCGACCGCCGCCTCGTGCGCCGCTGGCGCGCCGCGGCGGCACCGGTCCCCTCGACCGTCGCCTGACCGGAGCGGCCGGCGCTCGCCCGACGGCGGGCGCGGCGGTCGTCGAGCCGCCGGCGGTCGTCGGGCCGACGGCGGTCGTCGGGCCGACGGCGGTCGTGCGGACGGGTCCGCGCCGCGCCCGGGCGCATCCGTGGGCGGGCCCGCGGACGAACCCCGGACGAGAGGGCACGTCCGCCCTTCGGGAGGAGGTCGTCATGTTCGCGTCGCTCGCTGCCGGCTCCGGCGGGACGATCGGCATCACCGGGATCGGGAACGGCATGTCGCAGTGGTTCCTGATCTTCGGGGCGCTCGTCATCACCGCGATCCTCGTGGGCGCGTTCTACGAGCTCGGCAAGGCCGTGCACGACCGGCACGTCCACCCGCGCCGCCCCGTGCACCGCTGACGCACGGGACCCGCCGGACGCGCCGTCGCGTCATCGGCCGCCCGTCCCGACCCGTCGGCCTCGCCGTCCGCGCTGCGGCGGCGGACACTGGAGGAAGGACGAGGGCCGGTGACGCGATGGCGAGGACCGCGGGTCGTGGGCCCCGCGCCGACCAGGGCGCGAGGCGGGACGAGCGCGCGCCCGGCACCGCCCAGGGCGCGAGGCAGGACGAGCCCGCGCCCGGCACCGCCTCGTGCGACGGGGCGCTCGACCTCACCACCGCCTACCCCCGGTGGGTCGCGCTGGTCCGCGCCGTCGTCGCGCGACGGCTCGACGACCCCGCGGACACCGACGACGCGACCCAGCTCGTGTTCCTCGCCGCGTGGCGCTCGCGCGACCGGTTCGACCCGGACCGCGGCGACCTCCCGGTCTGGCTGATCGGCATCGCCGACCACGTGTGCGCCGACCTGCGCCGGGCGCGGGCCCGCGAGGCCCGGCGTCGTGAGGCGGCGGGGCGCCACCGCGTCACGACCGCCGTCCCGGACGCCGCCGACGACGTCGCCGCGCGCGTCGACCTCGAGCGAGCCCTGCGCCGTCTCGCGCCGGTCCGCCGGGGCGTCGTTCGCCTCGTCTACGCGCACGACCGCACGCACGCCCAGGTCGCGGCCGAGACGGGCCTGCCGCTCGGCACGGTCAAGAGCCACGCGCGCCGCGGCCTCGCCCAGCTCCGCGCCCGCAGCCGCCCCTGACCACCGCGCCCCGCCCCGCCGAACCGCGCCCCGCCGCGCCGAACACGGGGTTGGTGCCGTTATCAGCCCGATAACGACACCAACCCCGTGTTCGGCGCCGAGCAACCTCGCGCTCAGCCGAGCGTCGTCGGCAGCTCCGCGTCTCCCTCGCCCGGCGCGGCTCCCAGGACGTGCTCCGCGAGGAACGCGAGCACCACCTGGTACCAGACCTTCGCGTGCTGCGGCTGGAGGACCCAGTGGTTCTCGTCCGGGTAGTAGAGGAACCGGTGGACGCTCTCCCCGGAGGGCCCGGCGGGCAGGCCGGACCTCTCGAGCAGCTCGTACCAGAGCCGCAGCCCCTCCCCGATCGGGACCCGGTAGTCCTTGTCGCCGTGGATGACGAGCATCGGCGTGACGATGTCGCCCACGAACCGGTGCGGGCTGTTCTCCAGTGCCATCTCGTCCGTCATCTCGCGGGCCCAGTAGTACGCGTGGTCGGTCGTGGGGCCGAACTGGTCGAGCGCCCACAGGCTCGCGTGCGTGACGATCGCGCGGAAGCGGTCCGTGTGGCCCGCGACCCAGTTCGCCATGTACCCGCCGAACGACCCGCCCATCGCGGCGGTGCGCGTCGCGTCGACGTCGGTCCGTGCCTCGACCGCGTCGGTGATCGCGAGCAGGTCCGTGTACGGGGCCTTGCCCCACGCGCCCCACCCGCGCTGGACGAAGTCCTGCCCGTACCCGGTCGACAGCGCCGGGTCCGGCAGCAGCACCGCGTACCCGCGCGCGACCATCAGCCACGGGTTCCAGCGCCAGCTCCACGCGTTCCACGACCCCAGAGGGCCGCCGTGGATCCACAGCAGCAGCGGCGCCGGGTTCTCGGCCGACGCCCCGTGCGGGAGGGCGAGCCACCCGCGCACGCGGACGTCGTCCGCCGCGGCCGTCTCGACGTCGACGAGCGTGCCCGGCAGGTCAGGGGTCGCGACGGGACCGCGCAGCGGCGTCGCCGGGACGGGGGTGCGCGCGCCCGCGGCGCCGGAGTCGAGGAACGCCCCGAGGTCGACCCGCACGGGGTGCGACGGCTCGAGGTAGCTCGTGCGCAGCGCGTACAGGGTGCGGCCGTCGGCGGCGACCTGGAGGTCGGTGAACACGGCGTCGTCGCTCGTCACCCGCTCGGCGGTGCCGTTCTCGGTGGCCCCGTCCGGCGCGAAGGCGACGAGGAAGACCGGCCCGCGACCGTCGTCGTCGGCCGTGACGAGCAGGCCGGAGCCGTCGGGGAGCCAGCGCAGCGACGTGGGCCAGCGGTCCCAGTGCCGCACGAGCGTGCGGGGCGTCGCGTGGTTCTCGGCGCGCGTCGTCGCCGAGTCGTCGTGGCCCTCCGCCGCGCCCGCGGGGCCGTCCGGCGCGTGCAGCGGCACGACGGCGAGGCTCTCCTCCGGCGCCTGGTGCGGCGTCGAGATCGTCTCGCGCACGAACGCGACCCACGCGCCGTCGGGCGAGATGCGCGGCCAGTGCGCCTCGGCGCGCGGCTCGTCCACGAGGGTGCGGCGCGCCCCCGTCGCGGTGTCGATCGCGACGAGCGTGTTGCGCACCTGCGGGCCCGGACCGGCGACCTGCCACGTGGTGACGAGAGTCGTGCCGTCCGCGGACAGGTCCGCCGCGTGCTCGTGCAGCGCACGGCCGGGGGCGGCGCTCCCCTCGGCGCCGCGGCTCACGTCGCGCAGGTCGAGCAGCCGCGGGTCGTGCTCCGCGGGGGCGTCCTCGCCCTCGGCCACGGGGAGCGGCTGCGCGGGCTCGTCGACGAGGGTCGTGAGGTCACCGACGAACCGGTGCGCCTCGTCCGGGCCGCGGTCGTGGTCCCACTGCCGCACGGGGTACGCGGTGTGGAGGATCGCCGCGACCTTGGCGTCCTTGCGCGCCTTCCGGAGCTCGCCGTCGTGCGTGAGGTCGCGCGCGCTCGGGAGCACCGGCGCCGCGACGGACACGACCGGGGCGTCCGCGGCGGCGAGCGGACCGCTCACGCCCGCGGGCGCCGTCGCGACCACGCGCGCCTCGCCGCCCGACGCGGGCAGGAGCCACAGCGCGGACGTCGGGTCGTCGTCGGACCCGGCGTCGGGGTCGGGCCGCGCCGAGGTGAAGAGCACGTCGCCCGCGGCCGTGAACGTCGCGCTCGACTCGCCCTTCGTGCTGCGCGTCAGCCGACGCGCGGGGGCGTGGCCCGCCGGGTCGACCTCCCACAGCGCCGTGCGGTACCCGGTGCGCTGCGCGTCGAGCGTCTGGACGGTGGTGACGAGGCGCGTCCCGTCGGGCGACAGCGCCAGCCCGCCGACGCGCGGGATCGCGAGGTAGCGGTCGAGGTCGTGGAACGGCGTCGGGCTGCCGGACGACGGGTCGGTGCCGGGCGGGTCCGGCGGGACGGAGGTTCCGGGCGTGGCGGCGTCGTTACTCACCCGTACGTCCTATCACGTCGCCCCGGCTCCCCCGCCACCCGCCGAACACGGGGTTGCTGTCGTTATCCCGTCGATAACGACAGCAACCCCGTGCTCGACGTGGCGCAACCTCGTGCTCGGCCGACGGCGGTGGGCGCGGGCGGCCGCGGTCCCGCCGTCCACAGGACCCAGAACCCTGCGGACCGTCCACGGCCCGACGCGCAGCGGCGGCACGACGAGCCCGGCTCCTGGTCGGATCGCCGGGTGCGCACGCTCACCGCCGTCCCGTCCGAGCTCCTCTCCGTCGCCGAGCGCCAGGCCGGTCTCGTCTCCGCCGCGCAGTGCGACGAGCACGGCGTCACCGCGCACCGCCGGTCGCGCCTCGTCGACCAGGGGCGGTGGCGCCGTCCGACGCGCGGCGTCTTCGAGACGACGCCGGGTCCGCCCGACCCGTCGGACCCGCGGTCGTACGACCGTCGCCGGCGGCGCGCGGCCTGGCTCGCGCTCCTCGCCTACGGGCCGGACGCGATCGCGGTCGGTCCGTGCGCCCTGGTCCTGCTCGGTGTCCAGGGCGTCAGCCCGCGCGTCGTCCCGCAGGCGACGCTCCCCGGAGCGCGGGGCACGCTGTCGCGCGACGGGATCCACCTGCGTCAGTTCGACGACGGCATGACGGTCGTGCGGGTCGAGGGCCGGCTCGTCGCGACCCCTGACTGGGCGCTCGCGTAGTCCGTCCCCGAGTCGGGCCGTCGTCGTGCCGTGGCGGCGATGGACAGCGCGGGCCACCTCGGGCTGCTCGACGCCGAGGGCCTGGCCCGGGCCCACGACCTCGCGCGGGGGAGGCGGGGCGTCGCGCGGACGCACGCGTGGTGGTCCGAGCACGACGCGCGGGCCGAGTCGCCGCTCGAGACGTTCGCCCGCCTCGAGTGCGCGGACGCAGGTCTCGCGCCCGACGAGCTCCAGGTCGAGGTGTTCGACGACGGCCGCTTCCTCGGCCGCGGGGATCTGGGGTGGCGGCTGCCGCAGGGTCGGTGGCTGATCGCCGAGATGGACGGCGTGGACGTGCACGGGGCGCCGGACGCGCTCCTGCGGGACCGGTCGCGCCAGAACGCGCTCGTGAGCCACGGCGGCGTGGAGCTCCTGCGCTTCACGGGTCGGGATCTCGCGACCCCGGGCACGAGCCGCCCGGGACGCATGACCACGGCGCTGCGTCGGCACCTCGGCCGAACCCGAGGTTCCGCGGTCTCGAGCACGGGGTTGATGTCGTGATCGGCGGGATGACGACATCAACCCCGTGCTCGGCGGGGAGGGGGTCAGTCGTCGCGCTCGGACATCCGCGCGAGCATCGCGTTGTACTCCTCGAGCTCGGCGTCGCCGTCGCGGTCGGCCTGACGGTCGCGACGCTTGGCCTCGCGCTCGTCGGAGCGGGTCCACATGACCGCGACGACGATCGCGAGGACCAGCGTCGGGAGCTCGCCGATGCCCCACGCGACGCCGCCGCCGCGCTGCTGGTCGGCGATCGCGCTCGGGCCCCAGTCGCGGCCGAGGAGGCCGAACCACTCGGGCACGAGCAGCACCTCGCCCGACGTGAGGGCGACGCCGAAGAACGCGTGGAACGCCATCGTCGCGAACAGCAGGAGGAGCCGCTGCGGGTACGGCGGGCGGTGCGGCCCGGGGTCGATCCCGACGAGCGCGTTCGCGAACAGGTACCCGGCGAGCGTGAAGTGCAGGAGCATCGCGAGGTGCCCGGCGTACGTCGTGAGCGCGTACTCGAACGCGGGCGTGTAGTAGAAGACGATCATCGAGCCGGCGAAGTTCACCGCGGCGACGATCGGGTTCGCGAAGAACTGCCCGACGCGCGACGTCACGACGGCGAGGACCCACTCGCGGGGCCCGCGCGACCCGTCCTTGCGCGGCGGGACGGCCCGCACGAGCAGCGTCACGGGCGCGGCGAGCACGAGGAAGATCGGCACCACCATCGCGAGGATCATGTGCTGGACCATGTGCGCGCTGAACAGCACGTGCCCGTACATGGCCGGGCCGCCCGACGTCACCCAGAAGAGGACGACGACGCCGACGCACCACGACACGGTGCGCCCCACGGACCACGAGTCGCCGCGCCGCGCGAGGCGGCGCACCCAGCGCAGGTAGACGACGAGCGCTGCGACGCACGCGAACGCGGGCAGCAGGTCCCAGCGCCACTCGGTGAACCAGCGCGCGAGCGTCGGCTCGGGCGGCAGCGCGTGCCCCGTGACCTGGTACGCGGCGGACGTGTCGAGCGGCTCCTCCTGCGGCACCGGCGGCGCGGTGGACCCGAGCGCGACGGCGACGCCGGAGACCGCGCCCATGATCGCGAGCTCGACGGCGACGAGGCGCCAGAACAGCCAGCGCGTGCCCTCCGCGGCCGTGCCCTTCGTCCCCGTGGACGACGACCCGCCCCCGGCAGAGCCCGCCGCCGGGGTGCGTCCCCCGGCCGGGCGACCGACCGCCGTCGGGCCGGCGAGACGCCGCACGACGAGCTCGCGGTGCGCGAAGCCGACGGCCCCGAGGACGAGCAGGAGCGCGACCTTGGTGAGCAGGAGCACGCCGTAGTCGGTGGTCAGGCCGGCGAGCGTGTCGATGCGGATGCTCGCGTTCGCGACGCCCGACACGGCGACGGCGACGTAGCACCACAGCGCGATCGCGGAGTAGCGCGCGACGGACGTCGCGAACGCCGCCCGGTCGAGGCCGCCGCGCACCCGCACGACGGCGAGCGTGCCGAGGCCGCCGACCCACAGCGCCGCGCCGCCGAGGTGGAGGAACATCGAGGAGACCGCGAGCTCGTGGCTCACCGCGCCCGCGGCGTGGCCCGTGTTGGCCTGCATCGCGAGGGCGACGAGCGCGAGCGCGGCCGTCCACATCGCGCCGGTCGCGCCGCGCACGGCGAGCGCCGCGGCCGACGTCAGCGCCGCCACGACGACGATCGCCAGGTAGTTGCGCCCGAGGCTGACCTGCGAGACGAACAGGCCGAGCTGGTCGCCGAACGTGGCCGCCGTGACGGGTGTGCCCGAGATCGAGGAGTAGCGCAGCACGACCTGCACGACGGCGAGCACGGCCCACGTGGCCGACGCCGCGCCCGCGACGCCGAGGGCCTTGCGCACGGGCGTGCCGGCGGGCAGCACGCACGCCGCGAGGACGAGCGAGCCGAGGGTCACCGCGACGGCGAGCTCGGTGAGGACCGTGACGACGGGCGTGCCGAGGCGCGCGAGGGCGCCGGGGTCGGGGAACCCGACGGGCACGGTGAACGCGGAGGAGAACGCCCCGGCGGCGAGCACGGCGACGATCGCGACGACGACGGCGAGCGGCCCGGCGAGGACCAGCCACCACGGGTTCGCGGGTCGGGAGTCCGACGGCGCGCGGCGCAGGGCAGTGGTGGTCACCCGTCCAGGGTATCGAGGTTGCGAGCCCCTCCGGACCGGCCCCGGAGGCCGCTCGCCGGCCCCCGCGGAGGCCGCCGAGGGCGGCGCCGGGGGTGCACGGCGGGCGTCGGGTGGGGACCTCTCCCCACCCGGACCTGTGGATCGCGCCCCGTCCGGCGGGGCACCCGCTGGCATACTGGGCCGGGTTCGCCGGGGGCTCGCGACGCTCCGTCCGCCCTCGGCCGCGCAGGGACCGCACCCACGACACGAGGGACGTTCGATGGCCGCAGGGCACGGCAGCATCTCCACGCAGGACCTCGACCGCGCGAGCCACCTGCTCAAGCGCGTCGGCCAGGTCTTCGACCAGCGGGTCGTCGGCCAGGAGGCGCTGCGCACCGCGCTGGTGAGCGCGCTCCTCGCGGGCGGGCACATCCTCCTGGAGTCGGTCCCGGGCCTCGCCAAGACGACGGCCGCCCAGACGCTCGCCGCGGCGATCGACGGCTCGTTCCACCGCATCCAGTGCACGCCGGACCTCATGCCGAACGACATCGTCGGCACGCAGATCTTCAACTACGCGACGGGCGAGTTCACGACGCAGCTCGGCCCGGTGCACGCGAACGTCGTGCTGCTCGACGAGATCAACCGCTCGTCGGCCAAGACGCAGTCCGCGATGCTCGAGGCGATGCAGGAGAAGCAGACGTCGATCGGCGGCGAGAACTACGCGCTGCCGGACCCGTTCATGGTGCTCGCGACGCAGAACCCCATCGAGGAGGAGGGCACCTACGTGCTGCCCGAGGCCCAGATGGACCGCTTCCTCATGAAGGAGGTGCTCACCTACCCGACCCCCGCGCAGGAGCTCGAGATCCTCCAGCGGATCGCGACCGGGCAGATGACGCAACCCCTCACCGCGCAGCCGGTCTCGCTCGACGACGTCCGCTTCCTGCGCGGCCTCGTCGACGACGTCTACGTGGACGACTCGATCAAGCGGTACGTCGTCGACATCATCAACACGACGCGCTTCTCGGGCCCCCGCCCGGTCCCGGGCCTCGACCGGCACGTGCGCGTCGGGGCCTCCCCGCGCGGCGGCATCGCGCTCATGCGCGTGGGCCAGGCGCTCGCGATCCTCGCCGGTCGCGCGTTCGTCATCCCGGACGACATCAAGGCCGTGCGCTACTCGGTGCTGCGGCACCGCCTCGTGCGCACGTTCGACGCGCTCGCGAACAACGTCCCGCCGGAGCAGCTCGTGGACGCGGTGTTCGACGCCGTCCCCACGCCCTGAGCGCCCCGCCCGCCCCCGCCAGCACGCCACCAGGAAGCGCCCACGTGCCCGACGTCTCCCGTCTCGCCCAGGTCCGGGCCCGGCTCGACCTCCCGGTCGCGCGCCGGGCGTCCGGCCTGCTCGAGGGACGGCACCGCTCGGTGTTCAAGGGCCACGGGCAGGACTTCGACGACCTGCACCTGTACGCGCCCGGCGAGGACGTCGGCGACATCGACTGGAAGTCGTCGGCGCGCGCCGGGCTGCCGATCATCCGCCGGTTCGTGCGCGAGTCGAACCTCAACCTCGTGCTCGTCGTGGACACGGGCCGCACGATGGGCGCCACCGCGCCGAGCGGCGAGACGAAGGCGGAGGTCGCGAGCTTCTGCTGCGCACTCGTCGCGTACCTCGCGCGCGACCGCGGCGACCGCGTCGCGCTCGTCGCGGGCGACGCCGAGCGCCTCGTCCAGCTCCCGCCCCGCGCGAGCACGCGCGACCTCGAGGTGCTGCTGCGCACGGTCGAGGACCTGTGGCGGCCAGACGCCCCGCCGAGCGACCTGTCGCGTCCGCTCGACCGCGCGCAGACGGCGTTCCGGCGCCGCTCGCTCGTGGTCGTCGTGACCGACGAGGCACGGCCCGGACCGGAGCACGAGCAGCTCCTGCGGTCGTTGCGCGTGCGGCACGAGGTCATGGTCGTCCAGGTCGCCGACCTGTCGCCCGTGGGTGCGGCCGCCGGGCCGCGCCCGCCCGGGGACGTCGCGGACGTGGACGGCACGCTGCGCCTGCCGCCGTTCCTGCGCGGGCGGGCCGCGCTCGCCGAGTCGGCCTCCCGGGCGGTCGCCGCACGCCGCGCCGAGGTCGCCGGCCGGCTGCGCGCGCTCCAGGTGGAGGGCGTGCTCGTGGAGGGGTCGCACGACGTCGTGCAGCGGTTCGTCGAGCTCCTGGGGAGGCAGAAGCGTGCCCGTCGATGAGCTCGTCGACCCCGTGGGCTACTCGGGGTGGTGGACCGTCCTGGGGATCGTGCTGGTCCTCGCGGCGGCGGCCGTCGTGTTCCTCGTCCTCTGGCTGACGCGCGCGAGCGCGGCGGAGAAGGCCGCACCGCCGCCCGCGCCGCTCCTGCCGACCGGCCCGTACGACCCGTACGCCCCGCTGCGCGCCGAGTACGAGGGCCGCCTCGACGCCCTCGCCGAGCGGTTCCGCGCCGGCGAGCTCGACGAGCGCTCCTTGCACCTCGCGCTCTCGGCCGAGATGCGCGGCTTCGCGACGGGCCGGCTCGGCCAGGACGCGTCGTCCATGACGCTCTCGGAGATCCAGCAGCTCGCCGAGGCCGGGCGCCTCACGCAGCTCATCGCGCGGTACTACCGGCCGTCGTTCGCCGACCACGACAACGACCCCGCGGCCCGCTCGACGGACGCCGAGGACTCGATCGACCGCGCCCGGTCGGTGGTGCGCGGATGGTGACGCCCGTGCTCGCGGCGAGCGCCGCCGTCGTCCCGGGGCCGCAGGGGTCGTCGATCCTGTGGCCGTGGCTGTGGGTCGTGCTCGTCGTCGCCGTGGCCGCGGCGGGGGCGCTCGCGTGGTGGCTCGCGCGGCGTCGCCGGGCGCGCGACGCGGACGGCGACGTGCTGTGGGTCGCGAACACCGACTACCTCGCGCGCGTCCCGGCGTTCACGTCGTGGGTGCGCCGCTACCGCGCGCTGCAGGGCCTGACCGCGGCGGGGCTCCTCGTCGCCGTCGTCGGCGCGGGGGCGGTCGCCGCGCGGCCGGTCGAGACGGACGTCGTCGTCGACCGGCTCGGCACGCGCGACATCGTGCTGTGCCTCGACGTGTCGGGCTCGATGATCGAGTACGACGGCGCGGTGCTCAAGGTGTTCCAGGAGCTCGTCGACAACTTCGAGGGCGAGCGGATCGCGCTGTCCATCTTCAACTCGACGTCGCGCACGGTGTTCCCGCTGACGGACGACTACACGCTCGTCCAGGAGGAGCTCCAGGCCGGGATCGACGCGCTCGACAAGGACCCGGCGACGTTCGACTACACGGGTGGCTCCGACGACGCGGAGATCCTCGAGTACGCGCAGTTCACCGCCGGGACGACGGCCAACCTCGCGGGCGCGAGCCTCATCGGCGACGGCCTCGCGAGCTGCGCGCTCCAGTTCGACGCGGAGGACACCGAGCGTTCGCGCTCGATCATCCTCGCGACCGACAACTACGTCTCGGGAGAGCCGATCTACACGCTCCCGCAGGCGGCGGAGCTCGTCGCGTCGCGCGACATCCGGCTGCACGGCATCTTCGGCGGCTCGAAGCGCTACGAGGGCACGCCCGAGGAGAGCGAGTACCGCGACACCGTCGAGGCGGGGGGCGGGCTGTACTTCCTCGCGGACGACCCGGCCGCGGTGCAGGGCATGGTCGACGACGTCGTCGCGCAGCAGGCGGTCGAGCTCGACGCGTCGCCCGAGGTGATCGTGACGGACCGGCCCGCGGGCTGGTTCCTCGTCGCCGTCCTCGGCGTCGCGCTGCTGCTCGTCGTCGCGTGGCGGGTGAAGGAGTGACACTCCGATGACTCTCGCCGGAACGACCCTGCAGCCGCTCGTGCCCGTGTGGGCGCTCGCGCTCCTCGTGCTGCCCCTGCTCGGCCTCGCGGTGTGGCAGGCCGTCGTCGCCGGTCGCCCCGGACCGGGCGGCGCCCCGCGCGCGGGCGCACCCCGCGGGGCGTGGCTGCGCCGCGCCGGGGCCGTCGTGCTGCTGGGGATCATCGGCCTCGGGCCGTCGGTCGCGTCGACCGACCGGGACACGTCGGTCGCGAACGTCGACATGTTCTTCGTCGTCGACCGCACGGGCTCGATGGCGGCCGAGGACTACGGGCCGCAGGGCGGCCAGGAGCGGCTCGACGGCGTGCGGCACGACATCACGAGCCTCACCGAGGCGATCCCCGGGGCGCGCTACTCGATCATCTCGTTCGACTCGCAGGCGTCGCGCCAGCTCCCGCTGACGACGGACGCGCGCGCGATCACCTCCTGGGCCGACACGTTCCACCGCGAGATCACGCGCTACTCGCAGGGCTCGCTCACGGATCGGCCCCTCGACGAGCTGCGGTCGGCGCTCCAGGGCTCGGCGGAGCAGCACCCCGCGAACGTGCGGCTCGTGTTCTTCCTCAGCGACGGGGAGCAGACGGCGGAGGGCGAGCCGAGGTCGTTCGCCGACCTCGCGCCGCTCGTCGACGGCGGCGCCGTGCTCGGCTACGGCACGTCCGAGGGCGGTCGCATGAAGGAGTACGACCCCGACGTGGCGCCCGAGGACGCGGAGTACATCATCGACTGGTCGCAGCAGAGCGAGGACGGCGAGCCCGTCGAGGCGCTCTCGGTCATCGACGAGGAGACGCTCAACGCGCTCGCCGAGCAGCTCGGCGTGCCGTACGTGCACCGGCAGGAGCCGGGCGAGACGGCGTCGCTCGTCGCGGGCGTCGACCCGCAGCAGGTCGCGGCCGACGGACGCCGCGACGTCACGGCGTACCGGCCGGTCGTGTGGCCGTTCGCGCTCGCGCTCGTCGCGCTGCTCGGCGTCGAGGCGTGGTTCTGGGCCCGCTCCGCGAGCCGTTCGCTCGTGCGGCCCGCAGCGGCGACCGACGCTCCCTCCACGGGCGGCCGCCCGCCGTCGGGCGCTCCCGCCGCGGACCGGGTGGAGGTGCGCCGATGACCTGGGCCCCGCCCCCGACCCCGCCGCCCGGCTCCCGGCCGTCGCGGTCCACCGGCGCGGCCGCGTTGCGCTCCGCACGCCTGCGGCGCCGCACGTGGTGGCTGCTCGGCGCGGTGCCCGTGGTGGTCGCGCTGCTCGTCCTCGGGTTCAAGCTCGCGTTCCTCGCGCCGATCGCGGCGGCGGGCGCCGACCGCTACGCCGCGGGGGACGGCGACGGCGCGGCGGACACGTTCGGGATCCAGCGGACCTTCAACCTCGTGGAGCCGTGGAAGGCGCACTTCAACCACGGGACGGCTCTCGCGAGCACCGAGGACACCTGGGCCCTGTACGACGCGATCACGTCGCTCGACCGCGCGTACGACCTCGCGGAGAACGAGTCTCCCGAGGAGCGCTGCCTGATCCAGACCAACCTGTCGCTGACCTACGAGATCCAGGGCGACGTCGACATGGCGTACGCCGACGAGCTGGCCGCGGAGCTCGCCCTCGTCGAGGAGGCGATCGCCGCGCGCGACGCGGGCCGGCCGTACGACGAGGGCGTCCTCGACCCGTACGGGGACGGCAGCGAGGAGCCGGACCCCGCGGAGCTGCGCCAGGACGTCCAGGACTGGTACCAGTACGCGGAGCGGGAGTACGCGACGGCCGAGCAGGTCCGCGGCTGGCCGGACTGCGGGGAGTCCGAGCAGACGCCCGAGAAGGAGGAGCAGGACGCCGCCGCGACGCAGCGCCTGCAGGACAAGCAGCAGCAGGCGCGGGACGCCCAGCCCGAGAACGACGGCGGCGACACGGAGGAGGGCGAGGGCTCGGACGGCGACGAGCAGTCCGAGGCGTCCGGCGAGGGCTCCGAGGGCGGGGACCAGCAGAGCGAGGCCGAGCGCGAGGAGCAGCAGCGCCAGGAACGGCTCCAGGAGCAGGGGTCCGAGGCGCGCGAGGAGCAGGAGCGGCTCGAGCAGGAGTACCGCGACCTGTACGGCGACCAGCCCGGGAGCGGCACCGACCCGGGCGACGGCAGCGGGGGCGGCACCAAGAACTGGTGACGCCGCCCCGTTGTCCGCCCGCCTCGACGTCGGCCGGTCCGGACGCCACCCGGGGGCCGGGCCAGGCGTTGGCAGGCGGGTCCGGTCGGGCGTAGGCCAGGTCGGGTCGCCCGTGGGCCAGGCCGGGTGCCGCGGGACGGCGCGGCTCAGTCCTCGATCCCGTCCACGAGCAGCGTGCGCGGGCCGGGGCCCTCGTCGGCGAGGGCGTCGTGCGGGTTGACGAGGACGCACTTGCGCAGGGACAGGCACCCGCACCCGATGCAGTCGGTGAGGTGGTCGCGCAGGCGCGTGAGCTGCTCGATGCGCGCGTCGAGGTCCGCGTGCCAGCCGGCCGAGAGCCGGTGCCAGTCCTTCGCGGTGGGAGTGCGGTCGCCGGGCAGCGTCGCGAGCGCGGCCCGGATGCGCGCGAGCGGGATGCCGACGCGCTGGGACGCGCGCACGAACGCGACCCGGCGCAGCGTCTCGCGCGCGAAGCGCCGCTGGTTGCCGGGGGTCCGGCGGCTCGTGATGAGCCCCTCGCGCTCGTAGAAGTGCAGCGCGGACACGGTGACGCCGCTGCGCGCGGCGAGCTGGCCGACGGTGAGCTCGTCGCTCGGGGACGGGTCGGGCACGCGGGCTCCTCACCGGGCCGGCACGACGGCGTCGCACGAACCCCTTGACCTCAACATTAGTTGAGGTTCGACACTAGCAGGGCGCGCCCGGACCGGGCAGCCCGCCGTCGACGACGGCGGTCCCACCCACCACCCGAGGAGCACCCGTGGACGCCATCCGTCTGCACGCGTTCGGACCGCCCGAGAATCTCGTCCTCGACTCCGTCCCCTCCCCGCAGCCCGGCCCCGGGCAGGTCCGCGTCGCCGTCCGCGCGCACGGCGTCCACCTGCTCGACACGACGCTGCGCCGCGGCGAGGCGACGGGAGGCCCCCTCCCCCTGCCCGACCTGCCGACGATCCCCGGCCGCGAGGTCGCCGGGGTCGTGGACGTCGTCGGGCCCGGCGTCGACGCCGCGTGGCGCGGACGCCGCGTCGCGGCCCACCTCGGCGGGACGCCCGACGGCGGCGGGTACGCCCGGCTCGCCGTCGTCCCCGTCGAGGCGTTGCACCGCGTGCCCGACCACGTCACCGCACCCGAGGCGATCGCCATGATCGGCACGGGCCGTACCGCCGTCGGGATCCTCGACCTCGCGGAGATCACCGCCGCGGACACCGTTGTCGTCACCGCCGCGGCCGGCGGGCTCGGCACGCTCCTCGTGCAGAGCGCGCTCGCGGCCGGGGCCCGCGTCGTCGCGCTCGCAGGCGGTCCGGAGAAGGTCGCGCTCGTGCGCTCGCTCGCCCGCCCGGAGCACGCCGACCGGCTCGCGGCCGTCGACTACCGCGCCGACGGCTGGCTCGACGAGGCGCGGGCCGCCGTCGTGCAGCACGCTCCCGGCGGCGCCACGGTGCTGCTCGACGGCGTCGGCGGGGACGCGGGCACGGACGCCGCCACGCTCGTCGCGCCCGACGGCCGCCTCGTGCTCCACGGCTGGTCCGCGGGCGAGCCCACCCGCGCCGGTGACGTCGGCCACGGCGTCGGGAATTCCGGGGCCGGGACCGCGGCCCGCGACGTACGGTGGGCCGTGGGCCCCCAGGCCCGCCCCTGGGGAGACCTGTACGCGCTGCAGGAGCGCGCGCTCGCGCTCGCGGCGGACGGGACGTGGCGCGTCGTCACGCACCAGGTACCCCTCGCGGAGGCCGCGCGCGCCCACCGCGAGCTCGAAGCGCGCGCCACCACCGGAAAGGTCGTTCTCGTATGACGGCGAACCCTCGTGCGGTCGTCGGCGCGTCGGCGCCCGACGCGCCCGACGCGCTCGACACGCCTGGAGCGACCGGAGCACCCGACGCCGCGACCCCGGCGACCACCGACGCCGCCGCGAGCCCGGCGACCACCGACGGCGCGGCCGAGGTCGCGACCCTGGCCCCCGGCACCCAGCGCACCGTGCTGTTCGGCATGGTCGCGTTCGTGTTCCTCGGCGCGTTCGAGGCGCTCGCCGTCGCGACCGCGATGCCGACCGTGGCCGTCGCCCTCGACGGGCTCACCCTGTACACGCTCGCGTTCGCCGCGTCGCTCGCGTCGAGCGTCGTCGGCATGGTGGCGTCCGGCCGCTGGAGCGACCGCGCCGGGCCCACGACGCCCCTGTGGACCGGCATCGGCCTCTTCCTCGCCGGGCTCCTCGTCGCGGGTCTCGCGACCGACATGCTCGTGCTCGTCGCCGGCCGCGTGCTCCAGGGCGTGGGGACGGGGCTCTACATCGTGGCGCTCTACGTGCTCGTCGCGCGCGTCTTCCCCGCGGACCGCCGGCCGAAGGTCTTCGCCGCGTTCGCGGCGGCGTGGGTCGTCCCGTCGATCGTCGGGCCCGCCATCGCGGGGCTCGTCGTCGAGCACGTCGGCTGGCGCTGGGTCTTCCTCGCCGTCCCCGTCCTCGCCGTGCCCGCGCTCGTCCTCATGCGGCCCGGGATGCGCGCCGCCCGCAGCACGGGCGACGACGCCGGATCGCCCGACGCCGGGGAGCCGGCGCTCGACCGGACCGCGCGGCAGGCGTCCCTCGCCTGGGCCGTCGTCGCGGCGCTCGGGATCGGCGCGCTCAACTACGCGGGCCAGCTCCGGGGGATCGCCCTCGCGGTGCTGCTCGTGGCGGCGCTCGCGGCCGTCGCCCTCGCCGTCCCGCGCCTGCTGCCCCCCGGCACGACCCGCGCCGCGCGCGGCCTGCCGAGCGTCGTCGCGATCCGCGGCCTCGTCGCCGCGGCGTTCACGGGCGCGGAGGTGCTGCTCCCGCTGCTCCTGTCGCACGAGCGCGGGCTCGCGCCGTCGCTCGCGGGTGCCGTGCTGACGTTCGGCGCGGTGGGCTGGTCGACGGGGTCGTGGCTGCGCGGTCGCGCGACCTGGGGTCTCCAGCACGCCGGGTACGTCCGGCTGGGCGGGACGCTCGTCGCGCTCGGGATCGGCGGCGCGGCGCTGCTCGCGTGGACGGCCGTCCCGCCGGTCGTCGGCATGGTTGCGTGGACGCTCGCGGGCCTCGGCATGGGCATGACCCACCCGACGCTCTCGGTGCTCACGCTCGAGCTCTCGCCGGTCGCGGAGCAGGGCGCCAACTCCTCGGCGCTCCAGGTGTCCGACGCCGTCGCCGCCGCGACCGCGCTCGCCGTCACCGGCTCGCTCCTGTGGGCCCTGCACGCGTCGCTGGGCCTCGCGGCCTACGTCGTCTGCTTCGCCGTGACGGTGCTCCTCGCCGCGGGCGTCGCGCTCCTCGCGCCGCGCACCCGCCCGGCACTCGCGCGGTAGACCGGCGCGCGCTAGCGCGCGGCGAGGGTCTCCGCGGCCTCGGCGTAGCGGTCGAGCACGATCGCGGTGAGGCGCGGGTCCGGTGCGAGCGGCGCGGTGACGACGTCGGCGCCCGCCGCGAGCACGCGGTCGTAGAAGAACCCGGGCGCCAGGAGGTACGCCGCGACGACGACCCGGGCCCCGGGCGCGAGGGCCGCGCGCGCGGCGGCGACCGCGTCGGGCACGGTCGGCTCGGCCATCGCGCCGTACCCGACCGTGACCGGGCCCGCGTGCCGCTCGCGCAGGCCCGCGGCCAGCGTCTCCACGTCGCGCGCCGCGCCCGGCCGGCTCGACCCGGCGGCGGCGACGACCACCGCGTCGTCCGGCCGCACGCCGGCCTCCGCGAGCCGGTCGGCGAGCAGCGCGACGAGGCGCGGGTCGGGCCCGAGCGGCGTCGCCGCCGCGGCGCTGCCCGTGCCGGGCCCGCGGTCCTCGACCGCGGCTGCGACGTCGACGGCCACGTGGAAACCGGCGGACAGCAGCAGCGGCACGACGACCGCGTCGCCGGGGCGCCCGACCCCCGCCCCTGGGTCGGTGTCGCCAGGACGCGCGGCGTCCGCGACCCCCTCCTGGCCGCGCGCGACGGCCGCGGGCGTGACGACCGCCGTGACGACGTCCGCGACCTCGGGCTGCTGCACGTCGACGAACGCCTCGCGCACGTCGAGGTCGGGGCGCGCCGCCCGTACGTCGTCGAGGAGCGCGCGGATCACCTCGCGGCCCGCGGGGTCGTCGGTGCCGTGCGAGCAGCCGACGAGCACCGGCGCCGGCGCCCCGGCCCGGCGTCGGCCGCCCGGCACCTCGGCGCCGGGCGAGCCCCCCGACCGGTCGGGCCGGTCGGACGTCCCCCCGGCCCGGTCGGACGTCCCCCCGGAGGGGAAGGCCAGGATCTCCGCGCTCATGCGAGCTCCAATCGGTATCCGCGCTTGACGACGGTCTTGACGAGGTCGCGCCGGCCCGCCGCCTCGCGCAGGCGCGCGACGGCGACCTCGGCGGCGTGCGGGTCGCGCGAGTCGCCGGGCAGCACGTCGAGCACGTCGTCGCGCGTGACGACGTCGCCGCGCCGCGCGGCGAGCAGGCGCAGCACCTCGAGGCTGCTGGGCGACAGGGGCAGCACCTCGCCGTCGAGCACCGCGACGCGCGAGCGGATCTGCAGCGTCCCGGCGACGGTCGCGAGCGCGAGCGTCTCGGCGTGCTCGTAGTGGGCCACGAGCGTGCGCACGAGCGCGCCGAGCCTGCCGCGCTCGGGCTGCAGCGGGGTGACGCCGCGGTGCTCGAGCGGTCGCGCGGTGACGGGCCCGACGGCGGCCGCGACCATCGACCCGTCCTGGAACCGCTGCACCACGAGCCTGCCGACGCCGTGCTCCTCGGCCGCGCTGAGCCATGCCTCGGCGCCGGGCGCGGACGTGAACACGACGGCGTCGATCTCCCCGACCGCCGCGGTCTCGACGGACGCGCGCAGCGCCTCGGGGTCCGGCGGCGGGCCCCAGCGGTACACGACGAGGCTCGTGACCTCGGCGCCTGCCTCGGCGAACACGACGTCGAGCCCGTCGGCGCCCGCACCGTGGTGCTGGAGGGCGATGCGCAGCCCGGCGACCCCCTCGCCGAGGAGCACGTCCGCGATCTCGGCGGACGTCTCGGACTCCGCGACCCAGTCGGCCGTGAGCCCGGCGGCCTGGATCGCGCCGCGCGCCTTGGGGCCGCGCGCGACGATCCGGGCGTCGGCGAGCACCTCCAGCAGGCGGTCGGCGAGGCCGTGCACGTCCGCGGCCTCGATCCAGGACCGGAAGCCGATGCCCGTGGTGACGACCACGACGTCCGGCGGGTGCTCCACGAGGTCGCGCGTCCCGGCGAGGAGCTGGGCGTCGTCGGCGTGCGGGATCATGCTCAGCGCGGGCGCGTGGCGGACCTCCGCGCCCCGGCGGCGCAGGGCCGCGGCGAGCTCGCTCTTGCGGCGGTCCGCGGTGACGAGCACGGTGCAGCCCGCCATCGCCTGCCCGAGCGCGGGGCGCGCCCCGCCGGCCGGGACCTCGGCGCTGTCGGCGGTCACGCGACCGGCGCCGGGTGGAGCCGTCCCTCCGCGGCGACGTCCCCCATCACGATGATCGCCGGGGCCCGGACCCCGACCTGGGCCGCACGCTCGACGACGTCGCCGAGCGTGGCCCGCGTGACGCGCTGGCGCGGCGTCGAGCCGCTCTCCACGATCGCGACGGGCAGCGCCGGGTCGGCCCCGGCGCCGAGCGCCTGGGCCGTGATGCGTGCGAGCTGCGAGACACCCATGAGGACCACCAGCGTAGCCGTGCGGTCGCGCACGCCGGCCAGGGCTCCGGCGTCGAGACCGTCGTGCCCGCTGGTCACGTGGAACGCCGCGACGGTGCCGCGGTGCGTGAGCGGGATGTCCGCGAGCGCCGGCACGCTGAGCGCGCTCGAGACGCCGGGCACGACGTCGACCGGCACGCCCGCCTCGCGGCACGCGACGACCTCCTCGCCGCCGCGCCCGTACACGAACGGGTCGCCGCCCTTGAGGCGCACGACGTGCCGCCCCCGCTGCGCCTGCTCGACGAGGATCGCGTTGATCTCGTGCTGCGGGACGGGATGGTTCCCGGGCGTCTTGCCGACGTCGATCACCTCGACGCCGGGCGCGAGCTCGTCGAGCACGTCGACCGGCCCGAGCCGGTCCGCGACGACGACGTCCGCCTCCGCGAGCGCCCGCCGGCCGCGCACGGTGAGCAGGTCGACGGCGCCCGGTCCCCCGCCGACGAGCGTGACGCGCCCCGTCCCTCCCGCCGCCCGGCGGCGGCGCTGGTCGGCGCCGCCCGAGCGCAGGTGCTCGGCGACCGCGTCGCGCACCGCGCGGGCGCGCCGCGGGTCGGGGGGCCCGTCGCCGGCGTCGGTCACGACCCCGACGAGCACGTCGCCGCTCCGGGCGACCGCGGGCGTGCGCGCGGTGCCCTCGTGCGCGGCCCCCGCGTTGACGCACCAGACGCGGCGCGCGGCGGCCCACGCGGCGACGTCCCGGTTCGTCCGCGAGTCGTCGGTCGCGGCGAGCACGAGCCACGCGTCCGCGACGTCGGACTCGCGGACCTCGCGCGGCGCCCAGGTGACGCGCCCGCCCGGGTGCGCCGCGGCGTCGGACGCGGGGTGCAGCAGCGGGGCGTGCAGGGACGCGGCGACGAGGTCGCGCAGGTCCTCGCAGACCTGGGGAGCCACGACGCGGACGTGCGCGCCGTCGTCGGCCATCGCCCGGGCGCGGCGGGCCGCGACGGGGCCGCCGCCCGCGACGAGGACCGTGCGCCCGGCGAGGTCGATCCCGAGGAGCGTCGTCACGACGCACCGTCCGCGGGTGCGGGGCGCGTGCGCACATGCACGACGCCGTCGCGCACCTCGGCGGGCCACGTCGCCAGGTCGGGCGCGAGGCCCTGCACGGGCGCGTACCCGGCGGACTCGAGGCAGCGGCCCGTCGTCAGGTCGAAGACCTGCTTGTACATGGGCCCGGCGACCGTCGGCACGCCGCCGCGCGTGCCGACGATGCCGCGCGACATGACGTTCGCGCCCGAGTACGGGTCGCGCTGCTGCACGACGCGCACCGTGTCGTCCGGGAGCCGGAACAGCGCGACCTGCACCCCGCCGACGAGGGCCGCGGCGCCCCGCTCGACGAGGAGGTCGCGCAGGAGGCACACGCGCTCCCACCCGTCGTCGTGCGCCGTGCCGGGGCCGACCTGCTCTGCTGACGCGACGCTCATCGACGGACCTCCAGGGTCGTGCCGGCGATCACCACGGGGCCGGCGGGGACGGTGGCGAGGCCCGCCGCACGGGCCTCCTCCAGGGCGGCGCGCTCGTCCTCCGTCGCGGGCCGGATCTGGCCGCGCTCGGTGACGTACGCGAGGTCGGGGTCGGGCTCGGCGGGCGCGTTGACGAACGAGCCGAACCGGCGCAGCTTCTCCGGGTCCTCCAGGACCGCGCGCCACTCGTCCTCGTAGTCGCCGACGTGGCGGGCCATCGCGGCGTCGAGGTCGGCGGCGATGCCGAGCGAGTCCTCGAGGATCACGGCGCGGATCGCGTCGAGCCCGCCCTCGTGGTCCTCGACCCACGCGGCCGTGCGCTGCAGGCGGTCGGCCGTGCGGACGTAGTACATGAGGAAGCGGTCGATCGTGCGGATCAGCGCCTCGTCGTCCAGGTCCTCGGCGAGGAGCTGCGCGTGCCGGGGCGTGAACCCGCCGTTGCCACCGACGTAGAGGTTCCACCCCTTGTCCGTCGCGATGACGCCGACGTCCTTGCCGCGCGCCTCCGCGCACTCGCGCGCGCACCCGGAGACGCCGAGCTTGAGCTTGTGCGGCGAGCGCAGGCCGCGGTACCGCAGCTCGAGCTCGACGGCCATGCCCACCGAGTCCTGCACGCCGAACCGGCACCACGTGGACCCGACGCACGACTTCACGGTGCGCAGCGACTTGCCGTACGCGTGCCCGGACTCGAACCCGTGCTCCACGAGCCGGCGCCAGATGTGCGGGAGCTGCTCGATGCGCGCGCCGAACATGTCGATGCGCTGGCCGCCCGTGATCTTCGTGTACAGCCCGAAGTCCTTGGCGACCTGGCCGATGACGAGCAGCCCGTCCGGCGTGATCTCGCCGCCCGGGATGCGCGGGACCACGGAGTACGTGCCGTCCTTCTGCATGTTCGCCATGACGTGGTCGTTCGTGTCCTGGAGCGCGGCCTGCTCGCCGTCGAGGATGTGCCCCGAGCCGAGCGACGCGAGGATCGACGCGATCGTCGGCTTGCAGATGTCGCAGCCGCGCCCGGCGTCTCGCACCAGCACGGCGCCCCCGGTGTCGGTGACCGGCTCCGGCACCCGCCCGAACCGCCCGATGATCTCGCTGAACGTGCGCAGCCCCGCGACGCGCACGGCGTCGAACAGCTGGGCGCGGGAGAGGTCGAAGTGCTCGCACAGCGCGTTCGAGACCTCGACGCCCGCACGGGCGAGCTCGGTCGTCGTGATCTTCTTGACGAGCGGGAGGCACGACCCGCAGCTCGTGCCGGCGCGCGTGCACGCCTTGACGCCCGCGACGTCCGTGCAGCCGTGCTCGGTGACCGCGCCGCGGATCGTCCCCGCGCTGACGTTGTTGCACGAGCAGACCGTCGCGTCGTCGGGCAGCTCGAGGCTCGGCGCGCCGGCCCCGGAGCCCTCGGGCAGCAGGAACAGCCCCGGGTCGCCGGGCAGCTCGGTGCCGAGCATCGGCCGCAGCGACGCGTACGGCGCGGCGTCGCCGACGAACACGCCGCCTAGGAGCGTACGCGCGTCGTCGGACAGGACGAGCTTCTTGTAGACGCCCGCGACCGGGTCCGCCCACACGAGCTCCATCGCGCCCTCGGTGCGCCCGTGCGCGTCACCGAAGCTCGCGACGTCGACGCCCTGGAGCTTGAGCTTCGTCGCGGTGTCCGCGCCCGGGAACGTCGCCTCGCCGCCGAGCAGGCGGTCCGCGACGACCTCCGCCATCGCGTAGCCCGGCGCGACGAGCCCGATGCAGCGGCCCTCGATGCACGCGACCTCCCCGACCGCCCACACGTGCTCGTCCTCGGTGCGGCACGCGAGGTCGACGACGGCGCCGCCGCGCTCGCCGACCGCGAGCCCCGCGGCACGCGCGAGCTCGTCGCGGGGCCGCACGCCCGTCGCGACGACGACGACGTCCACGTCGAGCCGACCGCCGTCGGCGAAGTCGAGGCGACCCACGTGACCGGTGCGGCGCGAGACCTTCATCGCCTGGGTGCCGGTGTCGCAGCGGACCGCGATGCCCATGCCGTTGATGAGGCGCTTGAGCGCCTCGCCGCCGCCGAGGTCGATCTGCGCGTCCATGAGGTGCGTGCCGAACTGGATCACGGTCGCCTGCGCGCCGAGCGCCT
Source organism: Cellulosimicrobium composti (assembly GCF_009711085.1). Classification (GTDB taxonomy): domain Bacteria; phylum Actinomycetota; class Actinomycetes; order Actinomycetales; family Cellulomonadaceae; genus Cellulosimicrobium; species Cellulosimicrobium composti. The sequence goes on from NZ_WMKA01000010.1 coordinate 99,095, forward strand.
TGAGCGCGCCCGCCGCCTCGAGACCGAGGAGGCCGCCGCCGATGACCGCGCCTCGCACGGGGCGCTCCCAGCCGCCGTCGGTCGTCGCGGTCCGGCGCTTCTCCTCGACCCAGCCGCGCAGCGCCGCGACGTCGTCGATCGTGCGGTACACGAACACGCCCGGGAGGTCGTTGCCCGGGATGGGCGGCATCGCGGCGCTCGACCCCGTGGCGAGGACGAGCTCGTCGTAGGCGTGCACGCGCCCGAGCCGGTCGGTGACGGTGCGCGCCGCACGGTCGATCGACGTCACCGCGCAGTCGCGGTGCAGCGTCACGAGCGGGTCGTCCCACAGCGCCGGGTCGCCGAGCGTGAGCTCCTCGGCGTCGCGGGCCGAGAAGTAGCTCGTGAGGGCGACGCGGTCGTAGGGCTTGCGCGGCTCCTCGGCGAACAGCGAGACGCGCCACGTGCCGGCGGTGTCCCGGGCGCGCAGCGCCTCGACGAGCCGCTGCGCCACCATGCCGCCACCGACGACCACGAGGTGTCGGGGCGCGTCCGGCGCGGCGGGTGCCGGGGCGGCGGGATCGGTCTGCGGTCCGGTCACGGCGGGCTCCTCGGGGGCGTCGGGGCGGGTCGTGCACCGCGCGGCGGGCGGCCGGGTGAGCGGCGAGCCGTGCCGGACGGTGCGTGCTCGACGCTACGGAGACGCGGTTTCGCGACCGTGCCCCGTCCGTTGCCCGTCCGTAACGGTGTTCTCACCCGGGGGGTCGTCCGCGTGTGAGGTCGGCGGCTCGGGCCGAGGTCGGCGGCTCCACGCGAGATCGGCGGTCGTGATCGCCGATCCCGCGTGGCACCGCCGATCTCACGCGCCGAGCTCGACGGGGGTCGGCGCGCCCGCGCCCGCCGGCTGCTCCGGGTCCGCCGTCGCGAGCCAGTCGACGAGGCCGCACACGACGTCCTTGCACCCGCCGCACCCGGTCGTGGCGCGCGTGGCCCGTGCGACGTCGTCGACGCTGCGCGCGCCGTCGTGCCAGCACGCCACGACGTCCCCCTTGGTCACGCCGTTGCACGTGCAGACGGTCGTGCGGTCGGGCATGTGGGTCGGGGACGACGCCGGGGCGGGCGCCTGCGCGACGGGGCGCAGCAGCAGGTGGGCCGGGTCGGCGGGCACCGGGAACCGGCGCGTGTACGTCGCCGTGAGGTCCGCGCCGACGTCGGGCGCGCCGACGCACGTCGCGCCGACGAGCAGCCCGTCCGCGACGACGACCTCGACGTGCCGTCCGCCCACCGGGTCGCTCAGGGTGACCGAGCGGTGCGCCGGGTCGTGCGTCCGGCGCGCGCCGCACACGCCCATCGTCACGATCTCGAGCCCCGCCGCCTTGACGCGCACGACGTCGGTCCCCGTCGTCGAGCGCGCACCGGGCCCCGCGGGCGCCGGGCCTCCGCCGCCCGCCGCCCCGGGCGCTCCGACCGCGGCGGCGCGCCGCTCCCCCACCGGGCGCGCGACGACGTTCATGGCGAGGCGCAACGCCATGCTCGGCCGGTCGGCGTCGCCGAGGCGCACGCGCGGGCGGCCCGGTGCCGTGCCGGTCGTCGCGTCCGGCACCGCGCCCACGGTGGCTCCCGGCCCCGGCGCGCGGTCCGCCCCCGACCGTGCCGCGAGGTGCTCCGCGAGGCGGCGCGCCTGGTCCCAGCCCTGCGCGACCAGTCCCGTGCCCCCGTCCGGCGGCTGGGCGCAGTCGCCGATCGCGAAGACGCGCGGGTCGTCGGGGCTCGCAAGGTCGTGGCCCACGACGACGCCCCGGTCGACGGCGAGCCCCGCCGCGCGCGCGAGACCCGCCTCGGGCACGGTGCCGCACGCGAGCACGACGAGGTCGGCGCCGAGGTCGACGACGCGCGTCGCGCGCTGCCCTCCGTGCCCCGGGCCGCCGGGGTCTCCCGGCGCGGGGGCGGCGTCCGCGACGGCGGCGACCCGGAGCGTCACGCCCCGGACGGCCCCGTCCACGACGAGCACGCGCTCGGTCCGGGCGCCCGTCCACGTCCGCACGCCGAGGCCCGCGAGCCCGCGCGCGACGACGGCGCCCGCGGCCCGGTCGAGCTGACGGTCCATGACGCTCTCGCCGCCGTGCACGAGGCTCACCGGCACGCCGCGCCGCGCGAGCCCGCACGCGACCTCGATCCCCAGCACGCCCGCGCCGACGACGACGGCGTGCCGGGCGTTGACCGACGCGGCGACGACCTCGCGCGCGTCGTCGAGCGTGCGCAGCGCGTGCACGCCGCGGGGCAGGCCGCCCGGGTGGTCGGTGAGGCCGGGCACGTCGGGCACGCGGGCGGCCGCGCCCGTGGCGAGCACGACGACGTCGTACGGGTGCGCGCCCTCGCCGGTGACGACGCGGCGCGCCGCGCGGTCGATCGCGATGGCCTCGGTGCCGCGGCGGACCCGCACGCGCGCGTCGTCGGCGCCGGGCAGCCCGATGGCCGCGACGTCGACCTTCCCCGCGACGACCTCGCTGAGGAGCACCCGGTTGTACGGCTCGTACTCCTCGGCGCCGAGGACCGTGACCTCGACCGGGTCCCGGCCCGCGGCGTCGTCCCACCGCGCTGCGAGGTCGCTCGCGAACCGCGACCCGACCATGCCGTTGCCGACCACGACGACCCTCGTCATCCGGGGACCTCCTGCAGCACGGGCGCGCGCCGCACGTCCACGGCGCACACCTTGAACTCGGGCATGCCCGAGACGGGGTCGGTCGCGTCGGTCGTGACGCGGTTGACGCTGCCCTCCCCGCTCCAGTGGAAGGGCATGAAGACGGTGTCGGGCCGGACCGCGTCGGTCCACCGCGCGACGGCCTCGATCGTGCCGCGGCGCGTCGTCAGGCGGGCGCGGTCGCCGTCGCCCACCCCGAGCCGCAGCCCGAGGACGGGGTGCAGCTCGACGAACGCCTCGGGGACGACGCGGTCGAGCTCGGGCACGCGCCGCGTCTGCGCGCCCGACTGGTAGTGCTGGAGCACGCGGCCGGTCACGAGGTAGAGCGGTGCGTCGGGCCGCACGTCGTCGCTCGGACCCACGTGGTCGACCGGGACGAGGCGCGCACGGCCGTCGGGCGTCGCGAACCGGTCGAGGAACAGGCGCGGCGTGCCCGGGTGGTCCGCGGCGGGGACGGGCCAGTGCAGGCCCGGCCCGCCCGCGGCCTCGTCCGCGTCGAGGCGCGCGTGGCTGAGCCCCGAGTAGTCCGCGACGCCGCCCGCGGACGCGCGCGCGAGCTCGTCGAACACGACGGCGGGGTCGGTCGGGAACGCCACCGGCGACCCGAGGCGGCGAGCGAGCTCCGCGAGGATCCACAGCTCCGAGCGCACCTCGCCCGGGGCGTCGACGGCGCGGCGGCGCCGGATCACCCGGCCCTCGAGCGACGTCATGGTGCCCTCCTCCTCGGCCCACTGCGTGACCGGCAGCACGACGTCGGCGAGCAGCGCCGTCTCCGAGGGCACGAGGTCGCACACGACGAGCAGGTCGAGCGCGCGCAGGTTGGCCGCGACCCGGTCCGCGTCCGGGGCGCTGACCACGACGTTCGACCCGTGCACGAGCAGCGCGCGCGGGCGCCCGTCGTCGGCGAACGTCGTACCGGTGCCCCGGGCGCCGAGCGAGCGCAGGAGCTCGACGGCGGGCTTGCCCGGGCCCGGGATCGTCGCCGGGTCCACGCCCCACACCGCGGCGACGTGCGCGCGGGCGGCCGGGTCGTCGATCTTCCGGTAGCCCGGGAGCTGGTCGGCCTTCTGCCCGTGCTCGCGGCCGCCCTGCCCGTTGCCCTGGCCCGTGACCGCGCCGTACCCGGAGCCGGCGCGGCCCGGCAGGCCGAGCGCGAGCGCGAGGTTGATCGCCGCGGTCACGGTCGCGGTGCCCTGCGACGACTGCTCGACGCCGCGCCCCGTGAGCACGTAGGCGCCCGCTCCGCCGTGGACGGGCGACGCGGCGGCGAGCAGCCGCGCCACGTGACGCAGCCGCTCGGCCGGGACGCCGCACACCGTCTCCGCGCGCTCGGGCCACCACGCCGCGACGGACCGCCGCACGTCCTCGACGCCGGTCGTGCGCTCGGCGAGGTACGCCGCGTCGGCGAGCCCCTCCGCCACGACGACGTGCAGGAGCGCGAGCAGCACCACGAGGTCCGTGCCCGGCACGGGCTGCAGGTGCACGCCCTGGTCGCCCACCGGGCCCGCTCCCGGGGCGGGGACGGGGCGCCCGGGCGACCGGCCGGCGTCGGGCACCCCCTGCCCGACGGCGTCCCCCGGCTCCCCCGTGAGCGCGGCGGTCGCGCTGCGCCGCGGGTCCACGACCACGAGGCCGCCGCGCGAGCGCACGCCCGCGAGGTGCTGGACCGACGGCGGCATGGTCTCGGCGAGGTTCGAGCCGAGCAGGAGCACGGCGTCGGCCCCGGCGAGGTCGGCGAGCGGGAACGGCAGGCCGCGGTCCGCGCCGAACGCGCGGTTCGCCCCCGCGGCCGCCGACGCCATGCAGAAGCGCCCGTTGTAGTCGATGTTCGCCGTCCGCAGCACGGTGCGCGCGAACTTCCCGAGCGCGTACGCCTTCTCGTTGGTCAGCCCGCCGCCGCCGAACACCGCGACCGCGTCCCGACCGTGCTCGGCCTGGACACGCTCGATCCCCGCCGCGACGGCGTCGAGCGCGTCGTCCCACGTGGCCGGGCGGAGCTCGCCGTCGGCGTCACGCAGCAGCGGCGTCGTGAGCCGGTCGGCCGCGCGCAGCACGGTCGCGCTCGTCCAGCCCTTCTGGCACAGCCCCCCGCGGTTGGTCGGGAAGTCGCGCGGCGCCACCGTCACGGGCAGCGGTCCCGCCGTCGGCGTCAGGGTCATGCCGCACTGCAGCGCGCAGTAGGGGCAGTGCGTGTCCACGCTCAGATCCCGGCCGACGCGAGGGCCGAGCCCTTGCGCAGGTAGACGGCCCACGCCACGACGGCCATGACGGCGTACATCCCGATGAAGGTCCACAGCGCGGGCACGAGCGAGCCGGCGAGGCTCGTCGAGGCCGCGAACCCGCGCGGGATGAGGAACCCCCCGAACGCGCCGACCGCCCCGGCAATGCCGATGCACCCCGCCGCGGCCTTGCGGGCGCGCGCCCGGGCGGCGTCGAGCGCCTCGGGGTCGACGGTCGTCGCGCCGTCGAGCGCGCCGCCGGGGACGGCGCTCGCCTGGAAGACGGCCGGGATCATGCGGTACGTCGAGCCGTTGCCGATCCCGGTCGCGACGAACAGCACGAGGAACGACGCGAAGAACAGGCCGAAGCTGTGCGACTGCAGCGCCTGGATCGCGCCGAACGCCCCGAGCGCCATGACCCCGTACGACGCGATCGTCACGCGCGTCCCGCCCACCCGGTCCGCGACGAGCCCGCCGAGCGGGCGCGTGACCGAGCCGACGAGCGCGCCGAGGAACGCGATCGAGAGCGTCACCTCGGGGAACTGGCCCTTGAGGAGCATGGGGAACGCGCCGGCGTAGCCGATGAACGACCCGAACGTGCCGATGTAGAGGAACGAGATGATCCACGTGTGCCGGTTGCGCGTCGCGGCGGCGAACGACCTCGGGTCGGCCTTCGCGGTGGACAGGTTGTCCATGAACCGCCACGCGAGGAACGCCGCGAGCAGCACGAACGGGATCATCATGAGGCCCGCGCGCTCGAGCGCGACACCCGCCCCGGCGACGATGACGAGCGGCACCGCGAGCTGCACGACGGCCGTCCCCAGGTTCCCGCCCGCGGCGTTGAGGCCCAGCGCCTTGCCCTTCTCGCGCTCGGGGTAGAAGAACGAGATGTTGGCCATCGACGACGCGAAGTTGCCGCCCCCGAACCCGGCGAGCGCCGCGACGGCGAGCATCACCCCGAACGGCGTGCCCGGGTCCTGCACGACGACCGCGAGCGCCGCCGTCGGGAGCAGCAGCAGGAGGGCGGACGCGACGGTCCAGTTGCGCCCGCCGAAGACCGGCACCGCGAACGTGTAGGGGATGCGCAGCGTCGCGCCGACGAGGCTCGGCACGGCGATGAGCCAGAACTGCTGGTCGACGGTGAGCGCGAACCCGGCGGCGGGGAGCTGCGGCACGACGATCGACCACAGGGCCCACACGGCGAAGCCGAGGAACTCGGCGAAGACCGAGATCCACAGGTTGCGGCGTGCGACCGTGCGGCCGCCGTCGCGCCAGAAGGTCGGGTCTTCCGGGTCCCAGCGGTCGATCCAGCGACCGGACCGGTGCCGCGGTGCGGTCGGGCCGGGCGCGGGGACGACGACGGTCGCGTGCTGTGCGGACTGCTCACCCTCGTGGGTGGTGGGGCTCGTGGGCGCGGACATGGCGGCTCCTTCAGCAGGTCCCGGTCGGTGACCGAGACGCTAGGAACGCCGTGTTTCCCCCGCGCGCGACCGTCGTTAAGCCCGTGTGAGGTCTTCCGCACACGCGCGGCGGTGCCGCTGTGAGCGACGCGCTGAGGCCCGCGACCGGGGGCCGGGACGCGGGCCGGACCGCCGGGCCGTGAGGGTCGTCAGCCCTCGACGCCGGTCGCCTCGTGCGACGACCCGACGGGCTTGGACTCGGGCGACCCGCGCTCGCGCAGGAAGATGGCGAGCACGACCATGCTCAGGACCGCGAGCATCTCCGACTGCCAGTTCTGGAACGTCCGGCTCCAGAAGTCGGGCATCGACAGGTACTCGGTCCACGGCACGGGGTCCTCGAGGTCGCGGAGCCGCTCCTCGCTGAACGCGACGGCGCCCGCGGCGGACTGCGCGGCCCACGAGCCGACGAAGATCGCGCCCATGACGAGCGAGAGCGAGCGCGAGTAGAGCGTGAGCCGCCAGCCCCGGGTGCGCGCCCAGGCCGGCGAGTCGTCGGTCGCGTGCTCGCCCACCTTCTGGTCCTCGTCCGACTCGCGGCCCGCCTGGTCGAGCTTCTTGGACTCGGGCGACCCGCGCTGCACGAACCAGACGGTCGCGGTGATGAAGAGGAGGAACTGCAGGTACTCGGACTGCCAGTTCTCCGTGACGTCCACCCAGAACGCCGAGGAGAGCACGTACTGGCCGAGCGTCAGCGGCTCGAGGCCGGCGGAGCGCTGGTCCGCGTTGAACACGGCGACCCCGCTCACCGCCTGCGCGACGAGGGACGCGAGGAAGACGACCGCGAAGAACAGGCTGAGCGAGCTCGCGCGCAGGCCCCCGAGCACGCCGCCGGGCCCCTTCCCGGAGCCGGCGCTCACCGGTGCACCGCCGCGAGCACGAAGGTCAGCGCGAGGCCCGCGGCGACGAGCACGAGCGTCGCCCAGAACAGCAGCCGCGGGAGCCTCATGCCTCGACCTCGCAGTCGTAGGGCCGGTCCTCGCGCGGCGTGCAGCCGGCCGCGGTGACGACCCAGCCGTCACCCGAGACCGCGAGGAACAGCGTGTCGTCGGCCGTGACGACCTGGGCCTGGCGCCCCGCGACGTGGACGTCCTCGACGACGACACGGCCGGTCGCGACGAGGTCGGCGAGCGGCCCGTCGGGCGCGGTCACGGCCTGCGCGCACGGCTCGCCCGACTCCTCCGCGAGCGCGTCCGCGGCATCGGGGAGAAGGAGGGCGCACGCGGCGGCGCCGTCGCCCGCGACGACCGCGTCGCCGAGCGCGGAGACGACGTCCCGCGCGTCGTCCGGGCCGGGCCCGGCGCACCCCGCGACCGCCAGGACCGCGAGACCGGCGGGCACGAGGACCCGGGCCGCGCGACGTCGCGCGGGCCGCACCCCCGGCGTCTTCGACCGGCCCGCCCTGCCAGCGCTGCGCACGTGACCTCCTCGGACGGAACCGATGACATCCACCGGGTCCTGAGGCTCATGCTCGCCCGTCTGCCTGCGCCCGCAAGCCGGGCCGTCCTCGGGAGGGCCCCCGGGCGCTCAGCCCCAGACGAGGCCGCGCGCCGGGTCCTCCAGGACGCGGGCGACGTCGGCCAGCACGCGCGCGCCGAGCTCGCCGTCGACGAGGCGGTGGTCGAAGCTGAGGGCGAGCTGCGTGACCCAGCGCTTCTTGATCTTCCCCTTGTGGACCCACGGCTGCTCGCGGATCGCGCCGAAGGCGAGTATCGCCGCCTCGCCCGGGTTGAGGATGGGCGTCCCCGTGTCGATGCCGAACACGCCGACGTTCGTGATGGTGATCGTGCCGTCGGACATGTCGGCGGGCGACGTCCGGCCCGCGCGCGCCGTGGCGGTGAGGTCCGCGATCTCGCCCGCGAGCCCGTGCAGGTCGAGGCGGTGCGCGTCCTTGATGTTCGGCACCACGAGGCCGCGCGGCGTCGCGGCCGCGATGCCGAGGTTCACGTAGTGCTTGTAGACGATCTCCTGCGCCGCGTCGTCCCAGCTGGCGTTGATCTCCGGGTGCCGTCGCACCGCGAGCAGGAGCGCCTTCGCCGTGACGAGCAGGGGCGTGACGCGCACGTCGGCGAACTCGCGGTCGTCGCGCAGGGTGTGCACGAGCCGCATGGTCCTCGTGACGTCGACCGTGTGGAACACCGTCACGTGCGGGGCGGTGAACGCGCTCGTGACCATCGCCTCGGCCGTGCGCTTGCGCACCGACTTCACGGGCACGCGCGTCTGGCGACCGTCCGGGGTGACGGCGCCGGACGCGAGCCAGGGCTGGTCGTCGTCGGCGTACGTCGCGAGCGGCTGCGCCTGCGCGCGCTCGTGGTGGGCCTGCACGTCCTCGCGCGTGACGATGCCACCCGGGCCGGTGCCCGCGACGCTCGCCAGGTCGACGCCGAGGTCCTTGGCGAGCTTGCGCACGGGCGGCTTCGCGAGGACCGGCAGGTGCACGTGGGCCGCGGGCGCGCTCGTCAGGGTCGCGGCGCGCGGCGCCGGGGCGGGGGCCGGCGGAGCGCTCGGGGCGGGACGCGCGGCGGGCGCGGGTGCCG
>NZ_WMKA01000100.1 GCF_009711085.1 Cellulosimicrobium composti
CACATGCTGCGCCACACCTACGCGACGCAGCTGCTGACCCGTGACGTGCCGGCCGAGGTCGTCCAGAAGCTCTTGGGCCACGCGTCGATCACCACCACGACTGAGACCTACGCCCATTTGAAAGTCGATGAGGTCCGTCGCAGCCTCGAACGTGCCGGCTGGCTCCCGGGCGCGGACGCTGCCTCGACGGGGTTGGGGGCGCGATGAGCGTCGTCGCGCTCCCGGACGGCCAGAGCGCCAACGTCCCGGCCCGGCTGGCAGCGTGGGCGCGGACGAAAGTGTCCTCGGACACCATCACGCTACGCCCAGGCGATCGGGTCGGAGGTGGGGCCCCCTGCACTGCACCAGGGTGTGCCCGCTCCATCTCGACCAGGCACTTGTGCTCGGTGCATCTGCAGCGCTGGATCGCCGCGGGGCGGCCGGTCGGAGAGTGGGATCGCGGTCCCACGGTCGACGCGTTGAGGCTGGACCTGTCGGTCCTGCCGCTGCCGTTGCGGTGGGAGGTCGCCTACGCGATCGCCCAGTCCCAGGAGGTCGACGAGTCGCCTCGAGTGCGCGAACGGACCCTGGTCCATCACCTCAGGGCGCTGCGCCTGTGGGACCAGGCATCGTTGCTCGACGCTGACGAGACCGCGTGGCCCATCAATGCGCGAACGCTCTACAACCAGGAGGAGCGGGGGGCCAAGCTGCGTGACCCCTTCCTCGTCTTCGCGATCGACGAGCTCGAGACCCTCTATGGCACCGCCACGCACGAGCACGAGTACCGGCGCGAGGTCTGGAGGCTGCGACGACTCGACGTGACCGGGCACGCGCGGAACTGGCTCTTCGACTTCCGACCAATCGTCCAACCGTGGCTGCGAGACGCAGCACGAGCGTTCCTGCGGTGGCGACGCACGAGCGAGTACTCCCCGTCCGGGATGCACCGCGACCTGCTGACCATTACGCGCCTAGGCCGAGCACTCACCCAAGCAGCCGGCCCGTCAGCTCGACCGAGGGACCTCACCCGAGCCGTGCTGGGACGCTTCTTCGCCCTGCTCATCGAGGACGGCCTGTCACCCAACGGCAGGCGCCTGGCACTGAGCTCAGCACGGGTGTTCCTGACCACGGCCCGCCGTCACGGATGGGCACCCGGGATCCCGGCCGACAGTCTCATCCACCCCGAGGACGCCCCGCGGCACCGGGCGCTGGCCCCGCGGGCTCTTACCGAACAGGTGATGGCCCAGCTCGAGGACGAGGCGAACCTGGACCAGCTCACCGACCCGCGCATGAGGTTGCTGTTTCCGCTGCTCATGCAGACCGGTCTGCGCCTGAACGACGCGCTGAAACTCCCTACTGACTGCGTCACCACCGACGCCGCTGGGGCGCCGTACCTGCGCTACACCAACCATAAGATGCTGCGCGAGGCCCTCGTCCCGATCAGCGCCGAGCTCGCGCAGTTGATCCACGCTCAAGCCGCCCGGGCACGAGCGTCACACTCACCCGCCGCGGTGCTGTTCCCCCGCACACGCGACAACGCCGCCGGTACCCGCCCGCTGAGCGTGGGCGCGGCAAGGGCCGAGCTCGCGAGCTGGATCCGGCGCTGCGACATCCGCGACGACTCCGGCGAACTCGCGAAGGTGACCGCGCACCAGTTCCGTCACACCCTGGGCACGCGCCTGATCAACAACGACGTCCCTCAGGAGGTCGTGCGCCGCATCCTGGACCACTCCAGCACCGAGATGACCGCGCACTACGCACGCCTGCATGACACCACCGTGCGCCGTCAATGGGAACG
>NZ_WMKA01000101.1 GCF_009711085.1 Cellulosimicrobium composti
CGCTGGTCACCTCATCCGTCCTGGTGAGAACACCTCAGAGCGACACCTACCACTTCGCCGGCGCACGGATTCACAAGTTCAGCAACAACCAGATCACCTCCCGATGCACGAGCAACTTCGCAGCGATCAGGCCCTCGGAGAACAACAAGAAGTACCTGCTCACGGCCGCGCACTGTGCGAATGTCGGGGACACCTGGGTCGTACACGACGGGGTCGCCGGCAGTAACTCGTACTACATGCTGGGTAACACGGTGAGCCGGAACGAGCTGTACGACGTCGCGACGATCGACAGCACCACGTCCTTCCCGTTCATGTGGACGGGGGCGTGGAACTCCAGCACGTACACGGAAATCAACGGGCTGACATCTCCGGTGGTCGGTACCGAGATCTGCTACTCGGGGTCGTACACGGGTCTCGTCTGCGGCAACATCGTGACCTCTCCGGAAGCCAATCGCCCCGTGAACCTTGGCGGCGGCGTGATCCAAACCGTCTACGGCTACCGCACCGAACAGGCGAACCAACAGATCTCCGCGGGCGAGGGCGACAGCGGCGGACCGGGCTACGTCCTGACGAACACTGCCTCGGGTCTGAAGCGGAACGCGGCCACGATCATCTCGGCCGGCACGAGCATTCCCGGAGCCACGTGTCCTGGCGACCCGTCGGCGAGCAACCGAGGTTGCGGGTACAGCATCATCACCACCTCGGTGGCGAAGGCGCTGACGTCGCAGAACCTGGCACTGCAGATCATCCCCTAACACACAAGGAGCCTGGTCAGCGGCGGGGGTTCGTCGCTGACCAGGCTTCTAGCTTCTCAGGAAGTTGGGTCGGGGTTCGGGTTCGTCAGGACATGCACGTCGACCCCAGTCCCCTTGACGGCGTTGCTCACACAGTCAAGAACGCGGTCGAGATCATCGCGTGTCGCATCGGGGACCATCACGATGGTCAGCCCAGTGGAAGGGTTGCTGAAAAACTCGTAGTGATCCTGTATGGCGGGGTCGGCCATGCATTCGTAGACAGTCTCCACACGACCATCTGTGGTCACGAGCCAGGGGCCCTCCGGCGCCTCTTCCGACTGCCGCGCGGTAGCGAACAGCGCCACAACAGCGGCGAGTACAGCGACCGCGGCACCCGCGCTCACGAACTGGATTCTGCGCCGCCTCACGACCTCCGGTGCACTGTTCTGCCCCACCGGATGAGCCTAACAGCGAGAGCAAAAGGCGAGGCGATTGCGACCGCATGCGGCCTCGTCCAACCATCTATGGCTCGCCGAAGACCGTGTCCGGGACGTCTGGCCAGTAGCCATGGACTGAGGACCGACGGTCTAAGGAAGTCACGGGTGCGAGAGGCCTGGTGGGGGTCAACTCGGGAAGTTGGAGCGAGCGGTTCGTAGCTCACCGTGTAGAACCGCGATCTGGTGCTGGAGATCGCGGTTCTGTTGCGTCAGCTCGGTGATCCGGTCGTGGGCGAGTTCGAGTCGGCGACGCATGGACTTGGTCGTGGCTGGGGTGAGGATGGCATCCACGCGTGGTCGCGCCCGTCCGTCACTGGCCGTGTGGATCGCGTCCAGCAGGTCGGGTTGGGTGTAGATCCAGGACCGGGTGACCTGCGCAGTGCGGGCGAGGAGAGAGACGGTCGGGGCGTTCCCGCTCGCTTGGATCGTGCGGAGGGCGTCGTCAGCGCGGGTGCGGGTTTCGCGTGCGCGCCGCTGGGCCGCTTTGCGAAGGTGGTGGGTGTTGTCAGCCCGCATCCGGGGCCTCC
>NZ_WMKA01000102.1 GCF_009711085.1 Cellulosimicrobium composti
AGGAGCTCCGCCCGTCGCCCCCGGGCGGCGACCTGGGCCGGGACCCCGGCCGGTGGCGCCGGGTCCGGGCGGTCCCCGATCCGCGCCGGCCCCCGGTCCGACGGCCGCACGACCCGCACCGGGCGGTCCGGCCCCGGCCGTCGTCCCCGCGCGGGCCCCGGGCGCCGTCGCGTCCGTGCCGCGCACCGCCGGAGCGCCGGGTCGCGCGGCCGAGACCCGGTCGGTCGGGCTCCAGCCGGTCCTCGCCGGGGCGGGCGCGGGGCTGCTCGCGGTCGCGGCGGTCGTGTTCGTGTTCTTCACGTTCGCCGACGACCTCGGCCTGCGCGCCCTCGTCACCGGGGTCGTCACGGCGCTCACCGTCGGCGCCGCGGTGCTCCTGCGGTCGCGCGGCCTGCGCTCGTCGGCCGAGGCGGTCGCGGCGCTCGCGGTCGTGCTCGCGGTCGTCGACGTCGAGCTCGTGCTGCAGGCGTGGCCGCTCGACGCCGCGGGTGCGGCCCTCGCGCGCGCCGCCCTGGTCGCCGTCGTCGTCGCCGTGCTCGGGGTCGTGGGCGCCCGGGCGCGCGTGCGGGCGTGGCTGACGAGCGCCGTCGTGCTCGGACCGCTCGTCCCCCTGCTCGCCGCGCCCGCCGCGCAGGCCGTGTGGGGGTGGGCGGTCGCGCTGCTCGCGACGGCCTGCCTCACCACGCCGGCCCGGCCCGTCGCCGAGACGGCGGGGGCGCGCGTCGGCAGCGCGCTCACCGCCGAGCGGGCCGTGCTCGGCGTCGTACGGACGACGGCCGTCCCCCTCGCCGTGCTCGTCGGGCTCGCCGTGCCCGGCCCGCCGGGGCTCCCGGCGGGGTCGGGCGCCGCCCTCGTCGCGCTCGGGGGCGCGCTCGTCGCGACCCTGCTGCGCCACGCGACGCGCGAGCGGCGCTGGTACGCGATCGGCGGTGCGGCGGCGGTCCTCGCGGGCGCGCTGCTCGGCACCGGCGGCGAGGTCGCCTGGATCGGTCTCGTGCCCGCGCTCGCCGCCGCGGCGTGGCTCGCGCTCCTCGCGGTCACGGCGCCCCGCGGGGCGCGCGCGTCCGGTGCGTCCGTGGTCGGGCGGTCGGACGCGCTGCTCAGCGGTGCCGTCGTCGCGCTCGCCGCCGCGACCCCCGCCGTCGCGGTCGCCGGCCTGCGCGCGGTCGAGGTGCTCGTCACCGCGACCGCGGGCACCCCCGTCGTGCTCAGAGACGCGCCGCTCGGCGTCGGCGTCGTCGCGGCGACCGGCGAGGGCATGACGCCGGGGGCGTCCGGTGCCGTGCTGCTCGACGGCACGCTCGTCGGGCTGCTCTCTGGGATCGTCGTGCTCGCGGTCGGGGCTCGCCTCGCGCTGCGCACGCCGCGCCCCGTCCCGCTCGCCGCGGGGACGGTCCCGCTCGCCGCGGGGACGGTCCCGCCCGCCGCGTGGACGGTCCCGCCCGCCGCCGGGGCGGTCCGCCTCGGCGCGGCCCCGGTCGTGCGCACCGGTCGCGTGCTCGCCCCGTGGCTGGTCCTCGTCCTCGTGCTCGCGCTCGTCCTGGACCCACGCCTCGCGGGCGTCACGTCGCTCGCCCTCCTCGCGGTCCTCGCCGGCGCGCTCGTCGTCGCGACCACGCGACCCGTCGCGGCGTCCGCCCACGACCCCGGCGCCACCGTGCGCGCGGTCCGGCGCGGGGCCGGGCGCGCGCTGCGGCCCCTCACGCGGCGCGTGCCCGGC
>NZ_WMKA01000103.1 GCF_009711085.1 Cellulosimicrobium composti
ACGAGGAACCCGACGATCATGCTGGTGAGAACACCTCCGAGTACGTCGCCGCCCCCGCCGGACGTCTCGCGCGGATGCCTCAGGGATGGACCCCGCAGGACGCGGTCTCCCTCGTGGCCGGGGGCGCGACCGCGCTCATCGGCCTGCGGGACAAGGCACGCCTGCGGCCCGGGGAACGGCTGCTCGTCCGAGGCGCGGCAGGAGGGGTCGGCAGCGTCGCGGTGCAGGTGGGAAAGGCCTGGGGAGCGCACGTCACCGCGCTGGCCCACCCGCGCAGCTTCCCGTTCGTCCGCTCTCTCGGCGCGGACGAGGTGATCGACTACCGACGACCGTTGTCCGACCTCGACCGCTTCGACGTGATCTTCGACACGCGTGGCACCGAGCTGTGGCGCCTGCGCCGGAAGCTGGAACGCTCGGGACGCATGGTCGCGATCGCGTTCGACGTCGACCGTCCGCGGCGCAGCCTCGCGACCATCGCCGCGTCCGCCGTGTTCGGCCCGCGACGCATCCGGTTCTTCCTGGGCCGCCCCGTGCCCGACCTGTTCGACGAGCTGCGACGCTACGCCGAGGACGGGTCACTGCGTTCCGTCGCCGACCGGGTCTATCCCCTCGAGCGCATCCAGGACGCCCACGCCCACGCCGAGGCGGGGGGCGTGCATGGCAAGATCGTCGTGGCACCTGGGGTCTCGTCGACGGCGGCGGTCGACCCCAGGGGCGCGTGACGGTCCGTACGCCGACCGGAGCCGGAGGCCGCCCCCCCCCCCCCCCGGCACCGGTCTCCGGCCTGGACCCGTACCCGTCGTGAGGGTGACCCGGCACGCGGGGGCATCCGCACTGGCATCCTCGGCAGCGACACTCCGCGTTAAGCAGAGCACGGCTCACTCCTGCGTCGCGGGACACGTCAGCACACGGAAGCGCCCATAAGCACTCAGGTGAAGGGCATGCACTCCCAAGACGGCGCCGAGCGGGATCACGTAGTACGAGAGGTCGCCGTCGACGACGAAGAACTCATCGATCTCCTCCGCGTCGTAGAGCGTGCGCCCCCGACGCGACGTCGAGAGGTATACCTTCCATGAGCTGCCCTCTCGCGTCGTCGTCGTCTTGACCTGGACGCGCCGGATGTCCGCTCCAGCACCGACGAGCAGGTCGTACCGCGCGGGTTCCAGGGGCCAGGAGACGTTCGCGCCACACAGGGTGTACCAACTCGCCGCGAGCAGAGCCCCCGCGCGACTGAGATGGACGGTGTCCGGGACGAGCTCGACGCCCTGTGCGGGCGCCGAGGTTGAGTTCAGGTGGTCAACCTCAACACCGAGACGGGCGGCGTGGCCCTTCACCGTCGTGGTCGCGGACCCGCCTTGGAGCCCCAACGCGGCAGTCACGTCGGCCCAGGACCTTGCCTCCGCCGCCGACGCACGCAACTGGGCGTCGCTCCACCGCCGCCGGCCCGTGAAGTGGCCGTAGTCGATCTCCAGCCGCTCGGCGTGGGACCGAACCGACCGCGCTGCTGCGGAGGACGTTCCGAGGAGACCGAGCGCCCGAAGGACCCCGCGCCAGGACGTCGACGCCGCGACAGCGGCCACCAGGTCGTCGTCCGTGTACGTCCGCTTCGCCCCCATGGTCCTCGAACCTAGAGGCTGTCCCGTAATCCGTCGTGGACAGTGC
>NZ_WMKA01000104.1 GCF_009711085.1 Cellulosimicrobium composti
AGTTGAGTCCCCGATAGTGGTGTAGCGCGGTTGCCGAACTCGTCGCCGTAGACGTGGAGCGGTCACCGCGTGATCCTTCGAGTGAACCTTCCGCAGCACTCTCGAACGGAGCATCACGATGACCGCACCCCACATTGTCGACCCTGCCGGCCTGCTTGGCGAGGCTCTGGCCGAGGCGTCCCCGGACCTGATGCGGTCGCTGCTGCAGACGGTGATCAACGCGCTGCTGTCGGCCGATGCGGACGCGGTGGTGGGCGCCGAGTGGGGCCAGCGCTCGGCCACGCGCACGTCCCAGCGCAACGGCTACCGGCACCGCGACCTGGACACCCGGGTGGGCACGATCGACGTCGCGGTCCCCAAGCTGCGCACGGGCACCTACTTCCCCGAGTGGCTGCTGGAGCGGCGCAAGCGAGCAGAGTCCGCCCTGATCACGGTCGTGGCCGACTGCTACCTCGCCGGGGTCTCCACCCGCCGGATGGACAAGCTGGTCAAGACCCTCGGCATCAACGCCCTGTCGAAGTCACAGGTGTCCCGGATGGCGGCCGAGCTCGACGAGCAGGTCGAGGCCTTCCGCCACCGGCCGCTGGGCGACGCGGGCCCGTTCACGTTCGTCGCCGCCGACGCGTTGACGATGAAGGTCCGCGAAGCCGGCCGGGTGATCAACGCCGTGGTCCTGGTGGCGACCGGAGTCAACGGCGACGGGCATCGCGAGGTCCTGGGCATGCGCGTGGCCACGGCCGAGACCGGGGCGGCGTGGAACGAGTTCTTCGCCGATCTCGTGGCCCGCGGCCTGGCCGGGGTGCGCCTGGTCACCAGTGACGCGCACGCCGGCCTGGTCGAGGCCATCGCCGCGAACCTGCCCGGAACGGTGTGGCAGCGCTGCCGTACCCACTACGCCGCGAACCTCATGAGCATCTGCCCCAAGAGCATGTGGCCCGCCGTCAAGGCCATGCTGCACTCGGTCTACGACCAGCCCGACGCCGCCGCCGTGGGTGCCCAGTTCGACCGACTGCTGGACTACGTGGCCGCCAAGCTCCCGGCGGTGGCCGAACACCTGGACGCCGCCCGCGCCGACATCCTGGCGTTCACCGCCTTCCCGAAGGACGTCTGGTCCCAGATCTGGTCCAACAACCCCTCCGAACGGCTGAACAAGGAGATCCGCCGCCGCACCGACGCCGTCGGCATCTTCCCCAGCCGCGACGCCATCGTCCGCCTCGTGGGCGCCGTCCTGGCCGAGCAGACCGACGAATGGGCCGAAGGCCGCCGCTACCTCGGCCTCGAAGTCCTGGCCCGCTGCCGCCTGACCACCGTGACCAACACCGCAACGGAGGTAGACACCGACCCCGTCCTCGAACTCACCGCCTAACCCCGCGAAGGATCACCAGCCGCTACACCACTCCCTGGGACTTGACCG
>NZ_WMKA01000105.1 GCF_009711085.1 Cellulosimicrobium composti
GCCGAGGGTCGCACCTTCTCCGAGGTGCTGCGCGACGCCGCCAGCGAGTACCTGAACCGCCACGCGAGCTGAGGAGCAGACCATGACGAACGAGCCGACGAAGGCGCTCGTGTGGCCGAGCGTGGTGGCCACGGAGTTCGTGGCCGCGCGCCTGGCCGACGCGGTCGACCCGGCAGACCTCGCGGCCGCGCTGCGCGTGATGCGCGCGGCGGCCGCGACGGACCTGCGCGACCTCGAGCGGAAGATGACGACGGACGGGCTGGGGAACCCGATCATGGCCACCGAAGAGCAGCGGCACGCGCAGGCGACCTGGTCGCAGGCAAACGACCTCATCGACCGCGCCAGTGGGTGGCGAGACCTGCTCAACCTCGCGGACTCGATCCAGCAGGCCGACGTCGTCCACGCCGACCAGGCCCCGGCCGTCGAGGACCTCGCGTCCGGCACCCGGGTGCGCCGNACGCGACGAGACGAACGAGCGGCCGTGATCGTCCACGGCACCTACCAGGCCGTGCCCGAGCCGGGGCAGCCGGCCGACGGTCCGGTACGTGAGGTCGCGGTCGAGGCCGCGACGTACGAGGGTGCGCGCGCCATGCTCTACGAGCAGGTGCGCGACGGAGAACGACTGACAGGAATCCGAGTAGAGGGCCGTGCCGATGAGCACGGGCAGGGGAGGACACCATGAGCACGAGCACGACGAACGGCGACCGAGTCGAGACGGTCGAGGAGCGCGCGGCGCGGTACGAGGCAGAGTACGACGCGCGAGAGCTCGCGCTGATGCTCGCTCAAGCCCACGCGCTCAACGCCGCCGAGATGCGCGAGAGCGAGCGGGTCGCGGTTCGCAACTTCAGGCTCACTGCCATCGGGGCGCTGGTCGCTCTCGGCGCGCTGGTCGTCACCATCGTCGGGCTTCTGTAGGCCGTCGACGGCTTGTGTAGGTCGTCGACAACGTCGAGCGCGCGTGACTCGCGCGCGCGACGCAGTGACCTGCATCGACGCTCCCACGCCGCCGCGCCGGCGGAGATCTCCAAGTTGCCGGATTGCACAAGCAGAGGCCGGCCCACACCCCATAGGGTGCGAGCCGGCCTCGTCGTGTGGGTGGGGACCGCTACGCTCTCGCACACGACGCCCCGACCAGATCCCCCCCTTGGGTTCCAGCGGTCGTCGCAACACCTGAGGTAGAGGGGTTGCGCGATGGAGTTCGAGGTTCGGCCTGTTCGAACACCGCATGGGCCGCGGAAGTTGGTGCGCGAGCGGGAGGCATACTTCCAGCTCGTGGCGACCGGGATGAGCAGTCGACAGGCGTCGATGGCAGTTGGGGTGAACCCGGTCAAGTCCCAGGGAGTGGTGTAGCGGCTGGTGAT
>NZ_WMKA01000106.1 GCF_009711085.1 Cellulosimicrobium composti
TGTTGCGCCCCGGGTCTGATGGAGGCTCTCATTCCACGGAAGGATGAGAGTCATGGCTGCACCGAGGAAGTACCCGGACGAGCTGCGTGAGCGCGCGATCCGGATGGCTGTCGACCTAAGGCGTGATCCGGCCACCAAGACCGGCGCGCTGCGTCGGGTCGCTGACCAGCTCGGGATCAACCCCGAGACCCTGCGCAACTGGGTCACCCAGGCCGAGGTCGATGCCGGCGATCGGCCCGGAACCACGACGGCGGAGCAGACGCGGATCACCGAGCTCGAGCGTGAGGTTCGCGAGTTGCGGCGGGCGAACGAGATCTTGCGGACCGCGTCAGCGTTTTTCGCCGCGGCGGAGCTCGACCGCAAGATCAAGTGAGTACCGCGGTGCTGGTCGACTACATCGATCAGCACCGCGAGGCGTTCGGAGTCGAGCCGATCTGCAGGGTCCTTGCCGGTGCAGGGATGCAGGTCGCTCCGAGCACGTACTACGCGGCCAAGACGCGGACGCCGTCGCGCAGGTCGGTCACCGACGCGGCCACGACGACCCTGATCGAGCAGGTGCACGCGGAGAACTACGGCGTCTACGGTGCCCGCAAGGTCCATGCCGAACTGCGCCGGCGCGGGCAGCCGGTGGCGCGCTGCACGGTCGAACGCCTCATGCGAACCGCCGGGCTGCGCGGCATCAGCCGCGCCAAGGGGCCACGCACCACGATCCCGGGCAGCGGGCCCGAGACCCGCCCGGACCTTGTCGAGCGCGACTTCACCGCCACCGCCCCGAACCGGCTGTGGGTCTGCGACATCACCTACTGCCGCACGTTCTCCGGCTGGGCGTATGCCGCCTTCGTCACCGACGTCTACTCCCGCCGGGTGGTCGGCTGGCAGCTGTCGAAGTCGCTGCGCACCGACCTGGCACTGGACGCCCTGGAGATGGCGATCTGGACCCGCACCCGCGACGGGCACGACATCACCGGGCTGACGCACCACAGCGACAAGGGAGTCCAATATGTCGCTATTCGCTACACGCAACGTCTGGCCGAGGCCGGCGCGGGCGCCTCGGTTGGCTCGACGGGCGACTCGTATGACAATGCCGCCGCTGAGGCGTTCAACTCGTTGTTCAAGGCCGAGCTCGTGCGCAACAAGGGGCCCTGGAAGACGATCGACGACCTCGAGATCGCCACCGCGGAGTACATCGACTGGTTCAACCATCGACGCTTGCACGGCGAGATCGGCATGGTCCCGCCCGCCGAGCTCGAGGACACCTACTACCGTCACAACACCGCTCCGACTACCGTCGAAGCGTCAGTTCCGAGCCTCCACTGAACCCGGGGCGCAACA
>NZ_WMKA01000107.1 GCF_009711085.1 Cellulosimicrobium composti
TCCCGCGCCGCGCGGCGCGGCGCGGGCCGGGGGCGGGCGGGGCGTCGAGGTGGTCGCGACCGGACCGCTCCTCCTCGTGGAGGACGCCGGCCGGCCCGGCCTGGCTGCCGTCGGCGTCGGGCCGTCGGGCGCGGCCGACCGGGCGTCCCACGCGCTCGCCGCCCGGGTCGTCGGCAACGCCCCGGACGCGGCCGCGCTCGAGGTCACGCTCGGGGGCGCCGCCCTGCGCTTCCACGGGGAGGCGCTCGTCGCGCTCACCGGCGCCGCGGTCCCGGCGAGCGTCGACGGTCGACCGGTGGGCATGAACGCACCCGTCCGCGTGCCCGACGGCGCGCTGCTGCGCCTCGGCACGCCGGCACGGGGGCTGCGGACCTACGTCGCGGTGCGCGGCGGTCTCGTCGTGGAGCCGGTGCTGGGGTCGCGGTCGCGCGACGTCCTCGGCGGCATCGGGCCGGAGCCCCTGCGACCGGGCGACGTGCTCGCGGTCGGCGCGCCGCCCGCGGGCTCCTGGCCCCTCACCGAGGTCGTGCCGGTGCCGCACGTGCCGGGCGAGGCCCGTCCGGGCGAGCGTGCCGCGGCGGTGCTCGAGGTGCTCCCAGGACCGCGCGCCGACTGGTTCCTCCCCGGCGCGTGGCACGCGCTGCGCGCCCTGCGGACCGTGACCGCGGACAGCGACCGCGTCGCCCTGCGGCTCGACGGGCAGGCCGTCCCGCGCCGCGCGGGGGAGCTGCCGTCGGAGGGGCTCGTGCGGGGAGCGGTCCAGGTCCCGCCGGACGGGCGCCCGGTCGTCTTCCTCGCCGACCGGCCCGTGACCGGGGGGTACCCGGTCATCGGAGTGCTGCGCGAGGCGGACGTCGACCGCGCGGCGCAGCTCCGGCCGGGCGACAGGGTCGTCCTACGGCTCGCCCGTGGTGCGGGCCTCGGCGACGCGGTGGGCGGGTAGCACCGGGTCCCGGCGGCTGTGCGCCGGGTCACCGCGACCCGGCTTGACCGCCGCGCGACGGGCCGCGTAATGTTCTGGATGTCGGCCCGACAGGGAGGAACAGACACCGCCTCGAACGATCGAGGGTGGCTGGTCCCGGGGTCGAAACCCTTTGACCGCATGGCGTAGGATACTTCCTGCCCGCGACGAGGAAGACCACGGTGCCTGGACCGCGGCGAACAGCCGAGGTTGAGGAGCCGGGGGAGACCTGGTAAGGTTGAAGGGTTGCCCCAAGCGAGGTTCTGCCCGGTCGGGTGGTGC
>NZ_WMKA01000108.1 GCF_009711085.1 Cellulosimicrobium composti
ACCCACTCACACCGACACCCCTACTGGGAAAGGCTCAATGACCTCGGAATGATCGCGCAGAGCGATTGCATGGGCATCAACGTGAACCGGCCGTTCCCTGGCCCAGGGTCTCAATCGATGCCGATCGTCGGGGCGCACCGGAACATTCGGGTGCCTACGTGCACCTTTACAACACAACCCAGCACAGTTGTTGAGTGGAAGGAAGGAATCTCGACTGGGTGCGTGCAGCTCTAGTCGAC
Source organism: Cellulosimicrobium composti (assembly GCF_009711085.1). GTDB lineage: Bacteria > Actinomycetota > Actinomycetes > Actinomycetales > Cellulomonadaceae > Cellulosimicrobium > Cellulosimicrobium composti. Next base: position 240 of record NZ_WMKA01000108.1, read on the forward strand.
GACTGAAGAGCAATTGCGGCCTGTCGCCGATCCGGCGACAGGCCGCATCTTCTTGCCTGCATATAATGCGACGACCACCGCACCGCCAATTGCCGCAACCGACAGGCACGCTAGCGTAACCTGCCGCGCAGGTGCCGCGAGAACAAAGATCTGGCTCACGTCACCCTCGACACCCGGCCATTCACAACGCAACGTCGCGTCACGCCAACTCACTTCGGCTCTGATCGGCAGGTCCTGTATTGCCCCGGCAGTGCTTTGTGAATGTCGGTCGAGGCACGCGCCTTCAACACCGTCTCCCGCCCGAAGTGCCGCGTATGTTGGGAATAGTAGGGCAACCAGGGATGCGAGCGACACCAATGTGAGCACAATGGCGATCGACATCCTCGCGCTTATCTCGTTCAAGAACGCTCCCCTCGCGCGGACGGGCAGACGGATGGACGGACTGTCGTCATACACATCCTAGGTCTACGACGGGGACCGTCATTCGATCAGCCTCTGTCTACGGGCCTCGCCGGAGCTGACTCCCGTGGTGATGGTCCAGAGCATGCGCCTCACCCCCCGGGGGTGAGGTCACCGACACGTGAGGCGGTGCACTGTGCGGCGCGAAGTTCACCGTGCAAGCTCGCGATCTGGAGGCGCAGGTCGCGGTTCTGTCGTGTCAGCTCGGTGATCCGGACGTGGGCGAGTTCGAGTCGGCGACGCATGGACTCGGCCGTGGCTGGGGTGATGGTGGTACCCATGCGTGGTCGGGCCCTTCCGTCACGGGCCGCGTGGATCGCGTCCAGCAGGTCGGGTTGGGTGTAGACCCAGGATCGAGTGACCTGGGCAGTGCGGGCGAGGAGAGAGACGTTCGGGGGCCGATCGCTGGCCTGCAGCACTCGGAGGGCTTCGTCGGCGCGGGCACGGGTGTCGCGGGCTCGGCGCTGGGCTGCGGCGCGTAGGTGGTGGGTGTTGTCAGCCCGCATCCGGGGCCTCC
>NZ_WMKA01000109.1 GCF_009711085.1 Cellulosimicrobium composti
CACCCGCCCCCGGCGGGCGTGCCGCGCCCGAGCAGCGCGGCGCCCACGACGGCCCCCGCGCCGGCCACGACGAGGACCGACGCGCGCACGTCCCCGGCGCGCGCGGCCGCCCCCAGGACGAGCACGGACGGCACGACGAGCAGCACGAGGCCCGCCGCGACGAGCTCCCACCAGCGGCGCGCCCGGCGCGCGAGCAGAGCCCCCGTGACGACGGCGGCGAGCGCCGGCGGCGCGGTGTACGCCTCGACGAGGCCGACCTCGGTGGCCGCGAGCGCCGTCCACAGCGCGGCGGTCGCGAGGCCCGCGGTGAGCCACCACTCCCCGCGCCGGTCGGGCTCGCGCGCGGCGAGGCCCGTGCCCGCGGCGAGCACGAGCAGCACCGCGACCGCGACGGCGGGGCCCGCGGCCGGGCGGCCGAACGCGAGCCCGACGGCGATCGCCCCGGTGACCCCCGCGCTCGCCTCGACGGGCACGCGGCCCGCCGTCAGGTCGAGCCGTGCGGTCACGGGGCGCGCCACGGCGAGCGCGGCGGCCACGAGGACGGCGACCACGGGCAGCACGACGGGCGACCCGCTGCCGGGGAGCACGACGGCGCCGGCGCTCACGACGGCGACCGACGCCGTCGGCAGGACGAGCGCCGCGGCGAGCCCCCGCAGCGCGGTGGTGCTTCCGGGGCGCCGGGACGCGACGAGCACGGCCTCGAGCGCGAGCATCGCGGCGCACGCGCCGACGGACCACGCGCTGCGCTCGTCGACGACCGTGAGGACACCCAGGCCGAACGGGACGGCCGTCACGCCGAGCACCGCCCACCACGTGTCGCGCTCGACGCGCGGCACGAGCGTCACCGCGAGCGCGACGAGGGACGCGACCCCGGACACCGTGCACAGGACCGCGACGATCGGGAGCCCGGCCCAGGCGAGGGTCGTGCCGAGCACGAGCAGCACGTAGGCGTACGCGGTCCCGACCAGCGCGGCGTGCAGGCCGCGCGGCGCGGCGGCTCGGGCGGCCAGGAGGAGAACCCCCACCACGAGCGCGCCCACGGTGGCGGTCGGCCGCGCGACCCACGACCCCGCGACGAGGAGCACGACGGCCGCTCCCGCGCCCGCGACCGCCGCGGTGCGCCACGCGCGACGCTCCGCCCGGCCGACCGGCAGGACGTGGTGCCGGACGGCGGCGCGCGCGCC
>NZ_WMKA01000011.1 GCF_009711085.1 Cellulosimicrobium composti
GCGCCGCTGCGCGGCGTGTCGGCTGCCCGCGCGGCCACGGCCGCGGCCCTGGCGGCGGCGTCGTCGCGAGGCGCAGCACCGCGCCCCGCGCAGGAGCCCGCGCGACCGTCGCCCGCCCACGACCCGCTGGACGACCTGCCGTCGGCGGACGACCCGGACATCGTCTCGACCGGACTCGTCGGCACGGCGCTCGTCGTGAGCCTGCTCGACGGCAAGATCATCGAGGAGATCCAGGACCAGGGCTGACGCGCTGCGCGGCACGCGAGCCGACCTACCGCGTGGCGGGCGACGGCGGGCCGGGCCCGACGCGCGGGCCCGGCCCCGTAGGCTGGGGGAGTGTACGAAGGCGCTGTCCAGGACCTGATCGACGAGCTCGGCCGGCTTCCCGGCGTCGGGCCCAAGAGCGCGCAGCGCATCGCGTTCCACCTGCTGGCCGCTGACGCGGCCGACGTGCGGCGGCTCGCCGACGCGCTCACCGAGGTCAAGGCGCGCGTCCGCTTCTGCGAGACGTGCGGCAACGTCGCGGAGTCCGAGCAGTGCCGCATCTGCGCGGACCCGCGCCGTTCGCCCGAGGTGATCTGCGTCGTCGAGGAGCCCAAGGACGTCGTCGCGATCGAGCGCACGCGCGAGTTCCGCGGGCGTTACCACGTGCTCGGGGGCGCCATCAACCCGATCGAGAACGTCGGGCCCGGCGACCTGCGGATCGCCGAGCTCATGGCCCGCCTCGCGGACGGGCAGGTCACGGAGGTGATCCTCGCGACCGACCCGAACGTCGAGGGCGAGGCCACCGCGACGTACCTCGCGCGCATGCTGGGCCCCATGGGTCTGCGCGTGACCCGCCTCGCGTCCGGGCTGCCGGTCGGGGGAGACTTGGAGTACGCGGACGAGGTGACGCTCGGCCGGGCCTTCGAGGGCCGGCGCCTCGTCGGCGGCTGACGGAAGGGTGACCGGCATGGGGGAGATCCAGAACGACCCGGACCTGCGGGAGATCGCCGAGGGCATGGCCGCGCAGGCGCGCGCCTTCCTCACGACCTCGACGCAGGTGGCGTCCGGGGCGGCCCCGGGGGCCGTCCTGCCCCTGCTGCTCCTCGCGCTGTCCGACGCGCTCGCGGCGGGAGCGCGCCTGGGGGCGATGGGCGACGTCGTCCCGGTCGAGCGGTTCGAGCCCGACGCCGGCCGCGACACCGACGTGGACCCGCTCCGCACCGCGCTCGCGCAGCTCTTCGACGGGTTCGACGACTACGTCGAGATCACGGACCCGCTCGTCGGCGCGGAGGTCGGTGCCGCGTCCCTCTCCGGCGACCTCGCGTGCGTGGCCGAGTGCCTCGCCAAGGGGCTGCAGCACTACGACGGCGGCCGTGAGGTCGAGGGCCTGTGGTGGTGGCAGTTCTCCTACGTCTCGCTGTGGGGCGAGCGCGCGGCGAGCGCCCTGCGGGTCCTCCAGCTCGCGCTCGCGCACCTGCGCCTCGACGTCGAGGACGACGTCGCGGCCGAGGCGGAGTACGACGCGCTCCAGTCCTGATCGCCGAGGCGTCGCAGGCGGCGTCAGACGGCGTCCGACGCGCGGCCGTAGTGGTCGGCGAGCGTGGCGAGGTAGGGCTCCCAGGGGACGGTCGCGGCGTCGCGGCCCTCCCGGACGGCGACGAGCCGGTCGAGGTAGTACTCCCACCCGGGGCCGATGTTGCGCGCGTCGTCGCCGGGTCCGAGCACCTGGCGGAAGGTGAGCGTCGTGACGCCGTCCTCCTCGTCGAGGTCGAACGACAGGTGCCACGCGTCGTCGCCCGTGGACGTGACCCCGGCGAACCGGTGCGGCGGCTCGCACCGTGTGATGCGGTACTCCTCGGGGTCCGGGTCGTCGCCCTCCGCGGTCATGGAGAACTGCACGGCGCCGGTCGACGGGTCGCCCTCCCAGTAGCCGATCCAGCGCGAGAGGCGGTCCGGCTCCGTGAGGCTCGCCCACACGTCGGCGGCGGGCGCGCGGAAGGTCCGCGTGAGGACGAGCTCGGCGCCCTCCGGTCCGTGCTCGACCGTCCCGCGCGGCGTCGGGGCGCCCGCGGGGATCGGGGTCGTGGTGTCGCTCATGCGCTCTCCTCCTGCTGGGCCGCCCCGTGCGCGGTGCGGCGTTCTCGGGTGGTGCGGCGGACCTCGAGGTCGAGGCCGTCGAGGGCTCGTGCCGGGACGGGCGGGGCGGGCGGCGTCAGCGCCGCGAGGAACGTGGCGAGCGGCGCGAGCGCGTCGGGCCGCAGCGAGTAGACGCGGCGACGCCCGTCGACGACGGACTGCACCACGCCCGCCTCGCGCAGCACGCGCAGGTGGCGGCTCACCGCGGGGCGCGACACGTCGGACCGCGTGCGGGCGAGCTCGCCGGCCGTGAGGGCGCCGCGGCGCAGCGCGAGGAGCAGGTCCCGGCGCACGTCGTCGGCGACGACCTCGAACACGTCCACTCATGAAGCGTAACGCTCCGGTTACACGTTGTGAAGGGCCGGGTGGCCGCGACGCCCGGCCCGTGCCGGTGGCGGCGCGACGCCGTGGTACCACTGGGGGGTGCTTCCCGCCTTCTCCCTCCCGGTCTCCGGCGGGCTCGAGATCGACGGCCTGACCGTCCTCCTGCTCGTCCTCGCAGCGCTCACGGCGGGATGGATCGACGCCGTCGTCGGCGGGGGCGGCCTGGTCCAGCTCCCTGCGCTCCTCCTCGTCCCGGGCATCAGCCCCGTCCAGGCGCTCGCGACGAACAAGCTCGCGAGCATCATGGGCACGTCGGTGAGCGCCGCGACCTACTACCGGCGCGTGGGCCCGGACCTGCGGACGGCGGGGCCGATGGCGCTCGCGGCGCTCGTCGGGGCGATCGGGGGAGCGGCGCTCGCCTCGCGCATCCCGGCGGACCTCTTCAAGCCGATCATCCTCGTCGTGCTCGTGGGCGTGGCGGTCTACACGATCGCGAAGCCGAAGCTCGGGCACACGACGAACCTCCGCTGGGAGGGCAACGGGCACCGGTGGGCCGCGGCCGGGATCGGCCTCGTCATCGGCACGTACGACGGCCTGCTCGGCCCGGGCACCGGGACGTTCTTCGTCATCGCGCTCGTGAGCATCCTCGGCTACGCGTTCCTCCCCGCGTCGGCGCTCGCCAAGATCGCCAACTTCGCGACGAACGCGGGCGCACTCATCTTCTTCGTCCCGTACGGCGCGGTGCTGTGGGGCCTGGGTCTGGTCATGGGGGCGGCGAACCTGCTCGGGGCGTACGTCGGCGCCCGGATGGCGGTCGCGAAGGGCAGCGCCTTCGTGCGCGTCGTGTTCGTCGTCGTGGTGGGGGCGCTCGTCGTCAAGCTCGGGTACGACGTCGTCGCGGACCTCGCGTCCTGACCCCCGTCCGGCCACGGGGCCGCCACTGGTGTCGTGTGGTGTCAGAAACGTTGTCGCGAGGGGTTGTGTGACACCACAGGTGGTGTCATAGTGGAGTCATGGACCTCACCCCGTACGTCGACGACCTGCAGAACCGACTCGCCGCCGCCGCGGACTCCGCGGGGGACGACGGCCGCCGGGTCGCCGAGCGACTGACCGCACCGCTCGACGCCGCGGTCCGGCTCGTGCTGCTCGACGCGCTGTCGGCCGCCGCGGGCGAGATCTCCGCGGAGCTCGCGCCCGGGTCGGTCGACGTGCGCCTGCGGGGCGGCTCCCCGGAGTTCGTGGTCGCCGCCCCGGCGTCCCCGGAGCCCGCTGCCCCCGCGCAGCCCGCACCCGGCGCCTCCTCGACGGCGGGGGTCCTGCCCGCGGTCGCGGCGGACGTCGAGACGGGCGCCACCACCCGCACCACCCTGCGCCTGCCCGACCACCTCAAGACGCAGGTCGAGACCGCCGCCGCGCGCGACGGCGTCTCGGTGAACACGTGGCTCGTGCGCGCGGTCGCCGCGGCGCTCGAGCAGACCACCGGACGACCGGCCGGGCAGGCCGCCCGTCCGCAGCAGCGCGGCTCGGCCCGCGTCACCGGCTGGGTGCGCTGACCCCGGTCACCGTACCCGCCTCCCGAACCCACCTGACACCACCACGACACCACTCCTGGAGCTTCGTCATGCCCACTTTCCCCGCCCCGCACCCCGTCGCCGTCGCCGTCGACGTGCCCTTCGCCCACCTGCACGTGGTCGCCGGCGAGCGTGACGACGTCGTCGTCACGGTCCTGCCGACGGACCCCGGGAGGTCGAGCAGCGTCCGCGCCGCCGAGGCCGTGCGCGTCGACAGCGACGGCGCCGCCGTGACGATCTCCTTCCCCGGCACGTGGAAGCAGTACGTCCTCCCGTTCGCGTCCGGCACCGCCGACATCACCGTCGAGCTGCCCGCCGGCTCCGACGTGCGCGGCAAGGCCGGGTCGCTCTACGCCGAGGGCGCTCTCGGCGCCGTCGACATGGCGCTCTCCGCGGGCGACGCCCGTGTGGAGGACGTCGAGCGGCTCGACGTCAAGGCCTCCGCGGGCTCCGTCGCGGCGCGCCGCGTGAGCGGCTCGCTGGACGCCCGCGCGAGCGCCGGGTCCGTCCGCGTCGAGGAGGTCCGCGGCGAGGGCTCGATCAAGGCGACGAACGGCACGACGACGGTCGGCGTCGTCACCGGCTCGCTCGCCGTGCACGGCGCGCACGGGGACGTCGCGGTCGCGCGCGTCGCCGGCACCCTCACGGCCAAGTCCGCGCACGCGGGCATCCGGGTCGAGCGCCTGGAGTCGGGCAGCGTCACCCTCGCCACGTCGTACGGGTCGATCGAGGTCGGCGTCCCCGAGGGGACCGCCGCCTACCTGGACGCGAGCTCCGAGCACGGCAGCGTCCGCAACCACCTGACCCCGACCGAGGGGCCCGTCGAGGACGAGGCCACCGCGGAGATCCACGCCAGCACCGGCTACGGCGACGTCGTCGTCCGCCGGCCCTGACCGCACCACCCGAGAAGCGCCGAGGAAACGGAGAACCGAGATGTCCGTCGACCTGTCCCTCGAGCCCGCGCTGCGGGTACGAGGCATCGAGAAGTCGTTCGGCGACCTGCGCGTGCTGCGCGGGGTCGACCTGGACGTGGCGCCCGGGAGCATCGTCGCGCTCCTCGGCTCCAACGGCGCGGGCAAGACCACGCTCGTGCGGATCCTGTCGACGCTCGTCGCGCCCGACGCGGGCACCGCGAGCGTCCACGGGCACGACGTCGTCGACCAGCCCGGGCGGGTCCGCGAGTCGATCTCGCTGACCGGCCAGTTCGCCGCGGTCGACGAGGTCCTCACGGGCCGGGAGAACCTCGTGCTCGTCGCGCGCCTGCGCCACCTGCGCGACCCCGAGCGGGTCGCGGACGACCTGCTGGCCCGGTTCTCGCTGACCGACGCCGGCGCGCGCCGGGCCGGGACCTACTCCGGCGGGATGCGCCGTCGCCTCGACATCGCGATGAGCCTGGTCGGGAACCCGCCGGTCGTCTTCCTCGACGAGCCCACGACGGGGCTGGACCCGCAGTCGCGCATCGAGGTGTGGGCCACGGTGCGCGAGCTGGCCCGCGGCGGCACCACGGTGCTGCTCACCACCCAGTACCTCGACGAGGCCGAGCAGCTCGCGGACCGGATCGCGATCCTGCACCGCGGCACGATCGTCCAGGACGGCACGCTCGCCGAGCTCAAGGCGCTGCTGCCGCCCGCGACGGTCGAGTACGTCGAGAAGCAGCCGTCCCTCGAGGACGTGTTCCTCGCGCTCGTCGGCGACGCCGGCGACACCGACGGCACCCCGGTGACGCCGACGACCACCGAGGCCGCCCAGCCCGCCGGAGAGGAGCTCCGATGACCACCCACGCCCTGACCGACACGCGCGTCCTGGCGGGACGGTCGCTGCGGCACGTCCTGCGCAGCCCCGACACGATCATCACGACCGCCGTCACCCCGGTCGCACTCATGCTGCTGTTCGTCTACGTGCTCGGCGGCGCGATCGACACCGGCACCGGCGGGTCCTACGTCGACTACCTGCTGCCCGGCATCCTGCTCATCACGGTCGCGTCCGGGGTCGCGTACACGTCGTACCGGCTGTTCCTCGACCTCCAGGGCGGTATCGTCGAGCGCTTCCGTTCCATGCCGGTCGCCCGGTCGAGCGTCCTGTGGGCGCACGTGCTCACGTCGCTCGTCGCGAACCTCGTGTCGGTGACGCTCGTCGTCGGCGTCGGGCTGCTGCTGGGCTTCCGCACGGACGCCTCGGTCGGCGCGTGGCTCGCGGCGCTCGGGATCATCGTGCTGTTCACGCTCGCGCTCACCTGGCTCGCGGTGGTCGCCGGTCTCTCGGCGAGGACGGTCGACGGGGCGTCCGCGTTCAGCTACCCCCTGATCTTCCTGCCGTTCGTCAGCTCGGCGTTCGTCCCCACGGACACCATGCCGACGGCGGTCGCCTGGTTCGCCGAGAACCAGCCCGTCACCGCGGTCGTCGACACGCTGCGCGCGCTGTTCGCCGGGCAGCCGGTCGGCTCCGACATCTGGCTCGCGCTCGCGTGGCTCGTCGGGATCCTCGTCGTCGCCCAGGCGTGGGCGGTCGCGACGTACCGGCGGCGCATGCGCTGACCCGGGGCGCAGGAGGTCCCGGCACGGAGTCGCGCCGCACGAGCCCGGGGAGTGGCTCGTGCGGCGTCCCGTGCCGGGACCTCGTCGGCGCGGTCCTTCGGTCCCGGACCGGCCCGACCACCGACCCTGACGGGCGTTCGCCCCGGCGGCGAGGATCGGGAGCGTGCAGACCCTCGCCCAGGCGTTGTCCACCCAGTCGCAGGCCGCCCGGGACAAGGTCCGCGCGGCGAGACGTCCCGCGCGCTACCTCGTGTCCGCGGCGCTCGCGGGCACGTACGTCGGCGTCGGCGTCGTGCTCATGGTCGCGACGGCGGGTCCCTTCCTCGCGGCCGGCTCGCCCGGGGAGCGGCTCGTCGCGGGCGGCGTGTTCGCCGCCGCGCTCACGCTCGTCGTGTTCGCCGGCGCCGAGCTCGCGACGTCCGCGATGATGGTCCTCGCCCAGGGCGTCGCGACGCGCGCCGTCCGGGTGCGCGACGCCGTCGCCACGCTCGCCCTGTGCCTCGTCGGCAACCTGGCCGGGTCGATGCTCTTCGGCTGGGCCGTCACGCAGGCGGGGGTCCTGCGCTCGAACCCCGCCGCGGGCGACATGCTCGCGGCGATGCTCCGCGCCAAGGCGCACGAGACCGGCGGCGAGCTCTTCTTCCGCGGCGTCCTGTGCAACCTGCTCGTGTGCGCCGCGATCTGGGCGTGCGGCCGCCTGCGCTCCGAGGCGGGCCGGGCGATCGTCCTGTTCTGGGCGGTCCTCGCCTTCATCGCCTCCGGCTTCGAGCACGTCGTCGCCAACATGACGACCTTCTCGCTCGGCCTCCTCGGCGACCTCGGCCCGACGACGTGGCCCGACTTCGCGCGCAACCTCACCTGGGTCGGCCTCGGCAACCTCGTCGGCGGCGCCCTCGTCGTCGGCCTCGCCTACGTCGTCGTGGCGGGCCCGACGCGCGACGTGGTCGCGGCGAGCCGGGAGGATGTCACCGCATCGGAGAGCGGGAATGGTGCTGCCGCGCGATCTGCAGTGGTGGTGGGGGGCACGCGCGGCGAAACCGGCAAGTTTGGGGAAATCCCAAGTGATCGCTAGGCTGTTCTGATGGACACCCCCACGATCGGAACCCGTGTCCGTGACCTCCTCGACGAGCAGGACGGGACGCAGCGTGCGCTCGCTGCCGCCGTCGGGATGCCTGAGGACGCCCTCTCGCGTGCCATCCGCGGAACGCGCGGATTCGCAGCCATCGAGGTTGCCCGCGTCGCTGAGGAACTCGGTGTCGACGTGCACTGGCTCATCACGGGCAAGGCAGACCCGCGACGGTTGAGGATTGCGGCCCGGCACGCCTACGACCACGGCACCGCGACATACGGCAACGGCACCCGTGAGCAGGACGAGCAGGTGCTGGAGGGCGTGCGTCTGGCATATCACCAGGCATTCGGTGAGGGCCTGCCTGAGCCCACCCGCCTTCCTACCGACGTCGCCAGCATTCGTGAGCTCCTGGGGGACGGGTGGCAGCGACACTTCGCCCAGCGCATGGAAGAACGTCTCGGCGTAGACGTCGTGCGCGTGGGCGATCTGGGCACGGCATACTCACTCGTCGTCTTGGGGCGGCGTGCTGTGGTTGCGCTGCCTGACCGGGAGCCATGGGGGCGGGCGAACTTCTCGCTTGCGCACGAGCTCGCCCATCTGGCCGCGGGAGACCATGACGTGGACGACGCGGACGCCGACGATTCCGCCGAGCGCAGGGCGAACGCCTTCGCCGCCGAGCTGCTGATGCCGGAGAGTCGCCTTCGAGCGCTCGACTGGTCGACGATAGACGCTCCCCGTCTCGGAGAGCTGCTCTGGGAACTCGGCGTGACGACCGCCGCGCTCGCTGCGCGTCTCGACTCGTTGGCGATCCGGGTGCCGGAGGTGGTCGTCACGTGGCTGCGGATGGCGACACCGCAGTTCTTGCGTCACCGAGCGTTCCCGGCGTCGCGCTGGACCGAGGTGACGGATCGCGAACGCGCTTCGCGAGCGCGACGCTTTCCTACGGCTCTGATCCAGAAGCTCGAGGACGGAGTGGCGGCAGGTCGTGTGAATCCGCGAACGCTGGCCTGGGTGGCGGGAGTCGAGGTCGAGGACCTGGAAGTCTTGCCCCCAGACCAGCCGGATACGTCGACCGATGAACTCGCCGCCGCGCTCGGGCTCTCTCTCGCGTGACGGTTCTCGTCTTCCCCGACACGACGGTCGTGCGGAACTTCGCCATCCTGCATCGAATGGATCTTCTTGGGCTCCTCGTGGGCGAACGGGGCGCGTGGTGCGGGACAGTCGCACGCGAGTGTTCGGACCAGGCGAAGAACGAGGCTCTGAGAGACATGGCGCTGGCTCCAGACATCTTCGGCGCACCGTGGTATCCGGAGGCTGCCGAGCAGATCGACATCCGTGTCGTCCGGGACGGGCTGGCAAGCCCGGGCGACGGACCTCACCAACACCTGGGGGAGGCAGAGACGGTCGTGCTCGCCTCGCGGCGTGCGCCCGGAGCGCTGTTCGTCACCGACGACCGCGGGGCCACGCTCGTGGCCGTGCAGCACGGTCTGAAGGTGGTGACGACCGCAGGGCTGATCAGGCTGGCCGTCAAGACGGGCAACCTCGCCGCAGACGTCGCGTGGGGGTACGTCCAGACACTCGTTGCGCAGGACCGCTGGATCCCGTGGGAGGCGCGCTCGACGCGAGCCTCGTTCGACAGTTGGGTCGCCGGCTGACTGGTCGACCGGCGCCGAGGCCCGCATGGCGGGACGGTCGTGGCCGGACCGCGCGCCGCGTGCGTATCATCGATCGACCCAGACAGCACCCGGCGGGCCGTTGAGAGAGACGGAGGCCGGCGACAGACGGAGCAGCACGTGGCACTTGTCGTGCAGAAGTACGGCGGATCGTCGGTATCGGACGCCGAGAGCATCAAGCGGGTGGCCAAGCGCATCGCGGAGGCGAAGCGGGCCGGGAACGACGTGGTCGTCGTGGTCTCGGCGATGGGCGACACGACGGACGAGCTCATCGACCTGGCGCAGCAGGTCACCCCCCTCCCGCCGCAGCGCGAGATGGACATCCTCCTCACCGCGGGCGAGCGCATCTCGATGTCGCTGCTCGCGATGGCGATCACGAACCTCGGCGTGAAGGCGAAGTCGTTCACGGGCCAGCAGGCGGGTGTCATCACGGACGCGGTGCACGGCAAGGCGCGCATCGTCGACGTGGTGCCGACGCGCGTGCGCGAGACGCTCGACAAGGGGCAGGTCGCGATCGTGGCCGGGTTCCAGGGCGTCACGCAGTCGACGAACGACGTGACGACGCTGGGCCGCGGCGGGTCGGACACGACGGCCGTCGCGCTCGCCGCCGGGCTGGACGCCGACGTGTGCGAGATCTACACGGACGTCGACGGCGTGTTCACGGCGGACCCGCGCATCGTGCCGAGCGCGCGCAAGATCGACAGCATCACGTACGAGGAGATGCTGGAGATGGCGGCGAGCGGGGCGAAGGTCCTCGCGCTGCGGTGCGTCGAGTACGGCCGCCGCTACGGCGTCCCGATCCACGTGCGCTCGTCCTTCAGCGGCACGGAGGGCACGTTCGTCCGCGCGGACGCCTACACCGCGCCCCGCCCCGGCAGCCCGACCAGCACCGCAGACCTTCCCGAGGAGACCGTCATGGAAGACCCGATCATCTCCGGCGTCGCGCACGACCGCAGCGAGGCCAAGATCACCGTCGTCGGCGTGCCCGACGTCCCGGGCACGGCGGCGCGCATCTTCGAGGTGGTCGCGGGCTCGGGCGTGAACATCGACATGATCGTCCAGAACGTGTCGGCCGCCCGCACGGGTCTCACGGACATCTCGTTCTCCCTCCCCGAGGGCGACGGCCCGGCGGCGATGTCGGCGCTGTCCGCGCTGCAGGCGGAGATCGGGTTCGACTCGCTGCAGTTCGACGACCAGATCGGCAAGCTGTCGCTCGTGGGCGCGGGCATGAAGTCGCACCCGGGCGTCTCGGCGAAGCTGTTCGGCGCGCTGCGCGACGCGGGCATCAACATCGAGATGATCTCCACCTCGGAGATCCGCATCTCGGTCGTGACGCGCGAGGACTCGCTCGACGAGGCGGTGCGCGCCGTGCACACCGCGTTCGAGCTCGACGCCGACGGCGAGGCCGTCGTCTACGCCGGCACCGGCCGCTGAGAGGACTGGACCATGAGCACCGAGAACCGTCAGGGCCTGAACGTCGCCGTCGTCGGCGCGACCGGCCAGGTGGGCGCCGTGATGCGCCGCCTCCTCGACGAGCGCGACTTCCCCGTCCAGAGCATCCGGTACTTCGCGTCCGCGCGGTCGGCCGGGTCGACGCTCCCGTGGCGCGGCACGGACGTCGTCGTGGAGGACGTCGCCGCGACCTCGACCGACGACCTGCGCGGGATCGACGTCGCGCTGTTCTCCGCGGGCGGCGCGACCTCGAGGGCGCAGGCCGAGCGCTTCGCGGCGGCGGGCGCCGTCGTCATCGACAACTCGTCCGCGTGGCGCATGGACCCGGACGTGCCTCTCGTCGTCTCCGAGGTGAACCCGGGCGCGCTGCGCGAGGCGCGCAAGGGCATCGTCGCGAACCCGAACTGCACGACGATGGCGGCGATGCCGGTCCTCAAACCGCTCGCGGACGAGGCGGGGCTCGAGCGCCTGATCGTCGCGACGTACCAGGCGGTGTCGGGCGCCGGTCTCGCGGGCGCGGAGGAGCTGCGCGCCCAGGCCGTCGCCGGCGCGGCGGCGGAGGGCACGGGCGAGGGTCTCGTCGGGCTCGTGCACGACGGCGGCGCGGTCGCCTTCCCCGAGCCGGTGAAGTTCCCGCGGACGATCGCGTTCAACGTCGTCCCGCTCGCCGGCTCGATCGTCGACGACGGCCTGGAGGAGACGGACGAGGAGAAGAAGCTGCGCAACGAGTCGCGCAAGATCCTCGGCCTGCCCGACCTCGCGGTCGCGGGCACGTGCGTTCGCGTCCCCGTGTTCACGGGGCACTCGCTCGCGATCCACGCCGAGTTCGCCGCGGCGATCACGCCGGACCGGGCGCGCGAGATCCTCGCCGCCGCCCCGGGCGTCGCGCTGTCCGACGTGCCGAACCCGCTCGAGGCGGCGGGCGAGGACCCGTCGTTCGTGGGCCGCATCCGCACCGACCAGTCGGTGCCGGGCGGGCGCGGGCTCGTGCTGTTCGTCTCGAACGACAACCTCCGCAAGGGCGCGGCGCTCAACGCCGTGCAGCTCGCCGAGCTCGTCGCGCAGGACCTCGACGGCGTCCGCGCCGCGTTCGCGGGGGCGTCGACCCCCGCCTGATCCGCGGCGGGTGACGCCCCGCGACGCCACGGCAGGGCCCCGGTCGTCGACCGGGGCCCTGCCGCGTCCTGGAAGTCGTCGTGCGGACGGGCGTCAGCCCTCGACCATGCGCCGCATGGTCTCGCCGTCGGCGAGGCCGACGATGTTGCCGGCGGGATCGGTGAGCCAGGCGCCGTCGCCGCCCTCCATGAACCCGCGCACGATGCCCTTCTCGTCCTGGTCGAACCCCTCGTAGCGCTCGAACGTCACGCCCTTCGCGGTGAGCTCGTCGACGACCTCGTCCACGTCGTCGACGGTGAGGTGCATGACGGTGAAGGCGGCCGGACGGTGGTCCTCCTTCGGGTAGACGAACATGTCCGAGCCGCCCCCGAGGTGGAGGACCAGGCCGTTGCCCCCGTCGAGGGCGGTGACGGAGAGCCCGAGGGTGTCCCCGTAGAACGCGCGCACCGCGTCGAGGTCGTCCGCCGAGAAGCTGGAGAACCCGCGCCGAATCGTGACCATCGCTGCCTCACTCCTTCGTGACCGCCGGCGCCCGGAGGGCGTGGACCCGCCGCGGACGTCGGACCCTCCCAGGCTCCCACCGCGCGGCGTCGGCGGGAACCGCCCGCCGCGGGTGAGCGGGGCCGGGTCGCCGGCCGGGGGTTGCGCCTGGTAAAGCATCCATGGTTCATTAGTGGAGTAATGAACCACAGGACGCGCGAGGCGGGAGAGGATGGGGCCCATGTTCGACGGACCTGAACCCATCTACCTCCAGATCGCGCAGATGATCCGGGCGCAGGTGCTCGCGGGAGAGCTCGCGGAGGAGGAGCAGGTCATGTCCACGACGCAGTTCGCGACGACGTTCCGCATCAACCCGGCGACCGCGGCCAAGGCGTTCGCCGGCCTGGTCGACGAGGGCGTCCTGTACAAGCGGCGCGGGCTCGGCATGTTCGTCGCGCCCGGTGCGCGCGAGAAGCTCCTCGCCGACCACCGTGCGCGCTTCTTCGACGAGGTGCTCGCGCCCGCGCTCGCGCAGGCCGACCTCCTCGACATCCCGACGTCCGAGGTCGTGGACTACGTCCTCGGCCGCCCGCGCCCCGCCGGTCCCGGCACCGGAGGCGCTCCCCGCACCGGCCCGACCACCGACCCCACCCCGAGGTGAGACCCGTGACCGCCCGGCCCGCCAGCCGCCCCACCGACCCGACCGGCCCCGCCCTCCCCGGACCGGAGCCGTTCGCCGCCGAGGTGCGCGACGTCGTCGTGCGCTACGCGCGCGGCGACGACGCCCCCGCGCTCGACCACGCGACCCTGACCATCCGCCCCGGCGTCATCACCGGCCTGCTCGGCCGCAACGGCGCGGGCAAGACGACCCTCGCCGCGCTGCTCGCCGCGTTCCGCCGGCCGACGTCGGGGTCCGTGCGCGTCGGCCTGCCCGGGGAGCTCGAGGACCCGTTCGAGAACGTGTGGACGACGACGCACACCCAGCTCGTCCGCGAGAGCGGCGACGTGTGGGAGTCCGACAAGGCCCGCGACACGCTCGCGTACTACGCGGACCTGCGTCCCCGCTGGGACGCCGACCTCGCGGCGCGCCTCCTCGACGAGCTCGAGGTCGACGTGCGCAGGAAGCCCAGCGAGATGTCGCGCGGCAAGCGGTCCGCGCTCGGCGCGGTGATCGGCCTGGCGTCGCGCGCGCCGCTGACGATCTTCGACGAGGTCTACCTCGGCATGGACGCGCCGAGCCGGTACGCGTTCTACGACGCCCTCGTCGCCGACTACGCCGAGCACCCG
This sequence comes from Cellulosimicrobium composti, assembly GCF_009711085.1. Taxonomy (GTDB): domain Bacteria; phylum Actinomycetota; class Actinomycetes; order Actinomycetales; family Cellulomonadaceae; genus Cellulosimicrobium; species Cellulosimicrobium composti. Next base: position 13,628 of record NZ_WMKA01000011.1, read on the forward strand.
CGCACGGTCCTGCTGTCGAGCCACCTCATCACCGAGGTGGAGCGGCTGTTCGAGGACGTCGTGATCATCGACCGCGGCCGCGTGCTGCTCGCCGAGAACGCCGACGACGTGCGGGCCCGCGGCGTGAGCCTCACCGGCCCGGCCGACGTCGTCGAGCGGCACGCCGCGGGGCGCGAGGTGCTCGCGCGCCAACGGCTCGGCGGCACCGCCCAGGTGACGCTGTTCGGCACGTTCGCCGACGACGAGCGCGCCGCCGCCGTCGAGGCGGGGCTCGAGGTGGGCGCCGTGCCCGTCCAGGACCTGTTCGTGCACCTCACCCGCACCGGCCGCCCCGGCGCCGGGACGGACGCCGAGAGGGAGGAGGCACGATGACCGCCACCGCAGACCGCGCCGCGGAGCGCCGCGCGCTCGAGACCGCCGCCCACCGGCGGGGAGTGCGCGCCGTCGCCTCGTACTTCATCGGCGGCACGTGGTTCGTGGGCCTGTGGTTCTGGGCCATCGCGCTCGTCGTCGGCGTGCTGATCCTGTGGATCATGACGCGCAACGACGACGTGAGCATCGAGGCCGTGGGCGGCGTCGCGGGCTCGGCGAAGTTCTTCCTCTTCGTGATGGGCATCATCCTCCCGCTCATGACGATCGCCGTGCACGTCGCCGCGGGCGGCACCCGACGGTCGTACACCCACGGGCTCTGGATCGGCGCGACCGTCTCCGGCCTGACGTTCGGGATCGCGGCCGCGCTCGTGAAGTGGGGCGAGTGGACGCTGTTCCGGCGCGTCGGGTGGCCGACGGAAGGGGATCTCGGGCAGCTCTACGGCGACGGGTCCGAGGTCGTCCTCGTGAGCCTCGTCGAGGGGATCTCGTGCGTCGTGTACTACCTCGCCGGGATGGTGATCGCGGCCGGCTTCTACGGGTACGGGTTCGTGCGCGGCGTGCTGCTCGTCGTCGCGTCGCTCGGCACCGTGGCGGTCACCGAGGTCTTCCTGCGCTCCGGCTTCTTCGGCAACGGCCTCGCGCGCGCCGTCGGTCTCGACGGCACGCCCGTGGGGCTCGCGCTCCTCGGCGGCGTCCTCGGGGCCGTGCTCGCCGCCCTGCTCCTGCGCGCCGTCCTGCGGGGCGCCGCCGTCCGCCCGGTCGAGTTCGCCGCGAGCGCGAGCGCCTGACCGGCCACCACCGACAACCCGACACCACCCCCTCCGGACGGCGCGCCGCGCCGCCCGCGGGTGGCGCACACCCACCTGGAGGCACCATGACCACCGCACCACCGCCCACCGGCGGCGCGACCGCGACGTCGGCCACCCGGTCGCCCGGGACGACCGCCGCGCCCGAGCCCGTCGTCGAGGTCCGCAACCTCCGCAAGACGTACCCCGGGCCGAAGGGGTCCGACGCTCGGAAGGTCGCCGTCGAGGACGTGTCCTTCACCGTCGCCGCCGGGGAGATCTTCGGCATCCTCGGCCCCAACGGAGCGGGCAAGACCACGACCGTCGAGTGCCTCGCGGGGCTGCGCGAGGCCGACGGCGGCACGGTCCGCGTGCTCGGCGTCGACCCGCAGGCCGACCCCGCCGCGGTGCGCGACGCCGTCGGGGTCCAGCTCCAGGAGGTCGCGCTCAACGAGAGGATCACGGTCGAGGAGGCGATGCGCCTCTTCGCGTCGTTCTACGCGACACCGGGGGACGTCGAGGAGCTGCTCGACCTGCTCGACCTCGCCGAGCACCGACGCGTCGCGTTCGCGAAGCTCTCCGGCGGGCAGAAGCAGCGCCTGTCGATCGCGCTCGCGCTCGTCGGCAACCCGCGCGTCGCGATCCTCGACGAGCTCACCACGGGCCTGGACCCCGCGGCCCGCCGCGCGACGTGGGAGCTCGTGGAGCGGGTGCGCGACCGCGGCGTGACGATCCTGCTCGTCACGCACTTCATGGACGAGGCGGAGCGCCTGTGCGACCGGCTCGTCATCATCGACCGCGGTCGCGTCGTCGCGCAGGGCACGCCCGCGGAGCTCGTCGACTCCGTCGACACCTCGCGCACCGTGCGGCTGCGCGTCCCGCCCGCGGACCACGACCTCGCGCTGCACACGATCGCCGGGCTCGCGGACGTCGAGCACGTGGAGGCGCCCCCGACGCCCGGGCGGGAGATCGAGGTGACGGGCTCGCGGCGGGTGCTGCCCGCCGTCGTGCTCGCGCTCGCCGAGCACGAGGTCGTGCCCGACGACGTCCGGACCGTCTCGCGCACGCTCGAGGACGTGTTCGTGGCCGTGACCGGCCGCACCTACGACCCGGACGCGACCGACGCCCGGCCGACCCGAGGGGAGTCCCGATGACCGCCACGACCCTGACCCCGTCCGTCGCGCCCGCCCGCCGCAGCACCGGCTGGCGCGGGTTCGGCGTGCTGCTCGCGACCGAGGCGCGCCTGTGGCTGCGCGACCCCGGCACGGTGTTCTTCGCGCTCGTGTTCCCCACCGTCCTGCTCGTCGGGGTCGGGTTCGCCATCCCCGGCATGCGCACCCCGATCGAGGACGCGCCCCCGCCGTGGCTCGGCCTCACCGCCGTCTCGCTCTACGTGCCCGTCGTGCTCGCGGCCGCGATCGCGACCCCGGCGCTCACCACGATGCCGGTGTACTTCGCGACGTTCCGCGAGAAAGGGCTGCTGCGGCGCCTGTCCACGACGCCGATGCGGCCGCAGGGGATCGTCGTCGCGCACCTCGTCATCAACCTCGTGGCGGTCGTGGTGTCGTCCGCGGTCGCGCTCGTCGTCGGCGAGCTCGTGTTCGGGCTGCCCGCGCCGCGCAACGCGGGGACGGTCGCGCTCGCGTTCGTCCTCGGCGTCGCGTCGATGTACGCGCTGGGCACGCTCGTCGCGGCGCGCGCGCCCAAGGCGAGCACCGCGTCCGCGATCGGGACGCTGATCTACTTCCCGCTGCTCTTCCTCTCGGGGCTGTGGACGCCGGGGCCGATCATGCCCGAGGCCGTGGCGCAGATCGGGAGGCTCACGCCGCTCGGGGCCGCGTCGCAGGCGATGACGGCGGGGTGGTTCGAGCCCGGCTTCCCCACGGTGCAGGTCGTCGTCATGGCGGTGTGGACCGCGGTGCTCCTGCCGCTCGGGGTCCGGCTCTTCCGCTGGAGCTGAGCCCTCGCCCGCCGGTCCGCCCCGGCGGGCGAGGCGCGGGCGGCGCTCCTACCCTGACCGGCATGCGGCCCTTCCTGCTCCTCGCCTCCCGCGCCGAGGACCCCGCCGCGGACGGCGAGCACGCCGCCGTCCTCCGCTACGCGGGGCTCGACGCGGACGCGCTGCACCGCGTCCGGATGGAGGCCGGACCGCTGCCGGCGATCGACCTCGGCGACTACTCGGGGGTGATCGTCGGCGGCAGCCCGTTCGACTCGTCGCTGCCCGAGGAGCGCAAGTCCGCGACGCAGCGCCGGGTCGAGCGCGAGCTCGCCCCGCTCCTCGACGAGATCGTCGAGCGCGACGTCCCGTTCCTCGGCGCGTGCTACGGCGTCGGGACGCTCGGTCTGCACGAGGGCGCGGTGCTCGACGGCACGTACGCCGAGCCGATCTCGCCCGTGACGATCCGCCTCACGCCCGAGGGGCGGGCGGACCCGCTGCTCGCCGACCTCCCGGACGCGTTCGAGGCCTACGTGGGCCACAAGGAGGCGGTGCGCGAGCTGCCGCCGCACGCCGTCCTGCTCGCGACGTCGGACGCGTGCCCGGTGCAGATGTTCCGCGTCAAGGAGAACCTCTACGCCACGCAGTTCCACCCCGAGCTCGACCTGGACGGGATCCTCACGCGTATCGGCGTCTACCGGGACTACGGGTACTTCCCGCCCGAGGCCGCGGGCGAGGTCGAGGCGAGGGTGCGGCGCGGCGACGTCCGCGAGCCGCACCGGATCCTCGCGGCGTTCGTGCGCCGGTACGCGCGCGGCTGACGAGCATGCGCGTGTCGCGCGCCGACCATGCGGATATCGCCCGACCTGACGCCAGGTCGGGCGACAACCGCATGTTCGGCGGGGCCGGGTCAGCGGGGGGGGCGGGTCAGCGGGGGGCGGTCGCCGGTTCGGGTGCCGGGGACGGGTCCGACGCCGTGCCGGTCTCCGGCTGGGACGCGACGGCGCGGCGGTGCGCGCGCACGGACCAGACGACGGCCGCCGCCCACACCACGGCGACGAGGCCGAGCACGACGCCCTGGACGGCGCTGCTCGCGTCGACCCAGTCGGAGCGCAGGAGCGTGCGCACGTTCGTCAGGACGATGACGCCGCCGACGGCCGAGCCGAGGATGCGCGGCGGGAGCAGCCGCACGAGCCACGCCGCGACCGGCGCAGCGACCAGGCCGCCGAGGAGCAGCGCCGCCACCCAGAGGAGGTCGATGCCCTGCGAGCCGAGCGAGACGAGGAAGCCGAGGGACGCCGCGATCGCGACGAGGAACTCGCTCGTGTCGATCGAGCCGACGACCTTGCGCGGCTCGATGCGGCCCGACGCGAGCAGGGCGGGCGTCCCGACCGGGCCCCAGCCCCCGCCGCCGGTGGCGTCGACGAAGCCCGCGACGAGGCCGAGCGGGGCGAGGAACCGCTTGCGCAGCGGCAGCCCGAGCCGGCCCGTCGGCAGCCCGGCGACGGTGAACCGGGCGAGCACGTACAGCCCGAGGCCGAGGAGCAGGAGCGACATCACCGGGGCCGCGACGTCCGTCGCCAGGCTCGACAGGAACGTCGCGCCCGCGAACGCGCCGATCGCGCCGGGGACGCCGATGCGCCGCACGACCGCCCAGTCGACGTTGCCGAACCGCCAGTGCGCCGCGCCGGACGCGAGGGTCGTGCCGATCTCGGCGAGGTGGATCGTGGCCGACGCCGCCGCGGGGTTGGTGCCGATCGCGAGCAGGAGCGTCGTCGAGGTCACGCCGTACGCCATGCCGAGGCTGCCGTCGACGAGCTGGGCGCCGAGGCCGACGAGGGCCAGCAGGACGAGGGTCCGCACCAGGGCCTCCTTGCTCGGGGCGTCGGGAGGGCCCCGACGTGTCCTGACAAGGTTGACCGGGAGGGTCCAGTATGTGAAGCGCCGACCACATGGTGGGCCAGTGTTAACGGGCCGCGCCGCGGCCAGGGGTCAGGGGTTCTCCCAGGCGTCCGCGCGCGCGGCGAGCGCATGGACGCCCTCGGGCAGGTCGCGGCGGACGACGTCGTCGATCGTCACGCGGTCGAGCACGTCGCGGACGCTCGCGCGGAGCGCGACCCAGACCTCGAGGAGCGCCGCGGCGGAGCCCTCGTACTCCAGGCTCGGGGGACGCTCGTCGCGCACGGTGACGAGCGGCCCGTCGACGGCGCGGAACACGTCCGCGAGCGTCACCTCGCTCGCGGGACGCGCGAGCCGGTGACCACCGGAGCGGCCGCGCACGCTCGCGACGATGCCCGCGCGGCGCAGGTCGCCGAGGATGCGCTCGAGGAAGCTCACCGGCAGGCCCTGGCCCGTCGCGAGGTCCTCCGCCCGCACGGGGTCGCCGTGGGGGGACGCCGCGAGCTCGGCGCACGCCCGTACCGCATAGTCAGCCTTCGCCGAGACACGCATGAGCACATTGTGCCGTGCACGCGCGCGCCCGCGGGCCGCCCGAAGGGCGCCGTCGCGCGATCTCACCCGCGCCGCGCCTGCTCGTACGAGCGCGTTTCGCCCTACGCTTTCACCCGTGGAGGTGCGCGAACGCAACAACGTCCGGACCATGGGGCCCGAGGACGGGCCGACCATGGTCTTCGCGCACGGCTTCGGCGGCGACCAGTCGATGTGGCGCTACGTCGCGCCCGTGTTCGCCACGGACCACCGCGTCGTCCTGTTCGACCACTCGGGGTGCGGCGCCTCGCACCCGACCGCGTACGACCCGGACCGGCACGCCGACCTGTCGGGCTACGTCGCGGACGTCGTCGAGATCGTGGAGGCCGTCGCCGACGACCCGGTGACCCTCGTGGGCCACTCGGTGAGCGCGATGATCGCGCTGCTCGCGGCGGCCGAGCGGCCCGACCTGTTCGACCGCCTCGTGCTCGTGGGCCCGAGCCCGCGGTACATCGACGACGACGGCTACCACGGCGGCTTCACCGCGGCGGAGATCGACGAGCTCCTCGAGACGATGGACGCGAACTACCTGGGCTGGACCCAGGCGATGGCGCCCGTGATCGTCGGCAACCCGGACCGCCCGGCGCTCGGCGACGAGCTCGCCGAGGTGTTCCGCCGCAACGACCCGGCGGTCGCGCGGAAGTTCGCGCGCGTGACGTTCCTCGGCGACAACCGTGCGGACCTGGTGCGGGTCCGCACGCCGTGCCTCGTCGTGCAGAGCCGGGTCGACGTCATCGCGCCGCTCGAGGTCGGCCACTTCGTGCACGAGCACCTCCCGGACAGCGACCTCGTCGTCATCGACTCCGTCGGCCACTGCCCCAACCTCTCGCACCCCGCGCTCCTGGTCGCCGCGATGCGCGACTGGCTCGGGGGCGACCGGTGGTGACGTCCCGCGCCGAGCGGTGGGCGCTCGCGCCCGTCGCGCTCCTGCTCCTCGACGCCGAGGTGCGGGTCCTCGACGCGAACCACGAGTTCCTCCGGATGATCGAGGTGCCCGACGTCGAGGCCGTCGCGGGCCGCCGCCTCGCCGACCTCCTCACGGTCGGGGGCCGGATCTACTGGGAGACGCACGTCAGCCCTCTGCTGCACATCGAGGGCCGCGTGGACGAGGTGGCGGTCGAGCTGCGGACGCCGCACGGCCGCGAGCCCGTGCTGCTCACCGCGACGGAGCGCGAGGTCCGCGGCGAGCGGCTGGTCGAGGTCGCGATGCTCAGCGCGCGCGAGCGCTCCCGGTTCGAGCAGGAGCTCGTGGGGGCGCGGCGCGCGGCGGAGGACGCGGAGCGCCGGGTGCGGCTCCTGCACGGCATCGCGGCCGACCTCGCGAGCGTCGCCGGGCTCGACGGCGTCGTGTGGGTCCTGCTGCGCACCGCCGTGACCCTCCTGGGCGCGGGGGACGCAGCGCTGTGGACGGCGCAGGAGAGCGGGCCGCTGCGGCGCTGGGGCGGTGCCGAGGCGCTGGCCGCCCCGACGATCGACGAGCTCACGGAGCCCGCGGTCCGCGAGGACGGGACCGTCGTCGTGCCGCTGCGCACGGCGGGCGCGCTGCTCGGCGTGCTCGCGCTCGCGCCGCGCCGCGCGGCGGGGGCCGACCCGCTCGACCTGGGCACGGCCGCCGCCGCGGGCCAGCTCGCGGCGCTCGCGCTCGCGCGGGCCACGACCCACGAGCAGAGCGTCTCCGTCGCGAGCGAGCTCCAGGGCGCGATGCTCTCGGACGGGATCGTCGACGACCCGGCGGTGGAGATCTCGGCGCGGTACCGCCCGGGCGTGCACGACCTGCAGGTCGGGGGCGACTGGTACGACACGTTCCGCGTCGCCCCGGACGTCGTCGCGCTCTCGGTGGGCGACGTGGTGGGTCGTGGGCTCAAGGCCGCGACGTCGATGGGCCAGCTCCGCACGGCGGTCCGCGCGGCGTCGGACACGGGCCTGCCGCCCGAGGAGGTCCTGGGGCGCCTCGACCGGTTCGTGGACCGCACCGGGACGGGGTTCATGGCGAGCCTCGTGTACGCGGAGCTGGATCTCGGCCGGGGCGCGCTGCGCTACACGTGCGCCGGGCACCTCCCGCCGCTGCTCGTGCCGGCCGACGGCGACTCCCACTACCTGTGGGAGGCGCGCTCGACGCCGCTCGGGGTGCGGGGGACGACGCCGCGCGTCGCCGACACGGTGGCGCTCGCGCCCGGCGACCTGCTGCTGCTCTTCACGGACGGCGTCGTCGAGCGCCGGGACCGTCCGCTCGGGCTCGCGCTCGACGAGCTCGCGGAGATCGTCACGAACGCGCTCGAGGCTGGCCTGGACGGGGAGGACCTGCTCGCGGCCGTGGTCGCGCGCGCCCCGCAGGACGACGACGCGTGCCTGCTCGCGGTCCGCTGGCTGGGCCCGCGGACGACGGACGGGCCCGCACCGGCGGTCGAGCCGACGGCCGGGAGCGCGGGCGGGCCGTCAGCGGACGAAGAACGGCCCGGCTGACGGGTCGTCGAGCCACCGGCGCGCGTGGGCGAGGCGCTCGGTCGTCGAGCGCGCGAGGTCGTCCGGCAGCGCGTCGGGCGCGAACCACGACACCGCGAGCGACTCGTCGTCGGCGACGTGCGCGGCGGCCGCGGCGGCGGGCGACACCGGGCGGCACACGAACGCGAGGTCGAGGTACTGGCTGAGGTCGCCGTTGGGGTACCGGACCGGCTCCGTGACGGTCACGGCGACGAGCGCGTCCACCCCGACCTCGACCCCGGTCTCCTCGAGGACCTCGCGCGCGAGGCCGACCGCCGGGTCCTCGCCCGGCTCGAGGATCCCGCTGATCACGGCCCACTGCCCGGTGTCGGCGCGCTGCCCGAGCAGGACCCGGCCGTCGTCGTCCACCACGACGGCCGAGACCCCCGGCATCCACAGCAGGTCGGTCCCGACGTGGGACCGCAGGGCGGCGACGAACTCGGGGATCGGCATCCCCCGAGCGTAGGCGCAGCGACGCGGGCCGGTCGCCCGGCCCCGCGACGACTGGGTGCGCGAGCGCCACACGCCCACCTCGTGAGACGCGCCGTCCGCCCCTCGGAGGCGCTGTGCTACCGTCACCTCGTGACTTCTCAGTGGTATTGGCGCTTTACGCAGGCTCCCGGTGGGGCCGTGCGGGCGTCAGCCTGACCACAGATCACCACCCGGAGCCAGCACAGGGCCTTGGACGCGGACCGCGTCCGGGCCCTTCGTCGTGAGACGGGCCGCTCCGGGACCACGGGCGGCAGCAGGCCGGTGAGCGCCGCTGAGCATCCGTCGCACGGCGGCCCCCCACCCCGCCGCAGAGACCAGGAGCCCCCCGTGACCAGCACGACCACCCACCCCGAACCCGTCGCCCCCGCCGCGTCGTCCGACGCCGCGACGAGTACCGTCGACCCCGTGGACAGCCCCGAGCTCCAGGCGCGCACGAGCGACCTGCGGGTGCGCGCCCTCGACGCGCTCCCCGCGCCCCGCACGATGCTCGCGGACCTGCCGCTCGGCGCGACGCGCAGCGACCTCGTGACGACGTCCCGCCGCGAGGTCCGCGACGTCCTCGCGGGCGACGACGACCGCCTCCTCGTCATCGTCGGCCCCTGCTCGGTGCACGACCCCGAGGCCGCGCTCGACTACGCGAGCCGGCTCGCCGCCGTCGCGCACGAGCTCGCCGACGACCTCATGGTCGTCATGCGCGTGTACTTCGAGAAGCCGCGCACCACCGTCGGCTGGAAGGGCCTCATCAACGACCCCCACCTCGACGGCTCGCACGACGTGCGCCACGGCCTGCGCCTCGCGCGCGAGGTGCTGCTCGGCGTCCTCGACGCGGGCGTCCCGGCCGCGTGCGAGTTCCTCGAGCCCACGAGCCCGCAGTACATCGCCGACGCCGTGTCCTGGGGCGCGATCGGCGCGCGCAACGCCGAGTCGCAGGTGCACCGCCAGCTCGCCTCGGGCCTGTCCATGCCCGTCGGGTTCAAGAACGCGACCGACGGCGACGTGCAGATCGCGGTCGACGGCTGCATCACGGCCGCGAGCGAGCACACGTTCTTCGGCATGGACTCGCTCGGCCGGGCGGCGGCCGTCGAGACCGCGGGCAACCCCGACTGCCACGTCATCCTGCGCGGCGGCCGCTCGGGCCCCAACTACGGGGCCGACGACGTCGCGGCGGCGCTCGCGGTCGCGCGCACCTCGGGCCTCGGCGGCGTCGCGGAGCACGGGCTCGTCGTCGACGCCTCGCACGGCAACTCGGGCAAGAGCCACGTGCGCCAGGCGGAGGTCGTGCGCGAGATCTCCGCGCGCCTCGCCGAGGGCGAGGAGGGCATCACGGGTCTCATGATGGAGAGCTTCCTCGTGGCGGGCGCGCAGAAGCCCGGGCCGAGCGGCCTCGTGTACGGGCAGTCGGTCACCGACGCGTGCATCGACTGGGACACGACGGCGGACCTGCTGCGCGAGCTCGCCGGCGCCGTCCGCACCCGCCGCGCGCTCTGACGCCGGCGGGCGGCCAACCCTCAGCCGGCGAGGGCCCACGCCCCGACGGTCGCGGTACCGCCGCCGAGAAGGTCGAGGCCGTCGCCGACCCCGGGGACACCCGTGAGGGGCACGACCGTCTCCGGGTCGCCGGGGTGCGGCGCGACGAGCAGCGTCACGACGAGCGCCGGGCCGCCGGCCGTGGACCCGCCGCGCCACGACAGCAGGGCCGAGGCCGCGGCACCGGGCTCCAGCACGACGGGTGACGCCGCGGCGTCGTCGGGCTCCAGGAGCACGTCGGTCTCCGTGCCGACGTCCGCGACGAAGCGCATCCCCGGGCTGCCTGCGAGGGCGCACGGCGTCGCGCCGTCGTTGCGCGCGGTGAGCGTGAGGAACCGGCGGCCGGCGGCGGCGTCGACCCCGGCAGCGGCGATCGTGAGGTCGTGCGGCGCGCACGCGTCGGTGGGCCGGTCGGCGGTCGCGGGGGCCGTGCCCCCGACGAACCCGGACCGTGTCGTGGACGTCCCGTCGTCGGACGATCCCTGCACCTGGTAGGCGAGCGCCGGGCCCGGGGGTGCGGCGTCGTCGAGCCAGCGGGCGACGTCCGCGGCCGGGCCGGACGTGACGACCGTGAGCAGAGGGTCGGCCGGGACGGTGCTGCGCACGGTCTCGTACGCGACCTGGGTGACCGACGGCAGCGCGGCCGCGCCGGTGACGAGGGCGAGCAGCGCGTCGTCCGGGACGGAGCGGCCGTCGCCCTCGAACAGGCCGACGCCGTAGCCCTCGACGACGAGGCTCGTCAGCCCGCGGTCCTCGGCGCGCGCGAGTGCCGCGACGGCGACGAGGTCCTCGGTGGCGCGGGCCTCGACCGCCGCGATCCCCGGCGCGAGGTGGACGCGCCGGACCGCGTCGTGCGCGACGAGCCGGACGGCGTCGGCGACCGCGTCCGCGCCCAGGAGGTCGGGGAGGGGTGCGCCCGTCGCCGGGTCGACGCCGCCGCTCGCCGCGCCCGTGCCGTGCTCGACGACGAGGCTGCCGCCGCCGGGCCGGGTGCCCTCGACGCGCAGCGACCAGGCCGCCCCGCCGGCCGCGTCGGCGAGGAGGGTGCTCGCGGCGTCAGCGGTGGCCTGGGCGTCCGTCGGCGCGGGCAGGGGCGACGCGAGGGTGATCCGTGCGCTCTCGTCGGAGGCACCGAGCAGCACGGCGTCCGCGACGCCGGGCAGCGTGCGCAGGCGGGCGGCGACGTCGCCGGTGCGGGTCGACGGGTCGGGGGAGGGGCCGGGCGACGGGGGCGCGGTGGTCGACGGCGCGGCCGGGCCGGCGGCGGTGCGCAGCGCGGTCGGGGCGGCGACGGCGGCCGACACCGCGAGGGCGGCGCCGAGCGCCGCGGCGAGCACCGCGACCGGGACCCCGCGGCGGCGCGCCGTCCCGGGGTCCTCCGCCGCATCGGCGTCGTCGCCACGAGGGGAGGGGTGCGCGTCGTCGTCCACGGTCGCGACGGTACCGGGCGGTCCGGTCCGCGGCCGGGTCGGCGGCAACCCTCCGCAGGGCCCGCGCGGGCTCTTCACGGGCGCGCGGCCGGCGCGGGCCGGGAGCGCTCCCGAACCGGTCTTTCGGCGCATCGAGGGAGCGTCCGGGCGTCCGACCCGGCGCACTCCATACCAGGACTCCTGGATACCGGCAACATCTGGCATGATCCGGCCATGACTGTGAGGACGGCCGCGGAGCTCGCCGCGGTCGAGGACCCTGCGTGGCCGACGCTCTCCCGCATGCTCGGGCGCGCCGGCGTGGAGGTCGTCCCGCCTCCCGCGTGGTCGCTCGAGGTCCTCTACCGCCTCCAGGTCACGGTCCGCTCCACGCTCGGGGCGCTCGCGCTGCACACGGGCGGGGTGCTCGTCGACGGCGGGTGGCTCCGGATCATCGGCGGGGGCGGCGCCGGGCTGCCCGACCTCGCGACCGTCAACGGGCTGGGCGAGCCCGGTCCCGACAGCGTCGCCCCGGCCGTCCTCGTCGTCGCGTACGACGTGCTCGGCGGCACGTTCGCGATCAACGGCGGCGGGCTGCCGGGACCGCTGGGCAACGTCCACTACTTCGCGCCCGACTCGCTCTCGTGGGTCGACCTCGGGTTCGGCCAGGCCGCGTTCCTCGAGTGGGCGGTGAGCGGCGGGACCACCGAGTTCTACGCACCCGTCCGCTGGCCGGGGTGGTACGAGGAGGTCGGCGGCGTCCGTCTCGACGAGGGCCTGAGCCTCTACCCGCCGCTGTGGTCGGAGGAGGGGCGCGACGTCGCGCGGTCGTCGCGCACGACGGTGCCCCTCGGCGAGCTCGTGGACTGGCACTTCGAGATGGCCGAGCGCATGGCGCCCGTCGACGACTACGTGCGCGACGCCGACGAGCACCTCGACGGGTACGGCACGTGGCCCGCCGAGGGCTACCGGCCGTAGGCCGCGGTCACGCGCCGCCCGCGTCGAGCAGGTCCTGCGGCACCGCCCCGAGCTTGTCGGGGTTGCGCACGATGTCGAGCGCGGTGATGCGCCCGGTCGCGACCGTGAACGACATGACCGTGAGCACGCCCGACACGTCGCGCACGAGCAGGCCCGGCGTACCGTTGACGTCCACCACGCGCAGCGTCTCGGGCGGCTTGCGCAGGTAGGTGAGGAGCACGCGGCCCGCGGGCTCCGCGCCGTGGATCGTGCGCCGCAGGGTGCGGACCTTGCCGCCGCCGTCGCCGCGCAGCACGACGTCGGGGTCGAGCAGGCCGAGCAGCGCGGGCAGGTCCTGGCCCACGCACGCGGCGACGAACGCCTCGACGACCTGCTGCTGCTCGGCGCGCGTCGCCCGGCGGCGCGGGCGCCCGGCCTCGACGTCCTTGCGGGCGCGCGCGGCGAGCTGGCGCACCGCCGCGGGCGAGCGTCCGACGACGTCGCCCACCTCCTCGAACGGGAGCCCGAAGACGTCGTGCAGGACGAACGCGACGCGCTGCGCGGGGGAGAGGCGCTCGAGCACGACGAGGAGCGCCATGCTCACCTCCTCGTCGAGCGTCACGCGGTCCGCCGGGTCGGCCGCGACGGTCGACGTCGCGGCGGTCGCCACGGGGGACGCCGCTCCGGGCGGGGTGACGACGGGCTCGGGGAGCCAGGTCCCGACGTACCGCTCGCGCCGCACGCGCGCGCTGCCGAGCACGTCGAGCGCGAGGCGGCCGACCGTCGTGGTGAGCCACGCTGCGAGGTTACGGATCGACGCGGGGTCCTGCGTGCGCAGCCGCAGCCATGCGTCCTGGACGCAGTCCTCGGCGTCCGACCACGACCCGGTGGTCGCGTAGGCGAGGCGCAGGAGCCGGGGCCGCTCGGCCTGGAACGCACGCGCGACCTCCTCCGGCCCGGTCGTCGCGTCCGGCCCGGTCATCGCGCGGACGCGCGCAGCGTGCGCTGCACGGCCAGCCAGTCGCGGAACGTCGTGGTGCCGCGCGCATCCGGGTGCGGGTCGACGAGCGCGCCCGTGCGCAGCGCGCGCCCCAGCGCCCCGGGCAGGGGGACCCGCAGCGGCAGCGCGCGGGACCCCGTGGCCGCGCGCCACGCGCGCGCGGCGTCGCGCAGGTCGAGCACCTCGGGCCCGGTGACGGACGTGGTGCCGTCTTGCGGCTCGCGCGTCGCGGCGTCCGCGACGGCCGCCGCGGCCTCGGCCGCCGCGACGGGCTGCACGGCGGCGCGCAGGAGCGGCACGACGCCGCGGCTCGCGGCGCCCGCGAGGGTCCCGGCGACGAACTCGTGGAACTGCGTCGCGGCCACGACCGTCCACGGCACGCCGCCCGCCGCGACCGCCTCCTCCTGCTCGACCTTGACGCGGTAGTAGGCCATCGGCACATCGTGGCACCCCACGATCGAGACGACGACGTGGTGGCGCACCCCGGCGTCGCGCTCGGCGGCGAGCAGCCGCTGCGTCCCGCCGACGAGCGTCGCGCGCGCCCGCGCGACGGGCGTGCTGGCGTTGCTCGCGTCCACGACGACCTCGATCCCGTCGAGCGCGGCCGCGAGGCCCGTCCCCGTCGTGACGTCCACGGGGTAGTGCTCCGCGTGCCTGCTCAGGGTGCGTACCTCGTGCCCGCGCGCGCTCAGCTCCGCGACCACGTGCCGACCGATCGTCCCCGTCCCACCTGTCACTGCGATCCTCATGCCCGTACGACGAAGCAGGGGCCTCCCGTGTGACATCGCCGCACACCGACGACACTTGTATACAAGTGCGCAATCGCTGTGGCACGATGGCCGGGTGACGACGACGCCCGACCTGCGCGCCGCCGGGCCGGCGCCCGGCGACGCCGGGCTCACGCGCCGCCAGTCCGGGGCCCGCGCCGTCTACGACCTCCTGCGCGGGCGCATCATCGACGGCACGCTCGCGCCCGACGCGCGCCTCACCGAGCCCGTGCTGTCCGCCGAGCTCGGCGTCTCCCGCACCCCCGTGCGCGAGGCGCTGCGCCTGCTCCAGGCGGAGGCGCTCGTCGTCGAGCTCCCCACCGGGGGAGTGCGCGTCGCGCCGCTCGACGTCGCGGACGCGCGCCGCGTCTACGACGTCCGGGCCCGCCTCGAGGGCCTGCTCGCACGGGACGCGTGCGAGCGCGCGACGCCCGACGACGTCGCCCGGCTCGCCCGGCTCGTCGCGCTCATGGACGCCGTGCGCGACCACGAGGACGAGGTGCTGCGCGTCGGCGCCCAGTTCCACGGCGAGATCGAGGCGCTCGCGGACAACCGCTGGGGGTCGGCGCTCCTGCGCCAGATCCGCGGCCACGTCGACCGGTACCGCGCGCTCGCCGCGCGCCGCCGCGTCGGCACGACCGACCACGTGGACGAGCACCGCGCCGTCGCCGACGCGATCGCGAGCCGCGACCCCGGTGCGGCCGAGGCCGCGATGCGCGCCCACATCGAACGCAGCGCCGCCCTCGCCGAGCAGTCGCTGCGCGGCGCCGGGTCGGCGACCGACGACCTCCCCTGACCACCCACCACCGCACGACGGAGACACCGATGCCGTACACCCACCACCTGCGCGTCTACCCCAGCGCGGAGCCGCTCGACCGCGCCGACCAGCTCGCGTGGAAGCTCGCCGAGCTCGCGACCGACCCGGTCGAGGTCACGCCTGAGGTCGTCGACATGGTGATCAACCGCGTCATCGACAACGCGGCCGTCGCCGCCGCCAGCCTGACGCGCGGCCCGGCCGTCGCGGCGCGCGGACAGGCTCTCGCGCACCCGTACACGCCGGGCGCGACGGTGTTCGGCTGCGGGCTCGACACCCGCACGAGCCCCGAGTGGGCGGCGTGGGCGAACGGCGTCGCGGTGCGCGAGCTCGACTTCCACGACACGTTCCTCGCCGCGGAGTACTCGCACCCGGGCGACAACATCCCGCCGATCCTCGCCGTCGCGCAGCACGCCGGGTCCGACGGCGCCGCCGTGGTCCGCGCGATCGCGACCGGGTACGAGGTCCAGGTCGACCTCGTCCGCGCGATCAGCCTCCACCGGCACAAGATCGACCACGTGGCGCACCTCGGGCCGTCGGCCGCCGCGGGCATCGGGACGCTGCTCGGCCTCGACACCGAGACGGTCTTCCAGGCGATCGGCCAGGCGCTGCACACGACGACGGCCACGCGCCAGTCCCGCAAGGGCCAGATCTCCACGTGGAAGGCGCACGCCCCGGCGTTCGCGGGCAAGGTCGCGGTCGAGGCCGTCGACCGCGCGATGCGCGGCCAGACGTCGCCCGAGCCGATCTACGAGGGCGAGGACGGCGTCGTCGCGTGGCTGCTCGACGGCCCGGACGCGTCGTACGACGTCGTGCTCCCCGCGCCGGGGGAGCCGAAGACCGCGATCCTCGACACGTACACCAAGGAGCACTCGGCGGAGTACCAGTCGCAGGCGCTCATCGACCTCGCCCGCGCGCTGCACGACGAGCACCCGTGGCTCGCCGACCCCGACAACGTGACGAGCATCGTCATCCACACGAGCCACCACACGCACTACGTCATCGGGTCGGGCGCGAACGACCCGCAGAAGTACGACCCCACGGCGTCGCGCGAGACGCTCGACCACTCGATCCCGTACATCTTCGCGGTCGCGCTGCAGGACGGCGGCTGGCACCACGTCGACTCGTACACCCCCGAGCGCGCGGGCCGCCCCGACACGGTCGCGCTGTGGGCGAAGGTCACCACGGCCGAGGACCCCGAGTGGACGCGCCGCTACCACTCGACCGACCCGGCCGAGAAGGCGTTCGGCGGGCGCGTGGAGATCGAGCTCGCCGACGGCGGTCGCCTCGTCCGCGAGATCGCCGTCGCCGACGCGCACCCGCTCGGCGCGCGCCCGTTCGGGCGCGAGCAGTACGTGAAGAAGTTCCGCACGCTCGCCGCGGGCGTCCTGGAGGACGCCGAGATCGAGCGCTTCCTCGACCTCGCGCAGCGCCTCCCGTCGCTCACGCCCGCCGAGGTGCGCGAGCTGACGATCGTCGGGCGGCCCGGGCTGCTCGACTCCGTCCCGACGCCGACCGGGCTCTTCGAGCTCGGGCGCGACGACGCCCCCGCCCACGGTGAGTTCGAGGGCGACGGGTTCACCATGCACGAGGCCGACGAGACGACCGAGGGAGAGGCGCGCTGATGCTGTACAGCCAGGTGACGCCGTCGGACAAGCGGCGCGCGTTCCGCGCGGCGCTCGAGGCCGCGGCGACGACGGGGGAGCCGCTGCGGCTCCCGGGCGCGTTCAACCCGCTCTCCGCGCGCCTGATCCAGGACAAGGGCTTCGAGGGCGTGTACGTGTCCGGGGCCGTGCTGTCGGCGGACCTCGGCCTGCCCGACATCGGCCTGACGACCCTCACCGAGGTCGCGGGCCGATCCCAGCAGATCGCGCGCGTGATCGACCTGCCCGCGCTCGTCGACGCCGACACCGGGTTCGGCGAGCCGATGAACGTCGCGCGCACCGTCCAGGCGCTCGAGGACGCGGGCGTCGCGGGCGCGCACGTCGAGGACCAGGTCAACCCCAAGCGGTGCGGCCACCTCGACGGCAAGGAGGTCGTCGGTCTCGACGAGGCGGCCAAGCGCGTCCGCGCGGCCGCCGACGCGCGCAGGGATCCCGGCTTCCTGATCATGGCGCGCACCGACGTGCGCGGCACGATCCCGGGCGACGCCGGGCTCCGGGCCGCGATCGACCGCGCCAAGGCGCTCGTCGACGCGGGCGCGGACGCGATCTTCCCCGAGGCGATGAAGGACCTGTCGGAGTTCGAGGCCGTCGCGTCCGCCGTCGACGTCCCCGTGCTCGCCAACATGACCGAGTTCGGCAAGTCCGAGCTCTTCACGCGCCGCCAGCTCGGCGACGCCGGCGTCCGCCTGATCATCTACCCCGTGACGCTCCTGCGCGTCGCGATGGGCGCGACCGAGCGGGCGCTCGACGAGATCGCCGAGACCGGCACCCAGGCGGGGCAGGTCGAGGGCATGCAGACGCGGGCACGCCTCTACGAGCTGCTCGACTACGCCGCCTACAACACGTTCGACGAGGGCATCTTCACCTACCGGCCCTGACCACCGACCGGTGCCGCGGCCGCTCCGCCCGGCCGTGGCACCGGCACCCGCGACCCGTGCCGCACGAAGGAGTGACCGCATGACCACCCCCACCGCACCGACCACCGACGCACCCGAGATCCGCAAGGGGCTCGCCGGCGTCGTCGTCGACGTCACGTCGATCTCCAAGGTCAACCCCGAGACGAACTCGCTGCTCTACCGCGGCTACCCCGTCCAGGACCTCGCCGCGCGCCGCAGCTTCGAGGAGGTCGCCTACCTCCTGTGGCACGGCGAGCTCCCCACGCCCGAGCAGCTCGCCGAGCAGACCGCCGTCGAGCGCGCCCACCGCGCCCTGCCGGGCAACGTCCGCAACGCGATCCTCGAGCTCCCGACGACGTGCCACCCCATGGACGTGTGCCGCACCGCGATCTCCCAGCTCGGCGCGCACGACCCCGATGCCGAGGACTCCTCGCCCGAGGCCGAGCAGGCGAAGGCGCTGCGCCTGTGGGCCGTGCTGCCCGCCGTCGTCGCGCTCGACCAGCGCCGCCGTCGCGGCCAGCAGATCGTCGACCCGCGCGACGACCTCACCTACGCCGAGAACTTCCTGTGGATGACGTTCGGCGAGGAGCCCGAGCCCGCGGTCGTGCGCGCGTTCGAGGTGTCGATGGTGCTGTACGCCGAGCACTCGTTCAACGCGTCCACGTTCACCGCGCGCGTCATCACGTCCACGCTGTCCGACCTGCACTCCGCGGTGACCGGCGCCGTCGGCGCGCTCAAGGGCCCGCTCCACGGCGGCGCGAACGAGGCCGTCATGGCGACGTTCGCCGAGATCGGCACCGCCGACCGCGCTGCGGCGTGGCTCGACGACGCGCTCGCGCACAAGCGCAAGATCATGGGCTTCGGGCACCGCGTCTACAAGCACGGCGACTCGCGCGTGCCCACGATGCGCGCGACGCTCGACGACCTCGTCGCGCACTACGGCCGCCAGGACCTCCTCGACCTGTACACCGCGCTCGAGGCCGCGATGACCGAGCGCAAGGGCATCCTGCCGAACCTCGACTACCCGGCCGGACCGGCGTACCACCTCATGGGCTTCGACACCCCGATGTTCACGCCGCTGTTCGTCGCGTCGCGCGTCGTCGGCTGGACGGCGCACGTCATGGAGCAGCGCGCAGCCAACGCGCTCATCCGCCCCCTGAGCGAGTACGTGGGCCCGGAGCAGCGCGAGCTCCCCTGACCCGCCGAACATGCGGTTGCCGCCCGTCAGGAGAGTGGGACGGGCGGCAACCGCATGTTCGGCGCACGGGGAGTCAGCCGACGAACGACTCCAGCGCGGCGCGGTCGACGGCCTCGCGGTGGATGAGGGCCTTGACGTCCTCCATGCGGTCCCAGACGTTGACGGCCATGCCGGCCTCGACCCGGCCGTCCTTGACCCAGAACGCCACGAGCTCGCGGTCGGGGAGGGAGCCGGAGACGACGACCTCGTCGTACGCGTCCGGGCCCGCGACGAAGCCGAGGTACTCCATGCCGACGTCGTACTGGTCGGAGAAGAAGTAGGGGAGCTCGGGGTAGGGGTCGGTCGCGCCGAGCATCGCGCGCGCCGCGTGCGGGCCCTGGTTGAGCGCGGTCGCCCAGTGCTCGACGCGGACCGACCGCCCGTACCGCGCGGTCGGCACGCTCGCGATGTCGCCGGCGACGAAGACGTCGGGATCGGTCGTCTGGAGCGTCGCGGAGGCGACGACGCCGCCCGTCGTGGAGTCGAGCGCGAGGCCCGCGTCCCGGGCGAGCGCGACGTTCGGGACCGCGCCGACGGCGACGAGCACGAGGTCGGCGTCGACGTGCGTGCCGTCGGCGATGTCGACGCCGGTCGCGCGGCCGCCCTCGCCGGAGATGCCCGTGACCTGAGCGCGGCGGTGCAGGTGGACGCCGTGGTCGGTGTGGACCTGGCCGTAGAGCTCGCCCATCTCCGGCCCGAGCACGCGCTCGAGCGGGTGGGCGCCGAGACCGATCACGGTGACGTCGAGGCCGATCGTGCGGGCCGACGCCGCGATCTCCAGCCCGATCCACCCGTCGCCGACGATCGCCAGCCGACCCTTACCGTCCTCGTGGGCGGCGCGCAGCGCGGCGGCGAGGGACTCGGAGTCGTCGAGCGTGCGGAGCTCGTGCACGCCGTCCAGGTCGACGCCCGGCAGCGGGATGCGCCGGGGGTCGGAGCCGGTGGCGAGCAACAGCCTGTCGTACGGCAGCGACCGGCCGTCGTCGAGCGTCACGCTCCGCGCGCCGAGGTCGAGCGCGGTCGCCTCGGTCCCGGTGAGGAGCTCGACGTCGTGCTCGGCGTACCAGCCCGCGGCGAGAGGGAACACGGAGTCCCGCTCGACCTCGCCGCGCAGGTAGTCCTTCGACAGCGGCGGGCGCTCGTACGGGTGGTGCGGCTCCCGCGCGACGACGGTGAGCCCGCCGTCGTACCCCTCGTCGCGGAGGGTCTCGACCGCCTTCGCGGCGGCGAGGCCGCCTCCGACGACGACGTGGCGTCCGGCGCTCATGACGACCTCCGCGATCCTGGGGAACGGCGACGGGCTCAGTCTCGCGCGTTCGCCCGCGCAGCGCCCGGCGTGCGGTCAGAGGGCGGTCGCGCCCGCCGGCTCGTCGGCCCGCGCGGCGGACCGCACCACCCGGCGGCGCCGGGACGGCACGCCCATCGTCGGGTGGGTTACGGCCCAGACGGCGCTGCGGGTGACGAGCTCCTTGTAGAGCACCGCCACGCGGCCGGAGAGCGCGCGGTCCTTCGACCGGTCGTCCGCCGTGACGAACTGGATCAGCCCGTCCGAGCGCCCGAGCGAGATGCACTGCTGCACGTACCGGATGCCGACGCGCGGGACCTCGCCGCCGCTGAGCCGCGCGGCGACGGCGTCGGCCGCCTGCCAGGCGGTGGGCGTGCCCGAGGCGCACGACATGCGCAGCGGCTTGCCGCCCGGACCCATCGCGCTCGCGGCGTCGCCCACGACGTACACGTCGGGGTGGGACACCGACCGCATCGTGGCGTCCACGACGATCTGGCCGCGGTCCGTCGTCTCGAGCGCGGTGGCGCGGGCGAGCGGGTGGACGGCGAAGCCCGCGGTCCACACGGTGACGTCGGCGGGCAGCACGGTGCCGCCGGCCGTCGTCACGCCGTCCGGCCCGACGGCGGCGACGGACGCGTGCTCGTGGACCGTGATGCCGAGCCGGTCGACGACCGTACGCAGGTGGGCGCGGCCCTTCTCCGAGAGCCAGTCGCCGAGGCCGCCGCGGGCGACCAGCGCGACGTCGAGCCCGGGGTGCGCCTCGGCGACCTCGGTCATGGTCTCCAGACCCGCCAGCCCGCCGCCGACGACGACTGCCCGGCTGCCCGGCTCCAGCGCGGCCAGGCGCTCGCGCAGGCGCAGGGCGCCCGGACGGCTCGACACGTCGTGCGCGTGCTCCGCGACGCCGGGGACGCCGTCGACGTCCCAGCCGCTCCCGAGCGCGTAGACGAGCGTGTCGTACTCGACGACGTCGCTGCCGGTCCCGTCGGGCGCGGTGGTCGTCACGGTCTTGGTGTCGACGTCCACGTGCGTCACGCGGCCGAGCCGCAGCTCGACGCCGGTGCCGGCGAAGATCTCGGCGAACGGCCGAGGCGCGAGGTCCTGGCCCGCGGCGAGCTGGTGCAGCCGCACGCGCTCGACGAAGTCCGGCTCGGGGTTCACGAGCGTGATGGAGACGTCCTCGCGGCGCAGCCGCTTGGCGAGACGGCCGGCGGCGACGGTTCCGGTGTAGCCGCCACCGAGGACGACGATGCGGTGCTGCATGGTCCTGCTCCTGTCTGCGAGGGGCCCGCGCCGGTCCGGCGCGGTCGTGCCCCTTGAACCGGGCAGCGGGCCGGTTCCTGACAGGGTTGAGGTGTGACGCCGATCACACCCGCTCGGTGGGGAGCGGGCGACCCGTGCCGGACGGGTCAGAGGACGGCGAGCGGTGCGACGCCGCCCCTCGCGGCCGCCCACTGCGCCGTCGCGCGCTGCAGCTTGTCGGGGTTCACCTGGTTGTGGACCGCGGCGATGCCGTCCGCGGTGACCTCGAGGCACGTGATCCCGACGACGCGGCCGTCCGCGACCGCCACGACGGCGGGGCCGCCGTTCGCCGTCGTCGCGTACACCTCGGTCGCCGCGCCGACGTAGTTCCGCGTCGCCCCGCCCGGCTTGAACAGGCCGCGCAGGAACGTCGCGACCGCCGTCGCGCCCAGGAAGCCCTTGGCCCGGGCGGGCACCGTGCCGCCGCCGTCGCCCACGGAGAACGCGTCCTGCGTGAGCAGCGGCACCAGCGGCTCCGTGCGGCCGCTCGTGGCCGCGGCGAGGAACTCCTCGACGATCTGCCGCGCAGCCGCCTCGTCGATGTCGGTGCGCGCCTTGCCCTCCGCGACGCGCTTCTTCGCATGGTGGTACGTCTGCTGGCTCGACGCCTCGGAGACCTCCAGCATCTCCGCGATCTCGCGGTGCGAGTGGTCGAACGCCTCGCGCAGCACGTACACCGCCCGCTCGTGGGGCGACAGCCGCTCCAGCAGCACGAGCACCGCGTACGACACCGACTCGCGCTGCTCCGCCGTGTCCGCCGGACCGAGCATCGGGTCCCCGGCGAGCAGCGGCTCCGGGAGCCACGTCCCCACGTACGTCTCGCGCCGCCGCCGGGCCGACGAGAGCTGGTTGAGGCAGATGTTCGTGAGCACCTTCGTCAGCCACGCCTCCGGCACCTCGATCCGCCCGACGTCGGCGCCCTGCCAGCGCAGGAACGTCTCCTGCACCGCGTCCTCCGCCTCGCCCGCGGAGCCGAGCATGCGGTACGCGATCGCCGTCAGCCGGGGCGCGGCGTCCTGGAACCGGTCCACGTCGACAGCGCTCAGGGGCATGCTCGCGGATACTACTCGCCCGCTCCGACCTGCCTCCGGGCGCTTCCGCCGCACCGGGATCACGGGGGACGCAAGAGGCCCTCTGACCAGCGTCGCGCCGGCCAGAGGGCCTCTCACAAGGGTCGGGGTGACAGGATTTGAACCTGCGACCTCTTCGTCCCGAACGAAGCGCGCTACCAAGCTGCGCCACACCCCGGTTGCTCCGTCTGCTGGTGGTCGACGAGTAGACCTCGTCTTCCGCGTCGGAAGCCTGCCCAGAATAGCCGACGAAGTGCCGTGCGACGAAACTCGATCCGCGTGACCCCGGTGACACCCGCGTCCGCGGCGCCGCTCCGCCCGTCGCGGGCCGTCCGACGCGGGCACGCCGCGAGGCTCAGCGCGCCGTGAGCGTGAGCAGCGTGGCCTCGGGCCGGCAGGCGAACCGCACCTGCGCGTACGGCGACGTCCCGGCGCCGGCGGAGACGTGCAGCCACGTCGACGCGTCGCCGCCGGGGGCGTCGGGCCGGGCGCCGGGCCAGCCGTGCAGGCCCTTCGCGCGGCGGCGGTCGATGTCGCAGTTCGTCACGAGCGCGCCCAAGCCGGGCACGCAGAGCTGGCCGCCGTGGGTGTGGCCCGCGAGGACGAGGTCCGCGCCGTCGTCGTGCATGGAGTCCAGCACGCGCCGGTAGGGCGCGTGCGTGACGCCGACGCGGAGCACGGGCTCGTCCGTGGCCGAGCCCGCGGGCTCAGGAGCGGGGAACACGTCCCGGTCGAGGTGCGGGTCGTCCACGCCGATGAGATCGAGGCGGACGCCGCCCACGCGCAGCGCGTCACGACGGTTCGTGAGGTCGACCCACCCGGCGTCGCGCATCGCGGTGGCGAGCTCGCCCGCCGGGAGGAGGCGCGCCTCGCTCGCGAACGGCACGCGGGCGTCCGGCAGGAGGTAGCGCGCGGGGTTCTTGGGCACCGGCGCGTAGTAGTCGTTCGACCCCATGACGAAGGCGCCGGGGACCGCGAGCAGCGGCTCGAGCGCGTGCAGCAGGGGAGCGAGGGAGTCGACGTGCGCGAGGTTGTCCCCGGTGTCGACGACGAGGTCCGGCTCGAGCTCGGCGAGCGAGCGGACCCACTCGATCTTGCGCCGCTGGGACGGGATGAGGTGGAGGTCCGACACGTGCAGCACGCGCAGGTCGTGCGACCCGGGCGGCAGGACCGGGACGGTGGCCTCGCGGACCGTGAAGAGCTTCGTCTCGACGTGCGCGTACGCGACGCCTGCCGCCCCGACCGCGGCGAGCGCGCCGAGGCCGCGCAGGGCCCGGCGCGCGCCCGCGGCGCTCAGCCGTTCCCCCCGGCGCCGAGGGAGTCGAGCCAGTCGGCGAGACCGTCGCGACCCCCGCCGTTGCCGCGGTCGCCACGGTCGCCGCGACCGCCGCCGTCGGCCTCGTCGCCACCGCCGCCGCCGGGGCCACGGCCCTCGTCGCCTCTGCCACCCTGGTCGCCGTCACCAGGGTTCGAGTCGGACGGGTTCCGCGGGGGCGGGGCGGGCGCGTTGACGCGGTTCCAGTCGGGGTCGGCGAAGCCGGGGGCGGGCTTGCCGGCGAGGACCTGGTTCATGTAGTCGCGCCAGGTCGGTGCGGCGAGGCTCGAGCCGTACCAGTACGAGCGGGACGTGCCGTTGATCGTGAAGGGGCGGCCCGTCGTGCGCATGCTCATCTCGACGTCGCTCTCCGCGTTGCCGATCCACACCGCCGTCGACACCTGCGGCGTGTAGCCGATGAACCAGGTGTGCTTGTTGAGGTTCGCCGTGCCCGTCTTGCCGGCCGCGGGACGGCCGTCGGCGAGGCTGTTGCCCCGACCCGAGCCCTGGGTGAGCACCTGCTGCAGCGCGTAGGTGACGGTGTTCGCGATGGCCGGGTCGACGGCGTTCTCCCGGCAGTCCGCGGACGGGACGGGGAGCTCCTGGCCGTCGGCGTCGAGGACCTTCGTGATCGCGATCGGCTTGCAGTACGTGCCGCCCGAGGCGAACGTCGCGTACGCGGCGGCCATGTGCAGCGGCGACGAGTTCTGCGTGCCGAGGATCATCGAGGGGTTGATGTGCACGTCGCCCTCGTCCTTGATCATCGACGGCGTGAAGCCCGCCGACTTCGCCGTGTCGGCGACGCCGCACATGTCGAGCTTGCTCGCCATGGTCGTGTACGCGGTGTTGACCGAGTTGTACGTCGCCTTGAGGACCGACATCGAGCCGGTGCCCGGGCCGTCGGAGTTCGCCGGCGTCCACTGCTCGTCGCCGAAGCGGATGCAGCTGCCGTGGAAGTCGCGGCCGAGCGTCCACGTGCGCTTGTTGGCGCTGACCGTCTCGTACAGCGAGTGCCCCTCCTTGAGCCACTGCGTGAGGAGGAACGGCTTCCACGTCGAGCCGGGGGAGAAGCCGCGCGAGCCGCCGTGCGCCTCGTCGGTGCTGTAGTTCACCGCCGTGGTGTTGGGCGCCGGGTCCTGCGTGGCGTCGTACGCGCGGTTCTGCGCCATCGCGAGGATCTTGCCCGTGCCGGGCTCGACGGACACGATCGCGTCCTCGAGCCGGCTCGGGTCGTCGGCCGGGACGGCCGCGGCCGCGTGCTGCTGGGCCGCCGCCTGCATGGCCGGGTCGAGCGTCGTGTAGATGTCGAGGCCGCCGCGGTACAGACGCGCCTCGCGGTCCGCCTTCGTCTCCCCGAACACCGGGTCGGACATGATGATCTTGGTGACGTAGTCGCAGAAGAACGCGGCGCCGCCGGCGGCCTGGCAGCCCGCCTCGAGCGGCTGGATGTTCAGCGTGTCGCCGATCGGCGTCTTCCAGCCCGTGTCGTACTCCTCCTTGGTGATGTACCCCTGCTGGTACATCGTGAGGAGCACGGTGTTGCGGCGCGACTGCGCCAGCTCGGGGTCGACGCTCGGGTCGTACTTGCCCGGGGCCTTGGTGATGCCCGCGATCGTCGCGGCCTGGATGTAGTCGAGCTCGGCCGCGGTCGTGTTGAAGTAGTGCCGCGCCGCGGTCTCGACGCCGTAGACGGAGCGACCGAACTGCGCGATGTTGAGGTACCCCTGGAGGATCTCCTCCTTGGTCATCTTCTTCTCGAGCGAGATGGCGAGCTTCGCCTCGCGGGCCTTGCGGCCGAGCGTGTCGGCCTTCGCCTCGTGCTGCGCCATGACGTCGTCGTCGCGCACGGCCTGCTCGATGAGCACGTTCTTCACGTACTGCTGCGTGAGCGTCGAGGCGCCCTGCGTGGAGCCGCCCGTGAGGTTGTTGACGAACGCGCGCGGGATGCCCTCGACGTCGACCCCGCCGTGCTCCCAGAAGCGCTTGTCCTCGATCGCGACGACCGCGTTCTTCATCGCGTCGGAGACCTGGTCGAGCGGCACGACGATGCGGTTCTCGGTGTAGAACGTCGCGAGCCGCGTCGTCCCGTCGTTCGCGTAGATGCGCGACTGCTCGGACAGCGGACCCGGCTCGAGGTCGGCGGGCAGCTCGTCGAACACCTCGACCGCGGTGTCGGTCGCGGTGTTCGCCCCGGCGGCGAACGGCACGAACAGCCCCGCGGCGAGCACGCCGCCCACGCCGGAGACCAGCACGAACGCCAGGAGGAGCGCGACGAGCTGGTACGCGTTGATCTGCCGACCGCGAGGACGCACAGGGGAAGCCATGGTGACAACCCTACGGGAGCGACCCTGGGAGGGGCCCGGGGATGCGCCTCGTGGGGGTGTGCACGTTGTGTGAGCATCCCGAGGCGGCGTGCCACCGGACGGTCGCACCGGCTGCGGCGCGGGGTCCGGCGGCGGACTACGCTCGCCCCATGGCTACCACGTGGGAGTACGCGACCATCCCTCTCATCATCCACAACACCAAGGCCGTCCTCGACCAGTGGGGCGCCGACGGCTGGGAGCTCGTGCAGGTGGTGACCGGGCCCGACGGCAACGGTCTCGTCGCCTACCTGAAGCGCCCGACCGGGGAGAAGTAGTGGGTTCCGGGAGGGTCGCCGCGCGGCTCGCCGAGCTCGGCCTCGAGCTCCCGGCGGTCGCGGCGCCCGTCGCGGCCTACGTGCCCGCGCTGCGCTCGGGCCGGTACGTGCACACGTCGGGCCAGCTCCCGTTCGTCGACGGCGCGCTGCCCGCGACCGGCAAGGTCGGCGAGGGCGAGGGGCTCGTCGCCCCCGACGTCGCGGCGGGCCTCGCGCGGCAGTGCGCGCTCAACGCCCTCGCGGCGGTGCACGACGTCGTCGGCGACCTCGACCAGGTCGCGCGCGTCGTCAAGGTGGTCGGGTTCGTCGCGAGCGACCCGTCCTTCACCGGTCAGCCCGGCGTGATCAACGGCGCGAGCGAGCTGCTCGGCGAGGTGCTCGGCGAGGCGGGCGTGCACGCGCGCAGCGCCGTCGGCGTCGCGGTCCTGCCGCTCGACGCCCCCGTCGAGGTGGAGATCGTCGTCGAGCTCGCGTCGTAGCGCGGCCCGTCCCGGACGAGAACGGGGTCGGTGCCCGGTCCACGTGGACCGGGCACCGACCCCGTCGTCGTCGAGGCGGTGTCAGCGCGCGCGGCGCTCCAGGCGGTCGAGGTCGAGCAGGACGACCGCGCGGCCCTCGCGGCGGACCCAGCCGCGCGTCGCGAAGTCGGCGAGCGCCTTGTTCACGGTCTCGCGCGACGCGCCGACGAGCTGCGCGAGCTCCTCCTGCGTGAGGTCGTGCGCGACGCGGATGCCCTCGTCGGTCTCTTCGCCGAAGCGGGTCGACAGGTCGAGCAGAGCCTTGGCGACGCGACCGGGCACGTCGGAGAAGACGAGGTCCGCGAGCGTCTCGTTCGTGCGGCGCAGGCGCCGGGCGAGCGCGTTGAGCAGGTGCTTGGCGACGCTCGGGTGCTTCTCGATCCACTCGACGAGCTGGTCGTGGCCGAGCTCGTAGATCACGGAGTCGGCCACGGAGCTCGCGGTCGCGGTGCGGGGGCCCGGGTCGAACAGCGAGAGCTCGCCGAACATCTCGCCCGGGCCGAGGATCGACAGGAGGTTCTCGCGGCCGTCGTTGGAGCGGCGGCCCAGCTTGATCTTGCCGCTCGCGATGACGTAGAGGCGGTCGCCCGGCTCGCCCTCGCGGAACAGCACGTCGCCCCGGGAGAGCTCGATCTGCTGCATCGACTCGAAGAGGGTGCGCGTCTCGTCCGCGTCCATGGTCGCGAACAGGGGGGCGGAGAGCACAACGTCGTCGTCCACGCGGGGTGTCCTATCGTCTCGTCCTCGAAGAATGGTCCAGGACAAGTCTGCCCTACGGCCGCAACTCGGGTGTCGGGGGCGGCCGCTACGGTGGGTCCGTGACCACCACCGAGCCCGCCCGGGCGCCGCGGCCCGAGTCGCACCTCGCACTGGTCCGCCGCGCGCGCCGCACCAACCGCGAGCTCGCGGCGACGTACCCGGACGCGCACTGCGAGCTCGACTTCACCACGCCGCTCGAGCTGCTCATCGCGACGGTCCTGTCCGCGCAGACGACGGACAAGCGCGTGAACCTCACGACGCCGGCGCTGTTCGCGCGCTACCCCGACGCCGCGGCGTACGCGGGCGCGGACCGTGCCGAGCTGGAAGAGCTCCTGCGCCCCACGGGCTTCTTCCGCGCGAAGGCGCAGTCCGTGATCGGGATCGGCCAGGCGCTCGTCGAGCGGTTCGACGGCGAGGTGCCGCCGCGGCTCGAGGACCTCGTGACGCTGCCCGGGGTGGGCCGCAAGACGGCGAACGTCGTGCTCGGGAACGCGTTCGGCGTGCCGGGGCTGACCGTGGACACGCACTTCGGCCGCCTCGTGCGCCGTCTCGGCTGGACCACGGAGGAGGACCCGGTCAAGGTCGAGCAGGTCGTCGGGGGTCTGATCGAGAAGTCGGAGTGGACGATGCTCTCGCACCGGCTGATCTTCCACGGGCGCCGCGTGTGCTTCGCGCGCAAGCCTGCGTGCGGTGCGTGCAGCATCGCGCGCTGGTGCCCGTCGTTCGGTGTCGGCGAGGTCGACCCGGTCAAGGCGGCGAAGCTCGTCAAGACGAGCTGACCCCGAGCCTCAGCCCTGGGCGACCCGGGGGAGCCAGTCGAGCAGGAGGTCCGTCACCGCGTCGGGGGCCTCCTCGGGCAGGAAGTGCCCGGCGTCGTCGATCACCTCGAAGCGGAAGTCGCGCGCGAGCGCGGCGCCGTCGGCGTCGGCGAGGTCGCGCCGCAGGAGGCCGTCGCGCCCCGCGTGGACCTGGAGCGCGGGCACGTCGACCGGGCGGCGGAGCGCGGCGAGGTAGCGGCGCCCGTCCGGCCGGGGCGTCGAGCGCACGGCCCAGCGCAAGGACTCCATCGCGGTGTGCGCCGCGAACGGGATCCGCATGACGGTGCGGTACGTGTCGACGACGTCGGGCGCGAAGGGCGTCGCGGCCCCCGTCGCGAGCACCTCGGCCACGAGGTCGCCGCGCACGAGCGCGCGCTCGGGCAGGGTCGGCACCTGGTAGAACGCGAGCTGGCGCGCCGCGGCGGGCGTGAGCAGGCGGCGCGCGGACGTGTGCAGGCGTGCGGGGTGGGGTGCGGAGAACGCGGCCACGCCCGCCGTGACGGCGGGCTGGAGCGCGGCCATCGACCACGCGAGGCTGCCGCCCGTGCCGTGCCCGACGACGACGGCGCGCCCGGACCCGAGCGAGCGGATCACCCCGGCGATGTCGCGCGTGCGCGTGGGGGCGTCGTAGCCGATCGGCGGCTTGTCGGAGGCGCCGACGCCGCGCACGTCCATCGCGGCGACGCGGTAGCCGGCCGCGGCGAGCGGCTCGACCTGGTGGCGCCAAGCCCACCAGAACTGCGGGAACGAGTGGAGCAGCACGACGAGCGGCGGGCCCGGGTCGCGCACGCCCCGGTCCTCGGGCCCCGCGAGGGCCACGTGGAAGCGCGCGCCGTTGGCCGGGATGAACTCGTGCCGCCACGGCCCGTCGGGCAGCGCGGAGGTGAAGTCGGAGGGGTCGTGCGTCACCCGGACGAACCTACCGGTGTCCCCGTGCCACCGTCGGCGGACGAGCCTGCCGACCCGGCGTCGGCCTGGGCGGCCTCGTCGGCGGGGCGACGGTCCTTGGGCGGGTCGAAGCGGTACCCGACGTTGCGCACGGTCCCGATGAGCTGCTCGTGCTCGGGCCCGAGCTTCGCGCGCAGGCGGCGCACGTGGACGTCGACCGTGCGGGTGCCGCCGTAGTAGTCGTAGCCCCAGACCTCCTGGAGGAGCTGGGCGCGCGTGAACACGCGGCCCGGGTGCTGGACGAGGTACTTGAGGAGCTCGAACTCCTTGTACGTGAGGTCGATGGGCCGCCCGCGCAGGCGCGCGGTGTAGCCGCTCGCGTCGATCGCGAGCTCGCCGGCGGCGATCTCCTGCGGGCCGTCGTCCGCGGGGCCGCGCGCCGAGCGCTCGACGACGAGCCGCAGGCGGGCCTCGACCTCCGCGGGGCCGGCGCCCTCGAGCAGCAGGTCGTCCGCGCCCCACTCCGCGGTGACGACGGTGAGCCCGCCCTCGGTGAGGACGAGCACGAGCGGGACGGTCAGGCCGGTCGCGTGCAGGAGACGGCACGTGGTGCGGGCCGCGACGAGGTCGCGCCGCGCGTCGAGCAGCACGACGTCGGAGTCCGGCGCGTCGACGAGGGCCGAGGGCTCCATGGGCAGGACCCGGATCCGGTGCGAGAGCAGGCCGAGAGCGGGCAGCACCTCGACGGAACCGCCTGTCGCGGGGGTGAGGATGAGCAGGTCGGCCATCCGGCACCTCCTTCCGGGTCGCGGGGCGCGGGCGGCGCCCGGGGCGTCGACGCGTGGCGACCGGGCCGGACGGGGCCTCTGCGGGGGCTCGCCACGACATCGGCCACGGTCTCGGCCCGTGGATGGTTACCGTATCGCGTGCCGGGCGCGCCGTGGCCGAACGTCTCACGCCCGGCGCGAGGTGACGCCGCGCGCCGCGCGTCCCCGCCGCCCTCGGCGGGCCCGGGGACCCCGGCCGGGGAGCGGCCCCGCGCGAGACTCTGCGACACTCTGAGGCGTGCTGCACGACCCGACGCCCTACCGCGACCCCCGAACGGGGCGCTGACCGCGTGGACCTCTCGACCCGTGCCGTGGTCACGGCATGCCTCGCGGCGGGCGTCGCCGTCGCCGCCTTCTTCGGACCCCTCGCGCTCACCGCGGCGTCGGGCGCGCTCGCGCTGGTCGTCGCGATCGGGTGGCCGCGGCTCCTCGACGTGCCCGTCCACGGCGGGACGCGCGTCGTCGTCGCGATCGCCGGTCTCGGTGCCGTCGGTGCGACCGCCGCGACGCACGGCGAGCCCGCGCTGCGCCACCTGCCCGTCGTGCTCGCGCTCGCCGTGGTCCTCGCGTTCGTCGCCGAGCTCCTGCGGCGCGACGGGCGCCCGCGCCTCGTCGAGTCGCTGATCGGCACGGTGAGCGGGATCGTCGTCGCGGTGTCGTGCGCGGGCTGGATCGCGACCGGCCGCACGGACGCCGGCGAGTCCCTCGTCGTCACGTGCGCGGTCGCGCTCGCCGTCGCGTCCGCGGTGTCCGCGCTGCCGCTCGGCGGGTGGACGAACGCCGCGCTCACGCTCGGCCTCGCCGTCGTCGCGGGCGGTGCCGTCGGCTACGTCATGCCGGACCTCGACCTGCTCAGCGGCGTGTGGTCGGGCGTCGTCGCGGGCCTCCTCGTCGCGTCGCTGCACGCGCTGTTCGACCAGCTCCCGGAGCTGCGCGGCCGGCTCGGCGCGTTCTCGGCCACCGCGCTGCCCGTCGCCGTCGGCGGGACGCTGATCTTCGTCGTGGGGCGGGTGATCGTGGGATGACGCCGGCCGTGCTCCCCGCGCTCCTCCTGCTCGCGACGTTGCTCGCGACCGTCGTGCTCGGCGCGTGGTGGCGGCGCCGCCAGGGCGTCGTCCGCTCCGCGCGCGGCGAGCCGGACGACGCCGCGGGCGCCGTCGTCGACTGGGCGGCGCACGGCGTCGACCTGGGCGAGCGCCGCACGTTCGTCCAGTTCTCGGCGGAGCTGTGCGCGCCGTGCCGCGCCACGGCCCGCGTGCTCGGCGAGGTGAGCGCGTCGCACCCCGACGTGACGCATCGTGAGATGGACGTCGACGACCACCTCGACCTGGTGCGAGCATTCGGCGTACTGCGCACGCCGACCGTCCTCGTGCTCGACGCGCAGGGCCGCGAGGTCGCCCGCGCGAGCGGGGGGATGAACCGCGCCCAGGCGCTCGCGGCGCTCGCCGTGGGCGAGGGCCCGGAGACGGTCCCCGCGGGCGTACGCGCCTGACCGCAGCCGTCCCCCGACGGCGCCGACCCGAGGAGACCGCATGAGCGACGAGGCAGGCCGCACGGAGACCGCCGCCGGACCGGGCGACGCGCCCGTCGGCATCGACCCGCGCGGCCCGCGCGCGGGCGCGGGCATCACGGCGCTCCTGCTCGCGGTCGTCATCCTGCTGTGGACGTCGACCGCCGCGCTCGTGCTCCTCGCGGTCGTCGCCGCGAGCTTCCTGCTCGGTGCCGTGCGCGGCGCCCAGGGCACGTGGCAGGCGTGGGTCTTCCGGACGGTCCTCCTCCCGCGCATCGGCCCGACGGCGGAGCGCGAGGACCCGCGTCCGCCGCGCTTCGCGCAGGCCGTGGGCCTCGTCATCACCGGCGCGGGCGTGGTGCTGGGCCTCCTGGGCGTCGCGGCGGCGGTGCCGGTCGCGGCCGTGCTGGCGCTCGTCGCCGCCGTGCTCAACGCCGCGTTCGGGCTGTGCCTCGGCTGCGAGCTCTACCTGCTCCTGCGCCGGGTCGCCCCCGCGCGCTGACGCGCACGGCCGGTCGGCGGTCGGGCAGAGGCGCCCGGTCAGCGAGGGCCGGTCAGTAGACGAGCGCCTGCGCGCCCTCGCGCAGCGCCTCCTCGACGAACACGGCCGCGCCCGCGATCCGCACGCCGGGCAGCACGTCGTCCGCCGTGATCTCCCGCCGTGCGGCGCACTGCGTGCACACCGTGAGCGTCCCGGCCGCGAGCACGGCGTCCAGGAGGTCGGGCAGCGGGGCCGCGTGCTCGAGCTCGAGCTCGGCCGCGCGGCCCGGCACGCCGAACCATGCCGCCTCGCCCGTGAGCCACACGCTCACCTCGACGCCTGCCGCGACGGCGGCCGCCGCGACGGTGAACGCCTGGTTCGCGGCCTCGGGCCGGTCGAGCCCGGACGTCGCCTTGACGACGAGCGAGCGGGGGCGGGCGGTCACGCGGGGGTCCACGACGTCGGTCACGCGCCGAGCGTAGCGCCGCCCGACGGGCGCCCGGGGGCCACGGCGTGCGCGCTCCGGCCGGCCGGTAGGATCGGCGGCATGAGTCCGCACACTCTCGAGCTGATCTTCCTCGGCCTGCTCATCGCGGCGACCGTCACCATCACGTGGTTCGCGGGGTACGTCGTCTACAAGCTCTACAAGGGCCAGCGCTGACCCCGCGCGGGGCGCTGCCCCGCCCGGGCTCGTCGCGTCGCCCGACTCCGAGAGGTGGTCGCTGATGCCGTTCGAGTTCCCCGAGGGCCTCGCGCCCGAGGTGTACCCGCTCGCCTGGCTCGTCGGGAGCTGGCGCGGCGAGGGGGTCGTCAAGTACCCGGGCGTCGAGGAGACGCCGTTCGTCCACGACGTCGAGTTCGACCACGACGGCGGCCCCTACCTGCGCTACCGCTCGACGTTGCGGGTCCTCGAGGCCGACGTCCCGGAGACCGTCCCCGACGAGGGGGAGTGGCCCGAGCGGGACGCGGCGACGCTGGACGCCGCCGCGGCCGACGCGCCGGTCTGGTCGACCGAGACCGGCTACTGGCGCGTCTCGACGGACCGGCCGGACGGGCTCGAGGACGACCGTCACCCCCTCGAGGTGCTGATCGCCGACCCCGCGGGCCGCGTGTCGGTGTACCTCGGCGCGGTCGGCAACGGCCGGGTGGACCTCGCGAGCGACCTCATCGCGCGCACGTCCACCGCGTCGGAGGTCACGGCGTCGAAGCGCCTCTACGGGTACGTCGAGGGCCAGCTCCTGTGGGTGTGGGAATTGGCGGCCTTCGGTGAGCCGTTGCAGTCGTACGCGTCCGCGAAGCTGAGCCGGCGCCCGACGGCCTGACGACGGGCCGCGCGGGCCGGGAGAGGCCCGCCGGACCCGGACGCGCCGACGAAGGAGGACCACCCGTGACCACCGGTTACACCAGCCCGCTCCTGTCCCGCCACGGTGCCGTCCCCGCGACGGGCCCCGACGAGGGCGTCGCGTGGCACTACGGCGACCCGACCGGTGAGCAGCGCGCCCTGCGGACGGGCGGCGCCGTCGTCGACCAGTCGCACCTCGGCGTCGTGACCGTCACGGGGCCCGACCGCCTGAGCTGGCTGCACTCCATCACGTCGCAGGACCTCACGACCCTCGCCCCGCGCGCGTCGACCGAGCTCCTCGTGCTCTCGCCGCAGGGACACGTCGAGCACGCCGCGGCCGTCGTGGACGACGGCTCGACGACGTGGCTCGTCACCGAGCGCTCGCACGCCGCCGACCTCGCCGCGTGGCTCGACCGCATGAAGTTCATGCTGCGCGTCGAGATCGCCGACGCGACCGACGACTGGGCCGTGCTGGGCGAGCCCGTCGACGCCGAGGGGGCCGAGGGCGAGCCCGTGACGTGGCGCGACCCGTGGCCGCGCGTCACCGGCGGCGGCACGCGCTACGGGCCGCCGGAGGACGAGCACCCCGGGCGGGAGCGCCCGTGGCGCCTCGTGCTCGTGCCGCGCGACCAGCTGGCCGACGCCGTCGCCGCGCGCGAGGCCGCCGGGTGGCGCCTCGTGGGCACGTGGGCGAGCGAGGCCGCGCGCGTGGAGGCGTGGCGCCCGCGGCTCGCGACCGAGGTCGACCACCGCTCGATCCCGCACGAGACCGACTGGCTGCGCACGGCGGTCCACCTGCACAAGGGCTGCTACCGCGGGCAGGAGACCATCGCGCGCGTGCACAACCTCGGCCGCCCGCCGCGGCGGATCGTCATGCTGCACCTCGACGGCTCCGGGCACCTGCTGCCGGTGGCCGGCGCCGAGGTGACGCTCGACGGCCGCGCCGTGGGGACCGTGACGTCGGTCGCGCGCCACCACGAGCTCGGGCCCATCGCGCTCGCCGTGCTCAAGCGGAGCGTGCCCGAGGACGCGGAGCTGCTCGTCGACTGCGACGGCGGTGCGATCTCCGCCGCCCAGGAGGTCGTCGTGCCCGGGGAGGGCGTCTCGGCGGACCGTCCCGCGCCGCGGGGCCCCGTCGCCCGGGGCATCACCCCGCGCGGCGAGGGCGCGCCGACGAGCATGCTGTGACGTCCGGGTCGGCGCACGGTCCGGCGGTCGGCCCCGGTGCGGTCGACGTCGCCCGGACGGCATGGCGCCGGCTCCTGCTGCGTGCGCGCGTGCGCCAGGGCGGCTCGCGCGTGCGCGCCGCGCTCGTCCCCGTCCTCCTGGCCGCCGCCGCGGCCGGCATCGCCTACGGGATCGCGCGGTACGGGCTCGGGCACGCCGCCCCGTTCTTCGCCCCGGTCGCGGCGTGGATCTGCCTAGGGTTCAGCCCCGACCGGCAGCTGCGCCGCGTCGCCGAGGTCGCGGTGGGCGTCGCGATCGGCGTCGGCCTCGGCGACGTCGTCGTCCACGCGATCGGCTCCGGCTGGTGGCAGATCGCCGTCGTCGTCGCGGTCTCCGCGCTCGCGGCGCGGTTCATCGACCGCGGCGCGATGCTCACGACGCAGGCGGGCGTGCAGGCCATCGTCATCGTCGCGCTGCCCGTCGCGCAGTCCGGCGGGCCGCTGGGCCGCTGGACGGACGCGCTCGTGGGCGGCGCGGTCGCGTTCGCGGTCGCGGCCCTCACGCCCGGCGACCCGCGCCGTCGGCCGCGCCTGCTCGGCGCGGAGGCCATGACGGAGCTCGCCGAGGTGCTCGACGTGCTCGCGCGCGGGCTGCGCTCGCGCGAGCGCGGCGACCTCGACGCGGCGCTCGTCAAGGGCCGCGCGTCCGAAGGTGCGCTCGAGGAGTGGCAGTCGTCCGCGTCGTCGGCGCGCGAGCTCGCGCGCGTCAGCGCCGCCGGGCTCCGCCACCGGGAGGAGCTGGGCGTGCTCGAGCGGCAGGCCGTGCTCGCGGACCGCGCGATGCGCAGCGTGCGGGTCCTCGCGCGCCGTTGCGTGCCGGTCGCGACCGGGCCCGAGGAGCGCGACCTGTCCGCGCTCGCCGACCTCGTGGCCCGCCTCGGCACGGGCGTCCACGTGCTCGCGGAGGCCGTCGGGTCGGGCCGGGACCCGGCCGTCACGCGCGAGGTGCTGCTCGAGGTCGCGCGCGCCGCGGACCCGCACGTTCTCGGCGCCGGCGACTGGCAGGTGCAGTCGCTCGT
This sequence comes from Cellulosimicrobium composti, assembly GCF_009711085.1. Classification (GTDB taxonomy): domain Bacteria; phylum Actinomycetota; class Actinomycetes; order Actinomycetales; family Cellulomonadaceae; genus Cellulosimicrobium; species Cellulosimicrobium composti. Next base: position 49,447 of record NZ_WMKA01000011.1, read on the forward strand.
CCTGCTCGTGCGCTCCCCGGTCGTCGACCTCCTGGAGGCGGCGGGCGCCACGCCGGAGCAGGCGCGCGCCGCGCTCCCCGAGCTCTGACGCGCCCGGACGGGCGCCGCCGCGGACGCCGTGCCCGTCCGGTGCGAAACCGGACGATCTTCACCCTGCACAGCGGCGGCCCGGGCCGGTACGGTCGGGGCATGGAGGTCCCCGTCAGCGCCCTGCGCGCCGAGCTCAAGTCGTGGATCGAGCGGGCCAGGGAGGGCGAGGAGGTCGTCATCACGGAGCGCGGCGTCCCCGTGGCGCGGCTGACGGGCGTCGCGACGGCGGACCTCGTCACCGAGCTCGTGCGTGACGGCGTGCTCGTGCCGCCGGCGGGCGAGCGCCCCGTCCACGCGGTCCCCGCCGCCGCGGACGTCGCCCGGGCGAGCGCCCCCGACGGCGCGCGGTCGACCGACGGGTCGCGCGCCTCCCGCGGCGGCGTCGCGGCGCTCGTGCGCCGCATCCGGCGCTGAGGGCCCGCCGATGGCCCTGGTCTACTTCGACGCGAGCGCGCTCGTGAAACTCTGCGTCCCCGAGGCGGGCTCGGCGCTCGCGAGCCGCCTGTGGAACCGCGCGGACGTCGTCGTGACGAGCCGCGTCGCCGACGTCGAGCTGCGTGCCGCCCTCGCGGCGGGGGCCCGGGCCGGGGTCGTCGACGGTCCCGGCCACGCGCGGGCGCTCGCCACGTGGGACGCGCTGCGCCCCGCTCTGCACGTGGTCGAGGTCTCCGCGGACGTCGTCGACCGCGCGGCCCGCCTCGCCGCGTCCGGCGCGCTGCGCAGCAACGACGCGCTGCACGTGGCGAGCGCGCTCGCCGTCGCGCACGACGACACGCTCGTCGCCGCCTGGGACCCGCACGTGGTGACCGCCGCCCGCGCGGCGGGCCTGCGCGTGGTGCCGTGGCCCCTGGCCAGACCGTAGGCTCGTGCCCGTGGGAATCATCGGGTCGCTGCAGTGGATCGTCTACCTCGCCCTCACGCTCGTCGTGTTCGGCACGCAGCTCTTCGCGCTCGTCGACGCGATCCGCCGTCCGGCGGGGGCGTTCACGGCCGAGGGCAAGCTCACGAAGCCGATCTGGCTCGTGATCCTCGCGGTCGCAGCGGCGCTCGGGTTCCTGTCGCTGCCGATCGGCGGGCCCAACCTCGGGTTCCTCGGCCTCGTCGCCGTCGTCGCGGCGATCGTCTACCTCGTGGACGTGCGCCCGCGCCTGCAGCCGTACGGCAACGGCCGGGGCAACGGGTCGTCCGGCCGCCCGGGCGGCTGGTGAGCGCGCACGTGACGTCGGTCCGCGAGGGGGTCGAGCGCGGCGCCGAGCCGCTCGCCCAGGTCGTGCGCGGCGACGTCGTCGAGTCGGTCCACACGGGTCACCTCGTGCTCCTCGACGCGGACGGGACCCCGCTCCTCGAGCGCGGCGACCCCGACGCGGTGGTCTGGCCGCGGTCGAGCGTCAAGCCGTTCCAGGCGGTCGCGATGCTGCGGCACGGCCTCGTGCTCCCGCCGCGCCTGCTCGCGCTCGCGGCCGCGAGCCACAACGGGGAGCGCGCGCACCTCGCGGGCGTGCGCGAGATCCTCGCGGGCGCGGGCCTCGACGAGTCCGCGCTGCGCAACACCCCGGACATGCCGCTGCACCCGCCCGCCGCGTTCGCGTGGCAGGTCGAGGGGAACGGGCCGTCGTCGATCACGCAGAACTGCTCGGGCAAGCATGCGGCGATGCTCGCGACGTGCGTCGCGGCGGGTTGGGACACGACCGGCTACCTCGAGGTCGACCACCCGCTGCAGGTCGCGGTCCGCGAGGCCGTCGCGGAGGCGACGGGCCAGGCCGTCGAGCACGTGACGGTCGACGGGTGCGGCGCACCGCTCTTCTCGACGACCGTGCGCGGGCTGGCCCGCGCGTTCGGCCGGCTCGCCGCGGCGCCCGAGCGCGACCCGCGCTCGCCCGAGGCGCAGGTCGCGCGCGCGATGGCGGCGTTCCCGGAGATGGTCGGCGGCACGGGACGTGACGCGACGCTCGCGATGCGCGCCGTGCCGGGGCTCGTGGCGAAGGACGGCGCCGACGGCGTGTACGGCGCGGGGCTGCCCGACGGCCGGTCGCTCGCGTTCAAGGTGCTCGACGGCGCGTCGCGCCCCCGGCCGCCGGTGCTGGCGGAGGCGCTGCGCCGGCTCGGGGCCCTCGACGTGGACGGGGCCGACGACGTCGCGCTCGCCGCGCTGGGCGACGCCCCGGTGCTGGGCGCGGGTCGGCCCGTCGGGGCGGTGCGCGCGGTGCTGGACGGCGCGGAGGGACACCCGTGAGGGCCGTCGTGCAGCGCGTGACGCGCGCGAGCGTGAGCGTCGTCGGCGAGGACGGCAGCGCGGAGGTCGTCGGCGCGATCGACCGCCCGGGTCTCCTCGCGCTCGTCGGCGTCACGCACGACGACGGTGATGCGCAGGTCGAGACGATCGCACGCAAGATCGCCGAGCTCCGGATCCTCGCGGGGGAGCGGTCGGTGCTGGACGAGGGCGCGCCGGTGCTCGTCGTCTCCCAGTTCACGCTCTACGCGGACACGCGCAAGGGACGGCGGCCGTCGTGGAACGGCGCGGCGCCCGGCCCGGTCGCGGAGCCGCTCGTGGACGCGGTCGTCGCGCGGCTGCGCGAGCGGGGGGTCGAGGTCGCGACCGGGCGGTTCGGCGCGCACATGGCGGTCGAGCTCGTCAACGACGGCCCGGTCACCCTGATCCTGGACGCCTGACGCCCCGAGGTCCGGGTGATCTCGTAGCGAACCCGTACGTGCCGTACGTACGAAATCTCCCGGACGCGGAGGCTGTCCGGTGGGAGAAGTCTGTGGGGAACGCGTAGGTCCGGACCGGTCGTCGCGCGGTTACGGTCGCTCCCGTCAGCACCGGTCGCCCGGCCCCGGACCACGACGTCCGGGCCCCCGCACGCCCGTAGGAGGCGGCGACCGGCCCCTGCCTCACGAGAGGACCTCGATGCACGTTCCTCGCTCCTCCAGCCTGCGGCGCGCACGCCCGACGCGTGCCGCCGCCGCTCTCGCCGCGCTCGCGCTCGCGGCGACCGGGAGCGTCGCCGCCGCGACGACCGCGGCCGCGACCCCCGACGTCGCGACGGCGACCGCCACCGCGTCGCCCAACGGCGACGCGGCGATCAACGGGTACCGCAACGTCGGCTACTTCATGTCTGGGCGCCGGAGAACTACGGGTACACCGTCAAGGACCTCGTGGTCTCCGGCCAGGCCGAGCAGGTCACCCACGTCAACTACGCCTTCGGCAACATCCACCCGACCGACCTCACGTGCTTCCTCGCCGACGCGCCGGGCACGCCCGAGCCGGGCGGCAACGACGGCGCGGGTGACGCCCAGGCGGACTTCGTGCGCGCCGTGAGCGCCGAGGACTCCGTGGACGGCGTCGCCGACGCGCCCGGCCAGGCGCTCGCCGGGAACTTCAACCAGCTCCGCAAGCTCAAGGAGCATTACCCCGGTACGAAGGTCCTCATGTCGCTCGGCGGCTGGACGTGGTCGAAGTACTTCTCGAAGGCCGCGGCGACGCCCGAGAGCCGTGAGAGGTTCGTCGCGTCGTGCCTCGACCTCTACATCGACGGCAACCTGCCCGAGATCGACGGTCGCGGCGGCCCCGGCGCTGCCGCGGGCCTGTTCGACGGCATCGACGTGGACTGGGAGTGGCCCGGCGCGCCCGACTGGTCGCAGCACCCGGAGAACCACGTCGACCCGGTCAACGACAAGGCGAACTTCACGGCCCTGCTCGCGGAGTTCCGCAGGCAGCTCGACGAGCGCGGCGCGGCGCAGGGCAAGGACTACCTGCTGTCCGCGTACATCCCGGTCAGCCCGACCGTGGTGGACGCCGGCTGGGACGCCCCGACGATCTTCGACTACCTCGACTACGGCAACATGCAGGGCTACGACCTGCACGGCGGCTGGTCGCCCCACCTCGCGGGGCACCAGGCGAACCTCCACGACACGACGCAGCCGGGCACGATCTCGCTCGAGGACGGCATCGACTTCTACCTGTCGCGGGGCGTCGACCCGGCCCAGCTCACGCTCGGCATCCCGGCGTTCGGCCGCGGCTGGTCCGGCGTCGAGGCCGGCGACACCGACGGCGCGTGGCAGCCCGCCGCGGGCGTCGCGCCCGGCACGTACGAGGCCGGGAACAAGCAGTACTTCGAGCTCCGCGACCACGGGACCGAGTACTTCGACGAGGCCAGCGGTGCGTCGTGGCGCTACGACGGCGACCAGTGGTGGAGCGTCGACACGCCGCGCGCCGTCGCGCACAAGGCGTCGTGGATCGCCGAGAAGGGCCTCGGCGGCTCGATGTTCTGGGACCTCGCGGGCGACTTCGAGGACGAGCTCGTCGGGACGGCGGCCGGCGTGTACCGCGCCGCGCAGGCGGGCCCGGTGGACCCGGACGCGCCGGGCGCGTGCTTCCCGGCTTGGGGCCGCGACACGTCGTACCCCGCCGGGCGCGTCGTCTCGCACGAGGGCGTGAACTACCGCGCCGCGTGGTGGGTCCGGACGAACGTCCCCGGGGCCGAGTCCTGGTACCCGTCGTGGCGCGTGGTCGGCACGTGCGCGTGACGTGAGCCGTGCGGCGCGCCCTGGGGGCGCGCGCCGCACGAAGGGCCCGCCGGCCCGGCACCGCCCGCTGGGTGCGCGGTGCCGGGTGGCGGGCTCGTCGTCGTGCTCCGGGTCAGCGCAGCCAGCCGCGCCGCTTGATGTACGCGAGCGGGATGACGGCGGCGACGAGCGTGAGCAGGACGGTCAGCGTGAACCCGTACGGCCGGTCGAGCTCGGGCATGTGCGTGAAGTTCATGCCGTAGAAGGACGCGATGAGCGTCGGCGGCAGGAACACGGCCGTGATGATGGTGAAGACCTTGACGATCTGCGCCTGCTTGACGTCGAGCGACGTCATGATCGCCTGCTGGAGGTAGCGCACCTTGTCGTGCTCGAACCCCGCGTGCTGCTTCACGCCGTCGACGTCCGCGACGAGCGTCTCGACGAGCCCCGCGAGCACGGGGTCCGAGTCCGCGATCTCGCTGCGCAGGTGCCGCGCGGCGCGCGCGAGCGAGAGCTGCGACTCCTGCGCGCGCGACACGATCTCCTCGGCGCGGTTCATGCGCGTGATGGTGTCCTGCATGTCCCGCACGCCGATCTCGCGCCCTCGCGCGTCGACCCCGCGCGTCGCCTCGTCGATCTCGTCGCTCATGTCCTCGAGGAGGTCGCTCGCGAGCGCGACGACGCGGTCCGCCGCCTCGTTGAGCGCGTAGAGCAGCGCGTACGCGACGCCGTAGGACGAGCGGATGAGCCACGGCGTGCGCCGCATGCGCGCGATCGCCTTGTCGAACACGGGGTAGTGGCGCTGCGGCTGCGCGGTGACGACGACGTCGGGCGACAGCGCGAGGACGACCTGCTCGTGGACCACGCGGTCGCCCTCGCGCCGCGTCGCGGTCACGGGGAGGTACACGTGCGCGTCGGTCTCCCACACCCGGGCTCCGGCCGCCGCGAAGTCGACGCCGTGCTCGGCGGCGCGGGCCTCGGCCTCGGCGTCGCCCGCCGCGACCTGCACCCAGCGGGAGCGCAGGACGCGGGGGTCGAAGCGCGGGCCCGCGTCGGGGGCGCGCAGGTCGAGGCCACCGCGCGCGGGAGCCGGGAGCGCGCTGGCCTCGGGCATCGTGGCCGTCATCGCGCACCTCCCGCCGTGACATGCGCGAGCAGCAGCGCGACGCAGATGAACAGGTAGAGCCCGACGGTGAACGAGATCGACTGCCGTTCGAGGTCGGGCCGGCGGGCGCGGCGCCGGTCGTCGCGCGCGGCGCGCACGGAGGGGTGCGCGGTCGGGCGCACGGTCGGGCGCGCGGTGCGGGTCGGGGTCGTGGTGGCACGGGGACGCTGGGTCATGAGGGTCGTCCTTTCCTGCGGGCGGACGGCACCGTCGCGGCCAGGGGTGGTGGCGCGGGCGCGTCCGAGGGGAGGGTCCGGCGGCGCGCCGAGCGGCGCGCGCGGAGCGCACTGGCGACCTCCCCGCGCGGGACGACCGATCCGGTCTCGCCGGCCCCGGCGTCAGGCGACGGGACGAGGGCCACGGGGGGTGAGCGCACAGTGCACGGCTCTATGACTGCTGCCGTCGGGCATGGGGCGCACCTCGCTCTCGTGGCGGCGGCGACCCTGCGGGTGCCGCGTCCGGGCCGGGGCGCACGACGACCGTGGCCACGGCGGGGATCGAGGCCAGGCTAGCCCTCGCACGGTGCCGCGGCAAGCGTCCTCGGCGGGTCGTCGTCCCAGGTGGCGGTCGTGTGACGACCGGGAAACGATGGGGTGATCCCTCGTTTACGGAGGGTTGTTAACATTTCATCCGGTCGACGGGCGACGAAGCCCCCGGACGGAGGGTCCCGACATGTCAGAACAGCACGACTACGTGGTTCCCGAGCCCGTCCGTCGCGCGGACACACGGTCCGCGCGGCGGCTCGAGCGGCTGTCCTCCCGCGCGCAGGAGGTCGACCGCGCGATCGCGGCCGTGAGCGAGGGCAAGGGTGCGCTCGTGTGGACCGCGGAGCGCGGCATGGGCGCGAGCGCGACCCTCGAGCTCGTGTGCGAGGCGGTCGCGAACCACGCCTTCGCGCGCCCCGCGCTGATGCTGCGCTGCCGCCCGCCCGTGGGTGCGCCCGCACCGGGCTCGGCCGTCGTCTCGATCGTCTCCCAGGTGTCCCAGCTCGCTGGCGGCGTCGTGCCCGACCGCCTCACGCGCGTCCTCGAGCCGGTCGACCCCGGCTTCGGGTACCTGCCGGAGGCCGCCGCGGTCGCGCTCGCCGAGCTCCTCGTCGAGGCGTCCGACGGCGCCACGGTCGTGCTCGTCGCCGACGACCTCCACCTGCAGGACGACCTCAGCCGGTCCGTCCTCGCGTGCCTCGTCGGGCAGCGGCACGCCCCCGTCGTCCTGCTCGGCACGGCGCCCGCGGGCACGCTCGACCCCACGTCGTGCCCGTTCGAGCTGCGTGCCGTTCCCCCGCTCGCGCCGGCCGACGCCCTCCACCTGCTGCTCGTGGAGCGTCGCCTCGCCGTCGCCCCGCACGTCGCCGCGCGCCTCGCCGAGCTCCTCGGCGGCAACGCCGCGGCCCTCACGCAGACCGCCGCGCTGCTCACGCCCGAACAGCTCTCGGGCGGGTCGATCCTCCCGGACCCGCTGCCCGTCGTGCCGGCCGTGCGAGCGCTGTTCGCCGACCGGCTCGCGGCCCTCAGCGAGGCGGAGCGCCACGCGCTGCTCGTCGCCGCCGTCGCGGTCGTGGACCGCACCGAGCTGCTGCTGTCCGCGACGGGGCTCGCGATGGAGGAGGTCCTCGACGGGCCGCTCGCCGAGCACCTCGCGCTCGTGGGCGGGCGCTTCGCGTTCGTGGACCCGCGCATGCGCTCGCTCGTGCACGCCGACGCGCGGCTCGCGGAGCGGACCGCGGCGCACGTGGCCCTCGCCGCGGCGCACCGGCGCGCGGGGGAGGACGACGTCGCGGTGTGGCACTCCGCGCTCGCGACGCTCGCGGGCGACCCCGAGCTCGTCCCCGGCCTGCTGCGCATCGCGCGCCGGCACCTCGACCGCGGCGACGTCGTGTGGGCGCACGAGGTCGCGCGCGAGGCCGCGAGCCAGGCCGCGACCGAGCACCGGGCCGAGGCGTTCGCGATCGCGGGCGTCGCGGCCCTGCGCTCCGGCCACGTCCAGGACGCGGCGGACTGGCTGCGCAAGGCGTCGCGCAGCGGGGACGACGCGCTGCGCGCACGGACGCTCGGGCCGCTCGTCGCGGCGCTCACCCTCGCCGAGGGCCAGGTGCCCGACGACGTCCTGTCCCCGTACCTGCGCGGCGGACAGCCGGACGACCTCGAGCCGGATGCCGTCCGCGGCGTCGTCACGGGCGTGCTCTACGCCGCGCGCCTGCACGCGGAGCGGGGCGACGGCGTGAGCACGTCCCAGCTCCTCGACACCGCGGCGTTCCTCGCGTCGTGGTGCGACGACGACGAGACCGCCGCAGGCCTCGCGCTCGCGCGGTCGTGGGCCGCGGTGTTCGGGGTGGGGGACCGGGGCGTCGGCCCGGACGTCGACCTCGGGCCCGACCACGAGGCGTCGGTGCAGGTGACGCGCGCGCTGGCGCTCGCGGCGGACGACCGCCTGGAGGACGCGGCCCAGACGCTCGCGAGCGTGGTCGCGTCGCTCGCGCCCGTGCGCGACGGCGGCCGCTGGTTCGACGGCCCCGAGGAGACGCTCACCCCGCTCGCCGAGGCGCACGTGCGGCTCGCGCAGGTGCTCGTGCACCTCTGGCGCGGCACGCTGACGCGCGCCGCCGACGAGCTCGCCGAGGCCGCGTTCCGGCTCCCGCTCGGGCTGCCGTTCGCCGGGCTGGGCGTCGCGGCGGCGCGCCGGCTCGACATGATGACCCGCGGCGCCGTCGGACCTGTCGCGACAGCCCTGGAGGAGACGTGCGCGAGCCCCACGTCGCGACCCGTCCGTCTCGGGCTGCTCGTCGACCGGGCGATGGGCGCGGCGTTCGCGCACCACGTGACGCAGGCGGCGACCCTGCTCGAGCTCGCGGCGGAGCGGGAGCGCCCGGACAGCGCGCGCATGCTCCCGCTGCCGGGCCTCGACGACGTCGAGGCGTGGGTGGTCGCGGGCCGGCACGACGCGGCGCAGCGCGCCCTGTCGCGGCGGAGGGTCGACGCGAAGGAGCTGCCGCCGTCGCTGCGGTCCGCGACGCTCGTCCGGGCCGAGGTCTCGCTCGCGGCGCCCGAGGACCTGGCCACGCCGCTCGAGCGCGCGACGCGCGTCAACCGCACGACGGCGTCCCCGTACGAGCACGCGCGGACCGACCTGTGCGCCGCGCGGGCGCTCGTGCGCGCGGGCGAGCTGCAGCGCGCGCACGGGCTGTTCCTCTCCGCGATCGAGCTGTTCGACGACGCCGGGGCCGACGCGTGGACGACGATCGCGCGCGAGGAGCACGCGGAGGTCGTGCGCGGCCTCGGCGGGTCGGTGACCGACGTCGTCGCCGACCCTCTCGCGACGCCGGCCGGGCCGCTCGGGGGTGGCCGGCACGGCGCCGAGCCCGCCGTCGCACCCCGGCCCGCGGCGCCGGACGCGTGCCGGCTCGCGGTGCGCGAGAGCGACGTCTCCGACGAGGCGCTCGCCGAGCTCCGCGGGCGGTGGGCCGACGAGCTCACCGAGCGCGAGCTCGACGTCGCGCTCCTCGTCGTCCAGGGCGCGTCGAACCGGGAGGCGGCGGACCAGCTCTACCTGTCGGTCCGCACGGTCGAGGTCCACCTCGGGCGCGTGTTCCGCAAGCTGGGCGTGCGGTCGCGCGTCGAGCTCACGGTGCTCGCCCACCGCGTCGGCCGGTGAGGGAGGACCACACCGCCGCCCGGGTCGCCACGTAGCGACCGGGGTCGGTGCTCGCGGCTTCGAGCGCTTTGTCCTTCTTCGGGCGCTTCTGACCTACGGGAGAACCCGTATGTCGCCGGTAAGTTCATACCGTGAACAATGTGGGAAGCGCGGATCACGCGGGCCCCTCCGGATCACTACCTTCGGGATGACCCGAGGGCGACGGCGACTCCGGACGGCGGCGTCGTGGCCCACAGCACGAGCAACGAGGCAGGACCCATGGACGTGTCCCTGTTCACCCGACGACCCCGCACGGGGCGCCGACGCACCCCGCGCGTCGCGGCCCTCGCGACCGCGACGGCTCTCGTCGCGACCCTCCTCGCGGGCGTCGCGCCGGCCCAGGCCGACGAGACCGCCCCGACGACCGTCTCCCACCCGGGGGACAGCGACGTCAACGGCTACCGCAACGTCGGCTACTTCACGCAGTGGGGCGTGTACGGCCGCGGGTTCCAGCTGAAGAAGCTGCAGGACTCCGGCGCCGCGCAGGACCTCACCCACATCAACTACTCGTTCGGCAACATCCACTACCAGGACCTCACCTGCTTCATCGCGAACAAGGCGCAGGGGACCGGGCCGAACGGCTCCGACGGCGCCGGCGACGCCTGGGCCGACTTCGGCATGGGCTACACCGCCGCGAACTCCGTCGCGGGTGTCGCGGACGCGTGGGACCAGCCCCTCGCCGGGTCGTTCAACCAGCTCAAGCAGCTCAAGGCGAAGAACCCGCACCTGCGGGCGCTGATCTCGATCGGCGGCTGGACCTGGTCCAAGAACTTCTCCAAGGCCGCCGCGACGGAGGCCTCGCGCGAGAAGTTCGTGCGGTCGTGCATCGACATCTACATCAAGGGCAACCTGCCCGTGATCGACGGCCGTGGCGGCCCCGGTGCGGCGGCCGGCGTGTTCGACGGCATCGACATCGACTGGGAGTGGCCCGGCACGAACAGCGGTGAGGTCGGCAACCACGTCGACGTCGAGAACGACGCGCGCAACTTCAAGCTCCTCCTCGAGGAGTTCCGCGAGCAGCTCGACGCGTACGGCGCGCAGACCGGCAAGCACTACCTCCTGTCCGCGTTCCTGCCCGCGAACCCCGAGGACATCGCCGCCGGCGGCTGGAACGACCCGGAGATCTTCGAGTACCTCGACTACGGCAACGTCCAGGGCTACGACCTCCACGGCGCGTGGGACCCGGCGCTCGCCGGCCACCAGGGCAACCTGTACGACGACCCGGCGGACCCGCGCGCGGCGCACCGGCAGTTCAGCGTGGACAAGGCCGTCCAGGAGTACCTCGGCGCCGGGATCGACCCGTCGCAGCTCGGCGTCGGCCTCGCGATGTACGGCCGCGGCTGGAAGGGCGTCGGCTCGTCCCAGCCCTGGTCCGCGGCGAACGGCGCCGCCCCCGGCACCTGGGAGGCGGGCAACGAGGACTACGACAAGCTCCGCACGCGCGGCCAGGACTACTACGACCCGGCGACGGTCTCGGCGTGGCGGTACGACGGCGACCAGTGGTGGAGCTACGACAACGCGCAGTCGGTGACGGCCAAGGCGCACTACGTCGACGAGCTCGGCCTCGGCGGCGGCATGTGGTGGGACCTCTCGGGCAACCACGACGGCTCGCTGCTCGGCACGTTCACCGACACCCTCCGCTCGCTCCCGAGCGGCCCGGTCGACGGCACCGACGGCCCGTCCGACCCCACGGACCCGACGGACCCGACCGACCCGACGGACCCGACGGACCCGTCCGACCCGACGGAGCCGACCGACCCGACCGACCCGGGTGAGTGCACCGCCGCCGCGTGGTCCCCGACGGCCGTCTACACCGGCGGGGCGACCGTGTCCCACCAGGGCAAGGAGTACCGCGCGAAGTGGTGGACGCAGGGCGACGTCCCGACGGCCGGCGGCCCGTGGGAGCTCACCGGGGCGTGCAGCGGCGACCCGACGGACCCGACGGACCCGACCGACCCGACCGACCCGACGGACCCGGGTGAGTGCACCGCCGCCGCGTGGTCCCCGACGGCCGTCTACACCGGCGGCGCGACGGTCTCCTACCAGGGCCAGACGTTCCGCGCGAAGTGGTGGACGCAGAACAACGTCCCGGGCGCGGAGCAGTACGGCCCCTGGGAGTCGCTGGGCGCCTGCTGACGCCCACCCCCGANGGCCGCGTGGTCCGCGTCCGCCGTCTACACCGGCGGGGCGACCGTGTCCCACCAGGGCAAGGAGTACCGCGCGAAGTGGGGGACGCAGGGCGACGTCCCGACGGCCGGCGGCCCGGGGGAGCTCACCGGGGCGGGCAGCGGCGACCCGACGGACCCGAGCGACACGACCGACCCGACGGACCCGGGTGAGTGCACCGCCGCCGCGTGGTCCCCGACGGCCGTCTACACCGGCGGCGCGACGGTCTCCTACCAGGGCCAGACGTTCCGCGCGAAGTGGTGGACGCAGAACAACGTCCCGGGCGCGGAGCAGTACGGCCCCTGGGAGTCGCTGGGCGCCTGCTGACGCCCACCCCCGACGGCGCCGGTCGCCCCGCGCGACCGGCGCCGCCGAGCGAGGCTCGCCCCCGACGAGACGACGCGGTCCGCGTGCACCCGCCCCGTGCCCGCTCCTCCCGCGTCGCGGCGCACCGCCCGCGCCCGTCGCCGCGGCGGGCCTTGCTCCGCCGTGCTCGCCCGTGGTCGCACCGGGCGGGCACCCTCCGACGCGACGCCGCCCGGCGTCGTCCGCAGCACCATCCCCAGCAGAACGAGGTACCCCATGCGGTTGTCCCTGACACCCCGGACGCGATCCCCGCGCGTCTCCGGAGCCCGACCCCAGGTCGTCGCGGCCGTGACGACGCTCGCCCTGCTCGCGACCGGCCTCGCCGGCGCGGCCGCCGCGCAGGCGGCGCCCCCCGTCGCCGCCGCAGCGACGACGGCGTGCGCGGACCCCTGGTCCCCGACGCCCGCGTACACGGGCGGCGCGACCGTCTCCTACGACGGGCAGAACTACCGGGCCAAGTGGTGGACGCAGAACAACGTCCCTGGCACGGAGCAGTACGGGCCCTGGGAGTCGCTCGGCGCGTGCGGCGACGGGCCGACCGACCCGACGGACCCGACGGATCCGACGGACCCGACGGACCCCACGGACCCGACCGACCCGACGGATCCGACCGACCCGACGGACCCGACGGATCCGACGGACCCGACGGATCCGACCGACCCGACGGACCCGACCGACCCGACCGACCCGACCGACCCCACGGACCCGACCGACCCGACGGACCCGACGGACCCGACGGACCCCACGGCGAACCCGGACGAGAAGTGCCGGCCTGACGGCATGGTCCCGACCCCGGGCGTGCACACGCCGTACTGCGACGTCTACGACGAGAACGGTCGCGAGAAGCTCCCGAACGGCCTCGACCGCCGCGTGATCGGCTACTTCACGAGCTGGCGGACCGGGGCGAACGACCAGCCCCGCTACCTCGCGAGCGACATCCCGTGGGACAAGATCTCGCACATCAACTACGCGTTCGCGCACGTCGACGGGAACGACCGCGTCTCCGTCAACGCGAGCGCGCCGGGCAACGCCGCGACGGACATGACGTGGCCGGGGGTGCCGGGCGCGGAGATGGACCCGACGCTCGACTACACGGGCCACTTCAACCTGCTCGCGAAGTACAAGAAGGCCAACCCCGGGGTGAAGGTCCTCCCGGCGGTGGGCGGCTGGGCCGAGACGGGCGGCTACTTCGACGCGAACGGCGACCGCGTCGCCTCGGGCGGCTTCTACACGATGACGGAGTCGCAGGCCCGGATCGACACCTTCGCCGACTCCGTCGTGGACTTCGTGCGCGAGTACGGGTTCGACGGCATCGACATCGACTACGAGTACCCGACGTCGAACAACCAGGCCGGCAACCCCGACGACTTCCACATCTCCGACGCCCGTCGCGGCCAGCTCTTCGAGGGCTACGTGAACCTCATGCGGACGCTGCGCGAGAAGCTCGACGTCGCGGGCGCCGAGGACGGCGAGTACTACATGCTCACCACGGCGACGCCGTCCTCCGGGTGGCTGCTGCGCGGCATGGAGGTCTACCAGGTCACGCAGTACACCGACTACGTCAACATGATGACGTACGACCTGCACGGCGCCTGGAACGAGTACGTGGGCGGCAACGGCGCGCTGTTCGACGACGGCAAGGACCCCGAGCTCGCGGCGGGCGGCGTCTACGGCGCGTACAAGGGCATCGGGTACCTCAACGGCGACTGGGCGGCGCACTACTTCCGCGGCGCGATGCAGGCCGGCCGCATCAACCTGGGCGTGCCGTTCTACACGCGGGGCTTCCAGAACGTCCAGGGCGGCACGTACGGCATGGGCGGGACCGCGAAGGCTCCCGCCGGCTTCCCGTGCCCGCCCGGGACGAACAACAAGTGCGGGTACGGCGCCGACGGGATCGACAACCTCTGGTACGACTCCGACCCCCAGGGCAACGCGATCCCTGCGGGCGTGAACCCGATCTGGCACGTGCTCAACCTCGAGCAGGGCGTGACGGGCGACTACGTCTCGGCCTACGGCGTGACGGACACGCTGCAGGGCACGTACGAGCGGCACTTCGACCCGGTGACGAAGAACGAGTGGTGGTGGAACGCGCAGACGCGGACGCTGCTCTCGGGCGACTCGACCGAGGCGATCGCCGCCAAGGCCGACTACGTCGCGGACACGGGCCTCGGCGGCCTGATGATCTGGGAGCTCGCGGGCGACTTCGGCTACGACCCGGCGAAGGGCCAGTACGAGATCGGCAGCACGCTCGTCGACCTCATGCACGAGACGCTCTCGACGACGACGCCCTACGGCGCGACGAAGGCGAACGCCGACCGCCCGATGCCGACGCAGGCGCTCGACCTCGACATCGCGTACACCGAGTTCGCGCTGGGCGACAACAACTACCCGATCGCCCCCAAGGTGGTCTTCACCAACAACGGCGCGCGGGACATCCCGGCCGGCGCGACGATCTCGTTCCAGTACGGCACGACCGACCCGGGCGAGATGAGCGACTGGAGCGGCTTCGGCACCACCGTGATCGCGAAGGGCCACACGGGCGACAACGTCGGGGGCCTCGACGGCGACTTCCACACCGTGCGGTTCACGGTCCCGACGGGCGGCATCCCCGCGGGCGGCTCGATCACGAACCAGCTCAAGTGGTCGATGCCGGTCGCGCAGTTCTCCAACGTGATCGTCACGGTCGACGGCGTGGACTACGCCACGACGTACGACCACCCGCGCGGGGCGACCGTCGTCGACCTGCCCGGGACGGGCGGCACGGGCGGCACCGGCGGCTCGGGCGGCACCGGAGGCACCGGTGGCGGCGAGTGCACGGCTCCCGCGTGGGCCGCGGGCGCGGTCTACACGGGCGGCGCCGTCGTGAGCCACGACGGCCACGTGTGGACGGCCCGGTACTGGACGCAGGGCGACACCCCCGGTGCGTCCGCGTGGGGCCCGTGGGCCGACGGCGGCGCGTGCTGACGCGCGGCCGGCGCCCCTGACCCCTCGGTCACCGAGGCGGCCCGCGGGTACGGGGAACCCCGTACCCGCGGGCCGTCATCGTGTGGTTCTCCCGCATCTCGACCAGCCCTCGCGCTCGCTAGCGTGAAGGGGCCGACGAGGACCTCCGCAGCCCTCCCCAGTGGGTTGCGGGGGACCTCCGACCGTGAAAGGCGGTCTCGTGCACGCACGACTCCGAACCCCCTGCTCCCGCACCCCCCGGCCCGCCGCGCTCGTCGCGGCCGCGCTGTGCGCCGGCCTCCTCGCCGGGTGCACGAGCACCCCCGAGGGCGGCTCCGGCCCGGCCACCGCCGACGACCACGGCTCGCACGCCGGGCACGCCGACGACGGCAAGGTCCCTGTGGGGCCGCTCCAGCTCCCCGCTGCCGAGTACTGGTCCGTGCTCCAGCCCGCCGACGGCGTCACGCAGGTGCGAGCCGGCGGGTGCCCCGAGGACGTGGCGTGCCCGAGCTTCGAGATCCTCGCCGGGGCCGCGCTCGACGGCGTCGACCCGGCCGCGGCGCACCTTCCCGACGGCGCCACGTGCCCGGGCGCGGACGCGCTCGCGGCCCGCGCGGTGGGGGAGCCCGTCGAGTCGGACGTCGAGGTCGCCGGCGTCCCGGCGACGCTCGCGCGCTGGACCCTCTCGTGCGTCGACCCGGACGGCGCCGAGGTGCGCACCGTCGAGCAGCTCCAGTGGCACGTGCCGGACGCCCCGGGTGGCGCCGTCCTCGTCGTGGACCGCTGGGCCTTCGAGGGCCTCGGGTCGCGCCTCGCCGCGGGCGCCTGGGCGTCGGCCTGACCGACCCCGCACGCAGCACGAAGGCCTCGCACCCTCCGGGGTGCGAGGCCTTCGTCGTGCGCCCGGTGCCACCGGGCGGGAGGTCAGCTCTTGCGCGTGCGCCGCGTCAGCAGCACGATCGCCGCGCCGACGACCGCGAGGCCGGCGGCGATCGCCGCGTACAGCCCGACCGTCGCGCCCGTCGACGCGAGCGACGGGTTCTGGCTCCCTGCGACGGGGTTGTCGACCGGCGTCGTGCCGGGGAAGCAGTTGCTCGTGTCCTGCGGGTACGTCACCGGCACGGTGACCTCCGGGTTCACGGCGAACGTGACGTCCACCGTCCCCGTGGCCCAGCCGTGGGTCGCGGTGTTGATCCACATGTTGTTGACGAGCTCCCAGCCCTCGTCGGCCGGCAGGTCGACGAACCGCTCGGGGTAGGCCCCCGGCCACAGCACGCGCCCGGACAGCGGGAGGTCGGTCATGACCTCGTCCTCGCCGTCAGGGTTGTGCCACGTGAGCGTGGCGGTCGTGTTGGGCGTGCCGGTCACGGAGACGCCGTAGTCGAGGTAGGACACGCCCTCGACGCAGACGGGCGTGAGCACGTCGACCTTGATGGTCGGCTCGCCGCCCGGCGGGTTCGTCGCGCAGTCCGGGGACGACGGCGGGTAGGCCACGACGGTCTCGGCCGACGGGTTCACCTCGAACACCACGGTCACGCCCTCGCGGACCCAGTCGAACTCGTCGCCGACGACCCACTCGCCGTCTACGAGGCTCCAGCCGGGCCAGTCGACCGGGTTGCCCTGGTCGTCGACCTCGGCGCCGGGCCACAGGACGCGGCCCGCGAGCGGGAGGCCGGACTGGACGACGTCGTCGCCGTCGGGGTTGACCCACGTGATCGAGAGGGGGTTCTCCTCGTCGTTCTCGTAGCCCTCCGGGAGCTCGAAGACGTAGTCCAGGTAGGGGACGTCGCCGTCGCACACCGGCGAGGCGACGGTGATCTCCGGGACGTAGGTCTCGGTCTCGTCGTCGGCGCTGGCGGAGGTGGCGACGACGGGGACGGTCAGGAGCGCGGCCGCGGCCGTGAGCGCTCCGACGAGCACCGCCCGTCCCGTGGTGCGATGACCCTTCGACGTACGCATGGCTTGTTCACCCGTCTCGGTTCTGGAGTGTGGAGTTCCGATCAGGAGGGAGACCGGAGTGCGGTCCGTGATGCACCGGGCGCAGGACGGGCCGGTGGCACGGGCCGAGCGACTGCCGCCAGAGTAGCGAGGATCAGGGCCGAGTTGGACGGTCGTCCGGGTGAATTGCGCGCCACCGCGCCATCGTTATCGGGATGTGATATCGCGGTGCTCGAATACCGGTGCCCCGGTCATCCGCACGCGGCCACCGGGACCACCTCGAGACCCGGCGCGGAGACCGTCGGGGTGGTCCACAGGTCGATCGTCCCGGCCGCCCCCGGCACCGCGGGCGCGGGCGACGTGGACGTCACGGTGAAGGCGACCTCGGTGGTCTGCCCGGGCCCGAGCGTGACGGGGAGCGACGCGGCGCGACGGCCGAAGACGTCCGCGACGAGCGCCCCCGTCGGCGCACCGCCGACGCGGACCGTGCCGACCTCACCGCCGCGCGGCGGGTACAGCACCACGACCGTCCGCACGTCCCCCGGCTCGACGCCGGAGATCCCGCCGCCCGTGACGTACCACGGCAGGCTCGACGCGGCGTCGGCGGGCGCGGTCGAGGTGAGCGTCGCGCGGAACGAGTCGACGCGGCCGCCGTCGGTGCACACCGAGCCCGTGAGGCGGACGTCGGTGTCGAGGTAGTAGCTCATCTTGCCGCCGGTCGCGTCGTTGAGGAACACGCCGACCGACGACGCCGCGCGCTCGCCCGTGTCGAGGTCGCCCGCGAGCACTGTGCCCGCCAGGCGCTCCTGCTCCTGCTCGTGCGCGGACCACACGAGCACCCGGTGCTCCGAGGCGGCGCGCACGAGCGCGTCGCGCGCGACCGTCGGGTCGGCGCCGCCCGCGAGGAAGGTGCCGAGGACGCGCGCGGCGACCGCGGCGAAGAACGCGTCGGTCTCCGGGCCGGCCTCGAGCTGCGCGTAGGAGTCCGACAGCAGGACCTGGACCACGTTGCCCGCGTCGAGGGTCACGCTCCCGGAGCCGGCGGGGACGTCGAGCGGTCCGGTGGCCTCGAGGAGGTACGAGAGCGCGACGGGGTCGGTCGCGACCACGCCGTCGAGCGCCTCACCCTGCACGTCCTCCCACATCGCCGCGGTGAGACGCGCCGTCGTCGGGAAGTCCGGGGTGAGCGGGGTGTCCTGCACGTACCGGGCGACGCGGTCGCTGAAGAGCGCCTCGACCCCGGGATCGAGGGGGAGCACGTCCTCGGCGAACGGCGGCACGTCCCCCGTCGAGGCCTGCCGCTCCAGCGTGACGCGGCCGCCGTCCGTCGTGACCACGGCGAGCGCGCCGGGGATGCCGCCGCCCGCGCGGAGCTCGGCGCTGTTGAGGGCGACCACGAGGTACCGACGCGGGCCCTCGGCGCCGAGCATGGCCGGGCCGAGCGCCGTGATGCGGTCCGCCGTGCGCACCACGGGCCGCAGGTCGTCCGTGCGTGCGACGAGCGTCGCGTACGGCTCGGCGATCTCCGCGTGCAGGGCGTCCGGGTCGACGGCGGCCAGGCGGTCGTCGATGTCGTCGAACGCGTCCGCGGCGCGCGCCATCGACGGCGCCGCCTCGACGAGCGGGCCGAGGTCCACGCCCTCGGACGTCACCGTGAGGCTGTCGCCCTCCACCGCGCCGAGCGCCTGCGTGAGCGACGGCAGGACGACGGCCGCGAGGTCGTCCACGGTCGCGGCCGCCGCGGAGAACGCCCGCACGTCCTGCCCGTAGACGGGCAGGTGCGCGGCGAGCGACCACAGCGGGCCGTCCGTGCTCGCCCGCGCCTGCGCGGTGAGGGGCTGGACCCGGGCGAGGGCGGCGTCCGCCGCCTCGGTGTCGCCCGCGCGCAGCGCGTCCTCCGCCGCGGGCACCTCGTCGAGCGCGCGCGTGAGGGCGTCGCGGGCGGCGAGCGCGTCCCGCGCGAGCAGCGCGACGCCGACGACGACGAGCACCGCGAGCCCGATCAGCCCCCAGCCCAGCCACGACGCCCAGTGCCGACGCCGACGACGGCCCGTGTGGCGCGGCGGCAGGTCCGTCCTCTCCGTCGTCATGCCCACAGCGTAGGTGTCCGCAGGTGGCAGGATCAGTGCCGTCGCGGGTGACTTTCGGCCGCCGGACCCACCGTGCAAGGAATCCGGTCCCCGCGACACAGAGCGGTTGACAGCCCGCCCCGCCGACGAGGAGCCGCCGTGACGACCGACGAGGGCACCGACGCCGCCGTCCACGACGAGGCCTGGTTCGCCGCGCTCTTCGCCGCGCACGCGACGCCCGTGCACCGCTACTTCCGCCGCCGCCTGCCGAGCGCGGCCGGCGCCGTCGGACCCGACGCCGAGGACCTCACCGCCGAGGTCCTCGCGACCGCGTGGCGCCGCCGCGACGACGTGCCCGACGGCGCCGAGCTCCCGTGGCTCTACCGCACCGCCGGGTTCGTGCTCGCCAACCACCGGCGCAAGGCCCGCGCCGTGCCCGTCGCCGAGCTGCCCGAGCAGCCGGACGACGGCGCCGACGTCGAGCACGTCGTCGTGCAGGACGACGAGGTGCGGCGCGCGCTCGCCGGGCTGTCGGACCGCGACCGGCGGATCCTGCTCCTGCACGCGTGGGAGGGACTCGGGGGAGACGACCTCGCCGCCGTGCTCGGCACGTCGCGCGGCGGCGCGGACGCCGCGCTGTCCCGCGCGCGGTCGCGCCTGCGCGCCGCGTGGGCCGAGCAGGCCTCGGTCGCGCAAGAGCAGGGCGCCTGAGCACACAACAGGGGTAGACCCGACCGGCCGCGCCCGCGGCGCGGCCCCTGCGGTACCTGGAGGGCGAGATGACCACCCACACCCCCGAGCAGCCCGACGACGCGGCCCTCGAGCGGCTGCGCGCCGCCGACCCCGCGGCGGGCCTCGACCCGGACACCGAGGCCCTGGAGGCCGCTGTCCGCACGCGCGTCCCCGAGGCGTTCGCCGGCGCGACGGCGACCCCCGGCGCACCGGCGTCCCCGCCCGCCGACACCGGCGTACCCTCTGGTGCACCGGTCGACGAGCTCGCCGAGCGCCGCGCGCGCCGCCGTCGCCGCGCGCCGCTCCAGGTCGCCGCCGCCGTCGCGGGCGTGCTCGTCGTCGGTGCCGGCGGGTACGCGCTCGGCGCCGGCGCCGTCGGAGCCTCGCCCGCGGGGGACACGTCGGAGCTCACGGCGCGCGCGCCCATCCAGCTCGGCACCGCGGACGCGCCCGCCGCGGCGGACGGTGCCGGGGCGGAGAGCTTCGCGGGTGACGCACGGTCGGCGGCCGACGTCGCCTACCCCGGGTACTGGGGCGGCCGTACCGTGTTCCACCAGGACGGGCTCCCCACCGAGGGTGCGAGCGCGTCGGCCTGGGCCTACGACGCGGCCGGCGTGTTCGCGCCCGAGACGCTGCTCCGCGTCGCGGACGCCCTCGGCGTCGACGGCGAGGTGCGCGAGGACTACGGGTCGCTCTCCGCCGGGTCGGCCGACTGGACCGGGCCCACGGTCTCGCTCCAGCCCGACGGCCTCGCGAGCGTCAGCTTCAACGACCCGACCAAGGACCCGTGGGGCTGCGTCGTCGTGTCGCCCGCGCCGGCGGACGGCGACGGCGGGGGCGAGAGCGTCGAGCCCGGCGTGTGCGAGGAGGCCGACCACGGCGCCCCGCCGAGCGGCGCGGACGCCGTCGAGCAGCTCCGCGACGTGCTCGCCACGCTCGGCCTCGACCCCGCCGGGTACGAGGTCGTCGCCGACGAGCAGGCCCCCGACGTCGAGGCTCCGCGCGCCACCACCGTCACCGCGCACGAGGTCGTCGACGGGCAGCGCACCGGCACGCAGTGGAGCGCGACCTTCTCCGGCGCCGGCCTCGCCTCGCTCTACGGGGCCCTCGCCCCGCGCGTCGAGATCGGCACCTACGACGTCGTGAGCCCCGCCGAGGCCGTCGAGCGGCTCGGCGACCCGCGGTTCGGCGGCGGGGGCATGATCGCGTGGGCGCGCGAGAGCACGCTCGAGCAGATGGCCGTCGAGCCCGAGGAGCCCACCGTGCCGCCCACGCTCGGCGAGGGCGCACGCTTCGCGTGGCCCGTCACCGACGTGACGATCACCGACGCGCGGCTCGGCCTCGCCGTCCAGTACCAGCCCGACGGCGCGGCGGTGCTGCTGCCCGCGTACGAGCTGTCGGACGCTGAGGGCAACGCGTGGTCCGTCGTCGCGGTCGTCGACGAGCAGCTCGACTTCGCGCCTGCCGGCTGAGCGTCACGCGGTTCGTCGGCCGTCGTCGGGGAACGAGCGGTCGCCTTCCGGCAGCGGTCCGGGACGACGACGCCGGGTCTTCCATCCGCCCGCTCGTCCCTCGCGGGCTCCCGCCAGACCCACCACGACCCGGCGTCGTCGTCCCTCCCCGCCGCCTCGTCGTCGCGTCGCCTGTGTCGGGGCGTGGGTGTCGGCGTCCTCGTGGTCGTCGTGCCTCCCCGCCGCCTCGTCGTCGCGTCGCCTGTGTCGGGGCGTGGGTGTCGGCGTCCTCGTGGTCGTCGTGCCTCCCCGCCGCCTCGTCGTCGCGTCGCCTGTGTCGGGGCGTGGGTGTCGGCGTCCTCGTGGTCGTCGTGCCTCCCCGCCGCCTCGTCGTCGCGTCGCCTGTGTCGGGGCGTGGGTGTCGGCGTCCCCGTGGTCGTCCGTGCCTGCACGCCGCGTGTCGTGGGGCCGCCTCGGCAGTAGCGCGAGCCACGTTCGGGCGCGGACGTAGGCTGATCCGGGCGTGCGCTGGTCTTTTGCAGTCTGCAAGTGTCGTGGGTCGCGAAAGTAGGCGTGCTTTTGATTGACCCTCGACAAAAGTGTGACTAGGGTCGCAGCAGACCGGGCGCCACCGGGTCGGAGAGCGTTCACATGCCCTCTCCCGGGTGCGCGGTCCGGCGGTGGCAGGGAGGCCATCGTCGTCGTATCGGCGGCGCCCCGGCGTCCGCCGTCGGAACGGGAGCAACGATGCACCACTTCGCCTCTGACGGCTCGTCAGACCGTCCGGCCCCCGACGCGCGCACGGGGCTCTGGCTCGTCGGCGCCCGCGGCTCGGTCGCGACCACCGCGACGCTCGGGCTCGCCGCCATCGCCGACGGGCGTGCGGCGCCGACGGGGTGCGTCACGGTGTCCGAGCCGTTCGCGTCCGCACCGCTCCCGGCGTTCGGCGACCTCGTCGTGGGGGGCCACGACATCTCCGACGTCTCGATGGTCAAGCGCGCCGAGCTGCTCGTCGAGGCCGGGATGATCGCGCCGCGCCTGCTCACCACCGCGCACGCCGCGCTCGAGCGCGCGGACGCCGAGGTGCGCCCGGGCTACACCGCGCACCCGGCCGAGGGGTCGCCGCGCGAGTCGCAGCAGGCGGCCGCGGAGCGGCTCGCGCAGGACATCGTGGACTTCCGCGAGCGCCACGGTCTCGCGCGCGTCGTCGTCGTGGACCTCGTCTCGACGGAGCCGCTGCCCGAGCCCGCGCCGGAGCTCTCCGACCTCGGCCTCCTGCGGGCGGCGCTCGCGGACCCGGACCGCGCCGTGCTCCCGCCGAGCTCCGTGACGGCGTACGCCGCGCTCCTCGCGGGCGCCCCGTTCGCCGAGTTCACGCCGTCCGCGAGCATGCACGTGCCGGCGCTCCTCGAGCTCGCCGCGGAGCGCGGCGTGCCCGTCGCGGGCCAGGACGGCAAGACGGGCCAGACGTGGCTGCGCACGATCCTGGCTCCCGCGTTCGCGGCCCGCGGCCTGCGCGTGCTGTCGTGGGCGGGCGCGAACCTGCTCGGCGGCGGCGACGGCGCGACCCTCGCCGACCCGGAGGCCGTGCAGAGCAAGCTCGCGTCGAAGTCGCGCGGGCTGCAGGACCTCACGGGCAGCGACGTCACGCCCCTGCACATCGACAACGTGCCGGACCTCGGCGACATCAAGGTCGCGTGGGACCACGTGCACGTCGAGGGCTTCCTCGGCTCGCGCCTCACGCTCCAGACGACGTGGTCGGCCTACGACTCGATGCTCGCCGCCCCGCTCGTGCTCGACCTCGCCCGCCTCCTCGCGCTCGCCGACGCCGCAGGCTGCGCGGGCCCGGTCGCGGAGCTCGGGTTCTTCTTCAAGGACCCGTGGGGGAGCGACGTGCACGACTTCGCCGCGCAGACCGTCGCGCTCGCCGACTGGGTCCGCGAGGCGAGCGCCCGCGTCGCGTCCGCCGCGACCGAGCGGCCATGACGGGCACGCTCCGCGACCACCTGGACCTCGTCCGCGCTCCCGCGGTCCTCTCGGTGGTCGGTGACACCCTTGCGGGCGCCGCCGCCGCCGGTCACCGGGTCACGCCGCGCCGTGCGCTGCTGCCGTTGGCGTCGGCGTGCCTCTACGCGGGCGGCATGGCGCTCAACGACTACGCGGACCGGGACCTCGACGCGGTGGAGCGGCCCGAGCGGCCGATCCCGTCGGGGCGCGTCACCGAGCAGCGCGCGCTCCAGGTCGCGGTCGGGCTCACGGCCGCCGGGGTGGGGCTCGCCGCGGCGGGCGGGGGCGCGCGCGCCCTCGCGGTGGCCGTGCCGCTCGCCGCGAGCGTGTGGACGTACGACACGGTCGCCAAGGAGCACGCGGCCGGTCCCGTCGTCATGGCGGCGTGCCGCGGGCTCGACGTGCTCATGGGAGCCGGCGTCGGCCGGCTGCGGGCCGCGCTGCCCGCGGCGGCGGGGCTCGCGGTGCACACCGCGGGCGTGACGCTCGTGTCGCGCGGCGAGGTGCACGGCACGACGTCGTCGCTCGCCACGGGCGTCGCCGCCGCGACCGCGGTGGGTGGCGCCGTCGTCGGCGCGGGAGCGCTGCGCCGCGGGCGCGCGAGCGCCGGAGGCGGCCCGGGCGTCGCGACGGCGGTGGCGGGCCTCGCCGCCGCGGCGGCGTACGTCGCGACGGCCCTGCCCCGGCAGGTCGACGCCGCGATCACGCCGTCCGCGGGCAACGCGTTCGCGGCCACGAAGGCCGGGATCCGGGCGATGGTCCCGCTGCAGGCGGCGTGGGCCGCGCGCGGCGGCAGCCTGGTGTCGGTCGCGGCGCTCGCGGGTGTCGAGGTCGCGGGGCGGCTGCTGCGCCGTGCCGGCCGCCGTCCGGGGCGGGCCGAGATGAGCGAGACGTGAGCGCGGGGGCCGGCGGCGCGATGCCGTTCACGCTCGGGTACGGCACCAACGGCTTCACGGACCACCCGCTCGACGTCGCGCTCGACGTGCTCGACCACGAGGGCTACGGCGCGGTCGCGCTCACGCTCGGCTTCCCCCACCTCGACCCGTTCGTCGAGGGGTGGGGCGAGCACGTGGACGCGCTGCGCGCACGCCTCGGGACGCTGCACGGCGGCGCCGGGATGCGGGTCGTCGTCGAGACGGGCACCCGGTTCCTCCTCGACCCGTACCGCAAGCACCGTCCGACCCTCGTGGACGCGGAGGCGGACGCGCGGATGCGGTTCCTGCGGCGCGCGATCGAGATCGCCGCGGCGCTCGACGCGGAGTGCGTCTCGTTCTTCTCGGGCGTGCTGCCCGAGGGCACGTCGCCCGAAGAGGGCTGGGCGCTCCTGCGCGACCGCCTGCCCGAGCTCGTCGAGGAGGCCCGCGCGCTCGGCGTCCGGATCTCGCTGGAGCCCGAGCCGGGGATGCTCGTCGAGACGGTCGGCGACGCGCTGCGCCTGCGCGACGAGCTCGGCGGTCCTGCCGAGCTCGGGATCACGGTCGACGTGGGGCACTGCCTCGTCGTCGAGCCGGACGGCGTGGTCGGCGCGCTGCGCGCCGCGGCGCCGTACCTCGCGAACGTGCAGCTCGACGACATGCCGCGCACGCATCACGAGCACCGCCCGTTCGGCGAGGGCGGGATCGACCTGCCGCTCGTGCTCGCGACGCTCGCCGACGTCGGGTACACGGGCGTCGCGGCCGTCGAGCTGCCCCGCCACTCCTACGACGCCCCGGGGCTCGCGCACCGCAGCATGACAGCGCTGCAGCGCGCCTGGGACGACCGCCCCCACCACCCCCAGGAGGTGCCATGACCGAGACCACCCGCCCCGACGCCCGCCCGGCGGACGGGGCCACGAGCGACGGCGAGCGCTGGCTCGCCGAGGCGCGTGCCGCCGTCGGGCAGGACCCGGCGTCCGTGTCGCGCGCGTTCGCGCTCGCCGGCCGCAAGGTCGGGCGCGCGCCGCTGCGCCCGGACGTCGACCCTGCCGGGATCGTCCACGGGACGGTCGACGACGCGGCGCGGGCCGCACTCGTCGTCGCGCTCGCCGACGCCCTGGGCGCCGACGGCGACGCGGCGCTCGGCGCGCGTCTCGCGGACCTCTACCAGCACGGCGACACCGCCGAGCGGCGCGGCGTGCTGCGCGGCCTCGACGCGCTCGCCGAGCGCGGCTCGCTCGCGGGCGAGGGGGCGACGTCCGTCGTGGCGGTCGGGCGCGACCTCGCGGCCGACGCGCTGCGCACCAACGACCAGAGCCTCGTCGCGGCGGCCGTCGGGCCGTTCGCGGCCGCGCACCTCGACCAGCACGCGTGGCGTCACGCGGTGCTCAAGCTCGTGTTCATGGGCGTGAGCCTCGACGCCGTCGCCGGGCTCGACGACCGCGCGGACGACGAGCTCGCGCGCATGGCGCGCGACTTCGCCGCGGAGCGCCGCGCCGCGGGCCGCGTCGTGCCCGACGACGTCGCCCGCCTCGCCCCTGACGTCACCACCGGGAGGACCGCCTGATGCGCATCTTCGACCCCCACATCCACATGACCAGTCGGACCACGGACGACTACGAGGCGCTGTACGCCGCGGGCGTGCGCGCGCTCGTCGAGCCGGCGTTCTGGCTCGGCCAGCCGCGCACGAACGTGGGGTCGTTCCTCGACTACTTCGACTCCCTGCTGGGCTGGGAGCGGTTCCGGGCGGCGCAGTTCGGCATCCGGCACCACGCGACGATCGCGCTCAACCCGAAGGAGGCGAACGACGCGCGCTGCCGCGAGGTGCTCGACGAGATCCCGCGCTACCTGCTCAAGGACGGCGTCGTCGCGGTCGGCGAGGTCGGGTACGACTCGATGACGCCCGAGGAGGACGAGGTGTTCGCGCGCCAGCTCCAGATGGCGCGCGACGTGGACCTCCCGGTGCTCGTGCACACCCCGCACCGCGACAAGCTCGCCGGGACGCGCCGCACGCTCGACGTCGTGCGCGAGTCCGGGGTGCCGTCCGAGCACGTGCTCGTCGACCACCTCAACGAGACGAACGTGACGCTCGTGCTCGACGCCGGGGCGTGGGCCGGGTTCTCCATCTACCCGGACACGAAGATGGACGAGGACCGCATGGTCGCGATCCTCCAGGAGCACGGCACGGACCGGATGATCGTCAACTCCGCGGCGGACTGGGGCCGCTCCGACCCGCTCAAGACCCTCAAGACGGGGCGCGCGATGCTCGCGGCCGGGTTCACCGACGACGACGTGGACAAGGTGCTGTGGCGCAACCCCGTCGAGTTCTACGGCCAGTCCGGCAACCTCGTGCTCGACCCGGTGCCGGGGTTCGTCGAGGGCGACCTGCCGACGCCGGGGGTCGAGTTCGAGGGCTCCTCCGTGCTGCGCGGCGTGCGCGCGTAGGCGGGCGGGCTCCCATCGTGCTGCTCTCGTACTGCACCAACGTCCACCCGGCCGAGGACCTCGACGGGGTCGTCGACCAGCTCGTCACGTACGCGGGCCCCGTCCGCGAGGCGGCGGGACTCGACGTCCTCGGCGTGGGGCTGTGGATGCCCGCGACGCTCGCGCACCGGCTCGCCGGGTCGCCCGCGGACCGGGCGTGGCTGCGCGCCGTGCTCGACGAGCGGGGCCTGCAGGTCCACACGCTCAACGCGTTCCCCTACGGCGGGTTCCACGCGGACGTCGTCAAGCTCGACGTGTACACGCCCACGTGGGCGCAGCCCGAGCGGCTCGCGTACACGCTCGAGTGCGCCGAGGTCCTGGCCGACCTCCTGCCCGACGGCGTCGCGGGCTCGATCTCGACCCTCCCGCTCGCGTGGCGCGAGCCGTGGTCGCCCGCGGAGGACGAGGCCGCGACGCGCGCGTTCGCCGCGCTCGGCGCGGGGCTGCGGGACCTGCGCGAGCGCACGGGGAAGGTCGTGCGGGTCGCGGTCGAGCCGGAGCCCGGCTGCGTGCTCGACACGGTCGACGACGTCGTGGGCTGGCTCGCGGCGCGCACCGGGCCGGACGTGCCGGACGAGCGGCGGATCGACCCCGAGCACGTGGGCGTGTGCCTCGACACGTGCCACCTCGCCGTGTCCTTCGCGGACCGCCGCGCGGGGACGGCCGCGACGGTGCGCCGCATCACCGACGCGGGCCTGCGCGTCGTCAAGGTCCAGGCGTCGGCGGCGCTGCACGTCGAGGACCCGCTCGACCCGGCCGCGCGCGCCGCCGTCGGCGCGTTCGCCGAGAAGCGCTACATCCACCAGGTGCGCGAGCTCACGGCGTCGGGCGACCCGCTGCCCGCGGACGACCTGCCGGACGCGCTCGGCGGCGCGCTGCCCGCGGCGGGGCCGTGGCGCGTGCACTTCCACGTGCCGCTGCACCACGAGCCCGCCGCGCCGCTCGCGGCGACGACCGACGTGCTGCGCGACGCGGTCGACGCCGTCCTCGCGGCACCGCACGGCGACGAGGCGCACCTCGACGTCGAGACGTACACGTGGGCCGTGCTGCCCGAGGGTGCCGCGACCGACTCGCTCGTCGCCGGCATCGCGGCGGAGCTGCGCTGGGCGACGACCCACCTGCCCACCGGGCACGAGAGCCAGACCACCAGGAGGACCGCATGAAGCCCGTGCTGCTGCTCGACGTCGTCGGGCTCACGTCGACCGCGCTCGCGCACATGCCGCGCCTGCGCCAGCTCGCCGCGAGCGGCTGGCAGGCCGAGCTCGCGACGGTGCTGCCCGCCGTGACGTGCAGCGTCCAGTCGACGATGCTCACGGGGCTCAGCCCCGCCGAGCACGGGATCGTCGGCAACGGGTGGTACTTCCGCGAGCTCGGCGACGTCTACCTGTGGCGTCAGCACAACCGGCTCGTCGAGGGCGAGAAGCTGTGGGAGACCGCGCGCCGCGCGCGGCGCGAGTACTCGTCGGCGAACGTCTGCTGGTGGTACGCGATGGGCATGACGACGGACGTCACGGTCACGCCGCGCCCGATCTACCACGCGGACGGGCGCAAGTCGCCGGACGCGTACGTGCGCCCGCCGGCGCTCCACGACGACCTCGTCGGCCGGTTCGGCGAGTTCCCGCTGTTCACGTACTGGGGCCCGACGGCGGACATCAGCTCGTCGCGCTGGATCGTCGACGCGACGCGCCACGTGCTGCGCACGCACGCGCCCGACCTGACGATGGCGTACGTCCCGCACCTCGACTACGACCTGCAGCGGTTCGGCCCGAACGCGCCGCAGGCGGACGCGGCCGCGGCCGAGCTCGACGCGACCCTCGCGCCGCTGCTCGACGACGCGGCGAACCAGGGCGTGACCGTCCTCGTGGTCTCGGAGTACGGCATCGCGGACGTCGACCGGCCCGTGCACCTCAACCGCATCCTGCGCCGCGAGGGCCTGCTCGAGGTCTACGTGCAGGACGGCAAGGAGCAGCTCGACCCGTGGACGTCGCGCGCGTTCGCCGTGGCGGACCACCAGGTCGCGCACGTCTACCTGGGGGACCAGCAGGACCCGGCGCTGCAGCGGCGCGTCGCGGACCTCCTGCGCGGCGTCCCGGGCGTGGACGAGGTGCTCGACCGCGAGGCGCAGGCCCGCTACGGGCTCGACCACGAGCGGTCGGGCGACCTCGTCGTCGTGGCGGAGCCGGGGGCGTGGTTCACGTACTACTTCTGGCTCGACGACGACCGCGCGCCCGAGTACGCGCGCGGCGTCGACATCCACCGCAAGCCGGGCTACGACCCCGCCGAGCTGTTCTTCGACCCGGCGGACCGGCTCGCCAAGGCGAAGGCCGGCCTCAACCTCGTGAAGAAGAAGGTGGGCCTGCGGTACGCGATGAGCACGGTGCCGCTCGACGCGTCGTACGTGAAGGGGTCGCACGGGCGGCTGCCCGACTCCGCGGCCGACACCCCGCTCGTGCTGTGCTCCGACGCGGAGGTGCCCGCGTCGGTCGCGGGCGTCGTGGAGAGCGGCGCGGGTCAGGTCCCGGCGGCGGCGGTCAAGGGCCTCGTGCTGGAGCTGCAGGGGCTCGGCGCCCGGGTCTGACGGCGGGCGCGCGGGCCGGTCGCGGCCCGCGCGCTACGGCGCGAGGCGCTCGTCGAGCCAGTCGAACATCCGCTGCTCGACGAGGGCCCGCGCGAGCGGCTCGCAGTGCCCGCTCGCGCCCTCGGCGTCGCTGAACGTCACGAGCGTCGCGCCCGGCACGAGGCCGGCGAGGCGCTCGGACTGGCCGGGCCAGAACTGCTCGTCCTCGGGGCTCGTGACGAGCAGCGGGGTCGTGACCCGGCCCGCGACGTCCGCGACGTCGTAGCGGCGCACCTCGCGCAGCGTCGCGGCGTACCCGCCGACGTCGCCGTAAGGGCGCGCGCGGAACCGCCACGTGCGCGCCGCGTCCTTCGACAGGCGCAGGCCGAGCTCCATGTCGCGGTCGAACGCGTGGTCGTCGCCCGCGTCGAGGTGCGCGAGCAGGCTCTTCGGCAGCTCGCGCTCCCACGAGGCGGCGACGTCGACGACGCCCGGGTCGACGACGGCCGCCGCGGGCCGGTGCTCGAACGCGAGCGCGCGCGTGACCCAGTACCCGGCCTGGCTGATCCCGTACACCGCGACGCGGTCGGGGTCGACGTCGGGGCGCGCCACGACGGCGTCGAGCACCGGTGTGAGGACGGCCTCGAAGTCCGGGCGGAACGGGACCCCCTGCTCGAAGAGCATCGACTGCTGACCGGGCCCGTCGAACGCGAGCGCGTGGTAGCCGCGTCGCAGCGCGCCCGCGACGCACGCCGGCCACAGCGACGTGAGCGACCCGTCCGACCCGTTGACGGCGACGACCACGGGCCGCCGTGCCCCGCCGTCGCCCGGGGCGCGGAAGAAGTACCCCGGGAGCGTGGTGCCCTCGTAGGGGAGCGCGACGCGCTCGACGTCGAGGTCCACGAGGTCGACCCAGCGGTCCCAGGCCGCGCGGTGCTTGCGGAACGTCGGCACGAGCACGGCGTCGTCGTCGAGCCCGGCGACGGCGTTCACGGCGACCGCGAGGTACGCCGACGCGCGCAGGTACGCCGACGCGGCGCTCACGCGGTGCCCGCGCGCCGCGCACGCCTCCCCGGTGGCGGCGACACGGTCGCCGAGGGCGTCCCACGCGCGGAACCACGTGCGGTGGTCGGTGCCGACGTCGGCCACGGCCGCCAGGACCTCGCCGACATCCGCCGCGCCGCTCGCGGCGCCGCCGAGGACGGTGCGGATCTCGAAGTCGTGGTCGGCGTCCTTCGAGAAGCGCCCGGTGAGGACGCTCCGGTGCCTGCGGTGTCCGGGCATGCGGGCCCCCTGCCTTCGCGCGCGGGTCGGGACGAGACCAGCCCAGGCTAGGAGCCTCTCGCGCGGAGCGCGCGGCGAGCGCCGGTGCCGGGACGCACGACGGCGCCCGGTCCGTGCGGACCGGGCGCCGTCGTGGCCGTTGCTCAGACGGCCGTCACGAGCAGCTCAGCGCCTCGTAGTCGGCGTCGTAGGTCGTCGTGACCTCCTCGCCGTCGATCTCGGCGGTGAGAGTGGCGGTCACCGAGCCCGCGTCGAACGACGCGGCGCGCGACGAGAAGGACTGGTAGGCGTTCTTGCCGTCCTTGACGTTCGGGAACGTCTTGTCGCCGTACGGCGTGGTGACCACGACGTCGGCCTTGGCGCCGGACTCGTTGAGCACGCGCACCGCGACGTGGGCCTTGTTGCCGAGGCAGCGCGCCTCGGCCGTGACCGTCGCGGTGACGACGGCGCCGGACGACGTGACGTCCACGGTCTGCCAGCGCTTCGTCGGCGTCGCGTTGTGCAGGTGCAGCAGCAGGAGCTTCCCGCTGCCCGCCTCCGCCGCGGCCTCGGACCGGTGGACGGTCAGCGGGGCGTCGTCCGCGCCGACGTACAGCAGCTGGCCGCCGCCCTCGAACCAGTAGTCCGGGTCGTACGGGTCGGCCGTGAAGGTCTCGCTCGCGTCCACGAGCTGGTCGGCCGACTGCGAGTACGGCGAGTACGTGAGGACCTGGAACGTCGGGACGTCGCCCTCCTCGATGCCGAGCGAGCCGATGCCCACCGGGATGACGACGACGTTGTTGTCGAACACCGAGGTGTCCACGTCGCCCCACACGGAGTTGATCGGCTGGAGGTCGACGTTGTCGCCCGCCTCGTACTCGGTGCCGTCGGGCGCCGTCCAGTCCTTGAGGGTGAACGTCGCCGCGAGGGTCAGGTCCGTCTCGCTGCTGTACTTGAGGGCCGCGACCTCGAAGTCGGCCGAGCCGTCGGAGTCGACGTCGACCTCGACCGCCGGGATCGAGACCGAGCCGAGGCTCGCCCACTCCCCGTCCATCGCGACGCCGATGCCGATGACGCCGTCGGCGGGGTCGCCCCCGGCCGCGGCCTCCTGCGGCGCGGTGGACGCGAACCCGACCGCGCGCACGTCGGCCGCCGCGATCGCCGTGGGCGACGCGCCGACCGCGGCGTCCGCCTCGAGGCGCGGGCTCGTCGTCTTGAGCTCGAACGGCGCGACGATCGACGTCCACCCGCCCGAGTCCACGCCGCGGCCCTCGAGGTCGAGCTCGGCCGTGGCCGACGCCCCGGCGAACTCGACGGGAGCGGCCGTCAGGTCGCTCACGAGCTTCGGCGACGCCTGGACCGGCACGCGCAGCGCGGTGCCGCCGTCGGTCGGGGTGAGCACGACGCGCCCGCTGACGGAGGACACGAAGTCGCGCGGGACGCCGAGGCCCGAGTCGTCCGAGGACGTCGGGTCGAGGTCCTTGGCGAGCGTCGCGGGGTCCGCCGTGAGCGTCACCGTGACGACCTGCCGCTGGCCCGCCGGGACGGTCACCGTCGCCGGCGTGACGGTGACGGTCGCGCCGCCCGCCGTGCTGGACTGCGCGAAGCTCGTCGCGAACGTGCGCGACGTGTCGCCCGTGTTCTGCACCGTGACGGTCTTGCGCACCGTCACCGTGTCCGCGCCGACCGGCACGACGCCGAACGCGACGGACACCTGGTCGGAGTCCTGCGACGCGTACGCGAGGGTCGTGTTCGCCGCCGCGTCGACGGCGTCCACGCGGCCGGAGCCCACGCGCTCGGGGCCGTAGGCGGTCCCGGTGCCCGACGGCCCGGTGAACACGTCGTGCGTCGCGGTGTTCATGACGGACGCCTTGACCTCGGCCGGCGCCCAGCCCGGGTGGGCCTCCTTGACGAGCGCCGCGATGCCCGCGACGTGCGGCGTCGCCATCGACGTGCCCGACTTGATGCTCGCGCCGTCGAGGTGACCGGACGCGACGGACGCGATGCCCGTGCCGGGGGCAGCGACGTCGGGCTTGGCGACGCCGAGCGAGCCGTGCACGCCGCGCGACGACCCGCTGTTGAGCGTGTCGCCGATCTCCGGGATCGACACGAACGACGACAGCGCGAGCGACGGCCCGATGGTCATCGTCACCTCGCCCGCCTCGATCGCCGGGTACAGCGTGTCGTGGCTCGCGCCCGTGAGCTGCGCGCCGGGGATCCCGGCGTTGCCCGCGATGCCCGCGACGAACGACGGCAGCTCGGAGGACAGCAGCACGCCGACCGCGCCCGCGGCCTGCGCGTTGTTGAACCGCGCGGCGCTGCCGCACGCGCGCGTCGCGTCGTTGTCGTCCCAGTACAGGTAGGCGATCTTGCCCTGGACGGCCGCCGCCTGCGCCGCCGTGAACGCCTGGCAGCCGGAGAAGTCGTCCGCGACGAACGCGACCGGGGCGGTCACGTCCGAGCCGCCCGCGTAGTCGACCGAGTTCTGCGCCGGGTAGGTGCCCGCGAGCTCGTCGGGCGCCTCGACGCGCACGGCGTCGAACGTCTGCGTGTCGCCGACCGAGTTCGCGACCGTCAGCGCGGAGCGCGCGTTGCCGGGCGAGCCGCCGACGTCGGTCACGTCGCCCGCGTTGCCCGACGCGATGACGGACAGCGTGCCGAGGCGCGAGAGCTGGTCGATGAAGAGGTTCTCCGGGTCGTCGGCCGGGGAGCCGTCCGAGCCGAGGGAGAGGTTGACGATGTCGAGACGGTCGGACAGGTCGCCGTCGCCGTTCGGGTCCGCCGCCCACTCGAGCGCGTCCACGACGACGCCGGTAGATCCGCCGAGGTCGCCGAACACCTTGAGCGCGTACAGGCCCGCCTCGGGCGCGGAGCCCGGGCCGACCTGCCAGTCGGAGATGTCCGTCAGCGTCGAGTAGTCGCCGTCGAACGTCTCGCCGTCCGCGGTGACGCCGTACGCCGCCGTCGTGCCGGCGACGTGCGAGCCGTGGCCCGAGCCGACCGAGTCGAGCGAGTCGATCGGGTTCTCGTCCGGCGTGGGCACGAGCGTCGTCCCGGGGACGGTGCCGCTCGCGTCGTAGTCGTACCCGGCGAAGTCGTACCCGCCGAGGAACTTCAGCTCGTCGTACGTGCCCTCGGGCACCGGGCCGGTGCCGCGCTCGCCGTACGCCTCGTCGAACGCCTCCTGCGTGCCGGGGCCGCCGAACGCCTTGTGCGTGTAGTCGATGCCGGTGTCGATGATCCCGATGCGCACGCCCTCGCCGGTGAGGCCCGTGCTCTGCCACGTCTCGAGCGCCCGCGTGAAGACGTCGGTGCCCTTGTTCGCGGGCTTCTTGGGGATGATCCGGTAGACCGTGCGGACCGCGTCGTCGCGCGCGAGGTCGCGCACGCGGTCGGCGTCGCCCGTGACGACGACGCCCGCGACGAGCGTGCTCGTCACGGACACCTGCTGGGGGTCGCGCGCGCCCGCGCTCCGGGCGGTCGCCTGCTGCGGGACGACGTCGTCCGCGAGCTGCGCGACCTCCTGGGCGTTGGCCTCGACCGCGTCGGGGCTCGCGCCCTCGGCCGCCAGGTCGACGGCGGACGGCGCGTCGAGCTCGACGAACGCCGTGACGGTGCCTCGCGCCGTCGCGAGGGAGGGGGCGACCTTGTCGGTGGGCGAGAGGGTGGAGCCGGACCGCGCGCCGAGGGCGTTGCCGGGGTCGGGCGGCGGGTCCGCGGCGGCGGGAGCCGCGGCGGCCGCGACGACCGCGAGGCTCGCGGCGGCGGCGGTCAATGACACGGGTAGAGAACGGTGCTTCATCGACACTCATCTCCCCGGCAGAGCCGGTTCGGCGAAGGGTTCGTGGATGGGTCCTTCCGAGCGGCCCGGCCCTGGTGGGTCCGGGACCACCCGAGCACGGTAACCAACGACCGGCCGCCGTGCCCAGCCGCGGGCCGATCGTGCGGGGACAACCCGCGGCCCGCGCTCTAGGATGCGGGCGGGGTCGCAGGACGCGGCCGTCCTGCGGGAGTCCCCTTCCCGCGTCAGGCCACGGGGACTCCCCGGGGCGTGGCCACGCCGAAGGAGAGCCATGACCAGAACCTCGCTCCGCGTCCTGTCCGCCGCGCTCGTGAGCGGCCTCCTCCTCACCGCGGTCGGCTCCGGCTCCGCCCTCGCGTCCGTGCCGGACCTGCGGGCCGTCACGGGGGTGCGGGACGTCGTCGCCCCCGCGGGCGACGTGAGCGTCTCGACCGGCGAGAGCTGCGCCGTCGAGGCCCAGCCGCTCCTGCCCGGGCAGGACCCGGACACCCTGCCTCCCGCGCCCGAGACGTGCTTCGCCTCGCTCGCCGAGGCGCTCGAGTTCGTCTCGGGCTCCGACGTCGCGGCGTCGCGTCTCGCCGAAGCCACCCGGGCCGACGTCGAGGGGCTCGTCACCGAGCTCAACGCGGCCGCGGCGGCGCCGCGCACCGCGGGTGCCGAGCGGGTCGCGGCGGCCGCGGCGAGCTCGCTCGTGCTCGGGGTGCTGTGGCGCGACGCGAGCTACAAGGGCGCGTCCAAGGTGCTCTACGGTTCGGGCACCAACGGGTGCTACACGGGCTCGACGTACGGGTTCCCCAACCTGGCGAACCTCCTCATGAACAACGTCGTGTCGTCGGCCACGACGTACGCCGGGTGCTGGGTGACGCTCTACGACTCCTACAGCTACGGCGGGACGAAGAAGAACTGCACGCCGCACTGCGCGACGCTCGGCTCGTTCGACAACAAGGCGTCCTCCGTCGTCTACCGCCCGGCGGGCACGCTCGGCTGACGGCGTCGCGTGACGCAGGCCTCACGCATCCCGCCCCGGCGGGGCCTGGTGCGGCGGGATACGGTCGACCCACCGGGTCGTTCCCGGACCCACGACGTCGAAGGAGATCTCGCATGCCCACCCGTATCGCACGCACCGCCTGGAACGGCGGCCTCCAGGACGGCCAGGGCCAGGTCGAGCTCACGAGCTCGAAGGTCGGGACGTACGACGTGTCCTTCCCGCGCCGCGCCGCCGACGACGCGGGCGGCGTCACGAGCCCCGAGGAGCTCATCGCGGCCGCGCACTCGTCGTGCTACGCGATGCAGTTCTCGGCGCTGCTCGGCGAGGCGGGCGCGACGCCCGTCTCCCTCGAGGTCACGGCGGAGGTCACGCTCGCGCCGGACCCGGCCGGCGGCTTCCAGATCCCGCAGATCGCGCTGACCGTCCGGGGCGAGGTCGAGGGCATCGACGAGGCGGGCTTCCGGGAGGCGGCGGAGCAGGCCAAGGCCACGTGCCCCGTCTCGAAGGCGCTCGCGAGCGTCCCGACGATCACGCTGGACGCCACGCTCGAGAGCTGACCGTCCGCGCGAGCATGTGGTCCTGGAGCGTCCCGGTGGTGGGACGAGCCAGGACCACATGCTCGACGGGTCAGCGGGGCACCAGCGGCGGCGACGACGTCCCCGCGCCCGCGCGGATGCCGTCGACGAGCTCGGCGAGCGTGTCCTTCGCCCCGTGGACGGGGTGCCACCGCAGCAGCTCCGCGGCGAACGTCGTGTCGAGCACGGGCACCCGCATCGCCATGTCGAGCCAGCCCTCGCCCACGGGCACGAGGCGGGCCCGCCACGCGGCGGCCACGGCCGTGCGCGCGGTCCCGTAGGGGACGGTGCGCAGCGAGCCGTCCGCGACGACGTCCGCGACGTCCTGCGGCGTGAGCACCGTGGGGTGGGCCACGTTGAACGGCCCGGGGTGCCGGCCCACGACGATCCGCGCGTACGCCTCCGCGACGTCCTCCGCGTGCACGACCTGCAGTCGCAGGCCCTCGGGGAGCAGGACGGCGGGCAGCGGCGAGCGCCGCAGCACGCGGCCGCCGATCGGGCCGAGGAAGTAGCGCGTGATCTCGGACGCGGCGTCGCGCTGGAACACGAGCGCGGAGCGCACGCGCGAGACGACGATCCCACCCGTGCGCTCGACCCCGTCGAGGAGCGCCTCGACGGCCGCCTTGTCCTCGGAGTACGACGAGCCCGGGATGCCCTCCGTGGGCCAGGTCTCGACCACCGGGGTGTCCCGCGCCTCGCCCGCGTACGGGGCGGGGGAGTAGGCGCCGACCGAGGACGCGACCACGAGGTGCGCGACGCCCGCGCGCCGGGCGGCCTCGACCACCTGCCGCGTGCCCTCGACGTTGACGCGGCGCAGGCGCTTGCGGTCGTGGCTCGGCTGGATCGCCCACGCGAGGTGCACGACGGCGTCCGCTCCGGCGAACGCGGCGTCGAGCCGGGCGTCCGCGTCGGAGGCGGCGACGTCCGCGTACCGCCACGTCACCGCGTCGTGGGGGAAGCGCACGGTGCTCGACCCGTCGGCGCGCGGCACTCGGCGCGCGACCGCCACGAGGGATGTCACGACGGGTCCCGTCGCGAGCCGGCGCAGCACCGCCGTGCCCACGTTCCCGCTCGCCCCGACGACCACCACGCGCATGCGCTGCCTCCCGATCTCGTCCGCGGCCCGTCCTGCTGACGCTAGCCCGACGTGCCCGAGTTCGCCCGGGCGGTGGCGAGGACGGCGGAGCGCGCGGGCTCGGGGAGCTCCGGCACGAGCACGACGGCGCTCGCGAGGACGAGCCGCTCGACCTCCGCGCGCGACAGCTCGCTCCCGGCGAGCCACGCGGCGGTGACGTTCTCGACGAGCGCGACCCACCCCGCCGCGATGAGGCGCAGGCGCGGAGCGGCGGGCAGGGCGTCGTCGGTCGCGCTCACCGTCGAGGTCAGCCGCAGGACGAGGTGGTCGCGGGCGCGTGCGAGGGCGGCCTGGGTGGCTTCGTCGTCGGCGAGCGCGCCGCGCCACAGGTCCTGCCACACGAGCCGCCGCGCCTCGACGGCGTCGAGGAACGCGGTGACGGCGAGCGCCGGGCGCTCGGGCCGGGGCCGGTCGTCGGGAGCGACGGCGGCCGCCTCGAGCTGGGCGACGGCCTCGAGCGCGACGGCGCGACGCAGCCCGGCGGTGGAGCCGAAGTAGTGGAAGACGAGCGCCTTGGACGCCCCGGCGCGCGCGGCGACCCCCGCGGGCGTGAGGGCGTCGAGGCCGTGCTCGTCGGCGTGCCGTGCGGCGGCGTCGAGGAGCTCGCGGCGGCGGTCGGCGGGCTCGCGCCGGCGCCGGGAGCCCGGGCGCGGGGCGGCGTCGGGGCCGTCGTCGCGCTGCGCGGGGTCGCCGTCGTGCTGCACGAGGCCGTCGTGGCGCGGCGCGCGGGCGGGGGAGGGCGTGCGGGGCATGGCACCGTTCTACGCCGTTGTTGACCGCGAGTCAACAAGAGGCGTAGCGTTGTTGACCGTGAGTCAACGGCGTTCTCGGGAGGCCGGGGCGCGGATGGAGAGAGCCGGATGCAGATCACGCTGAGCGACGTGCGCGTCGACGGGCGGCGCGAGCCCATGCTCGAGCCCGTCGACCTCGCCTGGTCCACGGGCGAGTGCGTGCTCGTGGCCGGGGAGCCCGGGCACGGCCACACCGCGCTGGCCCTCGTCGCGACCGGCCGGCTCGACCCGTCGGCCGGGGAGGTCCGGATCGTGCCCGCCCACGCGCCGTCGCGCCGCGGCGGGCAGCCCGCGCGGGGGACCGCCGCGTCCCTGCGCGCCGTGACCGCCGTCGTCGACGTCCCCGGCGTGAGCGAGCCCGACGACGCGCTCACCGTCGCGGACGTCGTCGCCGAGGGCCTCGCGCTCGCGGGCCGCCGCTCGCTGCGCCGTGACGTGACGCGCTGGCTCGCCGAGCACTCGCTCACCGCGGACCGGGGCCGACGGCTCGACCAGGTGCCCGGCGTCGTGCGGACCGCGCTCCTCGCGGCGCTCGCGGCCGAGGACCCGGACGTCCGGTTCCTCGTGCTCACGCTGCCCGACCGCCACGGCGGGGAGCCGTCGGGCTGGTGGGAGGTCGCGCAGAGCCTCGCGGGCGCCGGGTACGGCGTCCTCGTGCAGTGCACGCGCGCGTCGGCGCGCGACCTCGGCGCCGACCTGCCCCCGGCGCGCGGCGGGTCGCTGCACGAGCCGCCCGTCGTCGCGCTGCGGGCGCGACCCGCCCCGCCGCCCGCGCCGCCCGTCGCGGCGGCACCTGTGCGCACCGATGACGACCCTCAGGAGGACCGATGACCGCGATCCGCCTCGGGCTGTCCGAGCTGCGCCGCCTCGCGGCCGGCACGCTGCCGCGCCTCGCGATCCTCGCGATGGCGCTCATCCCCACGCTCTACGCGGGCCTGTACCTGTTCGCGAACCACGACCCGTACGACAAGCTCGACCAGGTCCCCGCCGCGCTCGTCGTGCTCGACGAGGGCACGACGACCACCGACGCCCGGACGGGCGCGACGACGCGGCGCGACTTCGGGCGCGACGTGGCCGACCAGCTCCTCGACGACGGCGGCTTCGGCTGGGTCGAGACGAGCCAGGTCGACGCGGAGTACGGCGTGCGGTCGGGGCGGTACGACGCCGCGCTCGTCATCGGCCCCACGTTCTCCGCGGACCTCGCGTCGGCGGGGGAGTTCGAGCCGCAGCAGGCGAGCCTCACGCTCGTCACCAACGACGCGAACAACTACCTCGCGCGCACCATCGCCGACCAGATCGTCGGGAAGGTGCGCGACTCGATCGCGGAGCAGGTGGGCACCGAGGCCGCGGACACGTTCCTGCGGGGCTTCGCGTCCATCCACACCAACCTCGCCGACGCCGTGGACGGCGCGGGCCGGCTCCTCGACGGGGCGACGCAGCTGCGCGACGGCCTCGTCACCGCCGACGACGGTGCCCGCACCCTCGCCGACGGCGCGGGGCAGGCCGCCGACGGCGCCGCGCAGCTCGACGCGAGCACCGGCACGCTCGCGGACGCCGTCGGGCGGCTCGACGACGGCGCCACGTCCCTGGCGTCGGGGCTCGGCACGCTCCGCGGCGCGACGTCGTCGCTGCCCGCGCAGACGCAGCAGCTCGCCGACGGCGCGGCCCAGGTCGCGGACGGGAACGCTCAGGTCGCGCGGTACGGGGACCAGGCCGCCGCCGCCGCGGCCGACGTGCTGCCCGCGCTCGACGGGGCCCGCGACGACGTCGACGCGCGCCTCGACCGGCTCGTCGCCGACGGCGTCCTCGACCAGGCCACCGCCGACGAGGTGCGCGCCCAGGTCGCCCCCGTGCTCGACGAGCGGCGCGCGCAGGTCCAGGGCGCCGTCGACCAGGTGACCGCGGCGTCGGGGGAGCTCGACCGGCTCGCCGACGGCGCGCGCCAGGTGTCCGACGGCGCGGCGCGTCTCGCCGCCGCCACGCCGCAGCTCGCCGCCGGGATCGCGACGGCGGCCGACGGCGCGGACCGTCTCGCGGACGGCACCGGTCAGCTCGCCGCGGCGACCCCGCAGCTCGTGGACGGCGTCTCCCGGCTCGCCGACGGCACGCGCCAGGTGTCCGACGGCGCGACCTCGCTCGCGGACGGCACGGCGCAGCTCCGTGACGGGTCGGGCGAGCTCGCCGACGGCGCCGCGCAGCTCCACGACGGGCTCGCCGAGGGCCTCGGCCAGGTGCCGGACCTCGACGAGCAGACCCGGCAGGACACGGCCGAGACGATCGGCAACCCGGTGTCCGTGACGAACGAGGCGCTGTCCTCCGCCGGCACGTACGGCGGCGGGCTCGCGCCGTTCTTCCTCTCGCTCGCGACGTGGATCGGGGCGTACGTGCTGTTCCTCCTCGTGCGGCCGCTGTCGACGCGTGCCCTGGCCGCGGGCCGGTCGGGCCTCGCGACCGCCCTCGGCGGGTGGCTCACCCCGGCCGCGATCGGCGTGCTCCAGGTCGCCGCGATGTTCACGGTGACGAAGTTCGCGCTCGACATCGACCCCGTGCACGGCGTCGGCACGGCGCTGTTCCTCGTGCTCGTGTCCGCGACGTTCGTCGCGATCCTCCAGGCGCTCAACGTGTGGCTCGGCGCCGCGGGGCAGTTCCTCGGCCTCGTGCTCATGCTCGTGCAGCTCGTCACCGCGGGCGGCACGTTCCCCTGGCAGACGATCCCGCAGCCGCTGCGCTCGATGCACCAGTTCCTGCCCATGACGTACGCCGTGGAGGGCCTGCGCCAGCTCCTGTACGGCGGGAACATGGCGACGGTCGCGCGCGACGCGACGGTCCTCGTCGTCGTGCTCGCCGGTGCGCTGGGCCTCACGGCGCTCGCGGCCCGCCGTCGGCGCGTCTGGACGATCACGACGCTCCAACCGGAGCTCGTCCTGTGACCTGACCCCCCGACGTGACCCGCCGACCATGCGGTCGTGCCTCGTCCTGGGCATCTGAGAGGCCACAACCGCATGGTCGGCGGGCGGCAACGGCGGACGGACCCGAGGGTCCGGGCGCGAGGGTGCGACAATCGCGACGTGTCCGCTGAGATCGACGCCACCACGACCCCCGCCCCGCACCGCGACGGGAACGGCTCGCGGCGGTCCGGCTCCCGCGCGACGACGTCGCCGGAGGCGGAGCGCGAGGCCGCCCTCCGCGAGGCCGAGCGTGCCGCCGACGTCGCGCGCACGGCCCTCGCCGAGGCGCTGCGGACGGTCGTGCGCGGCACGGTCGACACCGCGACCCGGCGCCGTGCCGAGTACTCGACGGACGCGTCGAACTACCGCGTCGTCCCGGAGGCCGTGGTGTACCCGCGGGACGCGGACGACGTCGTCGCCGCGCTCGACGTGCTGCGCGAGCTCGAGGTGCCGGTCACCGCGCGCGGCGCGGGCACGTCGGTCGCCGG
The DNA here is from genome assembly GCF_009711085.1 of Cellulosimicrobium composti. Lineage (GTDB taxonomy): Bacteria > Actinomycetota > Actinomycetes > Actinomycetales > Cellulomonadaceae > Cellulosimicrobium > Cellulosimicrobium composti. The sequence continues at coordinate 90,515 of NZ_WMKA01000011.1, forward strand.
GAACTCGATCGGCCCGGGAGTCGTGCTCGACTTCACGCAGCACCTGAACCGCGTGCTCGACGTCGACCCCGAGGCGCGCACGGCGCGCATCGAGCCGGGCGTCGTCATGTCCGCGCTGCAGCAGGAGGCAGCGCCGCACGGGCTGCGGTTCGGCCCGGACCCGTCGACGCAGAACCGCGCGACGCTCGGCGGCATGATCGGCAACAACGCGTGCGGCCCGCACGCCGTCGCCTACGGGCGCACGGTCGACAACGTGATCGAGCTCGACGTCGTCGACGGGCTCGGGCGCCGTTTCACCGCCGGCAAGGGCGACCCGACGTTCGCGGCCGTCCCCGGGCTCGCCGACCTCGTCCGCGACAACCTCGCGCTCATCCGCACGGAGTTCGGGCGGTTCGGGCGCCAGGTGTCGGGGTACTCGCTGGAGCACCTGCTGCCCGAGAACGGGTCGGACCTCGCGAAGGCGCTCGTCGGCACCGAGGGCACGCTCGTGACGGTCCTCGGGGCCACGGTCCGCCTCGTCCCGGTCCCGTCCAAGCCGACGCTCGTCGTGCTCGGCTACCCGGACATGCCGTCCGCGGCCGACGACGTCCCGACCTTCCTGGACCTCGACCCCCTCGCGGTCGAGGGCCTCGACGCGCGGCTCGTCGACGTCGTGCGCCGCGCCAAGGGCGACGCGTCCGTCCCGCCGCTGCCGCCGGGCGCGGGCTGGCTCATGGTCGAGGTCGGGGGCGCGACCCCCGAGGAGGCGATGGCGAACGCGGAGGCGATCGTCGCGGCGTCGGGCAGCGAGGCCACGATGATCCTGCCCGCGGGGCCGGAGGCCACCAAGATGTGGCAGATCCGGGCCGACGGCGCAGGGCTCGCCGGGCGCACGCCCGCCGGGGAGCAGGCGTGGCCGGGCTGGGAGGACTCCGCCGTCCCGCCGGAGCGGCTCGGCGACTACCTGCGCGACCTCGACGCGCTCATGGCGCGCTACGGCGTCGACGGCCTGCCGTACGGGCACTTCGGCGACGGGTGCGTGCACCTGCGCATCGACATCCCGCTGGAGGCGTCCGGCTCGGTGCTGCGCACGTTCATGCTCGAGGCGGCGGAGCTCGTCGCGAAGCACGGCGGGTCGCTGTCCGGCGAGCACGGCGACGGGCGCGCGCGCTCGGAGCTGCTCCCGGTCATGTACAGCCCCGAGGCGATCGCGCTCATGGAGCGGTTCAAGGCGCTGTTCGACCCGCAGGACGTCATGAACCCCGGCGTCGTGGTGCGGCCCCGCGCGATCGACGACGACCTGCGCCGCCCGCACGCGCACCCGCTGCTCTCGAAGGTCGGGGCGCCCGGCACGCCCGGCACGAGCACCGCCGCGCCCGCGAAGGTCACGAAGATCTCGCGCCGCGCGGGCTACCAGGGCTTCTCGTTCGCGCACGACCACGGCGACATGACCCAGGCGGTGCACCGCTGCGTCGGCGTCGGCAAGTGCCGCGCGGACACGAGCGCCGCGGGCGGGTTCATGTGCCCGTCGTACCGGGCGACGAAGGACGAGAAGGACGTCACGCGCGCCCGTGCCCGCGTGCTCCAGGAGGCGGTGAACGGCACGCTCGTCGGCGGGCTCGCGGCGCCCGAGGTGCACGAGTCGCTCGACCTGTGCCTGTCCTGCAAGGCGTGCTCGAGCGACTGCCCCGCGGGCGTCGACATGGCGCAGTACAAGTCCGAGGTGCTGTACCGGACCTACCGCGGCAGGCTGCGCCCGGTCGACCACTACTCGCTCGGGTGGCTCCCGATCTGGGCCCGCCTCGCGACGGGCATGCCGCGCCTGGCGAACAAGCTCCTCGGGTTCCGGCCGGTCGCGAAGGCCGTCCTGTGGGCGGGCGGCATGGACACGCGCCGCTCGATGACGACGTTCGCCGAGGTGCCGTTCCGCACCTGGTGGAGGCGCGGCGGCGCGACCCAGGGCGTGCCGGGCCTGCGCATCGGGCAGCAGCCCGGCCGTCCGGTGCGCGACGAGCGGCCGAAGGTCGTCCTGTGGACCGACTCGTTCAGCGACAACATGTCGCCCGGGGTGCCCCAGGCGGCCGTGAAGGTGCTCACCGCGGCCGGGTACGACGTCGTCGTGCCCGAGCAGGAGGCGTGCTGCGGTCTCACGTGGATCAGCACGGGCCAGCTCGACGGCGCGCGCAAGCGCCTGGAGAACCTGCTGTCCGTCCTCGGCCCGTACGCCGTGAACGGCATCCCGATCCTCGGGCTCGAGCCGTCGTGCACGGCCGTGCTGCGCTCCGACCTCGTGGACCTGTTCCCCGACGACCCGCGCGCCCGCGCCGTCTCCGCCGCGACGCGCACGCTCGCCGAGCTCCTCACGTCCGTGGACACCGCGCCCGGCCGCGAGTCCGGGTGGCGCGTGCCCGACCTCTCGGACGTGACCGCCGTCGTGCAGCCGCACTGCCACCAGCACTCGGTCATGGGCTTCGCCGCCGACGAGCGGCTGCTGCGCGACGCGGGCGCGACGATCAAGGTCCTCGCCGGCTGCTGCGGCCTCGCGGGCAACTTCGGCATGCAGAAGGGCCACTACGAGACGTCGGTCGCCGTCGCGGAGAACGCGCTGCTGCCCGCGCTGCGCGACGCCGCCCCCGGCGACGTGTACCTCGCGGACGGGTTCTCGTGCCGCACCCAGGCCGACGACCTCGCGGGCGTGCAGGGCAAGGCGCTCGCGGAGCTGCTCGCCGAGCGGCTCTGACGCCGACGACCTACCCGCGGGCGGCGCGCACCGCGTCGGCCAGGCGGGCGACGGCCTCGTCGACGCGGGCGTCGGCGAGGTTGCCGTAGCCGAGCACGAGGGTCGTCGAGCGTGCGGCGGGCCGCACCTGGTAGCGGCGCAGGTCCGCGACGGTGACGTCGCGCCGCGCGGCCTCGCGGACCACGTGCGCGGCGTCGGGCGCCGGGTCGTCCGGCGTGCCGGGCAGGGCGAGCAGCGCGTGCATCCCCGCCGCGATGCCGGTGACGGCGGCGCCGGGCAGCTCGCGCGCGAGGGCCGCGAGGACGGCGTCGCGACGGCGGCGGTAGCGCCCCCGCGCGGCGCGCAGGTGCCGGTCGTACCCGCCCGAGGAGACGAGGCGCGCGAAGGCGAGCTGGTCGACCGTGGACGGGCCCGCCGTCGTGCCGCCCGCGCGCGCGACGGCCTCGCGCCAGCGCGCGGGCACGACCGTCCACCCGACGCCGAACGCCGGGCTCATGGTCTTGCTCACCGACCCGAGCAGCAGCACGCGGTCCGGGTCGAGCTGTTGCAGCGCGGCGACGGGGCGGCGGTCGTACCGGAACTCGGCGTCGTAGTCGTCCTCGACGACGAGGCCGTCGACGGCGCGTGCCCACGCGACGACCGCCTCGCGCCGCTCGGGCGCGAGGGCCGCGCCCGTGGGGAACTGGTGCGCCGGGGTGAGCAGCGCGGCCCGCGCCCCGGTCCGTGCGGAGGCGGCGACGAGCGCGTCGACGTCGGCGCCGGCGTCGTCGACGGGCACGGGCACGGGCGTGAGCCCGGCGCGCGCCGCGACGTCGCGCAGCACGGACCAGCCGGGGTCCTCGACGAGCAGGTGCGTGTGGCCGGCCGCGACGAGCGCCGCGGCGACGTGCGCCATGCCGTCGGTCGCGCCGCGCGTCAGCACGACGGCGTCGTCCCGCCCGGCGACGACGCGCGCCCGGCGCAGGTGGCCCGCCACGACGGACCGCGCGTGCGGGTGCCCGGCGGCGGGCTGCGGCCCGAGGTCGTCGTTCGTCGCCGTCCCGGTCGCGGTGCTCAGCACGTCGCGGGCCGCGCGGAGCCACGCGTCGCGCGGGACGTGGCGCAGGTCGGGCACGCCCGGGGCGAGGTCGAACCGGGCGCGCGCGGCGGGGGCGCTGACGGTGCCGGGTCGTGCGGCGTCCGTGACGACGCGCGCGGGCCCGCCGTCCGCTGCGCGTTCCCCGCGGCTCCCGGCGTCCCCGCCACGGCCCGCGCCCGCCCTCGCGGGGTTCCTCGGTCGGGCCGCCGCGGAGACGCGCGTGGCGGACCCGGTGCGCGCCTCGAGGAAGCCCTCCGCGACGAGCTGGCCGTACGCCTCCGTGACGACCCACCGCGAGACCCCGAGCGTGTCCGCGAGCTGCCTGCTCGGGGGTAGCGCGGCACCGACGGGCACGCGCCCGGCACGTACCGCGTCGCGCACGGCGCGCTCGAGCCGCTCGACGCGCGAGCCCGGCCCCGTGCCGAGGTCGAGCAGCGCCTCCCACGCGAGCTCCGCCGTCGGGCCGTCGGCGCGCGAGGAATTGGTCTGGTGCATGGCCATGCCATCGGACCGTACACCCGGACCGATCGCTCCCTAGCGTGGAACGCGTCCACGACCGCCGCGGTCCGCCACGGACCGCCAGCACCCAGGAGACCACCATGCGGTACCGCACCATCGGCGACGGGCGCACCTCGTTCGACGTGTCGACCCTCTGCCTCGGCACCATGAACATGGGCACGCTCGTCGACGAGGAGACGTCGTTCGCGATCCTCGACCGCTACCGCGAGGCGGGCGGCACGTTCCTCGACACGGCGAACAACTACAGCGCCTGGGCCGGGGGCCACGGCCGCGACAGCGAGGACCTGCTCGGCCGCTGGCTCGCGAGCCGGGGCGCGCGCGACGACGTCCGCCTCGCGACCAAGCTCGGCGCCGCCAAGGAGGACCCGGCGCTCCCGCTGTCGAACACGCCGCCGACGAACTTCCAGGGCCTCGGGGCGGACGTCGTCGGGTACGAGGCGCACGAGAGCTTGCGCCACCTCGGCGTCGACCACCTCGACGTGCTCTACGGGCACGTGGACGACCTCGACACGCCGATCGCCGAGACCGTCGGCGCGTTCGGCAAGCTCCAGGCGGAGGGCGTCGTCGGGATCACCGGCATCTCGAACGTCGCGCTGTGGCGCCTCGTCGAGGCGCGCGAGGAGGCCCAGCGCCAGGGCGTCGCGCCCTACGGGCTCGTCCAGCAGAACTACACCTACGCGTACCCGACGCCCGAGCCGGGCCGGCACAACTGGGCGTCGTACGAGCTGCTCGACTACGCGGCGTCCACGGGCGTCGACGGGCGGCCCCCGCTCGCCGTCACCGCGTACTCGCCGATCCTCCAGGGCGCGTACGTGCGCCGCGACAAGCCGCTGTGGGACGGGTTCGACCACCCCACCACGCGCGAGCGCGTCCGGCTCCTGCACGACGTCGCGGGAGAGCTCGGCGCCACGCCGAACCAGGTCGTGCTCGCGTGGCTCCTCGGCGGGGAGCACCCGGTGATCCCGATCATCGGGCCGAGCACGGTCGAGCAGCTCGACGAGCTCCTCGGCGCGGCCGACCTCGACCTCGACCCGGAGCTGCGCGCGCGCCTCGACGCGGCCTGAGCCCGCGGCCCGCGGCCCTCGCGCGTCGGGCGCCCGGTCCGACGCCACGGCGCCGGGCCGGGCCGACCGCGTGGCCGGGTAGGGTGCGGGGACCTGCTGCCCGACGTGCCGAGGGGGCCCTGTGGAGTTCCAGGACGTCGTCCGACGCCGGCGCATGGTGCGCCGGTTCACCGACGAGGCGGTCGCGCCGGAGGCGGTCGACCGCCTCGTGCGCAACGCGGTCCGCGCGCCGAGCGCGGGGTTCGCGCAGGGGTGGTCGTTCCTCGTGCTCACCGAGCCCGACGACGTCGCGCGCTTCTGGGCCGCGACCTCGCCCGAGCAGCCCGAGCGCAGCATGAGCGCGTGGCTCGCCGGGATGCGCACCGCGCCCGTGCTCGTCGTGGTCCTCACGTCGAAGGACGTCTACCTCGACCGGTACGCGGAGGACGACAAGGGCTGGGCGGACCGGGACGAGAGCCGCTGGGCCGTGCCGTACTGGCACGTCGACGCGGGGATGGCGGCCCTCCTCATGCTCCAGACCGCCGTCGACGAAGGGCTCGGCGCGTGCTTCTTCGGTGTCGCGCCGGGCGAGGTCGCGCGGCTGCGCGCGGCGTTCGGCGTCCCCGACGCGTACGCGCCGACCGGGGTCGTCGCCGTCGGGCACCCTGCCGACCGCGCGACCACGGGCTCGCCGCGCCGTCGTGCGCGCAAGCCGCTCGACGACGTCGTGCACCGCGGCCGCTGGGCCGACCGCTCGTGAGCGCCCGCGCCGCGCTGCCGACGGCCGTCCTTCTCGTCGTGCTCGCGACCGCCGCCTGCACCGCAGGCCCGGCGCCCGAGCCGACCGGCGACGCGACGACGACGAGCACGGCGGACGTCGTTCCTCCCGCGCGAGGAACGGACGGCACGCCCGACGCGTCCGGTGACGAGACCTCGCCGGGCGCGACGCCGGGTGCGTCGGACCGCACGACACCTGCTGCGCCGGACGGCCCTCCCTCTCCCGAGGTCCGCAGCCTCGCCGATCTTCCGACCGCCGCCCCGCTCGTCCCGCGCCCGGGGTGGCAGGTGGTCGCCGGGACGGGAGCGTGCGTGCAGTCGTGGCGCGGCGCCGTCGGCACCGACGCGCCGACGACCCCACGAGAGGCGTCCGTCGGCCTGCTCGAGCAGGTCGCGGCCGAGGACGGCGCCGACCCGGTCGGCGTGCCGGGCGACGTCCTGCTCCCGCTCGGAGGGGACGGCGTCCGCCTCCACGGGGTGAACGGCGTCGTGCAGAGCTGGACCGTGGCCACCGCGCGCGGTGACGTCCACGTCCGTGGTGCGGCCCGGGTCGTGCGCGCGCCGACGTTCGGCGGCGAGGACTCGACGCAGTCGGTCGTGATCGTCCTCGACTGCGTGGGTTCGCTCGACGAGGCCGCATGGAAGGGCCTCCTGGAGGGCGTGCGCGTCGGTCTCGTCGCGCCCGTCGAGGAGCCCGGCGTCTGGCCCTCGTAGCCGGCGGTCCTGCGCGCGTCGGCGAGGCACGTCCGTCAGGCGTCGTGGTCGCGCAGGGCCGGGACGTGCAGCCCGACGGCGGCGCGCACGTCCGCGGGCAGCTCGCCCCAGTCGTCCACGGTGTCGAGGTCGACCGCCGTGCCCGGGCGCTGCACGACGACGGCCCGCAGGCCGAGCCGCTCGGCCTCCGCGACGTGGGCCGCCCGGCTGTCCGGCCCGAACCGGAACCGGAACCTCGCCTCCCGCCGAGCACGGGGTTCCTGTCGTTCTGAGCCGCTTTCCGACAGCAACCCCGTGCTCGACGGCGCGGAAGCCGGGGGGTCGAGAGCGAGCAGGTTCGTGCCGGAGCCCAGGCGGTCCGTCGCGACGACGACGGGGGCGTCCTCGGCGAGGAGCGCCCCGACGTCGGCGGTCGTCAGCGCGGGCAGGTCGGCGTGCGCCACGAGCAGCCGCACGGGCCCGTCCTGCGTCGCGATCTCCCGCCCGACGTCGACCGCCGCGTCCAGCCCGGGGCGGTCCGCGGGCTGCAGCACGATCCGCAGCCGGTCCGCGTCGTCGGTGAGCAGGGGGAGCCCGTCGTCACCCGCCCCGGCGCCGGCGTCCACCACGACGTCCCGCAGCGCGCGCCACGTGAACCGCGGGTCCGACGTCACGACGACCACACGCTCCACGCCCGGGCTCGCGAGCAGCGTCCCCACCACGTGCCGCGCGAGCACCGCGACGAGGCGGCTGCGCGACGCGGGGTCGAGCGCGTGCGCGAGCCGCGACTTGCCCGACGACCCGTCGCGCAGCGGCACGACGGCGACCACGCGCCCCGGGCGCGCCGACCCGCCCGGGCGAGGGCCGTCGTCGGGCACGGGGCCGGTCTGCGGTGCAGGTCCGGCGTCAGCCACGCGACGCCCCGCCCGCCCGCAGCACCTCGCGCGCGAGGCGCTCGCGGCCCGGCGCGCCGCCCATGACGGTGTCCGTCACGACGACGTCCATCCCCAGCGCCCGCACGGGGTCGGCGAGGTGCGCGTCGTGGTCGTCGATCACCATGACGTCGACGAGCCCGACGTACAGGCGCGCGACCCCGAGCGCCGAGACCTCGTGGCCGAGCGTCGTGAGGATCTGCGCCGCGGGGCCCTTGAGCGCGCGGCCGCCCACGATGGGGCTCACCGCGACGCGCCGCGCGGTCGTCCCGGCGAGCGCCTCGCGCACGCCCGCGACGCCGAGCACCGGCTCGACGGAGAGGAACGGGTTCGACGGCGCGACCACCACGACGTCGGCGTCCGTCACCGCGTCGAGCACGCCGGGCGCCGGGCGCGCGGCGTCGATGCCGTCGTAGACGAGGCCCAGCACGTCGTCCGCGTGCCGCCGCCCCACGAAGTACTCCTGGAACCCGAGGCGCCCCGCGGGCGTGTCGACGAGCGTCGCGACGCGGTCGTCCGTCACGGGCAGCACGCGCGCCCGGACGCCGAGCGCGGACGTGAGCTGCGCCGTCACGTCCGCCAGGGACGCCCCCGCGCGCAGCCGGGCCGTGCGCACGACGTGCGTCGCGAGGTCGCGGTCGCCGAGCGTGAACCACGTGTCCTCGCCGAGCCGGCCCATCGCGTCGAGTGCCGCGTACGTCTCGCCGACGACGCCCCAGCCGCGCTCCTCGTCCGCGAGCCCGGCGAGCGTGTACGTCACGGTGTCGAGGTCGGGCGAGATCCACAGGCCGTGCAGCTCGACGTCGTCCGCCACGTTGACGACGACCGTGAGGTCGGCCCCCGCGAGGTCCAGGCCGTGCGCGAGGCGGGCCCCGCCGACGCCTCCCGCGAGCACGGTCACGCGGTCGCTGCGGTGTTCTGCTGTCACGGCCACGAGCCTACGTCGGGGCCGCCCGGTCCCCGCGAGGTCGGGGCGGCGCTCGCGGCCCGGTCCGGGCTGCGGTCGTGCCACGATGGCCTCATGGCCGTCTTCGCCTTCTCCGTCGCCCCGCTCGGTGCCGGCGAGTCCGTCGCGGACTCCGTCGCCGAGGCCGTCCGCATCGTCCGCGAGTCGGGTCTGCCCAACCGCACGACGGCGATGTTCACCGAGATCGAGGGCGACTGGGACGTCGTCATGCCCGTCATCCAGCGCGCCACCGAGGCCGTGGGGGCGGGCGGCCACCGCGTCTCGCTCGTCATCAAGGCGGACATCCGTCCGGGCCGCTCGGGCGAGCTCACGGGCAAGGTCGAGCGCGTCGAGGAGCGGCTCGCGGCCGAGTCCGAGGAGACCGGGCACGCCTGACCTGCGGCGTCGCCGGGGGCCGTCGGCACTGCCCGACGCGTGCTCTCCCGCGGGGCGTGAGAGGACGGTTCGACCGGGTTCGAGGGACTTGACCGGCGACGTAGGCTATGGCGCATACGCCCCCGCCCCGGTCGCGTTCCGCTGCTGCAGGAGATCCCCCGATGCCCCTCTTCGAGGTGGACGCCGAGCGTCCCGTACTGGTCCAGCCGCCCCAGCCGGCAGGAGCCTTCGGGACCGACGCGCAGCGCGTCGTGGACGGCAACCTCGAGGGGCTGCTGGGCGAGCAGATCTTCCCCGTCGCGCAGGGCACGTCCGACGACGAGCCGCACCTCCTCGCGCTCGACGCCGCGGGTCTCCCCGTGGTCATCGAGGTCACGGCCGAGCTCACCGAGGAGGCCCTGACCGCGGCGCTCAACCACGCGGGCCGCGCCGGGCGCCTCACGCGCGCCGAGCTCGCCGCGCGCTACACGGGCGGCGCCTCGCGCTTCCAGCAGGACGTCGCCGCGTTCTACGACAACGTGCCCCTCACGCGCTCGCAGGCCACGGCCCGCGCGACGGGCGCCCGCCTCATCGTCATCTGCTCGAGCGCCGCGCCCGGCATCCAGGACGCGCTCGACTTCCTGCGTCAGCCCGGCTCGCCGGTCGCGGTCCTGCGCCTCGGCGTCGTGCACGGCGCCGACGGCCGTCGCTTCGTCGACGTGTCGCCGCTCGCGATGACGCGGGACAACCCGGCGCCGCCCGCGGCGCCCGAGCCCCCGCGCGGCCGTGCCGTCGCCCCCGGCTCCGACTTCGCGGACGGCGTCGCCGTGGGCCGTGCCCTGACCGGCAAGTTTCCCGTGGTGACGCGGCAGGCCGCGAGGTCCCGGGCGGAGCGCCGCCGGGCCGCCGCCGAGCTCGAGCCGCGCACCACGTACGGCATCGCCCCGACGCCCGCCGACGAGACCGGCCCGCTCGCCGCGCTCGGCGAGCCCGCCGCGCCGGTCGAGACGCCGCGGACGGAGCCCCCGGTGCTCGACTTCGTGCCGCTCGACGACCCGCTGACGTCCCGGTCCGTGCCCGAGGCGGCCCCGACGGGCTGGGCGGACCGCCGCCCCGTCGAGGCGGGCGACGAGCCGCCCGCGCCGCGCACGTCGATCCTCACGCGCGAGTCGATCCGCACCCGGGAGTCGATCCGGACGCGCGAGTCGTACCTCACGCACGAGTACGGCGAGCAGCGCAGCCCGTCGCGCGAGCGCCCGTACGACCCGCTGTCGTACCACCCGCCGGCGGACCTCGCGCCCGAGCCCGCGCCCGCGGGCCGCGACGTCGTCCCCGTGCCGCCCCCGCCGCCCGCGGACGTGCCGCTCGGCCCCGACGACGACCCGGACCTCGTGGCGCTCGCGCGGACCCTCGGCACGCCTCGCCAGCTCGTGTGGTCGCGCCCGCGCCGCGGCCAGCGCTTCGAGGCGGTCCTCCAGCCCGACGGCTTCATCGAGCTGTCCGACGGCGCCCGCTACCGCCACCCCGACCTCGCGGCCGTGGCGGTGTCCGGGACGCACACCGCCGACGGCTGGAGCGTGTGGCGCCTCGGCGCCGACGACGGCCCGACCCTGACCGACGCGTTCCGCGAGCACCACGCCTGACCCGGCGACGGAGCCCGGCGACGGGCCCGGCGAAGCCGCCCGTCCGACGCCGCACGACGACGCCCGGGGGCGAGGCATGATCGGGTTCCTGCACACGGCGGACGTCCACGTCGCGTCGTTCGGTGCGCTCGTCGACGAGGTCGCGCCGGGGGAGGGGCACGTGCACCGGATGGACGCGCCGCTCCTGGACGACGCCCGCGCGGGCGCGCCGGTCGCGGGTCGGGTGCGCGCTCACGTGGAGGCGCTCGCCGCGGCGGGTGCGTCGGTCGTGGTGTGCACGTGCTCCACGCTCGGACCGGTCTCGGAGCAGGTCGGTGTGCCCGGCGTGCCGGTGGTCCGCGTGGACAGGCCGCTCGCCGAGGCGGCGGTGCGCGACGGCGGCCACGTCACGGTCGTCGTGGCGCTCGGCTCGACGCTCGGCCCGACGACGGAGCTTCGGCGAGGTCGCCCGGCGCGAGCGCGCGACCGTCGAGCTCGACCCCGTGATCTGCGCGGACGCGTGGTCCGCGTTCGAGGCGGGCGACCTGGATGCGTACCACCGGGGAGTCGCGGACGCGGTGCGGGACGCCGTCTCGCGTCGGGGCGCGGACGTCGTCGTGCTCGCCCACGCCAGCATGGCGCCGGCGGCAGGCCTCCTCGCCGACCTCCCCCTCCCCGTCCTGACGAGCCCGGGCAGCGCCGTGGCCCGGGCCGTCGAGCTGGCCCGGGCCTGACGCGCGTCGTCGGTCAGTCCGTCGAGCGCACCATGGTGCGGATCCCGACGGCGAGCCCGACGACGGCCGTCGCGACGGCCGCCACCCAGCCCCACCCGACGGTCGCGGCGGCGAGGTCGCCCGCGAACAGCGCGCGCTCGGCGTCCACGACGTAGCGCAGCGGGTTGACGTCCGACGCGACCTGCATCCACCGCGGGCCGGTCTCCAGCGGCAGGAGCATGCCGGACAGGATCATGAGCGGGAAGATCAGCGTCTGCTGCACGACCCAGAACATCCAGTCCTGCTTGCGCACGGCGAGCGCGAGCGCGTAGCTGAGCGACCCGATGCCGACGCCGAAGACGGCGAGCAGCGCGAGCCCGACGACGGCGCCCGCGGGGTGCAGCGCGAACCCGAACGGCAGCATGACGAGGACGACGACGACCGACTGCGCGACGATCGGCACCATCTCCTTGAGCGCGCGGCCCACGAGGAGCGACGACCGCGACAGCGGCGCGACGAGCATGCGCTCGTGCGCGCCCGTCTGGAGCTCGAACAGGAGGTTCGCGCCCGTCGTGGACGTCCCGAAGAGCGTCGTCATGACGAGGATCGACGGGACGAACCACTGCCAGACGTTCCCGCCGAGCACGTCCTGACCGGTCGTCGTGCCGCCGAGCGACCCGACGAGCAGGGGCCCGAACAGGGCGAGGAACACGACGGGCTGCACGAGCCCGAACAGCACGGAGAACGGGTCCCGCACGACGGGCCGCAGCTCTCGCACGAGGACGATGCCCGTGTCGCGCGCCAGCGCACCGGGGCGGCGCCGGGGCGCGACGGCCGGGGACGTGCGGGGACGGACGGGGGTGGCGGTGTCGACGGCGCTCATGCTGCGGTCCTCTCGGGGGTCGGGGCGGGGGCGGTGCTGTCGGCGGCGTCCGCGTCGGGGGCGCCGGCCTCGCGCAGGCTGCGGCCGGTGAGCGCGAGGAACACGTCGTCGAGGGTCGGCCGGTGCACCTGCGCGGTCTCGACGGGGACGCCGGCGGCGTCGGCGGCGCGCAGGAGGCGGGGGAGGTAGGCGTCGCCGCGCTCGGCCCGCACGTCGAGCGTGACCGCGCCCGCGCCGTGCCCGACGCCGCCCGCCACGGGAGTCCGGGTCACCTCGCGGAACCCCTCGACGCGGCGGGCGACGTCCGCGAGGTGGGACGCGGCGTCGTGCCCGGCGCCCGGGGCGACGGTCATCACGACGCGGTCGCCCGCGAGGTCGGCCTTGAGGTTCTCCGCGGTGTCGTCCGCGATGACCTGCCCGTGGTCGACGACGACGACGCGCTCGGCCATCGTGTCCGCCTCGTCGAGGTAGTGGGTCGTGAGGACGATCGTCATCGGCTCGCCCGTCGCGGCGACCGCGTCCGCGCGCATGCGCAGGACGTGGTCCCACAGGTTCGCGCGGTTGTGCGGGTCCAGGCCCGTCGACGGCTCGTCGAGGAACAGGAGCGACGGCGCGTGGACGAGCCCCATCGCGACGTCGAGCCGCCGGCGCTGCCCGCCCGAGAGGTCGGACACCTTGCGCGTGCGCTGCGCGTCGAGCTGGAGCGACTCGAGCAGCTCGTCCGCCCGGCGCCGTGCGGTGCGACGGTCGAGCCCGTAGATGCGGCCCTGGCTCGTGAGCTCGTCGACGACGTGCTGGGCGTGGCCCGCGCCGTTGCCCTGCCCGACGTAGCCGATGCGGTGCCGGACGGCGTCGGGCTCCGCGACGACGTCGTGCCCGGCGACGGTCGCTGTGCCGGACGTGGGGCGGATCAGCGTGGTGAGCATCCGGAGCGTGGTCGTCTTGCCGGCGCCGTTGGGGCCGAGGACGGCGACGAGCTCGCCCGGCGCCACGTCGAGGTCGATGCCGCGCACGGCGTGCACCGTGCGGCTCTCGTCGCGCCCGACGGCGAAGTCCTTGGTCAGTGCTCTGGTCCGGATCACGGGTCCTCCTCGGTGTGGTTCGTGCCTCGAGGACGACGCTGCCAGCAGTAGAGGTCAGGTCCTGTCCTCTACCGCGTGCGACCCTGAGGACATGCTCGAGACCTCCGGACGGCTGCTTCGGCTCCTCTCCCTCCTCCAGGCGCGCCGCGACTGGCCCGGGGCGGCGCTCGCCGAGCGCCTCGACGTGAGCCCGCGCACCGTGCGGCGCGACGTGGACCGTCTGCGCGAGCTCGGCTACCCGGTCCGCGCGACGAAGGGCCCCGACGGCGGCTACCGCCTCGACGCGGGCGCGGACGTCCCGCCCCTGCTCTTCGACGACGAGCAGGCGGTCGCCGTCACGATCGCGCTGCGCACCGCGACGCTGCCCGGCGTCGAGGAGGCGGCGGCGCGGGCCCTCGCGACGATCCGGCAGGTCATGCCGGCGCGGCTGCGCACGCGCGTCGACGCGCTGGAGGTGACGGCCGTCCCCGGGCGGCGGGAGCAGTCCCTGCCCGCGGTGCGACCCGAGGTGCTCGTCGAGGTCGGGACGGCCGTGAACGAGCGCCGCGTGCTCCGGTTCGACTACGAGGGTGGCCCCGGGGAGGTCCTGCGCGCCCCCGCGGGGCAGGAGTTCCGCGCGCCGCGGCGCGTCGAGCCGCACCACCTCGTCACCTGGGGAGGCCGGTGGTACCTCGTCGCGTGGGACCTCGACCGGGAGGACTGGCGCACGTTCCGCGCGGACCGCATGACGCCGCGCACGGGGGTCGGCGCGCGGTTCGAGCGGCGCGACCTGCCGGCTCCGGACGTCGCGACCTTCGTCGCCGAGCGCTTCGCGCGGCCCGACCTCCCCGCGCGGGGGACCGTCGAGCTCGAGCGCGACGCGTCCGAGGTCGCGGCGTGGGTCGGTGCGGGCGCGCTCGTCGAGGCCGCGGGGGAGGGGCGCAGCCGCCTCACGGCGAGCTCGTGGTCATGGGGCGGGCTCGCGGCGTGGTTCGGCATCTTCGACGCGCCGTTCACCGTCGTCGGGCCGGACGAGCTCCGGGCGGCGGTCGCGCAGCTCGCGGCGCGCGCCGGTGCGGCGGCGGCAGGGCGCACCGCGAGGACCACGTGAGACGCACGGCAGCCACGCGGGGTGCGTGCGTCCCCGCCGGGGGCGGGGCGGCGCGCCGGGGAGTGGCCCGGGTCACGGCGCAGCGGGTTGACCTCTCGGCGCCCGACCCCGTAATGTTCTCGAGGTCGCCCGGCAGGGAGGAACAGACACCACGGCGCAGCTCCTCGGAGCAGACGCGAAGTGGCTGGTCCCCCGGGCGGAACTCCCACCAGTTTCTCGGAGCACAGTGCTGCGCCGCGAAGAGAGTGGGGGCCTCTGGATCAGGTACATTTCTGAACGGATCTCCGGTTTTGACCGGTCCGGGAAGAACGGCCGGGTCTGGTAGGATTCAGAACGAAGGAAACGCCCCGCGCAAGGGCCTCGGGAACGAGGTCGGAGGCGGTGTGTGTCGGTTGTTTGAGAACTCAACAGTGTGCT
>NZ_WMKA01000110.1:0-686 GCF_009711085.1 Cellulosimicrobium composti
GGTTCGGCCGTGATCGTCGCCTCGGTCCGGTCAACGTCCCAGCCCAGCCAGTCAGCCATCCGTACGCCGTGGGGAGGCTTGAGCGGAGCGGCTCCGACGGGGGCGAGCATGGGAGGCGCGCCCTCATGTCCCTCGGGGACGCGAGAGGCGACGCTGTACGGCAGCACGGTCATCTTGTGCTGAGCAGGGGTCCCGTCCACGCTCCGGATGCGGGTGCGCTCCACGATCTGGGAGCCCTCCGCGATCCCCCAGGCTTCCATCGCCTTCGGCGCGGCCAACTGCCGTACGAGGGTCGTTTCCTCGGTCGCCTCCCCTCCCTCGGCGGGCTTCCACGGAGCTCCGGACGTCAGGTCCGGTGGGGAGAACGAGCCCAGGTGGGCGTCGGCGGCGCGGCCGGCGGTGACCGTCGTCCCGCTCCCCCGTTCGGTCCTCACCAGGCCCAGCGCGGCCAGCACCGCGTAGGCGGCTGCCGCTGTCTGCTGGCTGACCTCGTACCTGTCTGCCAGGTCGCGCACGCTCGGCAGGCGCGTGCCATATCGGTACTGACCTGCGGCAATCCCCCTTCGGATCTCCGCAGCGATGGCGTTCGAGTTCACGGTGTCTTCCTCTCCGGTCGGGGGCCCTCCCCCCACGCTAGCTGTGTCAAGCAAGACCACTCGAAATCTTGACGCCCGTCAAGATACTTT
>NZ_WMKA01000110.1:770-1146 GCF_009711085.1 Cellulosimicrobium composti
TCGCCTTCCGCGTCTCGTGGAACGCCCTGCACGACATCGCTCGCGGGATCGGCGCCGACCACGACGCGGCGCTGCTCTACCCGGTGGTGGTCGACGGGCTGATCGCGGTGGCGCTGGTGGCCAGCCTGGCGCTGACCGGCCGCGACCGGCGGGCGGCGCTGACCGTCCTGGCCTCGTACACCGCCGCGTCGCTGGCACTCAACTATGTGCACGGGCTGATCCCGCTGACCGGTGACCGGCCGCGGCTGTCCCCGGTCGACTGGGTGCACTGGGCGCTCGTGCTGCTGGCCTCGTCGCTGCCGGTCGGCGCGATCTTCTTCGGCACGGACCTGGTCGCGCGGGTGCTGAGGACCCCGTGGACGGCGCCCGCCACGGT
>NZ_WMKA01000111.1 GCF_009711085.1 Cellulosimicrobium composti
ACGGCTGGGCGGGGCGCGCGTACGGGTTGGGCAGCGGCGCGGCGCCCGCGTGGCCCGTCGGGGCGGGCTGCGGCGGCGCGAGGTGCTGGACGTGCTGCGGTGCGGGGAGCGGCTGCGTCGCGCCGACCGGGGCCAGGGGCTCGGTCCGCGCCTCGACGGGCGCGGGCGCCGGCGTCCCAGCGGTGACGGCCGCGGCACGCTCGGCGGCGGCGGGCGTCGTCTCGGCGGGAGCGGCAGGGGCGTCGGTGGCCGGGGCGGTGGGGGTGGTGGGCTCGGTGCCCGGGGTGCTGGTCATGGTGGCCTCCTCGTTGCTGCCCACCACTTCACACCGCCGCGCTTGAACGACGCTTGAACGCTCCTGGGAGTTCGCTGCGAGTTCAGAGCGCCGCGCGCACGGCGGCGCGCACGTCCTCGGCGAGGCCCAGCGCGTCGCGCCGGCGCTCCGTACGCCCGACGCGCACCTCGAGCACCTGGACGCCGTGGCTCGGCGCGCCGAGCGCGTGCCGCAGGGACGGCACGTCCGGCACGAGCTGGTGGTCCACGCCGTAGCCCGCGCAGAGCTGCGCGAGGTTGGCCCCGTGCGGCGTCGCGAACACGCGCTCGAACGTGCGGCCCGACGCCTCGGACGTCTCGCCGAGCGCGCCCGGCTCGAGCCCCGCGAAGATCGAGCCGCCGTCGTCGTTCACGACGACGAGCTGGAGGTCCGCGTGCGGCTCCGACGGGCCGCGGAGCAGCCCGCCGACGTCGTGGAGGAACGTGAGGTCGCCGAGCAGCGCGCGCGTGCGCCGGTGCGCCCGGCCCGTCGCGACGGCGGCGCCCAGCGCCGTGGAGACCGTGCCGTCGATCCCGGCGAGGCCGCGGTTCGCGAGCACGCGCGGCGCACCCGTGTCGATCCCGAGCACGAGGCCGAGGTCGCGCACGGGGTTGGAGGAGCCGACGACGAGGAGGTCGTCGTCGCCGCACGCGCTCACGACGGCGCGTGCGACGCTCGGCCCGTCGGTCCGCGCACCGTCCGTCGCCGCCGCCACGACGCGCGCCGCGGCGGCCGAGGCGGCGCGCCACCGCGCGAGCCACGCCGGGTCGGCGC
>NZ_WMKA01000112.1 GCF_009711085.1 Cellulosimicrobium composti
ATCCCACCCGAACCACCCCATACGGGACAGCCTCTAGCCAATCGCCGACGAACAGCCGCAGCAATGTCTGTCTTCCTATTCAGCGTCCCTATGGGAACAGTCGGGGTCGCGACCGCTCAGACCCCTCCGGCGTCGAGCGCCGAGGCGGGCGAGCGGCTCACCATCTCCCACCCGCACCCTGTGAGCTTGAGTGACGCGGACGAGCTCGTCAACACTCTGGGCGTCGACCCAGCCTCCTTCCGGTTCCAGCAGGCAGGGATCGAAGGCGAGTACTTCCCGTCCGCCGAGTACCCGCGCGACGCGTTTCTCAATGACTTCGCGCTTGACTTTCAAACGACGCCGCAGATCGTCTCACTTGAAGTAACCGAGCCGCCCGTCGCGAATGCACGACAGGCCGCAGGTGACACTCTTGACCGGGCGTTAGCGATCGCAGAGAGCCTACCTGAGCACCATGCCGAGGCTCCCAGAAATCCACGAGCCGACGCTGCGTTCAAGCGCGGCGCCCTCAGGGCTCAGGAGAAAGCCGCAATTCAACCTTTCGCGAGCGGAACGCCGACTTGGGGTCCCGGCTACACCGAGATCGCTGCGATGACGGACATTAATGGCCGAGCAGTTGTCTACACCTACAACACCTGGGCGAATGGGCGCAGTCCTGGTCAACTCCACTGGGATTGGGGCATCGAAATGGATGTCTCCCAGTTTAACTACAACTACTCTGGAACAAGGCCGAGCCGCCCCTCTGGGTTCCAGAACGGATTCTTCGCCACACAAACATACCCATCGTCGAGCGGGGTCCATTCGTGGGCCGTCTACGAAGGGTCAGATGCAAGCACGACGACGCAGATCTCGCCGTACTACGACTCCAATGCGGATCTTGACCCTTGCAACCGGCAGTCCATGGCGATTGGCCTCGGTTCTCCTCAGGAGATTCGCATGCAGAACGGGGTCGGTTCGCTGCAGACGATCATCCGGACAAACCGTGGGAACGTCTTCGGGAGCCCGATGTCCGCGACGGCTCAAGCGCTTTCGAATGACTGCAATGAGCCATTCCCAGTAGGGGTCGGGCGTGTGGGCGCC
>NZ_WMKA01000113.1 GCF_009711085.1 Cellulosimicrobium composti
TGAGCCTTTCCCAGTAGGGGTGTCGGTGTGAGTGGGTCAGGGTCAGGTGGTCCGGTCGTGGATGTGGTGGAGGATGACGAGGGCGGCCGCGACGATGGGGCCGATGCTCGAGGGGCTCAGGGAGACGCGGCGCAGGGCTTTGAAGTTCTTCAGCAGGGCGTTGCCGCGTTCGCCGATACCGCGCAGAGCGTGGTGCAGCGCGTTGCGGGCGCGTTCGTTGATGGTCAGCTGGCCGCCGGTGGGCTTCTTGGCCGGGATGACGAACTGGTCGTCGAGGGCCTCGTAGCCGAGGTCGGCCAGCACGTGGCGTCCGGCCGTGTTCCAGGTCTGGACCGCTTGAAGCAGACCGTCGGCGGCGCGGGCGCAGGTGGTGTCGTGCTCGCGGCCGGGTCGGACCGGCGAGACCCAGATCGGCCAGCCGTCCGGTGCGGTCATCACCTGGATGTTGCCGCCGTGGGCCTTGTGCTTGCCGGACCACCACAGGTCGACCCTGCGGGTGGGGCCCGCGATGGAGCAGCGGTCGGTGCGGATCACGGTGCCGTCGAGGTTGATGTGGGTGTAGCCGGCCATCGAGGCGGCGGTCAGCGCCGAGTGCACCGCCGGGGCCTGGTCGGCCAGTACCGCCAACGTCTCGTGGACGTACCGGTAGGCGGTCGAGCGGCCGATGTGGTTGTCGACGGCGAGCTGGGCGATCCGGGTCGCGTCGTGCAACCAGCGCAGGAACAGCACCGCCTGGTCCCAGGTATCCAGCGCTCGACGCCCACTGCGGGTACCGACCTGCAGTCGATGGCCCGCCAGCAGGTCGGCGACGAACCGCGCGGTCGCGCTCGGGATCGGCAGCACAGCGGTGTAGATGACATGATCGGGCACGCAGGACCTCGGTTCGGGCGTCGCTCTGTGGAAGGAACGACACCCTTCTACCGGGGTCCTGTCTCGTATCGGCGCAGGTCACCGCACCGGCGCGGCGCCCACACGCCCGACCCCTACTGGGAATGGCTCA
>NZ_WMKA01000114.1 GCF_009711085.1 Cellulosimicrobium composti
ATCACCAGCCGCTACACCACTCCCTGGGACTTGACCGTGATCGTCGCCTCCCGAAGGAAGCGAGCACGCTGCTGCCTCCCCCACCCTTCCAACATCGCCTCCAGCAACGCCTGCGCCGGATCCAGAGCAACCACGTTGCTCGCAAGCACCGAGCGACCCGAGGCACGGAGATCATCCATGAGAGGGTTGTATCAGATGCAACTATCATGCATACAGTAGGCGCGCTTGACGATGTTGAGCGGGACCGCCTCGTTGACGAGGTTGAGCGCAGGTCAGCAGGCACGTCCGGCCACGGCCCCCGGGCTGATCCGGCCGTGGTCACCGCGGTAGACGATGCGTTGAGGCTGAACGGGTGCACGCTCGGTAATGGGTGTGAGACACGTCCCAAGAGCAAGCCCGTCTCACGCTCAACAGCAGGTCAGGCGTTCGGTGCCTGTCGGGAGGGCGCGAGGCGCGTGTAGCGCACGTAAACCACCGCACCTGGGATCGCAGCGAACCCGGCAGAGAACGCGAGATTGATCCCGACGTTGGTCATGTCTGTCGCGGTGAACTTCAGCAAGACCATGGCCAGGCCGGTCAAGAGCACAAAGAGCACGAGGGCAGCTGGGAGTGCCCGAGCGTTCTTGGATGCGGCCGAGTCCCCCTGCATGACGTACTGACCGAGTGCGAAGTCGATGAAGCCAACGAGGGCTCCTCCGATCGCCCCGGGCGGGATGATCATGACCAGAGAGAGGAAGAGCATCCCGACGTTGGCGACAAGGCTGTCACCGCCAGTGGCCAACGCGACGGGCACAAACGTCAGCAAGAGCAGGGCAGCAGGGATGGCCGCGCCGGCGACAGTCCACCACAGGACGGTTCTCATAACCTCGAGGCTAGAGCGTAGGGCGTGCCCACGCCGCCGTGCGCTGTGCGCTGCGGCGTCGGCACGCCCTATGCCCGTCAGATGCGGACGTTGAAGTGTTGCGCCCCGGGTTCAGTGGAGGCTCGGAACTGAC
>NZ_WMKA01000115.1 GCF_009711085.1 Cellulosimicrobium composti
CGGCACCAGCACCGGCACCCGCGGCCCCGCCCGCGGCGCAGGGCTCCGCCGACGCGCCCGCGTCGGCCCCGTCCGTGTCGGCCCCGTCCGGGTCGGCCCCGTCCGGGTCGGTCACGCCCGCGGCGCAGGCCGCTGCCGATTCCCCGGCGCGGGTCGCCGAGGGTGCTGCGTCGGCCGGGGCGCCGGTGACCGCGGGGTCCGCCGCGCCGTCGGAGACGCCCGCGGCGCCGACGCCGTCCTCCGGTCCCGAGGCCGCGCCGCGACCGTCGGACCACGACTCCGCGGCCCTCCCGGCGGCCGGGGACCCGGCGGCGCGCCGCGCGGCCGACGACTCCGCGGCGCCCGAGCCCGCGCGCGCCGAGCCGCCCACCCGCACCGAGCCGCCCACGCGCACCGAGACCACCGCACCCGCGGCCGCAGCGGCTACGGCGAACGGACCCGCAGCGACGACCGGCGCCGCCTCCGGCGCGCGCGAGGCGACCGCTGCTCCCGCCGACCGCGAGCCCGCCGTCGCACCGGACGGCCCGGGCGCGACGGACGGCCCGGGCACGACGGGCGGTGCGGCCGGTCGACCGTCGGGTGCCGCCCCGGGGCTCACGACCGAGGAGCTGCGCCGCCGCTGGCCCGAGGTGCTCGAGAACCTGCGCGCGAGCCCGGTCACGTGGTCCCTCGTCAGCGCGAACGCCCAGGTCTCGGAGCTCGGGCCCGACGTGCTCTACCTCGCCTTCCCCTCCCCGGGGCTCGCGCGCACGTTCTCGTCGTCGCGTCACACGAGCGCGGTCCAGGACGTCGTCTACCAGACGCTCGGTCTCCAGGTGCGGGTCGAGCCGCGGCTCGACGAGGGCGGCGGTCCGGGAGGCGGCGGCCGTGCGCCGTCGCCCGCGCCCGGCTCGCCCGCCGCGTCGCGTCCCGGCGGCCCGGCCCCCGCACCCGGGCCCGCTCCCGCCGGTCCGGCGCCGTCCGCACCCGGGGAGTCCCGGCC
>NZ_WMKA01000116.1 GCF_009711085.1 Cellulosimicrobium composti
CGGGTCAGGCGGACTTCTCGCGGGGGGTGCGGGTGCGGGCGGCGCGGGTGCCGGTGCGGGGCACGATCGTGGGGTTGACGTTGTCCAGCACGACCTCGCGCGTGATCACGACCCGCTCCACGTCATCACGCGAGGGCACGTCGAACATCACCTGCTGCAGCACCTCCTCCATGATCGCGCGCAGCCCCCGCGCCCCGGTCCCGCGCAGCAACGCCTGCTCCGCGACCGCCTCCACCGCACCGTCGGTGAACTCCAGCTCCACCCCGTCGATCGCGAACATCCGCTGGTACTGCTTGACCAACGCGTTCCTGGGCTGGGTCAGGATCCGCACCAACGCCTCGGAGTCCAACGCCGACACCGACGCGATCACCGGCAGGCGCCCGATGAACTCCGGGATCAACCCGAACCGGTGCAGGTCCTCCGGACGCACCTGCGCGAACAGGTCCTCCCCCGCACCCGTCTCGATCGGCGCCCCGAAACCCACACCCCGCTTGCGCGCCCGCGCCGCCACGATGTCGTCCAACCCCGCGAACGCCCCCGCCACGATGAACAGCACGTTCGAGGTGTCCACCTGGATGAACTCCTGGTGCGGGTGCTTACGACCACCCTGCGGCGGCACCGACGCGCTCGTGCCCTCGATGATCTTCAGCAACGCCTGCTGCACACCCTCACCCGACACGTCCCGCGTGATCGAGGGGTTCTCCGCCTTGCGCGCCACCTTGTCGATCTCGTCGATGTAGATGATGCCCGTCTCGGCCTTCTTCACGTCGAAGTCCGCCGCCTGCACCAGCTTCAGCAAGATGTTCTCCACGTCCTCACCGACATACCCCGCCTCGGTGAGCGCCGTCGCGTCCGCGATCGCGAACGGCACGTTCAACATCCGCGCCAACGTCTGCGCCAGATACGTCTTGCCCGTCCCCGTCGGACCGATCAGCAAGATGTTCGACTTCGCCAGCTCCACGTAGTCCGGGTCGTCGG
>NZ_WMKA01000117.1 GCF_009711085.1 Cellulosimicrobium composti
GAGGTGTTCTCACCAGGACGGATGAGGTGACCAGCGCGACGGCGCGCTGACCTGCAGGTTCGCCCGGTAGCGGGTTTGGCAGCAGCAGGGTCCCAGGACCAGGATGCAAGTCGCCAAACACACAAACCGGACGACTGGGACCCTGCTTGATCACCTATCGTGCCACCCTCGACGTGCCCGCACACACCCTGGCCACCGTGACGCGCTGGATCACGGCGCACCGCCGCGCCCGCGATATCCGGCCCTGGCAGCGCGCCGCGACCGCCCGCACGCAGGCCCTGCTGGTGCTGCGCTGGTTCAAGGACGCGACTCGTCTGCGCCTGCTGGCTCGTGATGCGCGGATCTCGACCGCGACCGCCTACCGGTACCTGCACGAAGCCATCGACGTCATCGCCCACCGGGCACCCGACCTGCACGACGTGCTGGCCACCGCCCGGGCCGAGGACTGGCCCTACGTCTGCCTCGACGGCACCCTCGTGCCGACGATGCAGCTGCACGGCCCGAAGAACCCCTCGGGCGCCGAGTCCTGGTACTCCGGCAAGCACCACCGCCACGGCGGGAACATCCAGGTCCTGTGCGACCCGACCGGCTACCCCGTGTGGGTCTCGCCGGTCTCGCCCGGCTCGACCCACGACATCACCGCCGCCCGCGCCTTCGCCCTGCCCGCGCTCTACCCCGCAGCCGCCGCGGGCCTGCCGACCCTCGCCGACGCCGGCTACCAAGGCGCCGGAGCCGGGATCTGGCACCCGCTGCGCCTCCCGGCGAACCCACACGTCGACGACGTCACCCGCACCAAGCTCCTGACCGGACTGCGATCCGTGGCCGAACGCGGCAACGCCCTGCTCAAGAAGACCTGGCCCGCCCTGCAGATGATCACCCTCGACCCGCACCGTCTCACCGAGATCACCGCAGCAGCCCTCGTCCTGCTCCACCTCCAACGAGGAACCCGACGATCATGCTGGTGAGAACACCTC
>NZ_WMKA01000118.1 GCF_009711085.1 Cellulosimicrobium composti
ATGGCGCAGATGTCGATGGTGATGAACCTGGACAAGTGCATCGGGTGTCACACGTGCTCGGTGACGTGCAAGCAGGCGTGGACGAACCGCACCGGGGTGGAGTACGTGTGGTTCAACAACGTCGAGACCCGCCCCGGCCTGGGGTACCCCCGCACCTACCAGGACCAGGACCGCTGGCAGGGCGGGTGGGTCCGCACGAAGAGGGGCAAGCTCACGCTGCGCGCCGGGGGCCGGTTGAAGAAGCTCGCGACGATCTTCTCCAACCCCGTGCTGCCCTCGGTCCACGACTACTACGAACCGTGGACCTACGAGTACGACATGCTGCTCTCCGCCCCCCAGGGCGCGCACACCCCCGTCGCCCGGCCGAAGTCCCTGCTCACCGGCCAGGACATGACCATCTCCTGGTCGGCGAACTGGGACGACGACCTCGGCGGCTCGACCGCGACCATGGCCGACGACCCGATCCTGCAGCACATGTCCGAGCACGTCGCCACAGAGCTCGACAAGACGTTCATGTTCTACCTGCCCCGCATCTGCGAGCACTGCCTCAACCCCGCCTGCGTCGCGTCCTGCCCGTCGGGGGCCATGTACAAGCGGGCCGAGGACGGCATCGTCCTGGTCGACCAGGACCAGTGCCGCGGCTGGCGCATGTGCGTCACCGGCTGCCCCTACAAGAAGGTCTACTTCAACCACAAGACCGGCAAGGCCGAGAAATGCACCCTGTGCTACCCCCGCATCGAGGTCGGCCTGCCCACCGTGTGCTCCGAGACCTGCGTCGGACGCCTGCGCTACCTCGGCCTCGTCCTCTACGACGCGGACAAGGTCACCGAGGCCGCGAGCGTGGAGGACGAGCACGACCTGCTGGCCGCCCA
>NZ_WMKA01000119.1 GCF_009711085.1 Cellulosimicrobium composti
CCTGCGGCGGGGGCGGGTGTCGGACGACCTGCGGCAGGTGTTCCTGACCGGCGGACGCCAGGGCGACGTGTTCTACCGCGACCGGTGGTCCCACGACAAGGTCGTGCGCTCCACCCACGGCGTGAACTGCACCGGCTCGTGCTCGTGGAAGGTCTACGTCAAGGACGGCATCATCACCTGGGAGACCCAGCAGACCGACTACCCCTCCGTCGGCCCCGACTCCCCCGAGTACGAACCCCGCGGCTGCCCCCGCGGCGCCGCGTTCTCCTGGTACACCTACTCCCCCACCCGCGTGCGCTACCCCTACGTCCGCGCCACCCTGCTCGACCTGTACCGGCGCGCGAAGAGCACCGTGGGCGGCGACCCCGTCCTCGCGTGGGAGATGCTCACCTCCGACCCCGACGCGTCCCGCGCCTACAAGGCCGCACGCGGCAAGGGCGGCCTCGTGCGCGCCACCTGGGACGAGGCCGCCGAGATCGTCGCCGCCGCCCACGTGCACACCATCAAGACCTACGGACCCGACCGCGTCGCCGGGTTCTCCCCCATCCCCGCCATGTCCATGGTCTCCCACGGCGTCGGCGCCCGCTTCGTCCAGATGCTCGGCGGCACCATGCTCTCGTTCTACGACTGGTACGCCGACCTGCCCGTCGCCTCCCCCCAGGTCTTCGGCGACCAGACCGACGTCCCCGAGTCCGCCGACTGGTGGAACGCCACCTACTGCCTCATGTGGGGCTCCAACGTCCCGGTCACCCGCACCCCCGACGCCCACTTCATGACCGAGGCCCGCTACCGCGGGCAGAAGGTCGTCGTCATCTCCCCGGACTACGCCGACAACACCAAGTTCGCCGACGAATGGCTCGCCCCCC
>NZ_WMKA01000012.1 GCF_009711085.1 Cellulosimicrobium composti
CCGCGGCGCGCGCGGCCCACGCGGCGGCGGCCGGCTGGCTCGCGCGCAGGGCGTCGAGCGCGACCTGGCGGCGGGCGAGCGCGTCGGCGGCGTCGTTCGACGCGGCGGCGACCTCGAACGCGAGGGGCCCGGTGAGGTCGAGCAGGCACCGGTCGCAGCGCGAGGACCGCAGCGGTGCGGCGCACGCGGGGCAGGAACGCGTCTCGGGCAGCCGCGCCAGCGCGACGTCGACCCACGGCTCTCTCATGCCGCACATCCTGGCGAACCTGTGAGCCGGCTGGGGACGCGTCCCCCGGGGGTCGCGTGGCGGTCCGGTGAAGGTCGCGGGCGGCGGTCAGCGGCCGGGGCGCGCGCGCAGGCCGTCGAGCGCCGCGTCGAGGACCTGGTCCGCGAACTCCTCGGTCAGCGGTCCGCTGCGGTGGAGCCACCGGCTGAGCACGGGCCCCCAGACGAGGTCGACCGCGACGTCGAGGTCGACGTCCGCCGCGAGCTGTCCGGCCTCCTGCGCGCTCCGCAGCCGCTGCCGCTTGGCGTCCCGGAGGGGTCCGTCGAGGCGGTCGCGGTACAGCTCGGCCACCGTCGCGTCGTGCACGGCCTCCGCGGCGAGCGCCCGCATCGGGGCGTCGAGCCGCGGGTCGGTGAGCTCCGCGACGGTCGCGCGCAGGACGAGGCGGAGGTCCGCGACGAGGTCGCCGGTGTCCGGCAGCACGGGGGCCTGGCCGTCGTCCCCCTCGCTCAGGGCGAGGAACGCGTCGAGGAGGATCGCGGCCTTCGAGGGCCACCACCGGTAGATGGTCTGCTTGCCGACGCGCGCGCGGGCGGCGATGCCCTCGATGCTGAGCCGCGCGTAGGGGACCTCCTGGACGAGCTCGAGCGCGGCGTCGAGGACGGCGCGCCGCGAGGCCGCACTGCGCCGCGAGGGGTCGGGGGTAGGAGCCATGGGCGCCACCCTACCGCGACGAGACGGACCGTTCCGTCTTGACGCTGGGCCGCGGCTTGCCCTACGGTCATCACAACGAGACGAACCGTCTCGTCTCATCAACGAGAGGTCTCACCGTGCGACACACCCCCGGAACCCCCCGCACCTGGTTCGTCACCGGCGCGAGCCGCGGCATCGGCCACGCGATCGCGGTCGCGGCGCTCGACCGCGGCGACGTCGTGGTCGCCGCGTCGCGCACCGCGTCCGTCGAGGCGTTCGCCCCGGAGCACCGCGACCGCGTGCTCGCGCTCCCCCTCGACGTCACCGACCGCGACGCCGTCGTGGCCGCCATCGACACGGCCGTCGAGCGGGTCGGGCGGCCCGACGTCGTCGTGAACAACGCCGGCACCCTGTCCATGGGCATGGTCGAGGAGTTCACCGAGGCCGAGGCGCGGGCCCAGCTCGAGGTCAACGTCTTCGGCGCGCTGTGGGTCAGCCAGGCGGTCCTGCCGCACCTGCGGCGCCAGGGCTCGGGCCACCTGCTCCAGATGTCGAGCGTCGCCGCGCTCGCCGGCTTCCCCGGCACCGGCCTGTACAGCGCGAGCAAGTTCGCGCTCGAGGGCATGAGCGAGGCCCTCGCGACGGAGGCCGCGCCCTTCGGCGTCAGGGTGACCGTCGTCCAGCCCGGCGGGTACTGGACCGACCTCTACACGAGCATGGCGAGCACGACCCCGCTCGACGCGTACGCGCCCCTGCGCGCGGAGCTCGAGAAGCAGTGGGCGGACGGCTCGGTCGACAGCGACCCGCGCCTCGCCGCCCAGGCCGTGCTCACGCTCGTCGACAGCGACGACCCGCCCCTGCGCCTCCTGCTCGGCAGCATGGTCTACGACCTCGCGCACGACGTCACGGCGCAGCGCCGGGCGACGTGGGCGGCGTGGGAGGGCGTGAGCCGGGCGGCCGAGCACGCCGTTCCCGCCCCGGAAGCCTGACCGTGCCGGTCCGGTGCCGTCAGCCGCCGAGGCGCTCGACGAGCGCGCGCGTCAGCGGGGCGTCGACCCCAGCGCGATCGGCGGCGCGGACGACGGCTCCGCCGATCGCGTCGGTCTCCAGCGGCCGACCCGCCTCGGCGTCGCGCAGCATCGACGACTTCGCCTCGGGCCCGAAGCGGTCGTAGAAGGCGAGCGTCCGCTCCGGGTCCGACGGCGCCCCGCTCGCCGTCGCGACGGCCGCGACCTCGCGCACGAGCGCCTCGAGCTCGGCGCGGTGGGTCGTGCGCACCTCCCCGATCGTGGCCCGGTGCGCCGTCGTGAGGAGCGCGAACGGGGCGAGGAAGGCGAGCTTGGACCACAGGAGCGCGGTCTCGTCCGCGTGGACGGTGGTGCGCACGCCGGCGTCCTCCAGGAGGGCGCGCACCGCCTCGACGCGCTCCGGCGCGACGCCGCCCGGGGCGAGGTCGACGTCGACGAACGTGCTCGTGTGCTCGATCTCCCCGGGCGCGACGCGCGTGGACTCGACCCGGATCGTCGCGGGCAGGACGCGCTGCGTCCCGTAGCGCGCGCGCAGCGTGCCCAGGTGGTCGAGCCCGTTGAGGAACGGGACGACGACGCCGTCGCCGAGCGTCTCGGGCGGCACCCGGTCCAGCGCCTCGTCGAGCGTCGTCTGCTTGACCGCGACGAGGACGACGTCGACGGGGGCGTCGAGGCGCGTGGCCGCGCGGGCCGGGACGTGGAGGTCGCCGACCTGCCGACTGCGCACGTGGACGCCGTGCTCGGCGAGCGCGGCGGCCGTCGCGTCGCTCGCGAGGAAGGTCACCGCGGCACCGGACCGCACGAGGAGCGCGCCGACCAGGCCGCCCACGCCCCCGGGTCCCAGCACCGCCACGTCGCTCGGAGTCACCGTCGTCGTCCTCTCGTCGTGCCGTCGCCCGCGCTGGTCAGCGCGCGGCGACCTCGACCCTACCCACGGCGACCGACCCCGCCGCTCCCGCCCCGGGCACGGTGAGCGCCGCGATGCCGGTGGTGACGGGGATGGCGAGCACGAGGCCGATCGACCCGACGAGCGTGCGCACGACCTCCTCCGCGATCTCGCCCGAGGTGAGGCTCGTCGCGAGGCCCTGGTCGGACAGGTAGACCGCCATGAGCAGCGGCAGGGCCGCGCCGACGTACGCGAACGCGATGGTGTAGACGGTCGAGGCGATGTGGTCGCGCCCGATGCGCATCGCGCGCGCGAACAGCTCGCGCCGGGTCGCGAGCGGCGCGACGGCGCGCAGCTCCCACACCGCGGACGCCTGGGTGATCGTCACGTCGTTGAGCACGCCCATGCCGGCGAGCACGATCCCGCACAGCACGACGCCCTGGATGTCGAGCGACGGCGCGTACTGCGGGACCCACAGCGACTCCTCCGACGTGAGGCCCGTGATGTTCGCCGCGCCAGACCCCCACCACCCCAGCAGGGCGGTGATCGCGAGCCCCACGAGCGTGCCGAGCAGCGCGGTCGACGTGCGTGCGGTGAAACCGTGGGCGACGTACAGCACGACGAACATGACGAGCGACGACGTCACGAGCGCGACGCCCAGCGCGTTCTGCCCGGTGAGGAGCGCGGGGAGCGTGAACGCCGTGATGACGACGAACGCACCCGCGAGGCCCGCGAGCGCCGCGAGCCCGCGCCAGCGGGCGACGGCGAGCACGACGACGGCGTACGCGGCCGCGAGGAGGCCGATGGGCAGGCCGCGCTCGAAGTCGAGGAACACGTACGGGCTGCCGCCCGCGCCCGCAGCCTCGGCGATGTACAGGACGCGGAGCCGGTCGCCCTCGTCGAACCCGTAGGCGACGTACTCCGGCGGGGCGTTGACGGTGATCTCCTCGCCGCCCACGTCCTCGCCCGCCGCCCGCGAGCCCGCGTCGAGGCGCGCCGGCACGAGGCTCGCCGCCTCGTCGACGGGCCCGACGACCGTCGCGCGCAGGATCGTGCTGCCCTCGGCGGCGACGGGCACGCGGTCCGGGACGTCGGACGCGGCGGGCCACAGCGCGGCCAGACCGGCGAGCGTCGCGAGGAGCGCGGGCACGAGGAGCGCCGCGAGGACGAGGCGCACGCGCCGCGTCGCCGGCGCCGCCGGGCCGTGGCCGTGCGCGGGGGCGTCCCGGCGGGAGGTCCGGTGCTCGGGGGCGACGTCGGTGCTCTCGCTCACGCGGAGGATGCTGCCACGGCGAGGGCGCGGGACCGGGCGGCACGCGCCGTCGCGGCCGGTAGCATCCCGCAGGGCCGGGCGTCCGCCTCGCCGCCGCCACGACGCACGAGGAGCCACCATGGCCACGGTCGACTACTTCCTCTCGGGTGACCCGGAGGTCGCCAAGCAGCACCTGCACGCCGCGCTCCAGGAGCAGGGCTTCGCCGTCACCGTCCGCCCCACGGGCCAGTGGGCCGCGGAGCGCGGCTCGAGGACGAAGACGTTCTGGCTCGGCGCGTTCGCCGGCAAGGCCCAGCACCTCGTCTTCACGGTGGACTTCATGGTCCACGGCGACCAGCTCGTCGCGCGCATCGACCGCCCCACGGGCCACGGCGCGATGGCCGGCGCGATCGGCATCGCCCGCTCGAACAAGGCGTTCGCCGAGGTCGACCAGGCGATCGGCACGCGCCTGACGAGCCACGGCGTGCTCGCGCACGTCGTCCACGCCTGAGCACGACCGCAGCACGACCCCGAGCACGACGAAGGCCCGGGACCCTCAGGGGTCCCGGGCCTTCGTGCCGCTGACCGCGCCGACGACGGGCGGTCAGCGGGACGTCACTTGGCGACGGCCTTCTTGAGCAGGCTGCCGGCGCTGATCTTCACGCCGTAACCGGCCGGGATCGAGATCTCCTCGCCCGTACGGGGGTTGCGGCCCGTGCGGGCGGCACGCTCGACGCGCTCGACGGACAGGAGGCCCGTGACCTTGACGGCCTCGCCCTTGCCGAGCGACTCGATGAGCACCTCCTGGAAGGCGTTGAGGGCCTTCTCGGCGTCCGCCTTCGACAGGTCGGCCTTGCTGGCGATGGCCGAGACGAGCTCGGACTTGTTGAGCGACATGCGAATCCCTTCTTCGGTTCACGACGCGCGGTGGTCACCACCCGTCGTCACGGTCTCAGTGTGCCAGCCGCGAGGCCGTGCACCGGGGACAACACTAGGGAACACGCGGAGTTTCACGCGACTTCTCGCGGCTCTCGGCGCCCGCGTGTCTGCGCTCAGCCCTCCGCGGGGTCGTGGTCGTGACCCGCGTGCGCGTCGCCGTCGTGCTCGTCGGGCGCGTGCTCGCCGTGGTCGTGGCCGTCGTGCGCGCCCGGGTCGGCCGCCCGGCCGGTGACGCCCTGGAGCTCGTTCGGGACGACGTCGAGCACCGCGCTCCTCCACACCTCGCCCGCGACGTAGTCGACCGCGTGGACCGCCCGGCCGGCGGGGTCGGTGACGTACGCGAGGCCGTCCTGGACGAGCAGCGCGGGGCGCGGGGCCTGCCACTCCGCGGGCTCCTCCCACGCGTCGAGCACCGGGATCGACCGCACGAGCGTGCCCGTCCCCGGGTCGACGACGTGCAGCGACCCGTCGGTGCCGAGCACGAGCGCCTCGCCCGCGTCGCCGCGGCCGAGCGAGCGGAACGTGTAGCTCGCGGGCAGGTCGACGAGGCGCAGGCTCGCGTCGCGCGTGTCGACGAGCGAGACCCGCGTCGGCCGCTCCAGGTCCGCGTCCGGGTCCGACTTGTAGTCGCCCAGGACGACCGGCGACGCCTCGCTGCCCGCCTGGTTGCCGATGCGCCCGTAGGCGTCCGGGCTCGCGACCTTGGTGATCGTGCCGTCCGCGACGACGAGCACGCCGTCCTCGCAGCCGACCACGACGGCCTCGTCCGCGGCGACGGCCTCGCCGTGCACGCCGGGGCACTCGTCGCTCGACGCGACCTCCTCGCCCGCGGCGTCGAGGAGGCGCACGCCCGTGCGCGCATCCTCGGTGCCCTCGGAGACGACGAGCGAGCCGTCGCCGAGCTCGACGGCGACGCCGTGGTGCGGGCTCGGGGTGGTGAGCGTGCGCGCGTCGTCGAGGCCGTGCGGGTCGGCCACCGCGGCGGAGTCGAGCACGGTCACGTCCCCGGTGCCGTCGTCGAACAGCGCGGTGCGGCCGTCGTGGACCACGACGTGCCCCGGCTTCTCGGCCGCGTAGGTCACGTCCGTGAGGGCCGGGTCGGCGGTGTAGTGGTGCGCGTGGTCGCCGTGGGGCTCGGCCCACGTGCCGGCGTCGAGCACCCGGAAGCCGCCCGTCGTCGAGACGAGCAGGTGCCGCCCGTCGCCCGCGGGGTTGAGGCGGGCGAAGCCGTCGAGCGCGAGGTCGCCGACGACCTCGAGCGTCGTCGCGTCGAGCACCTGGACGCCGCCGTCGTAGGTGACGGCGAGGCGCGGGACGGCCGTCGCCTCCTCGCGGGGCGCGGCCGCGGGCTCCTCGGCGGCGGCCGCGTCGCCGGAACCGGGCTGCGCGTCGGTGCCGCCGGTCGAGCAGGCGGCCAGGAGCGCGAGCGGGAGGACGAGTCCGACGGCGGCGAGGGACCGCGTGCGGTGTCGTGCGGTGAGCGTCATGGGCGTGTCGGTCGGCGCGGGCCTGGGCGCGCGCCGACCACTCCTTTCCAGGCAGGGAGGGGCGGACGGTCCGCCTGGGGGCACAGTAACAGTAATGCGACTCATTCTCATTTAGCGGCCCGCCGCCCTCCCCGGCCGAGGCGGCGTCCGGGCCCCGGACGCGACAGAGGGAGGGCCCGCGGACGGACCCTCCCTCTTCACCTGCCGCTGCGCGGCGGCTCAGCCCTGACGCGACTTCCCGCGCGGGTCGAGCTTGTTGACGACGAGCACCCTGCCGTGCCGGCGCACGACCTTCGCGCCGGGTCGGGACTTCAGCGAGCGCACGGACGCACGGACCTTCATCGCGCACCCCCGCCCTGCGCACCGCGGACGCCGTAGCGCTGGCGGAACTTCTCCACGCGACCGGCGGTGTCCACGACGCGCTGGTTGCCCGTGTAGAACGGGTGGCTCGCGCTCGAGATCTCGACGTCGACGACGGGGTACGTGTTGCCGTCGGCCCAGGCGATCGTCTCGCGCGGGACGCCCGGGCCCTGCGGGTGGTCGCCCGCGAGGGTCGAGCGGGTCAGGAAGGCGAGGTCGGCGGACTTGTCGCGGTAGACGACGGGCCCGTAGACGGGGTGGATGGTCTTCTTCATGGTGGTCTCCTTGCTGCGCCGGGACGCGCCGCGCGGGGCGGCCGCGGTCACCGGGTCGGGGTCGTGGCTCCGGGGGCCCGTCGCGGGCTCGCGGACGGGTGCCGGGCGCGGGGTCAGCGCGCCTCGCGGAAGTCGACGTGGCGGCGCACGACGGGGTCGAACTTGCGCAGGACGATCCGGTCGGGGTCGTTGCGGCGGTTCTTGCGGGTCGTGTACGTGAACCCGGTCCCGGCGGTGGACCGGAGCGTGATCACGGGACGGAGTTCGGTGCGGGTGGCCATCGGTGCTTCTCCCCTCGGACGAGGACCTGCGCCGCGGACGGCGGCGGCCCCCTGGTGGTGGTGAGGTGTCCCGGGTGGGGCGGGCGGCGGGAGCGGCACCGGTCGGTGCCGTCCTTCCCGTCGGGACGCTCGTCGAGACCCGCTGTCGAGAACAGTTCTCAGGTCTCGGTTGTTCCCGCCGCTCCGGACGGGCGTGGGACACCGTCGAAGGATGGCGTATCATCCGACGAATCACCGTCGCCTGCCGGCACAGGCGCACCCAGATCTCGGCGAGGAGAGTCTGATGCGCCCGTCCACGTCCCGGGGGGTCGGCCGCGCGCGCGGCGCGGCCTCCGCCCTGCTCGCGTCCCTGCTGGCGCTCGTCCTCGTCACGGGCCCGGCCGCCGCGAGCCCCGCCGTCGCGAGCCCCGCCGTCGTCCCCGCCGCGACCCCCGCCGCCGGGGACGGCGCACGCGCCGTCGTCGACGTCACCGACTTCGGCGCCGACCCGTCGGGCGCGCTGGACTCGACGCCCGCGGTCGCCGCGGCGCTCGACCACGCGAAGGACCTGGGCGGCCCGACGCGCGTCGTCTTCCCGACGGGCACGTACCAGCTCTACCCGGACCGCGCCCCGGTGCGCGAGCTCTACGTGTCGAACACCGTCGGCGCCGACCAGCGCTACAAGGACAAGCGGATCGCGATCCTCGTCGAGGACATGGACGACGTCGTCGTCGACGGCGAGGGGTCGCGCCTCGTGATGCACGGCGAGCAGACGATCTTCGCGTCGATCCGCTCGCGCGACGTCGTGTTCGAGGACTTCACGGCGGAGTGGGTGGCGCCGCGCACGCTCGACCTCACCGTGGTCGCAGCCGGGACGACCAATGGTCAGACGTATCGCGACCTCCGCGTGCCCGACGGCTACGTCTACGCCGTCGACGGGACGACGGTCCGCTGGTCGGGCGAGACCAGCCCGTACACGGGCGTGCCGTACTGGACGGACCAGGGTGCGTTCGGGTACCAGCAGGTCGTGGACCTCGCGACCGGGCGCAGCTCGCGCGGCTCGTGGGACGGCGCGTCGACGAACCCGTTCGCCGGGGTGTCCGCGATCACCGACCTCGGCGACGGGCGGCTGCGGTTCGTCTACGCGGCGTCGGCCGCGTCCGCCCCGGTCGGGCGCGTGTTCCAGATGCGCCGCACGCACCGGGACACGCCCGCCGGGTTCGTCTGGGAGAGCGAGCGCACGACCGTGCGCGACGCGACGTTCGGCCACCTGCACGGGTTCGGCGTCGTCGCGCAGCTCACCGAGGACCTCACGATCGACCGCGTGCGGTTCCGCGCCGCGGCCGACTCGTGGCGCACGAGCGCCGCGTCGGCCGACCTCGTGCAGGTCTCGGGCGGGCGCGGCACCGTGACGATCACGGACAGCGACTTCGGGTTCGCGCACGACGACCCGATCAACGTCCACGGGACGTACGTCGAGCTCGTGTCCGTCGATGGCCCGCGCACCGCGACGTTCGCCTACCGCCACGGCGAGACCGCGGGCTTCCCCCAGTTCTACGCGGGTGACGAGCTCGCGCTCGTCGACAAGGCGACGATGACCGACGTCCAGGGCGGCACCGCGACGGTCGTCACCGTGGACGGCCCGACCGGCACGGACACGTCGCACGACCTCACGCGCATGACCGTCACGCTCGACCGCGACCTCCCGGCCGGGATCGCGCCGGGCGCGGTCGTGGCGGAGAACGTCACGTACACGCCCGCGGTGGAGATCCGCGGCAACCACTTCGAGTCCGTGCCGACGCGCGGCATCCTCGTCACGACGCGCAAGCCGGTCCTCGTCGAGGACAACACGTTCGACCAGATGGGCATGGCGAGCATCTACGTCTCGGCGGACGCCCGGTCCTGGTACGAGTCGAGCGTCGTGCGCGACCTGACGATCCGGGGGAACACGTTCACGCGCGCGCAGTCGCCGGTGATCTGGTTCGACCCGACGTCCGGGGCGGCGACTCGGCCGTGACCGCGCACGCGGGCGTCGTCGTCGAGGACAACACGTTCGTCGTGGGCGACGTGACGCTCCTCCAGGCGAAGTCCGTCGCGGGGCTCGACGTCCGCGGCAACACGGTCGTGCGCGACGACGCCGCGCGCTCGCTCGCCCTGACGGTAAGAGCGGTGCCGAGGCCGTCGTCGCGTTCCGTACGCGACGCGACGCCTCCCGTCGCGTCGGGAGCGGTCGCGACGGCGACGCCCGGCGCCGTCGAGGCCACGTGGTCGTACGCCGACGCCGACGGCGACGCGCAGGACGGCTCCGTCGTCCGCTGGTACGTCGCGGCCGGCGACGCGTGGGAGCCGTTCGCGACCGGGGCGCGCGTCGACGTCCCGGCCGCGGTGACGGGCCGCGCGGTGCGCGCGGTCGTCGTGCCGCGCGACGCGAGCGGGTCGCTCGGGGCGCCCGTCGCGTCCGCCCCGGTCGCGGCCGTGGGCGCTCCCGTGGCCGACGACGACGCCTCGCTGAGCACGCTGGCGCTGGGCAACGCCGTCCCCGTCGCGGAGGGGACGTGGGCGGTCGGCCCGTCCGCGACGGCGGTCGCGGTCCACGCCGCGGCGACCCACCCGGACGCCGAGGTCGCGGTCCTGGGGGGCGAGCCGCTGCCGGGTGGCGGGGCCGTGGTCCCGCTCGCCGAGGGCGGGACGACGGTCGAGGTCCGCGTGACCGCGCCGTCGGGCGCCGTGCGCACCTGGACGGCCGTCGTCGAGCGGCGCGGGGACCGCGACGCGGGGCTCGCGGAGGCCGCGTTCTCCGTGGGGCTGCCGGGCGTCGGCTCCGGCGCCTTCCACGTCACGCCCGTCGCGGACGACGTCGACCGGTACACGGCGCGCCTCGTGCCGTCGTCCCCGGGCGCGACCGTGTCCGCGCGTCTCGACGGGCGCGAGCTCGCCCCGGGCCCCGACGGCTCGGTCCTCGTGCCCGTGCACCGCGGCGCGACCGTGCTCGAGGTCCGCGTCACGGCGGGCGACGGCGCGACGACGCGCGTCCACCGCTGGGTGACGCTCTCCGAGCGCGCGGCCGCGCCGTTCGTCGCGGTGGACGCGCAGAGCCGGTGCCTCGCGGGCCGCGCGCACGTCGCCGTCCGGGCGGACAACCACGGCACGTCCCCGCTCGACGTGACGCTCACGACCGACCTCGGGTCTCGCGCGGTCACGGGTCTCACGCCCGGCCGGTCGGCGTACCAGTCCTTCCCGGCGCGCGCGGCGCGCACGGACGGCGGGGTCGCGGGGGTCGAGGTCGCCGTCGACGGGGAGCGGCACCTGGTCACGGCCGCGTACCCGGCGCTCGACTGCTGAGGGCGCGCTGCCGGCGCACCTGCCCGGAGACGGAGGAACCGGTGGCGATCCGCCGCGAGAGCTCCCCCCAGCGAAGCTCTCGTCGCGGACCGCCACCGGTCCAGGTGTCGCCGCGTGACCCGTCGCGGCGACGTCCCCCACCAGAGCAAGAGGCGCCGCGCGCCTGTTCGGGACGCTCACATAGCGTGATGTGGATCACACTACGATGGCCCGCGCCGTCGCGCTCGCCCGCGTCGGCCGCTACGTCCGCCGTGCGTGCCGCTGCGCCGCCCACCCGCCGGCACCCCCGACGGCGACCACACCCAGCGCGACCGCTGCGAGGAGCGGGCCCGTCCGCGTCGGCGACCCGTCGACCGCCGGGCCCGAGGGGACCGCGGGAGCGAGGGACGCCGCCGTCGCGACGAACGTGGGTGCGGGACGCGCGCCGGACGGGTCGGTGTCCGTCCACGCGTAGGACGCACCCGACGGGCACTCCTGGACGGCGGGGAAGACGAACGCCTGCCCCACGGCACCCGTGACCCGGACGTCGAGCGTGAAGGCGGCCCGCTCGCCGTCGGGCACAGGCTCGCCCGTCCACACCACCGCGTCGTCGGACACGTCGGAGTCCCAGCCGTCGGGCTGGCCGGCCGCGAGCGCCTCGACGCCCTCGGGCAGCGTGAGCCGCAGGGCGTCGGTCGGCTCGCCGTCGCACCCGTGGTCGAACGTGAACGTGAGCGTCGACGTCCCGTCGCCGTGGGGGTCCACCGTCTCGATGAGGACGTGCGCCGCCGCGGGGACGGCCGTCAGCGCGGCGAGCGCGCCGACGGCGACGCCCACGAGGGTGGCGCGCGTGCCGAACCGGGCCCTGCGGGCCCGCCGGGGACCGGTCATGAGGACACCTCCACGGGGATCTCGGCGATCGGGTTCTCGTACTTGGACGTCCGGACGCTCACGTGGAGGGTCCAGTCGCCGGCCATCGGCAGGTCGAGCGTCGCCTCGTAGGTGCCCGTCCCGGTCCGCGTGAGCGGTCGGGCGAACGGACCGAGCGCCGGGTCGGCGAGGGTCGTCGTCAGCTCGGGCACGGCGACGGGCTCGAGGGGCTGCCCGTCGGCGTCGAGCAGCTCGATCTCGAGCGCGTTGACGCCGACCTGCCCGGGGGTGACCCGCGCACGGAGCGTCCCGTCACCGAGCTCATCGACCACCTCGACGGCCGGTGCCGCAGGCTCTCCGGTGTCCGCGTCCGTCACGACGACGGGGCTGCGCGAGACGAGGAGACCGGTGACGGCGAGCACGACCGCGAGCAGCACGGCCTCGGCAGTGACCGTCCGGCCGAGACGACGGCGCGCGGTCGCGCCGGTCGGCCCGCCCGCCGGTCCGCGTTCCCGGACCGCCGGCACGAGCCGGTAGCGGTTCCAGGCGGCCAGGACGACGAGGCACACCGCGAGACCGACCTTGACGAGCAGGGACCGGCCGTACGTCGTCGAGACGAGCGCGTCGAGGGCGCCGAGGATGCGCCACCCGAGGACGGTCCCGGTGACCGCGAGCGCGAGGACGACCCACGCGCCGAGCGCCGAGAACCGGGCGACGGTGATCGCCGCGCGCCGGGGGTCGACGTGCGCGGACGGCGCGAGGACGAGCGCGAGACCGAGCACGCCCCCGAGCCACACCGCCCCGGCCACGACGTGGAGCGCGTCCGCCGTGACGACGAGCCACGGCGGACCGTACGTGCGCGTGTGCCCGACGAGCACGAGCGAGGCGAGCGCGAGCGCGGACGCGCCGAGCACGACGCCGGCGGGCCACGCAGCCCGGGTCTCGCGCGCCGCACGCGGGGCGAGCAGCGTCGCGGCGAGGAGGCCGGTGAGGCCGAGCGCGCCGGCGAGCGTCGAGTCGGTCGCGAGCCCCGCCGCCCACGTCGCCGGGTCGGCGAGCGCGCCCAGTCCGGCGCCTGCCTGCCACGCCGGGGTGAGCGGGACCGCGAGGACGAGCCCCATCGCCGCGACCGCGGACGCCCCGCCTCGCACGCGCTGCAGCCGGTGCCGCAGCACGGGGGCGGCGCCCGGGGAGGCGTGCAGCACGAGGAGCTCGAACGCGGCGAGCCCCGCGACGAGGAACGTCCCGGCGTAGACCGCCGCCTGGTCGAGCGCGCGCACGGCGACGAGCGCCGCCGTCGGCTCGGCCACACGTGCCTCGACGGACGTCGCGCTCGGCGCGCCGACCGAGAACGTGAAGGCGCCCGCCACGGGGTGGGTGTCGAGGGACACCACGCGCCAGCTCACGACGTAGGTGCCGTCGTCGAGCGTCGCGGCCGGGGTGACGACGAGCGCGTCGTCCACCGCGGCGACGTCCACGTCGACGGGCGAGCCGTCGGCCGCGAGCACGGTCGTGCCGCCGGGGACGACCTGGACCGGCTCGTTGAAGGTGATGGTCAGCGCGTCGGGGGGCGCGTCGAGGACGGTGCCGTCCTGCGGGTCGGTGCCCACGAGGACGGCGTGGGCCGCGGCCGGGCCGCTCGCGAGGATCGCGAGCAGGACCGCGGCCGCGGCACCGACGACGACGGCCACCACCCGGCGCAGCACCGAGGGGCGGCCCACGGGTCAGGCCCGCGGGCGCGAGCGCACGAACCCGAGCGCGCCGAGCACGAGGCCGGCCGCCGCGAGCACGAGCGCCGTCCACGTGAGCGCCGGGGCCGGGCCGGCGGCCGCGCCCGCGGACACGGCGTCACCCGACGCACCCGCGGCGGCGTCCTCCGACCCGTCCGAGCCAGATCCGTCCGCGACGGGCTCGGCCGCGTCGTCGGGCCCGTCGCCCTCGGCGGCCGTCAGCGTGAACAGCGGCGCGGGGAGCTCGAGGTCGTGCCCGTCCTCGCCGTCCGCCGGGACCTGCACCCAGGCGCTCTCGCCCTCGGCGCACTCCTGGACGGTCGGGAACACGAGGGTCTCGCCCGCCGCGTCGGGCAGCTTGAGCGAGAGCACGAGGGCGTCGCGGTAGCCGTCGGGCAGCGGGGTCCTCGCCGTGTAGACGACCTCGGCGACGCGCTCGGTGTACTGGCCGCCGTGCCCGTCGTCCACGGGCTCGGCGAGGTCCTCCATGACCTTCTCGACGTCCCAGCCCGGGTTGACCGTCGGGGTCACGGTGACGACCTGCTCGGGGACCTGGATCGAGACCGTGGTGGTCGGCGAGTCGCCGCACCCGTGCGGGACGCCGAAGGTGAGCAGGGCGTAGGCGCCCGCCTCGGTCGTGTCCGGGGTGACGGTCACGTGGGCGCTCGCGGCGCCCGCGCCGACGACGACGAGTCCGGCGGTCAGGGAGGCGGCGCCGACGGCGCGCAGGGTCTTTCGCATGGTGGTGCCTTTCGGGGAGAAGGAGGTCGGGGCTCCGGCCGCGGGCACGACGGCGTGCCGCGCCGCGGTGTCGGCGGAGCCGGCCGGCGGCGAGGAGGCACGGACGCGCGGGCGCGCGCCGGAGCGGGACGCCGCGGAGGTGTCCGGGAGGGCGTCCGAGGGGTCAGGCCGCGAGCGGGGGACCTCGCCCGGGCGCGGCGCCGCGCACGAGCAGGTCGCGCACCGCAGGCAGCACGCCGAGGACCGGTGCGGCCGTGCGGACGACGACGCTCCGCGGGCTGCCGGGGACCCGGCACCCGGTGAGCCAGGTCCACAGGCGCCACAGGACGGCGTCGCCGTAGCGCAGGACGACCGCGACGGCGAGCGTGGCCACCGCGTGCGCGCCGAGCATCGTCAGGGGCGACGCGGCGTGCGCGTGCGGGGCCGCACCGGACGGGGACAGCGCGGCGCAGCGCTCGAACACGACGTGCAGCACGAACTGGCCCGCACCGAGCAGTCCCAGCAGCCGCGGCAGCCCGACCTGGCGCCGCGTGAGGGGTCGCACCGCGACGGCGGTGAGGACGGCGAGCACGCCCAGCGGGACCGCTCCGGGGTCCGCCCCTCCGGCCATACCGTGCGCGACGACGGACAGCCCGACGACCGCGGCGGCGAGCAGCAGCACCCGCACGCCGCGGAGCACCCCCGCTCCGGGCGACGTCACGGACGCACCCTAGCGGGAGCCCGCTGCGTCGCGACAGGGTCCGGCGCCGCCCTCCCCGTGCGGGGACGGGCGGCGTGCGCCGGCACCGTCAGTCCTCGGGGTCGTGCGCCGCGTCGTCGGTCCCGGCGCCCCGACGGCGCAGGACGAGCACGACGACCACGGCCGCCGCGACGACGAGCGCCCCGAGCCCCGCGAGCACGGGGACGAGCGACGACGAGCCGTCGCCCTCGGCCGCCGCGTCCTCGGTGGGCGTGTCGGACCCGGCGGAGGCGTCGGCGTCGCTCGCGTCCGTGGAGGGCTCGGCAGTCGCGGTCTCCTCGGGCGTCGCGTCGTCGGTCGCGGGCTCCTCGGTCGCGGGCGCCTCCGGCGGGGCCGCGACGGTGAACGCGAACGTGCCCTCGATCGGGTGGCCGTCGGACGAGACGACGCGCCACGCGACCGAGTACGTGTCGCCGCCGAGCGCGACGGCCGGGTCGAGCGCGAGCGTCGCCGTCGTGCCGTCGATCGCCGGTGCGCCCTGGGTGACGACCGTCCCCGCGGAGTCCGTGACCACGACCTGCGGCTCGACGGGGAGCGGCTCGGTGTTGAACGTCAGGGTGATCGCTGCCGGGGGCGTGTCGAGCTGCGCGCCGTCGGCGGGGTCGGACGTGAGGAGCCGGTCGTGGGCGGACGCCGGGCCGGCGGTGAGCGTCGTGAGCACGGCGGCCAGTCCGAGGGCCAGCGCGGCGACGAGGGCGAGCAGAGCGGGCAGGGCCGAGGTGGGTCGGCGCAGGGAGAGCGTCATGAAATTCTTCCGTCCGAGGCGCGGCGGTGCCGCGCGGGTGGTGCCCCGCGTCCCGGCCGTCGCCGGGTCGGCCTCGTCGGGTGCCGCGTCAGGACGCGGCGAGGGGGCGCAGCAGCGGTGCTCCCGACGGGCCGGCGGGCGACGGCGGCCCACGCGTCGGGGCGGTGCGGGGCTGCCACGCGGCGGGCGGGCGCGGCGCGTCCTCGGGGACCGCGCGGCGCGGCCCCGTCGGCGCGAGGACCGGCACGGGGGCGGGCGCGGTGCGCGGCGTCACCCAGGCGAGGAACCGCTCGAGCGCCCGCTCCCCGTGCGCGAGCACGAGGGCCAGGACGACGGTCGCGACCGCGTGCGCGGCCACCATCCACGCGCCCGCGGTGCCCGATGTCGCGAGGTGCTCCGGGTGCGCGACGGCGGACCCTGCGCTCAGGGCCGGCACCGCGGCAGGAGCCGCGCACACGACCTCGCCGACCGCAGCGACGTGCCCGCCGTGACCCGACGTGGCCGCCGACGGCGTGCACGACGACCCGGGCGCGAGGACGGCGAGCGCCTCGTGCAGCGCGAGCTGGGCGCCGCCGAGGAGCGCGACGAGCCGGGCGGGCGTGAAGCGCACGCGCGCGGCCGCCGTCGTGCCCGCGAGCGTGAACGCCGCGAGCGCGGCGAGGACGAGCGGGTCCGGGAGGGCGCCGCCGGCGACGCGGTGCGCGAGCGCGCTCAGCGCGAGGACGAGGGTCGCCGCGAGCGCGGCGCGCGCGACGCGCAGCGGACCGACGACCGGGGAGAGCACGTCGGCCACCCTAGCGCGACGCGTCGGCGCCCCCCGCGCCCGCCGCCTCGGGCGTCTCGGACCGGGCGGCGGGCGAGCGCTCCGGGTACCGGCCGATCAGGGGGCCGGTCGGCAGGAGCCGGTCGATCCCGACGATCAGCAGCCCGAGGACGAAGAAGCCCGCCCCGTAGAGCACGACGTTGACGAGCAGCCCCGTCCACCCGAGCGCGTCGAGGTCGACGAACCCGTACGGGTACGCGCTGCCGGGGCTGACGAACCCGCGGATCGTGGTGAACGCGAAGTACGCGAGCGGGTACAGCAGCCAGCGCGCGGCGTCGAGTCCGCGGAGGCGGCGGTGCGCGTCGAGCAGCAGGAAGTCGACGAAGACGGCGACGGGCAGGAGCTCGTGCTCGATCTGGCCGTCCGTGAGGCCGAGGAAGACGGCCGGGGCGTCGGGGTCCTCGGGCGCGAGCACGAGGTTGGCGACGAGCCCGGTGATCGCCGCGAACAGGGTGACGGCGCCCTTGAGCCACCCGGGCGGCTGCCGCCGGCGCAGGAGCGACGCGACGCCGGCCCACGCGAACACGATCGCGATGAGGAACCCGGTCTGGTTGGTGAAGTAGACGAGGCCCTCGATGTCGCCGTCGCGCCAGATGGCGCGCGTCCCGACGAGGGCGAGGACGACGAGGAACAGCCGGAACAGACCGACGACGACGTGCATGCGGGCTCCTTCGCGCGCGGTGCGGTGGTGCGCTCGTGAGCCTAGTGCGCCCGGGGTCGCCGTTCCCGCAGGACGAGCGGGCGCCGTGCGGTCCGGGGACGCCGAAGGGCCGCGCCGAGGCGCGGCCCTTCAGGGGTGTTCCGTCACCCGCGCCGGCACTGCGCGCCGGGCGGGCGGGAGATCACAGAGCCTGGATG
Source organism: Cellulosimicrobium composti (assembly GCF_009711085.1). Classification (GTDB taxonomy): domain Bacteria; phylum Actinomycetota; class Actinomycetes; order Actinomycetales; family Cellulomonadaceae; genus Cellulosimicrobium; species Cellulosimicrobium composti. The sequence continues at coordinate 17,234 of NZ_WMKA01000012.1, forward strand.
TTCGCGGCCTGCGGGCCCTTGGGGCCCTGCGTGACGTCGAACGAGACGCTCTGGTTCTCCTCGAGCGAGCGGTAGCCGCTCGACTGGATCTCGCTGTAGTGGGCGAACACGTCGGCGGTGCCGTCCGAGGGGGCGATGAAGCCGAAGCCCTTCTCGGCGTTGAACCACTTCACGGTGCCAGTAGCCATGGTGCTGTCTTCTCTCGTTGAAACGACGGTCCCGCGAGCGCGGGTCCGGATGCCGCGCCCCGCAGGGCGCCGACGGGTGTGGGGGCCGTCCCGGCGGTCTGCCGGGCGGCCGGGCGGGGCGGCCAGGTGGCGCCGCGCGTGATCGAGGACGGCGACGACGGTCACGGGGCGCGAGAAGCGGTCGTGGACCTGGAAGCCGTCGGGACGCCGGGTGACCAGACCTGCGTACTCGCCGTCCGCCGTCGCGACCCACAGGTCGTCGTCGGCGCGGCGCAGCACGAGGTCGGGTGCGGGGACGGTCGTGACCGCGGAGGCGGTCCCGAGGTCGTCACGCGGCCCGGGATGGACAAGGGTGGAAGAAAGGATGCTGTCTGCTCTCGCTCCGCCACACCGTGGGGCGGAGAATCGTCGGTGGCAGCGTCTGCTGCCCGGTGCGCGCGGTCCGTGCTCCGATGCTGAGGACCGAAGAGGCGCCGCGGAACGGGGTCCCACGACGCGAGCGCGACCTCCAGGGTACACGAGTGCGGGCCGCGCCCCTCACGCGGTGCGCACGGCGACGCTTGCCCGGGGCGATGATGGGCCTATGACGACCTCACCGAACCCCGCCCGCGCCCTCCCCCGCACCGCCCGCCGCAGCGTCGCCGTCGTGAACGGCTACGTCGTGCCCGTGGCCTCCGACCCGATCGAGAACGGGACCGTCCTCGTCGAGGACGGGATCATCACGGCCGTCGGCGCGGACGTCGTCGTGCCCGACGGCGTCCCGACCCTCGACGCGCGCGGCCGCTGGGTGCTGCCCGGGTTCGTCGAGGCGCACGCCCACATGGGCGTCATGGAGGAGGCCGAGGGCTGGGCCGGCAACGACACGAACGAGATGACCGACCCGAACGGCGCGGCGCTGCGCGCGATCGACGCGATCAACGTCGAGGACGAGGGCTTCCGCGACGCGCTCGTCGGCGGCGTGACGAGCGCCGTCGTCAAGCCGGGCTCCGGCAACCCGATCGGCGGCCAGACGGTCGCGATCAAGACGTGGGGCGGCCGCACCGTCGACGAGCAGGTGATCCGCGAGTCGGTCTCCGTGAAGTCGGCGCTCGGCGAGAACCCCAAGCGCGTCTACGGGGACCAGAAGAAGACGCCGTCCACGCGCCTCGGGGTCGCGAAGGTCATCCGCGCCGCGTTCGTCGAGGCGCAGAACTACGCCGCCAAGCGCGACGCGGCCGAGGCCAAGGGCGAGCCGTTCGACCGCGACCTCGCCAAGGAGACCCTCGCGCGCGTCCTCGCGGGCGAGCTCTACTGGGACCAGCACACGCACCGCGCGGACGACATCGCCACGGCGCTGCGCCTCGCGGACGAGTTCGGCTACAAGCTGGTCGTCAACCACGGGACGGACGGCGCCGCCGTCGCGGACGTGCTCGCCGAGCGCGACGTCCCGGTGATCTTCGGCCCGCTGTTCACGTCGCGCTCCAAGATCGAGCTGCGCAACCGCGACATCGCGAACCTCGGGGCGCTCGCCCGCGCGGGCGTGCGCGTCGCGATCACGACCGACCACCCCGTGGTGCCGATCAACTTCCTCGTGCACCAGGCGTCGCTCGCGGTGAAGGAGGGCCTCGACCGCGACACCGCGCTGCGCGCGCTCACGGTCAACCCGGCCGCGTTCCTCGGCCTCGACGACCGCGTCGGCGCGCTCGCGCCGGGCCTGGACGGCGACGTCGTCGTCTGGTCGGGCGACCCCCTCGACGTCAACGCCCGCGCCGAGCACGTGCTCGTCACGGGCACCGAGGTCTACACGTGGGACCCGGCGGCGGACGGCGGCCGCGGCGCCGGCCGCGTCGTCGAGCGGGGCGAGCGCTTCCGCGACTGACCTCCCGCCCGCTCGTCGTCGTCCCGGCTCGCGTGGCACGATCCGGGACGGCGACGGACCATCGAGTCATGCGCACCGGACCCGCAACCCGCCGTCGCCGCGCCGTGACCGGCCCGGCCCTCGCCCTCCTCGCCGCCGTCGGCACCGTCGCCGCGTGCTCCGGACCCGGCCCCGGGGAGAAGGACGTCGAGTACGACTCGCTCGACGCGCTCCACGAGGCCGCCACGACCGCGGGCCTGACCTGCCTGTCCTTCGTGCCCGAGGACTCGGGGACGCCCGACGTCGAGCTCGGCACGTGCGACGACACGACGCTCCTCGCGGTGTTCGCCGGCGGGGTGGAGGAGGCCGAGTTCCTCCGCCTCCTGCCCGTCGAGCCCTCGGAGGAGGAGCAGGCCGCACTCGCAGGGCCCAACTGGGTCGTCGTGGGCGACACCGGCGACCTGCTCGAGACCAAGGCCGGGATCGGCGGCGACTTCCTCTCCGACCGCTGACGCCGCGCGCCGTCGTCACCGCACGGCGGCGCACGCGACGCACGTCAGCGCCGTCGGGCGCGCCTCGAGCCGGCCCTCCGCGATGGGTCGCCCGCACGACGCGCAGACGCCGTAGGTGCCGGCGTCGAGACGCGCGAGCGCGGCGTCGACCTCCTCGACCCGTGCCGCGGCGTCGCGCGCGAGCGCGTCGACCTGGGCGCGCTCGAACGCGATGGTCGCGCCGTCGGGGTCGTGCTCGTCGTCCGCGTTGGAGTCGCGCGAGGCCTCGACGATCCCCTCGACCTCGGCGCGCAGCGCGCGCAGCCGTCCCGTCGCCTCCGCGCGCACCGCGAGCAGGCGCTCGCGCACGGCCGCGTCGCGCCCCGCGGCGCCGCGACCTGTCGCGTCACCGGCTCCTGCTGCGTCGTCCGGACCTGCCGTCATGCCGCTCCCCCCGACGTCGTGGACAGGGTGAAACCGCCCCGCGTGGGGACTCCTGCCCGTGCCCGGAGCATGACAGCGACGGGCGCCGGATGGAAGAGTGGAACCCGCCCGGCCGCCCCGGGCCCGCCGCCCGGTCTCGCCCCCGCGGCGCGCGACCGACGTCCCACGGCGAGACCACAGGGGGTCTGCATGAGCACGGTCGTGGTCTTCGAGGCCTTCGGCGGCCCGGAGTCCCTCCGGGTCCAGGACGAGACGGTGGCCGCGCCCGGCCCCGGCCAGGTGCGCGTCGCCAACCGCGTCGTCGGGGTCAACCCGGCGGACGTCAAGAGGCTCGCCGGGGCGTTCGGAGGCCGCGTGCCCGGCGTGCTGGGGTTCGAGGCCGCGGGCGTGGTCGACGCCGTAGGACCCGACGTCCCCGACCTCGCCCCCGGCGACGAGGTCGTCTGGCACGGGACGGGGGCGCAGCGCGAGCTCTCCCTCGTGCGTGCCGACCACGTGCGGCGCACGCCGGCGTCCGTCGCGCCGGAGCAGGCGGCCGTGCTGCCCGTGGCCGCGGCGACGGCGTTCTCCGCGCTCGTCCAGGCCGACGTCGGCGAGGGCGACGTCGTGCTGCTGCACGGCGCGGCCGGCGGGGTCGGCTCGGCGGCGGTGCAGATCGCGACCGCGCTCGGCGCGCGCGTCGTGGGCACCGCGTCGCCCGCGAACCACGACTACCTGCGCGGGCTCGGCGCCACGCCCGTCGCCTACGGACCTGGGCTCGTGGACGCCGTGCGCGCGCTGCCGGACGGCCTCGACGAGGTGAGCGTCGTCGTCGACCTCGTGGGCACGCCCGAGACGGTCGCCGCGACGGTCGCGCTGCTCGGCGAGGCCCTCGCGCCCGCCTCCCCCGACGACCCGCCGAGCGCGGTGACGATCGTCGGGTCGCAGGAATCGCGCGCCGCGGGGATCGTGGACAAGGTCGACGCGAAGGGCGCGCTGGACGAGGTGCTCGCGCTCGCGGAGGACGGGCGCCTGCGGGCCGAGATCTCCGCCCGGTACCCGCTCGCGGAGGCCGCGAGCGCGTTGCGCCGCGTCGCCGAGGGCCACGTCCGGGGCAAGGTCGTGCTCGACGTCCCCTGAGCACGCGGCGGTTCCCGGACGTTGTGACGCTGCGCACAAGGTTCTCGGGTGATCGGCGAGTTCTCGCGGGTCGGGCACCGTGCCCCGCCCTATTTTCTTGCGCCGCCCGTGCGGGACGGTGTGCAATCGTTAGCATGCGTAAGTTTCTTGCCGCTACCGCGGCGCTCTCCTGTGCCCTCCTGCTGGCGTCCTGCGCCTCGCCGACCGACCCGGCGAGCGACGACGCGGCGACCCCCGAGACCACGACCACGACCGAGGCGGCCCCCGAGGTGACGCCCACCGTCGTCGCCGTGACGACCACGTGCAACACGTTCTACAGCGGCGAGTACTCCGCCGAGCGCCTCGTCGCCGAGACGACGCCGCTCCTCCAGACCCCCGAGGACGAGGAGGCCGCCGCCGCGATCTACACGACGCGCGAGCGCCTCGTCGCCGTCCAGAACTTCGCGGACCCCGAGCTCCAGGAGAACCTCAACGGCATCAAGGCGCCGTTCGAGGCCGCCGTCCAGGGTGAGACCATCTCCACCGCCGGTCTCCAGGAGTCCCTCGACGCCTTCCGCGCGCAGTGCGAGGAGGCCGGGTACGCGTTCGCGTCCTGAGCCCCGCGCCGCGGTCCGGGCGGCCCGTCCCTCGTCGAGGGACGGGCCGCTCGCGCGTTCCCGGAGGTCTCGTGCGCGCGGGGCGAGGCGGCGCGTGGGAGCATCCGACCATGCCCGTCGTCGAGTCCTCGCTCGTGGTCCCCGTCGACCCCGCGACCGCGTTCGCGGTCTCGCAGACGACCGGTGACGTCCGGCTGCGCTGGGACCCGTTCGTGCGGCACCAGCGCTTCCTGGACGGCGCGACCGCGCCCGCGAAGGGCGTGCGCACGTTCACCCGGCACCGCAGCGGCCTGTCGATGGTGAGCGAGTACGTCTCCTACAACCCGCCGACCAACGTCGGGATGCGCATGGTGCGCGGCTCGTGGTTCTTCGAGAACCTCGCGGGCGGCTGGCGGTTCGCGCCCGACCCGTCCGGCGGCGGCACGCGCGCGACGTGGCGGTACAGCTTCCGCTGCCGACCCCGCTGGCTCGCCCCGGTCGCCGAGCGCGTCGGGTCGTGGGTGCTCGGCCGGGACATCGACCGGCGCATCGCCGGGTTCGCGCGCGGCTGCGCGGACCCGGTCGTGCTCGCGGCGGCGCGCGGCGACGCCTGAGGCACGACGGCCGGGCCGCTCACCGCGCCAGCGCGGCCGCCTCCTCGACCCCGCCGAGCTTGTGCGGGTTCGCCACCGCGAACAGGCGCGTGATCCGGCCGTCCTCGACCGTCACCGCGACCGCGGTCGCCAGCTCGCCGTCGAGCGCGAGGCGCAACCCGGGCGAGCCGTTGATCCACACGGGCTCGACCGTGACCGCGCCCGGGGACGTGCGCAGCCCGGCCAGGAGTGCCGTCGCGACGCGCCGGGCACCCACGACGGGCCTGCGTGCCGCCCGGGCCAGACCACCGCCGTCGGCGACGGCGACGACGTCGGGTGCGAGCACGTCGAGGAGCCCCTGGAGGTCGCCCGAGAGGACCGCGTCGAGGAACCGCTCGACGACGCGCTGCTGCTCCGTGCGGTCGACCGCGACGCGGGGGCGGCGCGCGGCGACGTGGCCCCGCGCCCGGTGCGCGACCTGCCGCACCGCAGCCGGCGACTTGCCGACGGCCTCGGCGATCTCGTCGAACGGCACGTCGAACACCTCGCGCAGGACGAACACCGCGCGCTCCGTGGGCCCGAGCGTCTCGAGCACGGTGAGCATCGCCATCGAGACGCTCTCGGCGAGCTCGACGTCCTCCGCGACGTCCGGCGTCGTGAGCAGGGGCTCCGGCAGCCACTCCCCCACGTAGTCCTCGCGGCGGCGCGCGAGGGTCCGGAGCCGGTTGAGCGACTGCCGCGTGACGATCCGCACGAGGTACGCGCGCGGGTCGCGCACCTCGGCGTGGTCGACGTCCGCCCACCGCAGCCACGTCTCCTGCACGACGTCCTCCGCGTCGGCCGCCGAGCCGAGCAGCTCGTAGGCGACGGTGAAGAGCAGGCTGCGGTGGCGGACGAACGGGTCGTCCGTCATGCGTCCGACCCTACGGCGCCCGCGGAGCGGGCGGGCAGCGGCGGCAGGCCGCAGGACGCGGCGAACTGCTCGGACCGGATGCCGAGAGCGACGTTGGACCGCGCCGTGGCGTTCATCAGCCCGACGCGCGCGGAGAGCTCGACGAGACCCGCCGGACCGAGGTCCGCGAGCAGCGCCTCGGACAGCTCGTCCGTGACGGCGGGCGGGGTCTGGCTCATCGCCTCCGCGTACTCCATGACGCGTCGCTCGACGGGCGTGAACACGGCGGACTCGCGCCAGCGCGGGACCTCGCGGGCTTTGACCTCGTCGAGACCCTCGTCGTGCGACCGGAAGTAGTGCAGGTCGAGGCAGAACTCGCACCCGACCGTCGCGGCCGACGCCATCACCGCGTACGTCGCGAGGTCCGGGTCCAGGCGGTCCCACTTCTCCGACCTCCGCCCCACGCCCATGAGGTCCTTGAAGACCGCGGGGTGGTGCCACAGCACGCCGATCGAGTCGGGTACGTGCCCGAGCATCGCGCGGGTCGCACGCTTGACCACGGAGCCGTACAGCCCGGTGACCTCGGTGGGCGGCACTCGTGTCGTCATGTCTCCTCCTGATGGGTCCGTGTGGGGTGGTGGACGCGCATGAGACACCGGCCGGCGGACGCGTGTGACACCTGAGGACGACGACGTACGGCACCCCGGTCGGACGCGGCCCGGCCCGCCGCGGCGTAGCGTGCGTCGCATGGGCCCGCTCGACCGTCGCCGCCCCCGGGTGTTCCTCGCCGTGGTGCTCGCGGTGGTCTCGCTCGTCGGGACGGTCGGCGCGACGCACGGGCAGCCGTCGGCGCGACCGCTCGACCTCGCCGCGGTCGGCCTGCTCCTCGTGTCCCCGCTCGTGCTCGTGCTCCTCGTCCCGCGTCCGGCGGTCGCCGTCGTCGTGTCGGTCGGTGCGGCCGGGGTCTTCCTCGTCGCCGGGTACGCGTGGGGGCCGGTCCTCGCGGGGCCGGTCGGCGTGCTCGTGGGCGTGCTCCTCACCGGGCCGGCGGAGCGCGCGCGGCGCGTGGCGTGGGGCGGCGCCGTGCTGCTCGCGGGCGCCGTCGTCGCGGCGGCGGCCCTGCGCCCGGACTCGCCGCCGCGCGCGACGCTGCTCGGCGGGACGGCGTGGACCGTCGTCGTGCTCCTCGTCGCCGGGGCGGTCCGCGACCGGGCGGCCCGCATCGCGGCGGCGCGCGAGGCCGACCGGGTCGCGCGCGCCGAGCGGGAGCGCACCGCCGTCGCGGACGAGCGCCTGCGGATCGCGCGCGAGGTGCACGACGTGCTCGCGCACTCGCTGTCCGCGATCACCGTGCAGGCCGGCGTCGGGCTGCACCTGCTGGACCGCGACCCCGACCAGGCGCGCAGCGCGCTCGCAGCGATCCGCACGACGAGCGCCGAGGCGCTCGACGAGGTGCGCGCGGTGCTCGGCGTGGTGCGGGGCGACGGCGGGGACGGCGCCCCGCTCGCCCCGACGTGGGACCTCGCGGCCCTGCCGCGGCTCGTGCAGCAGGCGGAGGCGGGCGGCGTCGCGGTCGTGCTCGACGTGGACGACGCCGCAGCCGACCTGCCCGACCGGCTCGCGGGCGTCGTCTACCGCGTCGTGCAGGAGTCGCTGACGAACGTGCGGCGCCATGCGCTCGACGCGACGCGCGCGGAGGTCCGGGTGCGGGCGCGGCCCGGCCCGGAGGGCGCCGTGACGGTGACCGTGACGGACGACGGCGCCGCCGCGTCGTCCGGCGCCGAGCCGGGGTACGGGCTGCGCGGCATGCGCGAACGGGTCGAGAGCGTGCGCGGCACGCTCGACGCCGGGCCCGTGCCGGACGCGGCAGGGTCTGGACGCGGCTTCCGGGTGCGGGCAGTCTTTCCCTGGCCGGGCACGACGCCCGCGCCGGGCACGACCGGACGGCCCGAGGAGGCGCCGCACCGGGCCGAGGAGGCACCATGATCGACGTCGTGCTGGCCGACGACCAGGCGCTCGTGCGCGGCGGGTTCCGTGCGCTCATCGACTCCGAGGACGACATGCGCGTCGTCGCCGAGGCCGCGACCGGCGACGACGCCGTCCGCCTCGCGCTCGAGCACCTGCCCGACGTGGTGCTCATGGACATCCGCATGCCCGGGCTCGACGGGCTGGAGGCGACCCGGCGCATCGTCGCCGACCGCGCGGCGTCGCACGTGCACGTCGTGGTCGTCACGACGTTCGAGCTCGACGAGTACGTGACGGACGCGATCCGCGGCGGCGCGAGCGGGTTCCTCGTCAAGGACACCGAGCCCGTCGACCTCGTGCGCGCGGTGCGCGTCGCGGCCCGCGGCGACGCGCTGCTGTCGCCCACGGTGACCCGGCGCCTGCTGTCCCGGGTCGCGGACGCGACGCGCACCGTCGGGCCCGTTCCGGGCGTCGGCGACCTCACGCCGCGCGAGCGCGAGGTGCTCGTCGAGGTCGCGGGCGGGCTGTCGAACGAGGAGATCGCCGGGACGCTCTACCTGTCCGAGTCGACCGTGAAGACGCACGTGTCGCGCGTCATGGCGAAGGTCGGCGCGCGCGACCGCGCCCAGCTCGTCGTCGCGGCCTACGAGTCCGGCCTCGTGCGGCCCGGCTGGGCCGGCTGACCCGCCCGCACGAGACCGGTCACCGCTCCCGCGTCACCCAGTCCCGGAGCCGTCGCGCGAACCAGTCGGGTCGTTCGAGCGGGATGGTGTGGCCGCACCCGTCGACGACCTCCAGACCGGTGCCCGGGAGCAGGGCGGCGAGGGTGCGGGCGGAGTCCCGCATGACGCGGCGCTCGCGCCCGCCCACCAGCACGAGCGCGTCGCCGGGGAACCGCGCCCACCCGTCCGGCGGGGTGAAGCGGATGTTCTCCCCCACCGCGGTCGACAGCGTCCGCACCGAGACGGCCCGGGAGGTGCGCAGGTAGTCGTCCTGGAGGGAGGGCGGGATCCGCAGCTCGCGGGCCTGCGCCCGGGCGAACCACTCGTACCTGGCCAGGGGCGCCGCCAGCCGGAGGAGGCCCAGGGTCGCTCCGGGAGCCCTCGTCGGCACCGCCTGCGCGCTGACGGCCACGACCTTCTCCACGAGGTCCGGGCGGCGTGAGCCGAGCAGCACCGCGAGCTGCGCCCCGAGCGAGAACCCCACCACGGTGACGGGTCGGTCCGTGGCGGCCTCGACGATCCCGGCCAGGTCGTCGACCGTCCGGGAGTGCGAGACGTAGTCCTCGCCGGAGCTGCGCCCATGACCGGGGAGGTCGGGCACCAGCAGCCGGACGTCGTCCGGGAGGCGTTCCGTCGTGGGTCCCCACATCCATCCGGCCACCCCGCCGCCGTGCAGGAACAGCAGCGGGCGGGCGTCTCGCTCACCAGAGGCGGTGACGTGCACGGGCGATCTCCTCGGGCGTCAGGGTGCGGGCGTCGAGCCGGGCGCGGTGATCTCGCCGAGCTGGCCGCCGAGCCACCGCGCGTGCGCCGTGGTGTCCGGGACGTCGGGGGCCGTGTCCGCGGCGCCGGACCCGTCCCCGGGAGAGTCTGCCTCGTGACCGGACCCCTCCGCCGCCGCGACCAGCGCTCGGGCCCCGGCCGGCCGTCGGCGCGCGACGGGTCGTGCGGCGTGCCGTCCCACGATCCACCACCCTGTCGGACCGGCACCCCGGGACGAGGCGGGTCGGCACGCCGGGTTGACGACGCGACGCCGCGCGCCGGGAAGCCTGGAGGTGCGGCCGGATCGCGGCCGTCCCCGCCCGCGGCGGGGCGCACCGACACCGGAGGTCGTCATGCTCACCGCACTCACCGGAGCCGCCGTGGTCCCCACGGAGGCCGTCGCGCACGTGGCGCACGCCGGCTGGGGGCCCGGGCCGTGGTGGTTCGTCTTCCCCCTGCTGTGGTTCCTGCTCTTCGCGTCCGTGATCGTCCTCGTCGCCCGCCGCGCGCGCCGCGGCTGGGGCCCGGGCGGACCCGGCGCGTGGCGCACCGCCGGCCCCGACCCCGTCGCGGTCCTCGGCGAGCGCTACGCGCGCGGCGAGATCGACGAGCAGGAGTACCGCTCGCGCCTCGCCGTGCTCCGCGAGGGGCGCACCCAGCCCTGAGCCGAGAACGACATTGCTGCCGTCATCCCGGGGGACGACGGCAGCAACGTCGTGCTCGACGGCGATCGCCGGGTCGGCGTCAGGCGGTGGCGCCCACGGGCTCCTTGGTGCCCGACGGCGTCGTCCCGGCGGTCTCGTCCGTCGCCGTGGCCCCGGTGGTCTCCTCGGACGACGCGTCGTCGTCCTCGTCCACGAAGAGGTCCTCCGCGCTGGCGGCCTCGTACTGCTCGACGTCGAGGATGCCCTCGCGCTTGGCGACGATCGTCGGGACGAGCGCCTGGCCCGCGACGTTCACCGCGGTGCGGCCCATGTCGAGGATCGGGTCGATCGCCAGCAGCAGGCCGACGCCCGCGAGCGGCAGGCCCACGGTCGAGAGCGTGAGGGTCAGCATGACGATCGCGCCGGTGAGGCCCGCGGTCGCGGCGGAGCCGACGACGGACACGAACGCGATGAGCAGGTAGTCGGTGACCGACAGGTCGATGCCGAAGATCTGCGCGACGAAGATCGCCGAGATGGCCGGGTAGATCGAGGCGCAGCCGTCCATCTTGGTGGTCGCGGCCAGCGGCACGGCGAACGACGCGTACTCGCTCGGGACGCCGAGGTTGCGCTCGGTGACGCGCTGCGTCACGGGCAGCGTGCCGATCGAGGAGCGCGAGACGAACGCGAGCTGGATCGCGGGCCAGGCGCCCTTGAAGTAGCTCGAGATCTTCAGGCCGTTGGTGCGCAGCAGGACCGGGTAGACGACGAACAGCACGACCGCGAGGCCGACGTAGATCGCGACGGCGAACCACGCGAGCGACGCGAGCGACGTCCAGCCGTACGCCGCGATGGCGTAGCCGATGAGGCCGGCGGTGCCGATCGGCGCGAGGCGGATGATCCACCACAGCACCTTCTGCACGATCGCGAGCGCGGAGCGGTTGAAGGCGAGGAACGGGTCGGCCTTCTTGCCCGACTTCAGCGCCGCGATGCCGATGACGAGCGCGACGACGAGGATCTGCAGCACGTTGAAGCTCACCGACGTGCTCGCGGACGCGCCGCCGTCGGTCACCTCGACCTGCGTGCTCGCGCCGAGGCCCAGCACGTTGCCCGGGATGAGGCCGTTGAGGAAGTCGAGCCACGTGCCGGTGCGGCCCGGCTCGGACGCGGCGTCGAGCGAGACGGACGCGCGGTTGCCCGGCTGGAAGAGCAGGCCCAGGCCGATGCCGACGGCCACGGAGATCGCGGCGGTGATGGCGAACCACAGGAGCGTCTGGCCGGCGAGGCGCGCGGCGTTGGTGACGGTCCGCAGGTTCGCGATCGACGCGACGATCGCGGTGAAGATCAGCGGCGGCACGACGGCCTTGAGCAGCGTGACGAACGACGAGCCGATCGTGTCGAGGGTCGTCGTCAGGCCGTTCGGGACCTCGCCGTCCGCGTCCTGCGGGCCCATCGCGAGCGCGACGGCACCGAGGGCGACGCCGACCGCGAGGCCGAGCAGGATCTGGACGCTGAACGACGGGAACCGGCGCTTCTTCTTCGCGGGCGCCGCGGCCGGGGCCCGGTTCACCTGGTGCTGGTCGGCCGACGTGGGGGCCGACGAGGGGGTCGAGGACACGGGGGACCTTTCGGGGTGACGCGGGCGCACGAGCGCCCGCTCTCGGGAGAGGGGCTCGGGACGTCGTCGCGAGGTGTGCCCGGCGGTGGTGCGCACCCGGGCCGGGCCGTCAGGTCACGCGGGTGAGCTGCGGTCGTGTCGGTACGGGTGCGCCACGCGCGTCAGCGGCTCGGGTCGGCGAGCGACCCGGGGAACGGTGACGGGGTGCGGAGGCGGGAGGGCGTCAGCGGCGACGTGGGGTCAGCGACACAGCGCGCTGGCGACTCGACGCAGGTCGACGTCGCGGCGCTGGGTGAGCTGCCAGGCAGGCACGCTGACGAGCACGAAGGCTTCTCCCGGAACGGTGGGTTCTCGCTGGACGCGGGCAGACGGACGCCCGCGGCAACCGATCATACCCGTTGATGCACAACCTGCCGTCCCCGCCGCCTATTCCCCGGCCCGGCGCGCGGGTCCGGGCGCCGCGTCCGCGGCCGTCAGGAGTTCGGCATGTCGAGGAATGCGTGCATGAGCGGGCCGGCCGTGACCGCGCCGCCCTCGCCCGTCTCGACGAACACCGCGACCGCGAGGTCGCCCTGGATCGCGATCATCCACGCGTGCGACTGGCTCCCGTCGCCGTACTGCGCGGTCCCCGTCTTGGCTCCGACCTCGCCCGGGAGGTCGGCGAGGATCGCGGCGGATCCGTCGGTGACGACGGCGCGCATGAGCCCGCGCAGCGTCGCGGCCTCCTCCTCCGTGAGCGTCCCGGCAGGCTCCTCGTCGGCGACGGTCTGCACGTCCGGGTGCACGAGGACCGGCGAGACCGTGCGCCCGGCCGCGACGCTCGCCGCGACCGTCGCCATCGCGAGCGGCGACGCCTGGACCTTGCCCTGGCCGATCATCGACGCGGCGTGCTCCGTCCCCTGCGAGTCCGTCGGGACGTCGCCGAAGAACGCCGGCGCCCCCAGGTCGGACTCGACGCCCAGCCCGAGCGACGCGGCGGCGTCGTGCAGCGCCTGCTGCGTCACGGTGTCGCGCTGCCCGATCATCGCGGTGTTGCACGAGTTCGCGAACGCGGTCCGCAGCGGGACGTCGCCCAGCGCGGAAGTCGGGTAGCCGGGGACGTTCTGGAACTCGCGCCCGTCCACGGTGATCGTCGGCGGGCACGCGACGGTCGTCTCGGGCGTGAGCCCGGCACGCAGCATCGCGAGCGTCGTCGCGACCTTGAACGTGGACCCGGGCGCGTACTGGCCGGTCGTCGCGGTGGACAGGCCCTCCCCCGCCGTCGAGCTCGCCGCCGCGAGCACCTCGCCCGTCGACGGCTGGATCGCGACGATCGCGCTCGGCCCCTGCCCGGCGAGCACCGCCTCCGCGGCGACCTGCATGTCGGGCCGCAGGGTCGTGCGCAGCGGCGTGCCGTCCACGGGGTCGACCGAGAACACCTCGGTCGGCTCCCCCTCCGCGTCGCTCTCGCTCGGCACGATCTCGACCGACAGGCCGGGGACGCCCCGCAGCTGCTCGTCGTACTGGCGCTGGAGGCCCGAGAGCCCCACCTCGTCGCCCGCGGCGATCGCGCCCTCGGACTCCTCGACGATCTCCGCCGTCGCGTCGCCCACGCGCCCGAGGATGGGCCGCGCGAACTCGCGCGTCGGGGCGAGGGGCAGCTCGTCGTCGACCACGCGCACCCCGGCGACGGCGCGCGCTGCCTCGACGTCGATCCCCGCCGTGTCCTGCGTCCGGACCGTGATCGCCTCGACGAAGGCCTTCTCCCCCGCGGCCGCGACGCGCTGCGCGTACTCCTCGGGGTCCAGCCCGACGACGGCGGCGAGCTCGCGCGCGGCACGGTCCCACGCGCCGGAGGCGACGAGCGTCTTGTCGACACCGATGCGCAGGACCGGCCGGTCCTGGACGATCGGGACGTCGTCGGCACCGAGGATGCCGGCGCGCTGCGCGGGCACGCGGCTCACCGCGAGCCGGTCACCCTGGCCGAGCTCGGGGACGAGCACGTCCGGCTCCCACACGACGTCCCACGCCCCGGGCCCGTCCTCGCCCTTGCCGGCCTCGGCGAACGTCAGCTCCGCCGTCGTCGTGTACTCCCACGCCTGGTCGCCGCCCACGTCCCAGCGGTAGGCGAGGGTCGCCGTCGCGCGGTCCCCGGCGTCGTCGCCCTCCTCCACGACGTCGACCGTCGTGACCTCGACCGTCCGCTCGTACGCCGAGAGCGGCTCGAGCACCGCCTCGAGGTGGCCCTGCACGTCCTTCGCCGCGCCGTTGCGGAACTCGAGGCCGGTCACGTCACCCGCCTCGATGCCCCGCGCCAGCGCGGCCGCGGCGTCCTGCGCCTCCGGGCGGTCGGGCGTGCACGCCGCGAGGGGCAGGGCCAGGACGGGGGCGAGCGCCGCGGCGGTCATCCAGCGGGCAGCCCGCCGGCCTCGCCTGGTCGTCCGGCCGTGGTCGTGCGCGCCGATGCTCACTCGCTGCTCCCCTGCTCCGTGCCGTTCGGGACGGGAGGGACGCTACCCGACGCCCCGGACGTGCCGGACGTCCGGGGCGAACCGGCCCCGTTCGTCCCCGGCTTCTTCACGTCCGGCGCCTCCCGGCGGCGGCGTCAGTCCGGGGTGACCGGGCTGACGGCGTACCAGAGGCGGATGCTCTCGTCGCCGCCGGGCCCGGGCTCGTGGCTGATCTGGACGGACGTCACGACGTCGCCGTTCGACCCGTTGATGCCGGTGCGCTCGCGCGTGCCCCCCGCGCGCGAGGCGTCGAGCGACGCGGGCAGCTCGTCGAGCCACCGGTCGACCTGCGAGCGAGGGAAGCCGAGGACCTCGGCGTCGGCGACGAGCTGGTCGTGCACCGCCTGCGCGCCGGAGAGGGTGCGGAACACGTTGATCGTGCTCACGTAGCCGCGGCGGGGCTGGATCGTCAGCTCCTCGGCCGTCGTCGTCCACGTGCCGTCGGGGAGGACCAGCTCGACCTCGGCGGCGCCGCCGGGCACCTGCACGACGGCCATCGACTCGCCCAGCCCCACCGACTCCGCGGTGATCGGCCTGCTCACGTCCCAGCGCACGGTCTCGCCCCTCTCGATGTCGTCGATCGTCGTCCCGGTCCCGCCGCCCGACGGCGTCCCGCCCGTCGCCGTGCTCGTCCCACCCGTGGCCGGGTCGTCCGGGCCGCCGAACGAGACCGAGCACGCGGTCAGCGCGAGCGACCCGGCGAGCAGGAGGGGGACGACGGCGGCCCGCGCCGCCGCCCGTCGTCGCCCGCGCCCACCGGCCGGGCTCACTGGTCCACGTCCACGTCCCACTCGGTCAGTCTGTCAAGGATGCGCCCGATGCGTGCGGGGTTGGTGAGGCGGTACTCGTCGATCCGCTCCGACACGTCCGTGCCGATGATCTCCGCCGCACGGTCCGGCTGCTGGGTGATGAGCTCCTGGTACGCGGGGAGCGTGTCGTTCGCGATGTAGTCCCAGCGCGTCGCCTGGTCGGCGATGTTGCCCCCGGGGAACGGCGTCCCGACCGTCACGGTGCCCTGCACGGGGTTGTCGAACGAGATGCCGGTGAACGGGATACCGATGCTCTCGGGGCCGGGCGTCTCCACGCGCACCGTGAACGGGTCGTGCTGCGCGTACGTCCCCGCGCCCTCGATGGACGGCTCGCCCACGAGCGTCATGAGGTACGTGAATGCCTCGCCCGTGACCGGGTGGTCGCGCATGGTCTGCCAGTCGTCGGCGATGATCTGGTTCTGCTCGCGCCACAGCAGGGCGGTGTTGCCGTCCGCGAGCGCCTGCGCGTCGCCCGCGCGGCCGGCCTCGACGTCGGCCCACGCCTGGTACGCGGCGTCGTCGATGACGCCCGCCTCGAGCAGCCGCTCCATCTCCTCCAGGCCGCCGGACAGGTACGCCTCGTGCATGACGGCCTGGTCGACGAAGATCTCGCGCTGCATCGACAGGAACTGGTTCTCGTAGAACGCGAGCTCGGCGTCGGACATCTCCGCGATCGCCTCGAGCGCCGCCCGGTCGACGCCCGGCGGGAGGTGCTCCGCCCCGGCGGCGACGGCCTGTGCGACCTGCCGCATCTGGTCGAGGTCGAAGAACCCGGCGGCGAAGGACGGCCCGATCATCGCGGCCATCCCCGCCCACTGCATCCACGGGTTGTCGAGGTAGAGCTCGCCGTAGTACGTGTAGACGTCCTCGATGATCTCCCGGTTGGCCGACGCCCCGGCGGACGGGTCCCAGTCGGCGAAGTCGAACCCCGCCTCCCCCGCGGCGACGCGCGTCCAGTGCGCGACGGCGAGGTCGGCGAATCCCGGCGAGTCCGGGTCGACGCCGAGGCGCACCATCTGCGCGTAGAGCGCCGCGACCTGCGCGTCGCTCGCGTTCGCGAGCCACTCGGCGCGCTCGGCGGCGTCCATCGCCCCCCACTCGCCGGGCGTGGGCGTCGCGACGGGCGACGGCGCACCACCGCCGGGACCGGCCCCGGGCCCCCCGGTGCCGCCGGGGCCGCCGCCCGTGTCGTTGCTCGCGGACTCCTGCTGGTCGGCGTCGGCGGCGAGCTGGTCGGCCGCCGCGTCGAGGAGGCTCGCGGTGCTCGCGAGCGACGGGCCGAGGGTCGAGGCCCACTCGCGGCGGAACTCCGCGGCGTCGGGGCCCTCCCACCGGGTGGCCGCGTCGACGACGGACGTCACCTGCGCGCGGTGGGTCCGCAGCGTGTCGGCGCCGGCCCGCAGCCCGGAGGCGAGCGCGCGCAGGGCTCGGACGTCGGCGCCCCACATCCCGCTCATGCCGCCTCCTCTCGCAGCCGCGCGTCCCCTCGCGCGCGCGTCGACAGCCTCGTCACGGACGGTCGCACGCCGACGCTACGCGGCACCCGCGCGTGCCGCGATGGGGAGCGCTGCCCATGCCCGGCAGGTGCGGGGCGGGTCTTCCGCGTAGCCTCGTCGGAGACGTTCCGGACGAGATCCCCGAGCGATGACGACCACGCGGACGCAACGAGGACTGGACCGCGTCGTGAGCTTCACCGACGCGGCGGTGGCGATCGCCATCACGCTGCTCGTCCTGCCGCTCGTCGACCTCGCGGCGACCGAGGACGTCTCGTCCGTGCGCGAGGTGTTCGCGGAGCACTGGTCGTCGTTCCTCGCGTTCGCCGTCACGTTCGCGGTGATCGGCCGGTTCTGGGTCGTGCACCACCGGCTGTTCGAGTCGCTGCAGGACTACTCGCCCGCGCTCCTCGTCGTGAACCTCGTGTGGATCGCCGGCATCGCGTTCTTCCCGTTCTCCGCGCAGCTCGTCGCCGACGTGTCGGACGACGACCCGACGTCCGTGGCGGTCTACGTCGGGACCATGGTCGTGGTGTCGACGTGCCTCGGGACGATGGCGTGGATCGTGTCACGGCACCCCGGGCTGGAGCGGGCCGACGTCCGCGGCTCCGTCCGGGTGCGCCACTCGCTCGTGCCGACCGGGCTCCTCGTCGTCGCGCTGCTGCTCGCCCTGCTCGTCCCCGCGGGCGGGCTGCTCTGGCTCCTGCTGCTCCTCCTCACCGGCCCCGTGGGCCGCCTGGTCGACCGGGCGCTCGACCGCTGACCGGCCGGACCGGCGCGCTACCCGCGCAGGGACGCGCCCATGCGCGCGACGGCCTCGGCGAGGACGTCGACGTTCGTCGCCAGGTTGAGCCGCACGTGCCCCTCCCCTCCCGACCCGAACCGGCGCCCGTCCTCCAGGGCGACGCGCGCCCGGTCCAGGAACCAGGCGCGCGGGTCGCGGCCCGCGTCGCCGGGAAGGCCGCGCGCGTCGATCCACGCGAGGTACGTCGCGTCGCCGGGTCGGTACCGGGCGTCGGGCAGGTGCTCGGCGAGCAGGTCCGCGAGCAGCCACGCGTTGCGCTCGACGCCCGCGAGCACGGCGTCGAGCCACGCCTCGCCGTGCTCGAGCGCCGCCACGTGCGCGAGCACGGCGACGTGCTGGACGCCGTGGCTCGCCTCCTCGGGGATGCGGCGCAGGTCGTCCACGGCCCCCGGCCCGGCGACGGCCGCAGCGGCCTTGAGACCCGGGAGGTTCCACGCCTTGGACGCCGAGACGATCGCGACGGCGGTCTCCGCGCCCGGGACGGCGAGGAGCGGCGTGTGGGTCGTCGTAGGTCGGCCGTCGAGCCCGGGCCGGGTGAGCGGCGCGTGGATCTCGTCGGCGACGACGCGCACCCCGTAGCGCGCCGCGAGCGCGAGCGCCGCCTCGAGCTCGGCGGGCGTGTGCGTCGTGCCGGTGGGGTTCTGCGGGTTGCACACGAGCCAGACGGCGCGGCGCCCGCTGCCGGGTCCGCGATCGTTCGCGGCGACGCCGGTCGCGTCGGCGAACGCGCGCTCGAGCGCGTCGAGGTCGAGCCGCCCGTCGGCGCCGAGCGGCGCCTCGACGACGCGGCGCCCCTCGTTCCACGTGAAACCGTAGAACGGCGGGTAGACGGGCGGGTTCACGACGACCGCGTCACCCGGCCCGGTGAGCACGCGCAGCACCTCGACGACCGCGATCATGACGTCGGGCAGCGTGCGCGACGTCGTCGCGTCGAGGGCCCAGCCCCACCGGCGTTCGGCGAACCGCGCGTACGCCTCGGCGTACGTCGTGCCGACGTCGTACCCGGTGTCGCCCGCGCGCAGGGCCGCGGTCACGGCGTCCACCACCGCCTCGCACGGTGAGACGTCCATCTCCGCGACGAAGAGCGGCAGCACGTCCGGGTCGAACGCGCGCCACTTCACCGACGTGCGGCGGCGCAGCTCGTCGAGCGTGTGGACGTCCAGCGGCGTGTCGCGGGGGCTCAGGTCCATCTCGTCAGGCTACGAACCCGCACACCGCCCCTCCGTCAGCGCCACGTCGCCGGGCGTGTCCACCGACGTGCGGGCGCGGGGTCACCGGGACGACGACGCCGGGTCTCAGCCCTCGTCGCGAGCCGACGCCCCGCGGCCCGTGCGCGCGTGGGCCGGGCCGGCGTCGTCGTTGACCCAGCGCCACACGCGCGTCACGACGAACCACACGACCGCCGCGGCGACGACCGCGATCACGACCTTCTGCAGGACGCCCGCGTACTGCTCCACGACGTGCCAGCGCTCGCCGAGCGCGTACCCGGCGTAGACGAAGATCGTGTTCCACACGGCGCTGCCCGTGGCGGACAGCGCGGCGAACTTCCACAGCGGCATGCGCTCGACCCCGGCCGGGATCGAGATGAGGCTGCGGAAGATGGGGATGAAGCGGCCGAAGAAGACCGTCGCGCCGCCGTGGCGGAGGAAGAACTGCTCGGTGCGGTCCACGTCCTCGACCTTGACGAGCGGGAGCCGCTCCGCGATCCAGCGCGTGCGCTCGCGTCCGACTACCGCGCCGACCGCGTAGAGCGCGAGCGCGCCGACGACCGACCCCGCCGTCGTCCACAGGATCGCCTCGACGAGGCCGAAGCTGCCCTGGCTCGCCGTGAAGCCGGCGAGCGGCAGGATGATCTCGCTCGGCAGCGGTGGGAACAGGTTCTCGAGCGCGATCGCGATCGCGGCGCCGACGGGGCCCAGCGTCTCCATGAGGCCGACCGCCCACCCGGCGACGCCGTCGAGCGCGGGCTCCGCCGCCGAGGCAGCGGGGAGGGCGAGCAGTTCTGAGGGCACGGCTCACGAGCCTAGGCGAGCGACCGTAGGCGTGGAGCGGCGAGGAGCCTGAGACCGTGTGGAGGTCTCGTGGGAGCGTCGGGGAGCGTCGTCGCACCGAGGTTCGGCGCGACGAGGACCGCGCGGGGATCGCGCCGTCAGCCCCGCACGAGCGCGTCGATCCACCGGACGGGCGGCCACGCGCCGGACTCGTCGTTCGCCAGGACGGCGACCGTGACGCCCGGCGCGGCGGCGGGCGGCAGCGCCGCCGCGCCGTCGTCCACGCCGCCGGCCACCCCCGCGCCTGCGGCCGGGTAGTGGCGCAGCATCGCGCTCACGCCCGTGTTGATGCCCTCCTTGTACGCCGACCGCACCGACCCGTCGGCGTAGAGCTCGAACTCGAGCCCGAACCCGTAGTGCACGCTCGCCGCGCGCTCGGCCGACGGCGCGTCCTTGTCGTCGGTCTCGTCGGTGTCGGCGTCGTCGTGCTTGACCTGCGGGGTGAGGAACGCGCGCGTGAGGTCGGGCGGGAGGAGCTCGCCCGCGCGCACCGCAGCCCAGAACCGGGTGAGGTCGCGCGCGGTGACGTGCGCGCCGCCGTCGGGCGAGCCGACGGGCGGGTACGAGTAGATGTTCTGCCGCCACCCGGTGACGCGGCCGGGGTCGGCCGCGTCGGCGCGGACGGGCTCCCAGCCCTCCGCGACGTCCGGCTCGGCCTCGTCCATGCGGAAGAACCCGGAGCGGTCCATGCCCGCCCGCGCGAACACGTGCTCGCGGACGTGGTCGCGGTACGTGGTCCCGGTGACGGCCTCCAGCGCGAGCCCCGCGAGCACGAAGCCGACGTTGCAGTACCGGCAGCCCTCGCCGGGCGGGAAGTTCGGCTCCTTGTGGACGAACCCCGGCAGGAAGTCCGCCGTCCGCGTCACCGAGTAGCTCGGCCGGTCCACCCACAGCGCCTCGTACGACTCGCCCGCCTCCTCGTCCGCGTCGTCGGCGATGCCGGACGTGTGGGTGAGCAGGTGCCGGATCGTCACCTCGCGCGGGATCGTCGTGCCCGCGAGGTCCACGTGGTCGTGGACGCGGTCGTCGAGCCCGAGGCGGCCGTCGCCGACGACCTGGAGCACCGCGACCGCCGTGAAGAGCTTGGTCACGGAGGCGACGTCGAACCGGGTGCTCGGTCGCACGGGCACGCCCCAGCGTCGCGACGCGAGGCCGTACGCACGCTCGAAGACTTCCGCGCCGTCGCGCTCGATCCGGACGACGCCCGAGAACGCGTCGGCGTCGGCCGCGGCGCGCAGGCGGGCGTCGAGGTCGGCGAGGGCGGCGTCGTCCAGGGTGGTCATGCCTCGACCGTAGGTCGGGGCGGCCGCGCCGGGCCACGGCTTTGCCGCCGGCCCCGGCACCTCCTCGGCGCCCGGTCGCGCCGTCGTGCCTGGTGAGAGCGCTGTCAGGGTACGGTCTCGGCATGGCGACCTCGACCCCCGCGCTCGGCGTGGTCCTCCCGCGCGACCTGCCCGCCGACCGCATCGTGCCGTTCGCGCGCCGTGCCGAGGAGGTGGGTCTCGACGAGCTGTGGGTCGTCGAGGACCTCGCGTTCCACGGCGGGATCGCGCAGGCCGCGACGGTCCTCGCGACGACGCGGCGGCTGACGGTGGGCATCGGGATCCTGCCGGCCGCGACGCGCGCGCCGTCGACCACCGCGATGGAGGCCGCGACGCTCGCGGCCCTGCACCCGGGTCGCCTGCACCTCGGGATCGGTCACGGCATGCCGGCCTGGATGCGGCAGATCGGCGTCTGGCCGGCGAGCCCCCTCGCGATGCTCGCGGAGACCACCTCGGCCGTGCGGGCCCTGCTGCGCGGCGAGCGCGTCACCGTCGCGGGGCGCTACGTGACGGCCGACGACGTCGCGCTGCACGCCCCGCCCGCGTCGCCGCCGCCCGTGCTCACCGGCGTGCGCGGACCGCGCTCGCTCGAGGTCTCGGGGCGCGTCGCCGACGGGACGATCCTCGACATGCCCGTCACCCCGGAGTACCTCGCCGTCGCGCGCGCCGCGATCGACGCCGGGCGCACGTCGGCCGGTGCCGCCGCCCCGCCCGCGCACCGAGTCGTCGCGTTCTCGACGGGCGCCGTGCACGACGACGCGGCCACGGCGCGCGCCGCCGTCCGGCCGTCGCTCGGCGTCCTGGGCGAGCCCGACTGGGCCGCCCAGATCGACCCGCTGCCGTTCGCCGCCGACTTCCGCGCGCTGCGCGACACGAGCGGATCGCCGGACGCGTTCGGCGCCGCGATGCCCGGCGCGTGGGTCGACGCGCTCGCCGTCGTCGGCACGCCCGACGCCGTGCGCGCGCGGCTCGCCGAGCTGGGTTCGCACGGGGTGTCGAGCGTCGTCCTCGTGCCGACGAGCCCGGACCCCGCGCGACCCGACGACCCGTTCGCGGCGCTCGACGCGCTGGCTGCCGTGACCGCGCCGCCCACGGGCTCGGCGTAGCGCGAAGGACCCCGGGGGCTCGGACCGTCGGCGGGGGTCACGAGGTCACGAGGTCACGAGGGTCACCAGGGCCACGTCGCGACGACGACCACGCTCACCACGACCATGAGGGCTCCGAAGGACAGCAGCGTGATCTTGCGGACGCGCGCCTCGTCGAAGCCCGACCGCAGCCTCGGCAGCGACGACAGAGCGCGCCTCGGCTGGCGACGCAGCACCGACCAGACCGGCGACGCGTCGAGCAGGTCGCAGAGCGCCGCGACGTCGGCGAAGGTCCGGCGCCACCGACGGCCCGAGCCGGTCGACACGGGCCACCGCGCGTGCAGGAACATCGCGTCGCCCACGATCTCGATGCAGTACCGGTGGCTCAGCCGCGTGAGGGCTCCGAGCGCGTCCGCCGTGAGCATCCCCCGCACGACGTGCGCGGTCTCGGCGCGTGCGTACACCCGCAACGCGGTGTCGGGTCCCAGCTCGAGCCGGTCCTCGGGGCGCGGGTGGAAGCCGACCCGCAGACGCAGGACGCTCCTCGACGTCATGACGACGTGCGGGAGCCGGGCCGGCAGCCGGACGGCCACGTAGCCCGGCAGGACGGGGAGCGCTCGGTACGGGGTCACGTAGTACCGCAGGTTGCCGAGCTCGACCGGGTAGCCGTGGACCTCGCTCGTGACCACCATGCGGCGCTCCTGCCGGGTGCCCATCCGGAAGGTGCTCCCGGCGTGACCCGGTGAGGCCTTCAGGGCGTCGAAGGTCCACCCGTTGTCGTCGGCGAACCGGCTGATCCGTGCCGCGGCCGACCGGCTGACCTGCCACAGGGTCACGACGCCCGTGGGCACTCCCACGGCACCCGCGGACACCAGCAGGAAGGTCAGCCTGTTCCAGCCCTGCGGCCCGAGGACCAGCAGCACGACGCCGACGAGCGCGGCGAGCACGCAGCCCACGACCGCGACGAGACGGGTGGAACGCTCCCTCCGCAGCGGGTCGGGCAGGGCGACCCGCGGGAGGTCACGGCGCGCGGAGTCGAAGGCGCTCAGGTCGAGCGGCGCGGTGCTCAACGCGCCGGACCGTCGCATCGGTACGTCACGGACGCACGCTAGCCGACGGCGAGGTGGGCACCGACCACGCGCCGACGGCGCGGCGGGGCTCCGGGAGCAGGTCCCCGTGCTCGTACCGCAGGCCGGTCGACCTGCGAGACCGCCGCGCAGCGCCGACCATGGGGAGGTGAGCGAGCACGCACCGACGTACACCGAGACCTGGCCGCTGCTGAGCCCGGGCGACCGCCGCCGCCTCGCCGAGCTCGACGACATCGAGACGGACATCCTGCGCCAGCTCGCCGGGGCCTTCGCCGACGAGGTGGACGCGCCGACGCTCGGCGAGCTCCAGGTCGAGCGGTTGCGCGTCTACCGCGACGCGCAGGCCCGGGCCCGCCGCCAGCGGTCGCGGTCCGACCGGTAGCCCGGGGCACCGCGCGGCCCGACCCCGCCCGACCGCTCAGTTCCGCGCGGCCCGACCGTCGTCACAGAGGTCACGTCCCGACGACGAGGAGGCCGTCATGGCCACGCAGCTCAGCCCCTACCTCAACTTCGACGGCGACGCCCGCGAGGCCGTCGAGTTCTACGGGCGCGTGTTCGGCACGACGCCGGACATCAGGACGTACGACTCCGTGGGCCCCGTGGACGACCCGGCGCTCGCGACGAAGGTCCTGCACGCGCAGCTCACGATCGAGGGCGTGGGAACGCTCATGGCCTCGGACGTGCCGCCCGGGACGACGCTCACCGACCGTGCGTCGGTCGCGCTGTCCGGCGAGACCGGGGACCGCGAGCGCCTGCGCGCCTGGTTCGCGGCGCTCTCCGAGGACGCGCAGGAGCTCACCTTGATGGAGACCGCGCCGTGGGGCGACGAGTTCGGCATGCTCCGGGACCGGTTCGGCGTCGGGTGGCTCGTGAACGTGGCCGCGCCGACCAGCTGACCCTCCCAGCGGGCGGGTGGCCGCGGTTCTTCTACGATGCGCGGATGGACGCGGAGTGGTTTCTCGAGGCGACGGCGCACTGCTCCGTGGGCAGGCAGGCGCGCGAGATCGCCTGGGAGCAGACGCCGCTCGGCCCGCCCGAGGAGTGGCCGCACGCGCTGCGGCACGTCGTCCGGCTGTGCTTCTCCACGCGCTTCCCGGTCATGCTCGTCTGGGGTCCGGACCTCACGCTGATCTTCAACGACGGCTACGAGGAGATGCTCGGCACGGCCAAGCAGGCCGGCGCGCTCGGGGCGCCTGCGGAGGTCGTCTGGCACGAGATCTGGGACGTCGTCGGACCGCTTTTCGAGAGCGTGCTGTCCACGGGGGAGGTCGCGTCGTACCGCGACCTGCGCCTCGTGATGAACCGCTCGGGCCATGAGGAGGAGACGTTCTTCACGTTCTCCTACAGCCCGCTGCGCGACGACGACGGGCGCATCGTGGGCGTGCTCGACATCTCCACGGAGACGACGCTCGAGGTCGTCAACCAGCGCCGCCTGCGCACGCTCGGCGAGCTCCAGACCGCGCTGCCGACGACGTTCACGGACCTGCGCTCGTTCGCGCGCCCCGTCCTCGAGGTGCTCGACGAGAGCGCGGACGTCGCGCGCGCCGCGTTCTACGACGTGCGCGGCTCGCGCCCGGTCGTGCTCGCCTCGACCGGGCCGGAGGCCGGCGAGACCGAGACCATGCTCGTCGACCGCGTGTTCCGCACGCGGCAGCGCGTCGTCTCGGCGGGGCTCGTCGTCAAGCCGCTGCGCGACGCGGTGCGCGGCGGCGTCGCGGGGATCCTCGTCCTCCAGGCGAGCAGCCTGCGGCCCTGGGACCGCGCGTACGCGCGCTACCTCACGGGTCTCGCCTCGACGGTGGGCGCCGCGCTGCGCGACGCGGTCCGCCTGCGGACGACCCTGGACGCGCTGCGCCAGCGCGCGCAGCGCTCGGAGGAGCAGATCGCGCAGATGCGCGAGGTCGCGCTCGCGCTCCAGCAGGCGGTGCTCACCGAGCCGCCCACGCCCGACCACCTCGAGGTCGCGGTGCACTACCAGCCGGCCGCGCTCGACCGGGACATCGGCGGGGACTGGTACGACGCGTTCGTGACGCCCGACGGCGCGACGACGCTCGTCATCGGCGACGTCGTGGGGCACGACCTGTCCGCCGCGGTGACGATGGGCCAGCTCCGCGGGCTCGTGCGCGCGATCGGCTACGACAGCCAGGAGTCGCCGGGGCGCGTGCTCGAGCGCGTCGACGCCGCGGTGCGCGGGCTCGCGCTGGGCGGCGCCGCCGTCGCGACGGTGCTCGTCGCGCGCATCGAGCAGAGCGAGGAGGAGCGGCGCCGCGGCGCGCGGACGGTGCGGTGGTCGAGCGCCGGTCACCTGCCCCCCATGGTCGTGCGGTCCGACGGCACCGTCGACACCCTGACGCGCCCCAACGACCTCCCGCTCGGCCTCGCGCCGGCCCGGCCGCGCACCGAGCACACGGTCGAGCTCCACGCCGACGACACGCTCGTGCTCTACACGGACGGGCTCGTGGAGCGCCGGGGGCACAACCTGCGCGACGACATCGCCGACCTGGCGCGCGCTCTCGAGGGGACGCACACCCGCTCGATCGAGCAGGTGGTCGAGGCGGCGCTCGAGCGGATGCTCCCGGGCCCGGGCGAGGACGACGTCGCCCTCGTCGTGCTCCGGACGGGACCCGAGGACCCCGGCCCGGTCGAACCCGCGCCCGCCGCGGCGGCGCGGGTCGTCACCGCGTGAGGGCCGCCCCTCGCCCGGGTGGGCGAGGGGCGGCCCCGGTGCGGGTGCGTCAGCCGCAGGTGACCGCGTCGTAGGCCGCGGTGACCTCCGTGCCGACCTGCTCGCCGTCGACCGTCGCCGTCGCCGTGACGGTCGCCTCGCCCGCCTCCGCGGACGGGGCGCGGACCGCGAACGACTGGTACGCGTTGGCCCCCGGCGCGACGCCAGCGACCTCCTTGGTGCCGAACGGCGTCGCGAGCGTGACGTCCACGGGGACGTCCTCGCCGTTCGTCGCGCGCACGGCCACGTAGGCCTTGCCCGCGAGGCAGCGGGTGTCGGCGGTGACCGTCACGTCGAGCGCCGGCTCCTCGCCGTCGTCGCCCTCGTACACCTGGGCGACCTCCGCGTCGGACAGCGCGCGGTCGAACACGCGCACGTCGTCGATCGTGCCCGGCCAGTAGTCCGTGGGGTTGCCGCCCCACTGCCCGCGCCCGATCGTCAGCGGGCCGGACGGCGTGGTGCCGCCGCACACGTCGGACTGCCCGACGAGCTCGCCGTTGACGTAGAGCTTGAGCTTCTGGTCGGCCGCGTCGCGGACGCCCACCACGTGGTACCACTCGCCCAGCACCGGCTCCACGACGTACTCGGCGCGCGGCTCGTCCAGGTAGGAGAACGCCCACCGGCCGCCGCCGCCGTACTGGAGGTAGAACGCGCTGCCGCCCATGACGGAGTCCTGGCCGACGATCGTCGACCAGTTGCCCGGCAGCTCGTCGAGCTGGACCCACGCCGAGACCGTGTACGAGCCCGTCGTGTCGACGACGGGGCCCTCGGTCGCGAAGTGGTCGTCCTCGCCGTCGAGGTGGATCGCGGTGCCGGTGCCGTCGTGCCCGGTCACCCACTCCCCGGTGCCCGACGCCGCGTGGTCGCCCACGCTGTCGGCCGCCGTGGTGCCCTCGCCCTCGTCGAACAGCCACCGACCCGTGCCGGTCAGGCCGGGCGTGCCCGGGTCGACCGGCGCGGAGCCCTGCTTCGCGGCCGCGACGACGCGCTCGTTGACGTCCTTGACGCGCGCGGCGTCCATCTTCAGGACGCGGCGGTCGTACGTCCAGAAGCCGTTGAGCTCGTTCTCGACGTCGGAGATCTCGGTGTACACCGAGCCGGACAGGTAGCACTGCGCCGGCCGCACGAGGCGTTCCGTGTTCTCGACGTACGCGTTCGTCAGCGCCTCGCTGTCCGGGACGCCGCCGTACGGGTTGGCGGACACGCCCGGCCACATGTGGCCCGGGACGCTCATCGAGAAGCCGCCGTGCTCGCCGTCGATCGCGGCGCGCGTGGCGTCCGGCTTCGGCAGGGCCGGGCCGGTGTACTGGTGCCAGTCGATGATGTCGCCCGTCTTCGAGTCGCCCTTCGACGCGCAGCAGTTGTAGCCGGAGTGCGTGTTGAGGATGCGGCTCGGGTCGTAGGCGCTGATCGTGTTCCCGATCCGCGCCGTCTCCGCGAGGTCCCACTCGCCCCAGCCCTCGTTGAACGTGACCCATCCGACGATCGACGGCACCGAGCGGTGCTGGTCGATGATCGTCTTCATCTCCTGCTCCCAGAAGACGCGCGACAGCGGGTCGGTGTCACCGTTCGCGAACCAGCCGCTCGGGATGTCCTGCCAGACCATGAGGCCCAGCGTGTCGGCGTGGTAGTACCAGCGCGCCGGCTCGACCTTGATGTGCTTGCGCACGGTGTTGAACCCGAGGTCCTTGTGGGCCTGGAGGTCGAACGCGTACGCCTCGTCGGACGCCGGCGTGTAGATGCCGTCCGGCCAGTAGCCCTGGTCGAGCGTCGACATGAGGAAGGTCTTCTCGCCGTTGAGCAGGATGCGCTGCACGCCGTCGACCTCGGAGACCTCGATCGAGCGCATGCCCGCGTACGACGCGACCGTGTCGGTCGAGCCGCCGTCGGTCAGCGTGACGTCGACGTCGTAGAGGTACGGGTCGTCGGGCGACCACAGGTGCGCGTCCGGGATCTCGACCGCGAGGAGCTCGTTCGCCGCGCCGGTCGCCGTGCCGACCTCGTTCCCGTCCGCGTCCCGCACGACGGCGGTGACCTCGGCGGCGTCGGACGCGGAGGCCGACTGCGCGGTCACCGCGAGGACGCCCGCCTCGACGTCGGGCGTCGTGACGACGGCGTCGATCGCCGCCGCCGGGACCGGCTCCATCCACACCGTCTGCCAGATGCCCGACGTCGGGGTGTAGAAGATGCCGCCCGGGTTGAGCGTCTGCTTGCCGACGGCCTGGTTGCTGCCGTCCGTCGTGTCGACGACGCGCACCACGAGCTCCTGCTCGGTGCCCTCGACGAGCGCGTCGGTGACGTCGAACGAGAACGCGTCGTAGCCGCCGCGGTGGGTGCCGACCTCCTCGCCGTTGACGTACACGGTCGCCACGTAGTCGACCGCGCCGAAGTTGAGGCGCAGCCGGTTGGCGCCGCCCACGGCCCAGTCCTGCGGCACCTCGAACGTGCGACGGTAGAACATGTCGTCCTCGCGCCGCTCGATGCCAGACAGCGCGGACTCGACCGCGTAGGGCACGACGATCTCCTCCTCGAGGTCGCGGCCGGTCGGCACGGCGTCGTCGGACTCCGCCGCCTCGAACTGCCAGACGCCGTTGAGGTTCTGCCACGCGTCGCGCGTGAGCTGCGGGCGCGGGTACTCCGGCAGCGGGTTCGTCGGGTCGAAGTCGTCGGCCCACGGGGTCTGGATGCGGAAGTCCGACCCGTTCGTCACCGGCAGGTTGAGCGAGCCGACCGCCTCGCCGCCCACGGCCAGGTCGCCCTCGCCGTCGTAGACGAGGCGCACGGTCGACGCGCGGTCGACGGGCTCGGCGAGCGTGACGCCGAGGACGTCGCCCTGCGCCGCGACCTGCGCGACGGGCCACGTGAGCTGGTCGACCTGCACCGTGAGGTGCTCGACGAGGCTCTCGTCGACGCCGCCCACGGCGCCGTCGAACGTCACGTTGAGGCTCGTGCCGTCGGTCTCGACCGTCGCCTGCGCGGGGAAGACGACGAAGTCGTCCGGGTAGGTGAACGCGTCGGTCGGCACGATCTCGCGCTCCTGCGACGGGCTCTGCCACCGCAGGCGCAGGTGCGACCCGCCGGTGTTCTGGAACATCTCCATGCGGAACGCGTACTCGCGGCCCGCCTCGAGCTCGACGGGCGCGGACGTCTGCTCGACGTCCCAGTCGTCGACCCAGTGGTCGATGACGACCTGGTCGTCGATCCACAGCCGGAAGCCGTTGTCGCCGATCGCGGAGAACGTGTACGCCTCGCTGTAGTCGGGCGTGATCTTGCCGGTCCAGCGCGCCGCCGTCCGCTCGCCGCGCCCCGTGAGGCTGGCGAACGTGGGGACCAGGTCGGGGAACTCGATCCGCTGGTCGGGGATCGTCGCCTTGAGGTCGGTGAGCGGCCAGGAGGGGCCGCCGGACAGGAAGTACTCGCCCTTGAGGCCGTTGTCGAGCGCGAGGTCCTGGGCCGCGACGTCCTGCGCGGCGCCCTCCTGCGTCGCGGTCGTCGCGGACGGGGACGCGGTCGCCCCGATCGCCGTCGCCACGGCCAGGGGGACCGTGAGCGCGGTCGCGAGCGCCGCCGCGACGATCCTCGCCGGTCTGCCCCGTGGTGGTGCTACCGCTGTCATGGACTGCATCCGTGCTTCCTCCTCGTCGAGTGAATCCAGGGACTGCTCGGACGCGGCGGCGAGCCGGGCACCTGTGCTCCGGCGGTCGCCCTCCTTGGCGCACCGCACGACGTCTCCCCAGAATCAAACAACTTCCACCAGAAAAAGACAACAGGTGACAGCACGCAACACCGCTCACGCGGTCTCGCGCACCTCGATCTCGTCGCCCGGTTCGACGTCGCGCAGCGCGCCCGCGGGCACCTCGAGCAGGGCGGTCGCCGGGGCGGGCGCGGTCCACCGCGGGCACGTCGTCTGGTCGTGCTCGGTGCACGGGACGAGCGTCACGACGCCGACCACGCGGTCGCCGTCGATCCACGCGACGTCGACCGGCACCTCCATGCCGGCCATCCACATCTGGTGCTCGGCGCGCTCGGGGAACGGGAAGAGCATGCCCGTCCCGGCCGGCACGTCCGTGCGCCCGGCGAGGCCCTCCTTCTGCTCCGCGACGCTCGTCGCGAGCTCCACGACGAACACCGCGTCGCCGACCTCGACCATGGCCTCCGGCTCGGGCTCCGCGTCGCACGCACCCGGCGCGAGCGCGCCGCCGAGCACGCCGACCAGCACGGCGACGCGGGCGGCCGACGTGCGCCGAGCGCGTCCGGCGCCGCTCGTGGACATGCGGTCAGCGGTGGATGAGCGACGTCCAGTCGGCGGGCACGCGGTCCGCAGGGCCCGGCGACGTCTGCTCCGGCGGTCGCGAGAGCGGCGCGGCGAGGTGCGGGCCCTCCAGCACCTGCTCCGTCCCGTAGTCCCAGAACCAGTCCTCGCCCGGCTCGAACGACCGCATGACGCGGTGCCCGGTCGCGCGGTAGTGCGCGGTCGCGTGCTGGGCCGGCGACGTGTCGCAGCACGCCACGTGGCCGCACGTCGCGCAGCGGCGCAGGTGCACCCACCAGCCGCCCAGCTCGTCGCAGTCGGCGCAACCCGTGCCGCTCGGCGGCACGTCGACGTCGACGGCCGACGCGAGGGCGGCCGCCAGCACCGGGTCGTCGAGACCGTCGCCGTAGACGCTGGGCGCGCGCTCCGTCGTCACCGCGCCGCCCCGGCGGCACGGACGACGGGCGCCCACGCCTCGGGGTCGAGAGCCGGTGCGGGCTCGGCCGCGGCCCACGCGCGGCAGTCGTCGATCGTCGCCGAGAGCAGGGCCCGCAGGCGCTCGTCCGGGTCCGGCACGCACGCCTCGGCGATGCCCTGCACCGCCGCGGAGATGATGCTCGGCGCGGCGTCGCGCACGAACCGGTTCGGCCGCAGCCTCGCGCCCTCGCAGAACCGCTGCGCCCAGCGCGCGGTGCGCGGGCAGCTCGCGAGCGCGTCGGCCGACTCGGCGCTCAGCGTCCCCGCGGGGCGGTCGTCGAGCACGTCGAGCATCTTCTCCGCGCCGATGATCGCGACGGCGAGCGTCTGCTGGCGGTCCGCCGGGGCGATGGGGAGCGCCGTCACCGCGGCGCGCAGCGCGATGCGCACGTCCCAGTGCGGGTCGTCGCTCGTCAGCCCGATCACGGACGGGATGAGCGGCGCGAGCTTGGGACGCTCCGGGTCGACCGTGAGGTCGTTCACGGCGCGCGCGAGCATCGCGAGCAGCGGGTGCGTGCACCGCGGATGGTCGCTCCACCGCTCCCCCGCGAGATAGGACGCGAGCTCCATGAAGCACGCGCCCTTCTTCGGGTTCCGGTGCTTGCCACGGCCCAGCATCGGCAGCATGTCGTAGGTGTCGGTCACGAGGGTCACCCCCACAGCGGGTCCGGTACTCCGTCCAGTCTGCGCCGGGCCACGGTCATTGGCAACGGGAGGAGTGACCTGGGTCACGCCGCGCGTCCGCGACCGCTTCCTCCTGCGCTCCGCGCCCGCGTGTGATAGGCGTGGTCCAGCACGGCGTCGGGCAGCGCGAGGCACCCAGCCGACCGCGCGACGCCTTCTGGGGGCACGATGAGCGGCACCGCAGAAGAAGCACGCGTCACCAAGCTCGCCCTGCCGGCGCTGACCGCGATGGTCGTCGGCTCCATGGTCGGCGCGGGCGTGTTCCAGCTCCCCGCGCGCTTCGCCGCGCAGACCGGCGTCTGGGGCGCGACCATCGCGTGGACGGTCGCGGGCCTGGGCATGCTCACGCTCGCGTTCGTCTTCCAGACCCTCGCCGTCCGCAAGCCCGAGCTCGACAACGGCGTCTACGTCTACGCGCGAGCGGGCTTTGGCGTCTACCCCGGCTTCCTCTCCGCGGTCGGCTTCTGGGCGTCGGCCTGCGCGGGCAACGCCTTCTACTGGGTGCTCATCATGACCACCCTGTCCCAGCTCTTCCCGGAGCTGGAGCCCACGCTCGGGCAGGGCGACACGTGGCCCGCCTTCGCGATCTCGGCCGTCGCCGTGTGGGGGTTCTTCCTCCTCATCCGCCGCGGGGTCAAGGAGGCGGCGGCGATCAACGCGGTCGTCACGGTCGCCAAGCTCGTGCCGCTCGCGCTGTTCCTCGTGCTCGCGATCTTCTTCCTCGACGCCGACGTGTTCGTCGGCAACCTCACCGGCGGGTACGACGTCGCGGGCGGCGAGCCGCTGTTCCTCCAGGTCCAGGGCACCATGCTCGTCACGGTGTTCGTGTTCCTCGGCATCGAGGGCGCGAGCGTCTACTCGCGCTACGCGAAGCGGCGCAAGGACGTCGGGCGCGCGACCGTGCTCGGGTTCCTCTCGGTGCTCGCCCTGTTCGCGAGCATCTCGATCCTGTCCTACGGCATCCTCCCGCAGTCCGAGATCGCCGGCCTCAACCAGCCGTCCGTGGGCGGCGTGCTCGAGGCGGCGGTCGGGCCGTGGGGCGGCACGCTCATCCGCGTCGGGCTCATCGTGTCCGTGCTCGGCGCGTACCTCGCGTGGCAGCTCCTCGCCGCCGACGTCGTGTTCGCCGCCGCGAGCGACAAGGACCTGCCGAGCGCCCTCGGTCGCACGAACGACCGCGGGGTCCCGGAGAACGCGGTCCTGTGGACGTCGATCATGGTCACCGTCATCCTCTTCGCGGTGCAGTTCGTCGACGACGCGCTCGACTTCACGCTCGACCTCACCGCGGCCCTCGCCCTCGCGCCGTTCGCGCTCGCGAGCGCCTACGCGCTGAAGATCGCGCTGCGGCGCGACGGCTACGACGACGTCGCGCCGCGGGTCCGCCACCGCGAGCTCGTCGTCGCGGTGATCTCGACGGTGTACACGCTGTTCCTCCTGTGGGCGGCCGGCTACGTGTTCTGGTTCCTCGCGTGCCTGCTGCTCGCTCCCGCCACGCTGCTGTACGTCGCCGCCCGCCGCGAGCAGCGCGCGCCTCTGTTCACCGCGCCGGGGCTCGCGACGTTCGTCGGGGTCGCCGTCTTCGCGGTCGTCGGAGCCGTGCTCCTCGCGACGGGCGCGGTCCAGATCTGAGCCACCCATCCCGGAGGAGACATCCATGTCGCAGGTGACGTACGGCGTCCACTCGGAGGTCGGCACGCTCCGCAAGGTGCTCGTGTGCCGGCCGGGGCTGGGGCACGAGCGCCTGACCCCGAGCAACAACGACGCGCTGCTGTTCGACGACGTCCTGTGGGTGCAGAACGCCAAGCGGGACCACCAGGACTTCGTGCTCAAGCTGCGCGACCGCGGGGTCGAGGTCGTGGAGCTCCACGACCTGCTCGTCGAGACCCTCCGGGTGCCGGGCGCCAAGGAGTGGCTGCTCGACCGCAAGATCGTCGCGAACGAGGTCGGTCTCGGCCTGCTCGACGACACGCGCGCGTTCCTCGAGTCCCTCGACGACGCGACCCTCACCGAGCACCTCGTGGGCGGGCTGTCGACGCGCGACCTGCCCGCCGACTTCCGCTCCGGGTACCTCGCGCTCGCGCGCGAGTCCCTGGGCGTCAACGAGTACCTCATGCCCCCGCTGCCCAACACGATCTACACGCGCGACACGACGTGCTGGATCTACGGCGGCGTGACCCTCAACCCGCTGTTCTGGCCCGCACGGCACGACGAGACGCTGCTGATGAAGGCGGTCTACGAGTTCCACCCGGACTTCACGGGCAGCACCGTGTGGTGGGGCGACCCGGAGCGCTCGTGGGGGCAGGCGACGCTCGAGGGCGGCGACGTCATGCCGATCGGCAACGGCGCCGTGCTCGTCGGCATGAGCGAGCGCACGTCGCGCCAGGCGATCACGCAGCTCGCGGCGCGGCTGTTCGAGGAGGGGGCGGCCACGCGCGTCGTGGTCGCCGGGATGCCGAAGCTCCGGGCGGCCATGCACCTCGACACGGTGTTCACGTTCGCCGACCGCGACCTCGTGACGCTCTACCCGGACATCGTCGACGGCATCCACACGTTCTCGCTGCGCCCCGCGGACGACGGCGGCGTCGAGGTCACCGAGGAGTCGGCCCCGTTCGTGGACGTCGTCGCCGACGCCCTCGGGCTGCCGCGGCTGCGCACCGTCGAGCCCGGCGGGGGCTGGTACGCCGGCGAGCGGCAGCAGTGGGACAGCGGCAACAACGTGGTGGCCGTCGAGCCGGGCGTCGTGTTCGCCTACGACCGCAACACCCACACCAACACGCTGCTGCGCAAGGCCGGCGTCGAGGTCGTGACGATCGTCGGCGCCGAGCTCGGGCGCGGGCGCGGCGG
This sequence comes from Cellulosimicrobium composti, assembly GCF_009711085.1. Classification (GTDB taxonomy): domain Bacteria; phylum Actinomycetota; class Actinomycetes; order Actinomycetales; family Cellulomonadaceae; genus Cellulosimicrobium; species Cellulosimicrobium composti. The sequence continues at coordinate 51,205 of NZ_WMKA01000012.1, forward strand.
CGGCCACTGCATGACGTGCCCGATCGCGCGCGACCCCGTCGAGCTCTGACCGCGTGACGAGCGCGGGGCTCAGTCGCGGCGGGCCGAGAGGCAGAACTCGTTGCCCTCGGGGTCGGTGAACGTCGACCACGCGTAGTGGTCGACGACGTACCGGCCGACGAGCGTCGCGCCCGCCGCCTGGAGACGCACGGACTCCGCTTCGTAGTCGTCCGTCACGAGGTCGAGGTGCGCGCGGTTCTTGCCCGGCGTGGGGTCCGCGACGTACCGGAACCCGATCCGCACGCCCGAGGCGTCGTCGATCATCGCGAACGACGTCGTCGCGCCCGGCCGGACCCTGCTCCCGGTCTGCTCCGCCCACCACGCGGACAGCACGGCCACGTCCGTCGTGTCGATGGTGACCACGTCGACCGACATCGTCACGCCGGTACCTCCTCCTCGGTGCGGACCCGCTCCCGTCGCGGGCCTCCTCGGGCCCAGGACCGTAGCCGGACCGTCCGACACGACCGCGGGTGCCTCAGGCGTGGGCACCCACCTCAGACGCCTCATGCCGACAACGGGCTCCCGCCTAAGGCACCCGCCCGCCAACCGTGCGCGGTCGACCGATGCGGGGCGCGCCGGCTCAGGACGAACGTGAGTCTCGGACAGGCAGGGTGCCTGCAGGAACGGGGGACACCACCATGAGCGCTCAGCTCGATCCGACCTTCGAGGCGGATCTCACCTACCGCGCGCAGCGCCTGCGCGAGGACTTCCGGCACGACGAGCCCACGCTGCTGCACTGGTGGCGCGGGCGCCGCCAGCGCCACGACCGCGCAGCACGATGACCGCGCCGCCCGACGCCGTCGACGAGACCCTCGTCGACGGCGTCGTCGCGTCCGGGCGTCTATCCGGTGGTCACGTGTCGGTCCCCGCTGCGAGGATGGGGGGCGTGCCCCGACCCTCCTCGCGCGCGCCCTTCGTGGCTCGCGCCGCCGAGCTCGACGTGCTCGCGGCGGCGGTCGAGCGCGCGCGCCGCGGCGAGCCGGGCGTCGTGCTCGTGGGCGCCGACGCGGGCGTCGGCAAGACCCGGCTCCTCACCCGGGCGGCGGAGCTCGCCGCCGAGGCGGGTGCGACCGTCGTGTGGAGCCACTGCGTCGACCTCGGCGAGGTCGGCCTCCCCTACCTCCCGTTCTCCGAGGCGCTCACGACGCTGCGCGCCCAGCACCCTGCCGTCGACGAGACGGTCGCGGCACGTCCTGCCCTCGCGCGCCTGCTCGACGCGGGCGCCCCCGCGGACGACGAGCAGAGCCAGGGCGAGCGGCTCCAGCTCTTCGAGAGCGTCGCCGCGGCGCTCGCCGCGTCCGGCACCCCCGAGTCCCCGCTCGTCCTCGTCGTCGAGGACCTGCACTGGGCGGACCCGTCGAGCCGCGACGTGCTGCGCTTCGTCGTCGCGCGCCTGCGTGCCGAGCACGTGCTCGTCGTCGCGAGCTACCGCGCGGACGACCTGCACCGCCGTCACCCGCTGCGGCCCGTGCTCGCCGAGCTGCTGCGCCACCCGCGCGTCGAGCACGTGCAGCTCGCGCCGTTCACCGAGGCCGAGCTGCGCGAGTTCACCACCGCGCTCGCGGGCGCGCCGCTGCCGAGGGATGCGTTCGAGTCCGTCCGGACGCGCTCGGAGGGCAACGCGTACTTCGCCGAGGAGCTCGTCGAGTCCGGCCTCGGCGACGAGCTGCCCTGGTCGCTCGCGGACGTGCTGCGCGCACGCCTCGAGGTGCTCGACCCCGCGGTGCAGCACCTCGTGCGCGTCGCGTCCGTGTCCGGTCGGCAGGTGAGCGAGCCGCTCCTGCGCGCCGCGCTCGCGCACGACGCCGCGGCGGGCGGGGCCTCGCCCGCCGACGTGGGCGGGCCGTCCGGGCGGTCGTTCGACGCGGCGCTGCGCGAGGCGATCGCGCACCACGTCCTCGCCGTCGAGGGCGACGGCGCGCGCGACGTCGTCGTGTTCCGGCACGCGCTGCTCGCCGAGGCCGTCGCGTCCGACCTGCTGCCGGGCGAGCGCGTCGGCGTGCACCGCGCGTACCTCGAGGCGCTCACCGCCGACCCGGCGCTCGGCTCGCCCGCGCTGCGCGCGCACCACGCGCTCGCGGCCCACGACCTCCCGGCCGCGCTCACGGCGTCGCGCGCCGCCGCCCGCAAGGCCGCGCGCGTGCTCGCGCCCGCGGAGGAGCTGCGCCACCTCGAGCAGGTCCTCGCGCTGTGGCAGGCCGTGCCCGACGCCGAGACCCTGCTCGGCGAGGACCGCGTCACCGTCGCGCTCGCCGCGGCCGGGGCGGCGAGCCGCGCGGGCGAGCCGGACCGCGCCGTCGCGCTCGCGCGCCGCGTCGTCGAGGGCACCGCGGACGACCCGCTGCGCCAGGCGTCGCTGCGCCACGTGCTGTCCCGCTACCTGCTCGGCACGGAGGAGGTCGAGGAGACCCTCGCGCACACCGAGGCCGCGCTCGCCGTCCTGCCGGTCGAGCCGCCGTCGCTCGACCGCGCGTGGACCCTCGCGATGCGGGCGCGCGCCGCGATGAACGCGGACCTCGACGAGCTCGCCGCCGAGGTCGCGGCCGAGGCGATCGACGTCGCGCACCGCCTCGACGCCCCGGACGTCGAGGCCGACGTGCTGACGACGATGGCGATCCTCGAGGTCGCCGACGACGACCGTGCCGCCGTCCTGCTCGCCCAGGCGCGCGAGCGCGCCGTCGAGGCGGGCGACATCCTCACCGAGCTGCGCTGCTGGTACAACATCGCGGCCAACCGGTACTACGCCGGTCGCATCGACGAGGCGCTCCAGGTCACGTACGACGGCCTCGACCGGGCGCGGGCGACGGGGCTCGGGTGGAGCGCGTACGGCGTCGAGCTGCGCCTCTTCCGCGACCTCGTGCGCTACGTGCTCGGCGACCTCACGCCCACGGACACCGCGGGCGAGACCATGCCGGAGGGGTCCGCACCGCAGCTGTCGTGCGTGCAGCTCTACGCGGCCGTCGCACGCGGCGACGCCGACGCGCTCGCGCGCGGCACGGCCCTGCGCCGCGACTGGTTCCGGGACGGGCAGATCGCGCTCATCTCGGGCGGGTGCTCGATCGACGCGCTGACGTGGTCCGGCCGCCACGAGGAGGCCGTCGCGCTCGCCGTCGAGCTCGTGGACCACCTGGGCCGCACGTGGAGCGACTACTTCCTCGGCCGCATCTGGATCTCCGCGCTCGCGCTGGCCGCGCTCGCCGACGCCGCGGACGCGGCGCGCCTGCAGGGCGCCTCGGGGTCGGCCGCGGTCGCCGAGCTCGTCGCGCGCGGCGCCGAGCTGCTCGACGCCGCCCGCACGACCGCGGAGCGCGGCCGCCCGCGCGGCGGCCGGCTCGGGCCCGAGGGGCGCGCGTGGCTCGCGCGCGCCGCCGCCGAGCACTCGCGGCTCACCGGCGAGGACGACCCAGCCCTGTGGGAGGAGACGACGCGTCTCTTCGACTACGGCTACCGCTACGAGGTCGCGCGCTCGCGCTTCCGGTGGGCCCAGGCGCTGCTCGGCGCGGGCGACCGCAACGCGGCCGAGATCGAGGCGGGCCAGGCGCTCGAGGAGGCCGAGGTCATGGGCGCGGCGCCGCTCGCCGAGGCCGTGCGCGCGCTGGGCCGGCGCGGGCGCCTCGACCTGCCGGGCGTCCGGCGGTCCACGACGGCGGTCCTCACCGAGCGCGAGGAGGAGGTCCTGCTGCTCGTGGCCCAGGGCCTGACCAACCGCCAGATCGGCGAGCGCCTGTTCATCTCCGCGAAGACCGTGAGCGTGCACGTGTCGAACGTCCTCGCCAAGCTTGGCGCGTCCGGGCGCGCCGAGGCCGTGTCGCTCGCGCACCAGCGCGGGCTCCTCGAGGTCTGACGCGTGGCGCCGTCGGAGCCCTCGCCGGGCGCGCCCCGGGGACCCTCCGGCGGTCGGGACGGCGGGCCGGGCGCGCTCGTGCTCGTCCGGCACGGGCAGAGCACGTTCAACGCGGACGACCGCTTCACCGGCCTGCTCGACGTCCCGCTCTCGGACGTCGGGGTCGCCGAGGCCGGCCACGCCGCACGGCTCCTCGCCGACGCGGTCGCGCGCGAGCCGGCCCTCGCGCCCCGGCGCGTCGTGACGTCCCCGCTCGTGCGCGCGTCGACGACGGCCGCGATCGTCGCCGACGCGCTGCCCGGACCGCCGCCGCTCGCGGTCGAGTGGCGCCTCGTCGAGCGGCACTACGGCGCGTTCACCGACAAGCCGCGCGACGTCGTCCGCCGCGACTACGGCGAGGCCGCGTACTGGCGCTACCGCCGCTCGTACCTGCACCGGCCGCCGCCGCTCGCCGACGACGACCCCGCACGCGCGCTGGTCGACGACACCCTCCTGCGCCTGCCCGACGACGCGCGCGCCGCGCTGCGCCCGGACGCCGAGTCGCTCGCGGACGTCGTCGAGCGCCTGCGTCCCTTCTGGGCGGCCACCCGTGCGCGGGTCGCGCACGGCGAGGCGGTGCTCGTCGTCGGGCACGGCAACTCGCTGCGCGCGCTGTCCGTGCTCGTCGACGACCTCACGCCCGAGGAGGTCCAGGACCTCGACGTGCCGACCGGGCACCCGCTCGTCCACCGCTTCACGGCGGGGCCTGGCGGCACGCTCGTCCCCGCGGTCCGCGGTGGCACCTACCTCGACGCGCACGGCGCCGAGCACGCGCTCGGCGACCTCAGGTCGCGCGGCGGCGCCTGACCGGACCCGCGCCGCCTGCGGTGGACCCGCGGTCGTGGTCTCGTCTCACGAGCGGTGGCACGCACGTCCCCCGCCCCACGTTCCGTCCGTCCCGATTTCACCCGCCGGGGTACCCGGAAGGGGCCGCTTGCACTGTTTGACCGGCCTCGTCCTGGTGATACTGGATCATGACCGACGCCCAGGCGATGAGCGAGCTCGCGCAGGCGGGCCTCGCCGAGGCGACGGCCGACGAGTCGTTCGACCGCTTCGCCCGGCTCGTGCGCCGCCAGCTCGGGGTGTCGTCGGCGCTGGTCACGCTCGTCCTCGACGAGGAGGCCGTGCTCCCCGGCGCCCAGGGCCTCCCCGAGCCGTACCAGTCGGAGCGCCGCACGCCCCTCACCCACACGTTCTGCCAGTTCGTGACGAGCGACGCGCGCCCGCTCGTCGTGGCGGACGCCCGCGCGGAGCCGCACCTCGCGTCCCTGCGCGCGGTCGACGACGTGGGCGTCGTCTCCTACGCCGGGTTCCCGATCTTCGACCCGCACGGTCACGCCGTCGGCTCCCTGTGCGCGTTCGACGGCGAGCCCCGCCCGTGGTCGGACGAGGACCTCGCGACGCTCGCCGACCTGGCCGCCGCGTGCACGTCGGAGCTCCGGCTCCGCCTCGCCCGCGCGCGGGCCCGGCGCATGCAGCGCGTCGCGCTCGCCGCCAACCGCCGCTCGCGCCTCCTGCTGGAGCTCTCGGAGTCGTTCGCCGCCGCGACGTCGGTGCGCGACGTCGCCGAGCGGCTCGCGGCCGTGGGCGCCGTGATCGGCGCGCGGTACGCCGGGCTCGCCACGCTCGACGCGAGCGGCACCCGGCTCGAGTACACGACGCTCGACCACCTCGAGCCCGGCATCCCCGCGTCCTTCCGCCGCATGCGCCTGGACGCCGACCGCGCGAGCGCCATCGCGGCGCGGACCCGCGAGCCCCTGTTCTTCCGCGACCACGCGCAGTACGCGGAGCGCCTGCCCGACGCCGCCGCGCTCATCGTGAACCACGAGGTCCAGGCCCGCTCGTTCCTCCCGGTGCTCGCGGAGGACCGGCTCGTCGGCGTCGTCGCGCTCGCGTGGGACACGGCGCGCGAGTTCGACGAGGACGCCGTGAAGACGGAGACGGCCATCGCGTCGTACGTGGCGCACGCGCTCGACCGCGTCCGGCTCCTGGAGGAGCGGCACCGGGTCGCGGCGACGCTCCAGGCCGCGATGCTCACGGAGCTGCCCTCGGTCCGCACCGCGGAGCTCGCCGCGACGTACGCGTCCGCGACGCGCACGGACCAGGTCGGTGGCGACTGGTACGACGCGGTCGTGCTCGACGACGACGCGTGCGTCCTCATGATCGGCGACGTCACCGGCCACGACATGGGCGCGGCCGCGCAGATGGGCCAGCTCCGCTCGATGCTGCGGACGTTCGCGTGGTGCCAGGACGAGCCGCCCGCCGTCCTGCTGCGTCTCCTCGACCGCGCCAACCGGGGGCTCGCGCTGCACTCGACCGCGACGGCCGTCGTCGTGCGGCTGGACCGCACGCCGCGCGGGTTCGACGTCACGTGGTCGAACGCGGGTCACCCGTCGCCGCTCGTCCTGCGCGCGGACGGCACCATCGACACGCTCGACGCGCCGCCCGACCTCATGCTCGGCGTGCTCCCGAGCACGCCGCGCCACGACCACCGCGCGCGTCTCGCGCACGGCGACACGCTGCTCCTGTACACCGACGGGCTCGTCGAGCGCCGGGGCAGCCCGTACGCGGACCGGCTCGCCGGGCTCCGCGAGGCGCTGGCCGAGCTGTCGAGCACGGCGACGTCCGCGCTCCCCGACGCGCTCGTGCGCCGGCTCGTGTCGGGCCAGCGCGACGACGTGGCCGTCCTCGCGCTGCGCGTGCGCCACACGGCCCCGCGGCCGCCGGGCCCGGGGCGCCCGGCCGTCCTCGCCCGCGCGGTCGAGCACGCGTCGACGGCGATCGGCCCCTCACGGCGGTGGGTCGACGACCTCCTCGAGAGCTGCGACGTCGCGCCGGCCGTGCGCCGCATCGCGATGCTGCTCACGAGCGAGGTGCTGACGAACGCGGTGCAGCACGGCACCGCACCGGTCGAGGTGCAGGTCGAGGTCGCGCACCGCGTCCTGCGCGTCGGCGTGCGCGACGGCTCGACGGCGCTCCCCGTGCTGCGGTCCCCGCGGCCGCACGAGACCGGGGGTCGGGGCGTGCAGTTCCTGGAGCGCTGCGCCGCGCGCTGGGGCGTCGACCTGGACGCCGACGGCGAGGACCCGCAGGGCTTCCGCAAGACCGTGTGGTTCGAGCTCGACCTCGCCGACTGAGCGCGCCTCCCGGCCCGCGCGCCCGGCCTCGCGCGGCCGCCCCTGTGCTGTGTCGGAGGCCGGAGGTAGCGTGTGTGAGGTGGGCCACTCCCCCTGGGCCCGTGCGATCCCGTGACCCCTCGCGAACGTCGACACCATCGAGTCCTGAGAGGCAGCACCATGACCGACCTCGCCAGCCCCCCGAGCGTGCGCGCGGACGCCACCGCGACCGGCCCCGCTCCCCTGCCCGACCGCGCCGACCTCGACGCGGTCCTCGACGGCTTCCGTCGCGAGATCACGGGCTACTGCTACCGGATGCTCGGCTCCGCGTTCGAGGCGGACGACGCCACGCAGGAGACGTTCCTGCGCGCGTGGCGCTCGTACGACCGCTTCGAGGGCCGGTCGTCGCTGCGGTCGTGGCTGTACCGCATCGCGACGAACGTGTGCTTCGACGCGCTCGGCGCGCGCAAGCGGCGTGAGCGGCCGATGGGGCTGGGCGGTCCGCAGGCGCCGGAGGCCGAGAACCTGGGCCAGGTGCTGCCCGAGGAGACGTGGGTCGAGCCCGTCCCGGACGACCGGGTGCTGCCGCACGACGGCGACCCGGCGCAGGTCGCCGTGGGCCGCGAGAGCGTCCGCCTCGCGTTCGTCGCCGCGCTGCAGTTCCTGCCGCCCCGCCAGCGCGCGGTGCTCCTCCTGCGCGAGGTGCTGCGCTGGCAGGCGAGCGAGGTCGCGGAGCTCCTCGACACGTCGGTCGCGTCGGTGAACAGCGCGCTCCAGCGGGCGCGCGCCACCCTCGCGGCGCGCGCGCACTGGGACAGCTCGGGCCTCGGGTCCGACGCCGAGCCCGCGCCGGTCGCGTCGAACGAGGGCCTCGGCGACGAGGAGAAGGCGCTGCTCGAGCGCTACCTCGACGCGTTCGAGCGGTACGACATGGATGCGCTCGTCGCGATCCTCCACGAGGACGCCACGCTGTCCATGCCGCCGTACCCGCTGTGGATGCGCGGGACGGACGACATCGTCGCGTGGATGACAGGACCGGGCCACGAGTGCGCGGGCTCGCGCATGATCCCCGTCGCGGTCAACGGCACGTTCGGGTTCGGCCAGTACCGCCCCGCCGCGGGCGGTGGGCACGAGCCGTGGGCGCTGCAGGTGATCGAGACCGAGGACGGCCGTGTCACGGCGATCAACGCCTTCCTCGACACGGCGTCCTGGTTCCCGCTCTTCGGGCTCCCCGCGCGCCTCGACGACTGAGCCTCCGGGCGCCGCGGCACCCGGAGGTCTCGTCAGCCGAAGGTCTCGAGGAGCGCGCTGCGCTCGGCCTCGGTGAGGTTGGTCGCGACGAGGGTCCCGTGCACGCCGTGGAACCGCTCGCCCACGCGGTCGAGGTCGCCGTCCTCCGTGACGACGAACAGCGCGGACGTGCCCGGCGTGACGCCCTCGCGGATCCGGTCGAGCTGGTCCTTGTCGATCCCGACGGCGGCCATCGCCTTGCTCGACGCGCCGATCGCGGCGCCGGCGGCGGCCCCGAGCACGGGCGCGAAGAACAGCGACCCGAGCAGCAGGCCCCAGAACGCGCCCCAGCCGGTGCCGCGCCACTCGTCCTGGTGCCCGTGGCGCGTCGTCGGCTTGGCCGCACCCTCGGGCCACGACACGACCGCGGTGTCGATGATCCGCACCGCGTGCTCCGACGCGGCGTCGTGCAGGATCCGGGACGCGGTGTCGGCGCCCTCGGGCGAGTCGAACCTCCAGACGGTGAACGTGGCCATCGCGCTCTCCTCCCCGCTCAGCCGAGCAGCTTGGCCTTGGCGGCCGCGAACTCGGCGTCGGTGAGCACGCCGGAGGCGTGGAGCTGGCCGAGGCGCTCGAGCTGGCCGAGCAGGTCCTCCTGGGCGGCGGGCGCGGCCGGTGCCGCGGCCGCCTGCTGGGCGGCGGCCTGCTGGGCGGCCGCCTCGATGCGTGCCTGCTCCTGCGCGGCCTGCGCCTGCTGGGCGTCCCACGACTGCTGCGCCTTGGCGTTCTGCCGGCGCGAGACCGCCCCGGCGGTCGCCTGGGCGGTCCCGGCGATCACCGCGGTACGGGCTGCGGTGCCGATGAGGCCCGGGCGCCCGATGCGACGGATGGGCATGGTTCCTCCTGAGGGTCTGTCGGCGCCCGCGGTCGTGCGGGGCACCGGTGCTGGTGTGCGACGGGCCGTCAGCCCTCGGCGAGGGCGAGGTCCGCGACCTCGTTGACGACCTCGGCCGGGATGCGCTCGCTGAGCACGACGATCCCGTCGGCCGCGCGCGTCGCGGCCACCACGCCGCGCGCCCACGTGTGCTCGACGACGAGCACGAGCGCCGTCGTCCCGGGTGCGAGCACCCCGGCGACGTGCTCGAGGTCCTCCTGCCCCGCCAGGCCGGCGCCCGGGAGCTCGACGTCGGTCAGCTCCACGACGTCGCCGAGGTCGGACACCTCGAGGATCTCGACGTCCCCGGACTCGGACTGCCGCACGACGACGAGGTCGAGCAGCGTGACCGTGCCCTCGACCAGGACGTCGAGGACGGCGGCGCGCACGTCGACGGGGACCCGGTCGGACGGGAAGGCGACCGCGACGATCTCGACGGGGCCGAACGTGGATCCTGCCATGCGCTGCTCCTGTCTGCCGGCGGGCCGGGCCCTGGTCGGGCCCGGGTGCCCTCGGTGCTGCGGGTGTCAGACCTCGCGGGCCGCGCGCTCGGCCTCGTCGCCGTGCACGACGAGCGCCCAGAGGACGAAGACGTCGAGCACGATCGTGACGAGCGACCACCACGGCGTGACCTGGAGCGTCGTGAACTGGGCGATCGCGTTGAGGACGACGAGGACGATCGCGACCATCCGCGCCCATCCCTTGCCCGCGAGGAGCGCGAAGCCCGTGAGCACGAGCAGGACGCCGATGAGGAGGTGGATCCAGCCCCAGGTCGAGACGTCGAGGACGACGATCCCCGCGTCGCTCACGCCCACGAGGCTCTTCGGGGAGAAGACCGCGACGAGCCCGCTGATCGCGTTGAAGAACCCGATGGTGACGAGGACGATCCCCGCGAACCAGACCCAGCCGACCCATGCCGTGACCTGCGACGAGCGTGCCATGCGAGTCCTCCTGAGAAACCGTCGGCGACGACCGGACGAGGGTGCGCGTCGATCGTGGCACCGGCGGCACGGTTCGGCATCCGGAAGGGTCCGGCGTGCCGGTCCGGGCCGCCCCGAGCGCGCCGCTAGGTTCGTGCCATGACGACGCCGACCCGCTCGGACGACCCCTGGTCGGGGGTGCCGGACAGCGGCACGCGCCCGGTCCAGCACGACTCGCGGCGACCGCCGCGGTGGGTGCCGCGGGCCCTCGCCATGGCCGTGGTCGCCGTGTTCGTCGGTCTCTTCGCGTGGGACGCGATGCGCGCGCTGCAGGGACTGGGCGTCAACATCCTCATCGCGTTCTTCCTCGCGCTCGCCCTGGAGCCGGTCGTCGTGTGGCTCGTGCGCCACGGCTGGCGGCGCGGTGCGGCGGCGGCCGTGGCGCTCCTGGGCTCGATCGTCGTCGCGCTCGTCGTGCTCGCGCTCTTCGGCAACCTCTTCGTCCAGCAGCTCGTCCAGCTCGTGCAGACGCTCCCGGACCTCTACGCGAGCGTCCAGGTGTCCGTCGCGGAGCGGTTCGACGTGGTCATCCCGGACTCCGACGACCTGCTGCGGCAGGCGTTCGACCAGTTCGGGGAGGACGTGGCGTCGGGCGCGCTGCTCGTCGGCACGACGATCCTCGGCGGCATCTTCGCGAGCCTGACGATCCTGCTCGTCACCTACTACCTCCTCGCCGCCGGGCCGGCGTTCCGCGCGGCCGTGTGCCGCTGGCTCACGCCGAACCGCCAGGAGGAGGTCCTGCGGCTCTGGGAGATCACGCAGGTCAAGGTGTCCGACTTCATCACCTCGCGCATCGTGCTCGCCGCGCTGTCGAGCGTCCTCACCTTCGTGTTCCTGGCGATCCTCCAGACGCCCTACGCCCTGCCGCTCGCGGTGTTCACGGGCGTCGTGTCGCAGTTCGTCCCGACGATCGGCACCTACCTCGGCGGCGCGCTTCCCGTCGCGGTCGCGCTCACGTCCCAGGGGCTCCCGCAGGCGCTCGGCGTGCTGGGGTTCATCATCGGGTACCAGCAGCTCGAGAACCTGTACTTCTCCCCCAAGGTCTCAGCGCGCGCGCTGGAGATGAACCCGGCGGTGAGCTTCGTCGTCGTGCTCGCCTTCGGCGCCGTCTTCGGGGCGCTCGGCGCGTTCCTCGCCCTGCCCGTCGCCGCGACGATCCAGGCCGTCGCGAACACCTACCTCCAGCGGCACGAGCTCATCGAGTCCCACATGCTCCACGACCCGGGCCGCGGGCCGCGGGACGGGGCGCCGCGGGACGGGGGCTCGCCCGACGACGCGGAGGCGGAGCCCTCGGACCGCGCCTCGCGCCGCCGTCGTGCCAACCGACGGGCGGCGCGCGAGGCGGCCGAGGAGGTCGAGCGGCGGCACGAGGACGGCGTCGAGTAGGACCGACCGCGTCGCCGGGCGGACGGCTCAGGCGTTCTCGTCGAACGCCGCGCGCAGCTTCGCCTCCTCCTCGGCGGAGAGGTTCGTCTGGAGGAGCTCGCCGTGGATGCCCTGCCCCTGCAGCGCGTCGTGCACACGGTCGACCACCGCCCCCGACGTGAGCACGAACAGCGCCGACGTGCCCGGCGTGACCTTGCTCCGCACGGAGTCGATGAAGTCGTCGTTGATCCCCACGTCGGTCAGCGCCCCCGCGATCGCGCCGGACGCGGCACCGATCGCCGCGCCGAGCAGCGGGACGAAGAACAGCAGGCCGAACAGCAGGCCCCAGAACGTCCCGCCCAGCGCCCCGACCGCCGTCGTGCTGGTGCCCTGGCGCGTCCGCGGCTTCTTGCGGCCCTCCTCCCAGGACACGACGGCCGCGTCCTGGACCTGGACGAGCTCCTGCTTCTGGAGCGCGAGCAGCGCGTCCTCGGCGCGTTGCGCTCCCTCTGGGGTGTCGAACTTCCACACGGTCAGCGTTGCCACGGTCAGCCTCTCTCCACGGTTCGTTCCGGTCAGGGCCGCTCGACGCGCGAGCGGTTCGACGCTATGGCGGCGCCGGACGCACCGCCACCGGACCGCGTGGCCCGGTCTCCCGGGTTTCGCGGGTAGGCTCGGCACCCCGAGTCTGGACCTGGCTCGCCACGCACGACGATGTGGAGAGCACCATGTCCATCGACGACCCCACGATCGAGCAGCAGCTCGCCCAGGGCGCGCACCCGCAGGTCGGCGAGTTCCGCCTCGACCTCCCGGCCGGCACCTGGTGGTGGTCGCCCGAGACCTACCGCCTCCACGGCTTCGCGCCCGGTGAGGTCGTGCCCACGACGGCCCTCGTCCACGCGCACGAGCACCCCGACGACCGCGACCGCGTGCGCCGGGCCCTCGAGCGGGCACGGACCACCGGCGCGCCGTTCTCGAGCGTGCACCGGGTCGTCGACGCGCGGGGCGCCGAGCGCGTCCTCGTCATGGCCGGCAAGGGGCGCCGGGACTCCGCGACGGGCGCGGTCGTCGCGGTCGTCGGCTGCTTCGTGGACGTCACGCGCGCCGTGGCCGAGCACGCGCACGAGCGCGCGCGCCGGGACATCGCCGCGGCCGCGGCGACGCGCGGCACGATCGAGCAGGCCAAGGGCGTCCTCGCCGTCGCGTACGGCGTGCACCCCGAGGAGGCGTTCGCGCGGCTCACGCAGGCCTCGAACGACCGCAACGTCCCGCTGCGCGAGCTCGCGCGGCTCGTCGTGGCCGAGGCCATGAGCGGGCCGGACTGCGTCGAGCGCGTCGACGCGCTCCTGCGCCACCGCGGCGAGCGCCGTGGTCGCGCCCCGGTCAGCCCTTCGCCGTCGCCTGGCGGATCGTGCGCTGCTCCTGACGTCGGTCCCACCAGCGCTTGAGGACGAGCCACCCGAGGAACCAGCCGCCCAGGGCGCCGATCACCCAGACGACGACGGTCGCCCCGACCCACGTCCCGGCGCCCGTGATCTCGATCGAGTCGCCGACGAGCGTGGCGACCCACAGCGCGAGGAACGTCGACACGAGACCGATCCCGCCGAGGATCGCGGAGGCGTACTTGCGCGCCACGTTGAAGACGAAGGGCGCGAGGACCGCCTGGGCCACCGCGAGCACCAGGACGGCGACCACGAAGCCGGAGGCGTGAACGGTGACGCCGTCGAAGAGGCTCGACGCCACGAGGAGGCCCACGGCGGCGAGGACCACGTTGATCGCGAAGCTCAGCAGGAACCGGATCATGCCGCAACGGTCGCGCCGCGGCACGCGTCGCGCAACCAGAAGTACACGTCCGCGACGCCGATCGGCCTGAGCTGGGCGTGCGGCGGCACGTGCGACGCCGACCGGTACTACGACTGGGAGCCGACGACGACGGTGCCGGGCGGCATCGACGAGGAGTCCGTCCTCGGCGTCGAGGCGCCGCTGTGGTCGGAGACCGTCCGCGGCGGCGACCAGCTCGAGTACCTCCTCCTGCCGCGCGCGGCGTCCGTCCTCGAGACGGGGTGGACGGCACGCGAGGACAAGGACGTCGACTCGTTCATGCAGCGCCTCGGCGACTACGGCGCGCACCTCACGGTCCAGGGGCGCGGCTACTACGAGTCGCCCCGCACCACGTGGGCCGCGACGAGCGCGTCCGCCGACCTCGACGCCCGCACGGGCGCGACGGCGGCCTGGCCGGTCGGCTACGTCGCCGCGCCGGGCACCAAGCTCGCCGCCGACGGCGCCCGGGTCGAGCCCGACCTCACCGCGGACGACGGCGACCCCGCGTCCCGCAGCGCGCTCACCGAGCCGCTCACCGCGGAGCTCGTCTGCCCGGCGCGCACCCTGCCGGTGACGTTCACGACCGACGCGCCGCGCGACGCGCTGCACCCCTCGGGCGTGTACACCGCGACCGTCACGGCGGCGTTCGACGCGGACGACGCGTGCGAGCTCGTCACGTCGCGCGGCGAGCGCGGCCCCGTGACCGTCGACACCGACCCGGCCCACGCGCTGCCGCCGGACCCGACGGTCGAGCCCGGCGACCCGACCGTGTCGCTCGGCGACGGGGGGAGCGTCGCCGCGGGCCGCTGGGAGCCGTTCGCCCTCGCCGGGTTCGAGCCCGGCCACGTCGAGGTGCTCGTCGACGGCGCGGTGCGGTTCACCGTCCGCGCGCTCGCGGACGGCACCTTCACCGGGTACGTCCCCGTCCCGGCGGCGACGTACGCGGGCGAGCGCGTGTTCACGGCGCGCCAGGGCGAGCGCGAGGTCTCGACCACGCTCGACGTCGAGTCCGACCTGCGGCCGCTCGCGAACCCGATCGACCGGTCGCTGCTGTCCGTCCACGACGTGTCCAGCGAGGAGACCGTGGGCGAGCAGGCGCCGGCGACGAACGCGATCGACGGGGACCCGGACACGTTCTGGCACACGAGGTGGGCCAACGGGTCGGCGCCCTACCCGCACCACATCACGCTCGACCTCGGGGCGCAGTACGACGTGACGGGCCTGCAGTACACGACCCGCCAGAACGCGGCGAACGGCCGCATCGCCGCGTACGAGGTCTACGTCTCGGCCGACGGCGTCGAGTGGGGCGAGCCCGTGGCGACCGGGTCGTTCACCGCGACGCTCGCGCCCCAGACCGTCGACCTCACGGGCACGGGCCGGTACCTGCGGCTCGTGGGCCTGAGCTCGATCGCGGGCAACGAGTTCGGCGGCGCCGCGGAGATCAGCGTGGGCGGCGTGCCGGTGCGGGACGTCCCGGTCACCGCGACCGCGGCGACCCGGTGCCTCGCCGGCACCGCGTACGTCACCGTCCGTGCCGACAACGACGGGGACGCCCCGCTCGACGTCGTGCTCGAGACGCCGTTCGGGACGCGCGAGGTCGCGGGCGAGGCGGCCGTCGTCGTGGACGGCACCCGGGTCGTCGCGCCGTACGACGCGCTGACCTGCTGATGTAGCGCGCGAGATCGGCAGCCCCGGTCGGGTTCGGCAGTCTCGACCGCCGATCCAGCAGGGGGCTGCCGATCTCGCCGTCGCCCCCGCGGCCGCGCACCTGCCCGTGTCAGGGCCGTGCGGCAGGATGGCGCCATGACGCAGAGCACGGACGACGGCGCCCGCTCCGGCAACCTCGGCCCGACGGGCGGGGAGCTCATGCTCCTCGACACCGCGAGCCTGTACTTCCGCGCGTTCTTCGGGGTGCCGGACTCGATCCGGGCCCCCGACGGCACGCCGGTCAACGCGGTGCGCGGCCTGCTCGACATGATCGCGACGCTCGTCGCCGACCGGCGGCCCACGCGCCTCGTCGCGTGCTGGGATGTCGACTGGCGGCCGGCGTTCCGCGTCGAGGCGATCCCGTCGTACAAGGAGCACCGCGTCGCCGAGAAGGTCCCGGGCTCGACGGGCGTCGAGGAGGTCCCGGAGAAGCTCGTCGCGCAGGTGCCCGTGATCGTCGACGTGCTCGCCGCGCTCGGCATCACGCGCGTCGGGGCCGCGGGCTACGAGGCCGACGACGTCATCGGCACGCTCACGGCACGTGAGGTCGCGCGGCGCGCGGCGGCCGGCCAGGGGCCGGACCCGTCCGGGCGCGCCGCGGTCGAGGTCGTCACGGGCGACCGCGACCTGTTCCAGCTCGTCGACGACGCGGCGGGCGTGCGCGTGCTCTACCCGACCAAGGGCGTGAAGAACCTCGACGTCGTCGACCAGGCGCGCCTCGCCGAGCGGTACGGCGTGCCCTCGGGGGCCGCGTACGCGGACATGGCCGTCCTGCGCGGCGACCCGAGCGACGGCCTGCCGGGCGTCCCGGGCATCGGGGAGAAGACGGCGGCCGCGCTCCTCGCGCGGTACGGGAGCCTCGCCCGCGTGCTCGCGGCGCGCGACGAGGGCGACCCCGGCCTCACCGCGACGCAGCGGCGTCGGCTCACGGAGGCGGCCGGCTACCTCGAGGTCGCGCCGCTCGTCGTGCAGGTGGCACGCGACGCCCCGGTCGGCGAGGTCCGTGACGCGCTGCCGGCCGGCCCGGCCGACCCCGACGCGCTCGCCGACCTCGCCGAGCGCTGGAACCTCGGCTCCTCGGTCCAGCGGCTCCTGGACGCGCTCCGCGGCTGACCGACGGTCGGCGGTCGACCGCACGGTCGGTGCGGGTCGCGTCGTCGCGGGACATGGCAGGAACACGCGCCACGCCCCTCCCTACCCCCGGGGCTCGTGTCACACACCACGCCCGCGCGTCGTCATGTCGGTGACCGCACCGGACGTCCGGACGCGCTTCGCGACGAAGGGAACCTGCACCATGACCACCTCGCCCACCACGATCTCGAGCACCGACGTCGCCGCGCTGCGCGACCGCGTCACCGGTCGCGTCCTCGCGCGCGACGACCTGCCCGACGGCGGCCCGACAGCGGGTGAGGCCGTCGCCCCGCACAGCACGCTCGTCACGCACGACCCGGACGTCGCGGTGCTCGCGGCGACCGAGGCCGACGTCGCCGAGGCCGTCCGGTTCGCCACGGCCCGGGGCCTGCGCGTGCGGGCCCACGCGACGGGCCACGGCGCGGCGTCGGACGTGTCCGACGGGCTCGTGCTCGGCACGAGCGACCTCGCGGGCGTCGAGATCGACCCGGGGACGCGGATCGCGCGGATCTCCGCCGGCACCCGCTGGAAGACGGTCGTCGAGGCGGCTGGCGAGCACGGGCTCGCGCCGGTCACGGGCTCGTCGACGGGCGTCGGCGTCGTCGGGTACACGCTGGGCGGCGGGTTCGGTCCGCTCGTCCGCAGCCACGGCCTGACGGCGGACTGGGTGCGCGGCTTCCGGGTCGTGCTCGCCGACGGCTCGGTCGTCGAGGCGAACGCCGGGTCCGAGCCGGACCTGTTCTGGGCGCTGCGCGGCGGCAAGGGCGGGTTCGGGATCGTGACGCGCGTCGACGTCGAGCTCGCGCCCCTGCGGACCCTGTACGCGGGCGCGCTCACGTTCGCCGCCGAGCACGTCGAGGACGTCCTGCGGGGGTGGGTCGAGTGGACCGCGTCGGCGCCCGACGACGTCACGACCTCGGCCGTCGTGCTCGCCCTGCCCGACCTCCCGTTCATCCCCGAGCACCTGCGCGGGCAGACCGTGCTCAACCTGCGCTTCGCGTACCCGGGCGACGCTGCCGAGGGCGAGCGCCTCGCCGCACCGCTGCGGGCGCTCGCGCCGGTCCTGGCCGACGCCCTCGGCGAGATCCCCACGACGGCCGTCGCCTCGATCCACTCCGACCCCGAGGACGCGTCCCCGTCGTGGGTGTTCGGCGCGGGGCTGCGCGACGTCGACGGCGCGTTCCTCGACCGTTTCCTCGCCGACCTCGGCCCCGGCAGCGGCTCGCCGTTCGTCGCCGCGGAGATCCGGCACCTCGGCGGGGCGGGCGCGCGCGACGTCGAGGGCGGGTCGGCCGCGGGCGGCCGCACGGCCGGCTACCTGTTCAGCCTCGTCGGCGTGAACCCCCCGCGCCTCCCCGACATGGTCGAGGCCGCGGCGTCGTTCACGCAGTGGTCGCAGCCGTGGGCGGCGAGCGAGACGAACATCAACTTCCTGCCCGGCCCGTGGACGGACGAGGCGCTCGCGCGGGCGTGGTCGCCCGAGACGGCGGCGCGTCTCGCCGCGGTGCGCTCGGCGTACGACCCGACCGGGCTCTTCGCCTGGCGCGTCTGAGGCCGTCTCCCGCGGCGCCCGCCCCCGGGCGGGTGCCGCGGTCGTCCCGGGCCCAGCCGCTCACGGCGTCCCGGTGTGCCGGGCCAGGATCGCGCGCGCGTCGGTGCCGCCCGGCAGGACGCCGTACCCGTGGCCGCGGTCGTCGCCGAGCCGTGCGGCGACGAACGCGTCGGCCGTGGCCGACGGCGCGTGCCGCACCACGAGCGACGCCTGGAGCGCGAGGGCGAGCGACTCCACGACGCGACGGGCCTGCGCCTGCTGCGCCCCGGCGTCGGCCCCCGCGACCTCCGCGAGCAGACGGCGCGTGCGCGCGACGTGCGCGTCGAGGACCGGGTGCGCGCCCGCCGTCGTGGCGAGCTCCGCCTCGAACGCCGCGACGGACGCGGGCTCGCGGCCCATGGCGCGCAGCACGTCGAGCGCGATGACGTTGCCCGACCCCTCCCAGATCGCCATGACCGGCTGCTCGCGGTAGCGGCGCGCGAGGGGGAACGCCTCGGTGTACCCGTTGCCGCCCAGGCACTCCATCGCCTCGTACGCGTGGTGCGGGCCGCGCTTGCACACCCAGTACTTGCTCACGGCGGTCGCGAGGCGGCGGAACTCGCGGTCGTGCTCGGACTCGCCGTCGTGCGCGGCGGCGAGGCGCACCGACGTGAGCGTCGCGGCCTCGGACTCGAGCGCGAGGTCGGCGAGCACCGCGGTCATCGCGGGCTGGTCCACGAGCGCCGCGCCGAACGCGCTGCGGTGGCGCGCGTGCCACAGCGCCTCGGCGACCGCCTGGCGCATGCCCGCCGCCGTGCCGTGCACGCAGTCGAGCCGCGTGCGCGACACCATCTCGATGATCGTCCGCACGCCGCGCCCGGGCTCCCCGACGAGGAACCCGACGGTGCCGTCGAGCTCGATCTCCGACGACGCGTTCGACCGGTTGCCCACCTTGTCCTTGAGGCGCTGGACGCGAAAGACGTTGCGCGTGCCGTCCTCCAGCACGCGCGGCACGAGGAAGCACGACGGCGCGGCGTCGCCGCCCCGCGCGGTCCCGCCCGGCCCGCCCGGGACCTGGGCGAGCACGAGGAACGCGTCGGACATCGGCGCCGAGCAGAACCACTTGTGCCCCGTGAGCAGGAAGGTGCCGTCCGCCCCGGCGGGCGCGGCCGTCGTCGCGTTCGCGCGCACGTCCGAGCCGCCCTGCTTCTCCGTCATGGCCATGCCGACGAGCACGCCGGGCTTGCTGCCCGGCGCCGCGAGGGCGCCGTCGTACCCGCGGGAGAGCAGGCGCGGCTCCCAGACCGCCGCGAGCGCCGGCGCGCGCCGCAGCGACGCGACGGCGGCGTGCGTCATCGACACGGGGCACGCGTGGCCCGGCTCGACCTGCGCGAACAGCGAGAACAGCGCACCGCGCACGACGTTCGCGCCCGGCCCGGGCTCCGCCCACGCGCTCGTGTGCGCGCCGTGCGCGACGGCCGCCCCGAGCACCTCGTGGTACGCCGGGTGGTACTCGACCTCGTCGACGCGGTTCCCACGGCGGTCGTGCGTGCGCAGCACCGGCGGGTGCACGTTCGCGAGCTCGGCCGCGCGCTGGAAGCGCTCGGTGCCGACGAGCGCCCCGACCTCGACGAGCCGCTCCTCGCCCCACGCTCCCCCGTACGCGCGCACCGCCTCGCGCAGCACGGGGTGGTCGAGGTACTCGTTCACGCCCACGCGCTCGGGCGGCTGGTTCGTCACGCGGTGCGTCACGTGCGGCGCGGGTCGCGGTCCGGTGGTCGTCACGGCGTCCTCCTGCGGCGCTGCGGGCGGTACTCGTGCGGGCGGTGCCTCGGTCAGGTCGGTTCGCGCGCCGGCACCCGGGCGCCCACGGCACCCAGGCACACGCGCAGGATCGTCGCGACGACGGCGTCGCGCGCGTCGGGGTCGACGGGCGCTCCGTCGCCGTCCTCTCCCCCGGCGGCGAGCGGGGACAGCGGACCGGTGAGCGCCTCGCCGATCGCGCCGACGAGCGCCGACGCGACGACGTCCACGTCCTGCTCGGGGAGCTCGCCCGCCGCGACGCCGTCGCGCACGACGTCGGCGAACGTCGCGGCGTACGCGCGGCGGTACTCGAGCCGCGCCACGTCGACGGCAGGGTCGACCGGCTCGAGCAGGAGCGCCCACGCGAGGGTCGGGCCGCGCAGGGCGCGGCGTGCGAACGTGTCGACGGCGCGGGACAGGCGGGCGACCGTGCTGCCGTCGGGCGGGTCGTCGCCCTGGGGGGCGGCGGCCGCGCGGACCGCGTCGAGCTCGACGTCGACGGCCTGCCGGAACACGGCGACGAGCAGGTCGGCCTTGGTGGGGAAGTACGAGTAGACGCCGCCCGTGCTGACCCCCGCGCGCGAGGCGAGCGCCTGGACGCTCGCGCCCGCGAACCCGCGCTCCGCCACGATCGTGCGCGCCGCGTCGAGCAGCGCCTCGCGCTTGCGCTCGCGGGCGGCCCGCGTGGCGGGGGTCTCGCGATAGGGCACGGTGCCTCCGTGGTCGTCGCACGGGCCGCCTCGGGGCGGCTCCCACGAAGAAGTGAAGCACGGTTCACCGGGGTGCTCACAGCGCCGTGCCCCGGCACGCGTCCCGTCGCAGCGAGGGCGGGACCGTGGACCCGGCCGCTCCGGGACACGCGCCGTCAGGGTCGCGCGTGCTCGAAGATCACCGTCGTGCTCGTCCCCGCGACCTCCGGCCGGACGCTCAGCGTCTTGGAGACCAGGTCGCGCAGCGCGTCCGAGTCCGCGACGGCCACGTGCAGCAGGAAGTCGCGGTCGCCGGTCACGAAGAACACGCCCTCGACGTCGGGCAGCGTGAGCAGGTAGTCCCGGAACGCCTCGAGGCCCTTGCGCGCGCCCGCCTGGAGGCGGATCGCGATGAGCGCCTCGAGCCCGCGACCGAGCGCCGCCGGGTCGACGTCGGCGCGGAAGCCGCGGATCACGCCGCGGTCCACGAGCGAGCGCACGCGCGCGTGGCACGTCGAGGCGGCGATCCCGACACGGGCGGCGATCGCCGCGTTCGTCGCCCGCGCGTCGGTGACGAGGACGTCGAGGATGCGGCGGTCGACGTCGTCCAGGACGGCGGGTCGAAGATCCTTCGGCACGGCGGGTCTCCTCCGGTCGCGGTTCGAAGAGTCGTCGTCAATGGCGGCCGTCGACGACGATCCTGCGTCACATCTTGCCGCACACCGAAGGATCGACCACGCTGAAGGTGTGCGGCACCATCCCGCCGCACACCAGCCACGCGCCCGCCCCGCCACCCGCGGGGCGGGCGTCGGTCGAAGGAGCCCGGCGTGAGCACCACCTCTCGTCCCCGTCCCGGCCGGTCCGCGTCGGACCGGCACCCCGCACCCCGGACCGCCGTCGTCGTCGGCGCCGGCATGGTCGGCCTCGCCACCGCGTGGCACCTGCAGGAGCAGGGCGTCGAGGTCACCGTCGTCGACCGCGAGGGCGTCGCCGCCGGCTCGTCGTGGGGCAACGCCGGGTGGCTCACGCCCGGCATGGCGATGCCCCTGGCCGACCCGTCGCTGTGGACCTACGGTCCGCGCGCGCTCCTCGACCCGGCCGCGCCCCTCCACGTCCCGGTCCGGTTCGACCCGCGCCTGTGGTCGTTCTTCGCGCGCTTCATGGCGCACGCGACGCAGCGCCGCTGGGACCGCGCGATGGCGGCGCTCACCCCGATCGACCGCGTCGCGCTCGACGCGTTCGACGAGCTCGCCGCCGGCGGGAGCCTCGGTCACGGCGTCGAGGCCGGCACGACGCCCGGGCCGTTCACCGTCGCGTTCGAGCACGCGCGCGAGGCCCGACCCTTCCTGCGCGAGCTCGAGCACGTCGCGGCCGCCGGGCAGACCGTCCCGGTCCGGCGCGTCGAGGCCGGGGAGCGCGCCTACCAGCTCACCGACCGCGTCTCCACCGTCTACGCCCTCGAGGGCCAGCGCTTCCTCGAGCCCGGACCGTACGTCCACGCGCTCGCCGACTCCGTGCGCGCCCGCGGCGGCACCATCCTCACCGGCCTCGACGTGCTCGACGTCGAGCCCGGCCGCCTCGGCGCGTGCGTCTTCGCGCGCGCAGTGCACCCCGACGCCGCCCGGCACCCCGCCCTCGTGGGCGCCGGGGCGAGCGACGGGCCCGGGGTGACCGACGGCGTCGGGCCGCACGCCGGGGCGCCGCGCCGGGCCGGCTCCCCCGCCGACCGCGAGGAGGGCGTCGTGCTGCGGGGCGACGCCGTCGTGCTCGCGACCGGTGCGTGGCTGCCCTCGCTCGCCGCGCCGCTCGGCGTGCGCACGCGCGTGCAGGCGGGGCGCGGCTACTCGTTCACGGTGAAGACCGACGAGCCCGTCGACACGCCGATCTACCTGCCCGCGCGTCGCGTCGCGTGCACGCCGTACCAGGGCCGCTTCCGCATCGCGGGGACCATGGAGTTCCGCGGCCCGGACGAGCCGCTCCAGCCCCGGCGCATCGAGGCGATCCTCGCGTCCGTGCGGCACCTCTTCCAGGGCGTCGACCTCGACGACCGCCACGACGAGTGGGTCGGCTCGCGGCCCGTCACGCCTGACGGCCTCCCGCTCGTCGGCGCGACCCGCACGCGCGGCGTGTACGTCGCGGGCGGCCACGGCATGTGGGGCATGGTCCTGGGCCCCGCGACCGGCCGCGCGCTCGCGCACCTGGTCACCACGGGCGAGACCCCGGACGAGATCCGCCCCTTCGACCCGCTGCGCTGACCGCTCTCACCCGCCGAGCACGGGGTTGGTGTCGTCATCCCGCCGATCACGTCACCAACCCCGTGCTCGACGGCGAGGAACGTCGTGCTCGACGACGGCGCGCGGCTCGAACGACGTCTACTCCGCGCGCGGCGCGTACATGATGACGGCGACGCCGGCGAGGCACAGCAGCGCACCCGCGACGTCCCACCGGTCGGGGCGGAAGCCGTCCACGACCATGCCCCACGCGAGCGACCCCGCGACGAACACCCCGCCGTACGCAGCGAGGATGCGGCCGAAGTGCGCGTCCGGCTGGAGCGTCGCGACGACGCCGTACAGCCCCAGCGCGACGACGCCCGCGCCGATCCACAGCCAGCCGCGGTGCTCGCGCAGCCCCTGCCACACGAGCCACGCCCCGCCGATCTCCAGCAGCGCGGCGAGCACGAACAGCGGGACGGAGCGTGCGAGGTCCATGCGCGTCAGCGTAGGGCGCCGCCCCGCCGAGCCACCGCCCCGCCACTGCCGCCCCGCCGCCCGCGGAGCCACTGCCGCCCCGCCATGCCCGCCGAGAACGGGCTTGTGCGCCGTCGAGCACGGGGTTGCTGTCGTTATCGCGGGGATGACGACAGCAACCCCGTGTTCGGCGGGGAAGCGGTACCCGCGCTCATGGCAGCGCGGGCGGGGACGCGGTCCTCGGGGCGCTGCGCGAAGGGGCGGATGCGCTCGAGGTAGTCGGCGATGGCGTCGCGGTTCTTCTCGAGGATGCGGATGCGGTCCTCGAGGCGCGCGAGCTCGGTCTCGAGGAGGGCGATCTTGTCCGGGTAGGCGTTGTGCAGGTGGATCTCCGGGGCGTTCCCGAGGCAGGGCAGGAACTCCTTGATGATCCGCGTCGTGAAGCCGACCTCCAGCAGCCCGCGGATCTGGAGCACGCGGTCGACGAGGTGCTCGCCGTACTCGCGGTACCCGTTCTCGGCCCGCTCGGGGGTCAGCAGGCCCTGCTCCTCGTAGTAGCGCAGGAGCCGCGTCGGGGTCCCGGTGCGCCGGGACAGCTCGCCGATCCGCACGTGATCCACCTCATCTCAGCGGGGTGCTTGACCTTCACATCAATGTCAGACATCGATGCTAACCCCATGTCCACGACGAGCACACCCACGCACGACGTCACCGCCTCCGTCCCGGACCCCGGCACGCCCTCGTCCGGCGCTCCGCACACCCGGTCCCGCCTGCGACGCACGCTGCCCGTCGGCGCGCTGCTCGCGCTCGCGGCGTCGGGCTTCCTCACGCTGCTCACCGAGATCCTGCCCGCGGGCGTGCTGCCCGCGATGGCCGCCGACCTCGGCGTCGGGGCCGGCGCGGCCGGGCAGACCGTCACCGCGTTCGCGGTCGGCGCGATCGTCGCCGCGATCCCGCTCACGCGGGCCACCGCGCGGTGGGACCGCCGCACGCTGCTCCTCGTGACGATCACGGGGTTCGTCGTCGCGAACACGGTCACGGCGGTGTCGTCGTCGTTCACCCTGACGCTCGTCGCGCGGTTCGGCGCGGGTCTCGTCGCCGGTCTCACGTGGGCGCTGCTGCCCGGGTACGTGCGGCGCATCGTGCCCGCCGAGCGCGTCGGGCGCGCGATGACGATCGCCATGGCCGGCGGGCCGCTCGCGCTCACGCTCGGCGTCCCCGCGGGCGCCGTGCTCGGTGCCGCGCTCGGGTGGCGCTGGACGTTCGGCCTCCTCTCGCTCGTCGCGCTCGCCCTGCTCGCGTGGGTCCGGCTCGGCGTGCCGTCCGCGGCGGGCACCTCGCGCGACGACCGCCTCACGATCCGCGCCGTGCTCCCCCGCCCGGGGCTGCGGCCCGTGCTGCTGGTCACCGGGCTCAACGTGCTCGCCAACACGTCGCTGTACACGTACGTGGCCGTGCACCTCGCGCACCTCGGCCAGGAGTCGCGCACGAGCGCGCTGCTCCTCGTCCTCGGCGCCGCCTCGGCGGGGGCGCTCGTGCTCGTCGGCGCGCTCATCGACCGGCGACTGCGCGCGCTGACGCTCGGGTCCGTCGTCGTGTTCGCGCTCGCCATGCTCGCGCTCGGCCTCGCGCCGACGTCGACGGTGGTCGTCGTGCTCGCCGTCGCGGCGTGGGGCTTCGCGTTCGGCGGCGCCGGGACGCTCTACACGACCGCCGCGGCGCGGGCCGCGGGCGACGGGGCCGACGTCGCTCAGTCTGCGCTCGTGACCGTGTGGAACACGTCCGTCGCGCTCGGCGGGGCGGTCGGCGGGGCGGCGCTCGCCGTCGCCGGGCCGGCCGGTCTCCCGTGGGTCTCGCTCGCGCTCATGGTCCCGGTGCTCGCGACCGTCGTCGCGGGCAGGCGGCACGCCTTCCGCTGACCCGGCGAGCACGACCTTCCTCGCGGTCGACCACGGGGTTGCCGTCGTTATCGCCCCGATAACGACAGCAACCCCGTTCTCGGCGGGGTGTGCTTGGATCGGCGCGTGGCCATCGACGCCCCGACCGGCAGGGGGCCGACGCACGGCGTCGGAGCCGGAGACCTCGACCCGAGCCTGCCCGGCCTCGAGCCGCCCGTGCCACGCGACGTGTACGCGAGCTGGTCGCGCCGCGTCGTCGCGTCGCTGCTCGACACGGCGATCGTCGCGGCCGTGCTGTTCGTCGCCGTCGGCCCGGCCTACGAGGTGGCCTGGATCCCGGTGATCACGTTCGGCGTCACCACGGAGCAGCCCGTCCCCGGAGGCACGTGGTGGGCGCTCGGCACCACCGCCGCCCTCCTCGCGCTGCAGGCGTGGACCGGTGCGTCGCCGGGCAAGCGGACGGTGGGGATCGTCGTCGTGCACGCCACGACCGAGCGCCCCGCCGGCCTGGTGCGCACCGTGCTGCGCGACCTCGCGCACGTCCTCGACGCGCTGCTCTACCTCGGGTTCCTCCGGCCGCTGTGGCACCCGCAGCGGCGCACGTTCGCCGACTCGCTGTGCGACACCGTCGTTCTGCAGCGCGTGCGCCCGCCCGTCCCGTTCCTCGGCCCGGGCACCGGTCCGGGCGGCCCGACGCCGTCGCGCGCCGTCACGGGCGCGGCCACCGTGCTCTCGGTCGGCAGCGCGGTGTTCGTCCTCGGCCCGGCGACGGTCACGAGCGGCGAGGTCTGGACGTCGTCGTGCACCCCGACCACGACCGCGGGCTCGCCGCTGACGGTGGACGACGTGCACCTGACCGGTTGGACGATGCCCGGCACGGTGACCCGGTGGGGCGTGACCCGCCCGTCGCCGCTCCCCGCGGGCGCGTCCGACGAGCCCGGCCTCGACGCCTCGTTCGCGCTCGACGTCGCGCCGGGCACCGCCGTCGACGGCCCGCTCGACGCGGCGCTCGTCCTGCGGCTCGAGACCTGGGACGGGAGCGACCTGGGCGCGTACCGGTCGCCGTTCCGCGTCGAGCGGACGGCGGACGGCGCGATCTCGTGGGAGGTCGTGCCGCCGACGCCGGACGGGTCGGGTCTCGACGCCGTGCACGTCCCCGCGGCCGCGCTCGCCGCGCTGCCCCCGGCGTGGCACTGGGCGGCGTCGGTCGACGTCGAGGGCGAGACGGTCGCCGCGTGCCGCGGCCGCGGACCCTCCTGACCCGAGCACGACCTTCCTCGCGGTCGAGCACGGGGTTGCTGTCGTTATCGCCCCGATAACGACAGCAACCCCGTGTTCGGCGCGGGGCGGGTGGGCGCAACACGACCGAAACGCCGCGGACGGCACGGGGAAACGTCGCGGTCGCACGATGGAGGTGCGCCGGGCCCCGGGCCCGGCGCACCACATCCGTCCCGACCTCCGCGGTCGCCGTGCGCGACCGCGGCCGAGGAGGCCACCGTGCCGGACCACCGCCCGCTCTTCTCCGCCCCCGCGCCCAGCACCCCCGTGACGGGCCCGACCGTCGGCGCCGTCGCCTCGCGCACCCCGAGCCCGGAGCACGGCGCGGGCGAGCTCAACACGCACGGCGAGCCGCGACGTCGCGCGAACGCGGGCGACGAGCTCACGATCGACCCGGCCGACCGCCGTCGCCGGGCCCGCGCCGCGCTGCTCGACCTGCGTCGCGACGTCATCCGCCGGGGCAGCACCGGCTGGTGACCCGGCGTGATCGTCGGCGGCGCGACGTGGCCGTCCGCGACGCGGCGTGGGCGGGGCCGCGTAGGTTGGTCCCATGCGGATCGGAGCCCACCTCGACCAGTCGGACGTCATCGCGCAGGCCGCGAGCATCGGTGCGGACGTCGCCCAGATCTTCCTCGGCGACCCGCAGTCCTGGAAGGGACCGGAGTTCACGTTCCCGGGCGGCGCGGAGGCCCTGAAGGACGCCGCCGCGGCGGCGGGCCTCGAGCTCGTCGTGCACGCGCCGTACGTCATCAACGTGGCGAGCACGAACAACCGCATCCGCATCCCGAGCCGCAAGCTGCTGCAGCAGATCGTCGACGGCGCGGCGGCGGTCGGCGCGGTCGGCGTCGTGGTCCACGGCGGGCACGTCACCGCGAAGGACGACCCGGCGAAGGGGTTCGACAACTGGCGCAAGGCGATCGACGCCCTGGAGACCGACGTCACCGTCTTCGTCGAGAACACCGCGGGCGGCGACTTCTCGATGGCGCGCCGCCTCGACCGCATCGAGGGCCTGTGGGCGGCGATCCAGCAGTCCGACGGCGCCGCGAACGTCGGGTTCTGCCTCGACACGTGCCACGCGTGGGCGGGCGGCATCGACCTCACGACGGCGGTCGAGCAGGTCCGCGCGATCACGGGCCGCGTGGACCTCGTGCACCTCAACAACAGCCGCGACGCCGCGGGCTCCGGCGCGGACCGGCACGCGGGCCTGACCTCGGGCTCGATCGACCCTGACCTCCTGCTCGGCGTCGTGCACGCCGCCGGGACGTCGGTCGTGTGCGAGACGCACGCGGACGTCCCCGCGGACGTCGCGTGGCTGCGCGAGCAGGTCGGCTGACGGTGCACGACCCGCGGCCCCTGCGCCTGCGCAACGTCACGGTCGACGCGCGCGACCCGCGCGGGCTCGCCGAGTTCTACCGCGGCCTCACCGGCTGGGAGTACACGCCCGGCCACGAGGAGGTCGACCCGGAGGGCGACGACTGGCTCTCGCTCCAGGTCCCGGGCGGCGCGTCACGCCTGGCGTTCCAGCGCTCCGACGCGGCCGTGCCGCCGTGGCCGGGCGGCGCCCGGGTCCACGTCGACCTGGACGTGCCGGACCTCGCGGCGGCGCACGAGCACGCGCTCGCGTGCGGGGCACGCCCGCTGACGGGCACCCCGGCGGAGGAAGGCCACCCCGACGACCTGTTCCGCGTCTACGCCGACCCGGAGGGCCACCCCTTCTGCCTGAGCTCGCCCCCGCTCGACCACCGGTGACTCAGTCGTCGTCGCCCGGGACGTACGGGCCGCGGCGGATCTCGAGGTCGATCTGCTCGGCGTCGAGCAGGTCGAGCGCGTGGCGCAGCGCCTGCGAGCTGTAGGCGCCGGACGTGCGGGCCTCGAGCAGCGTGGCGCGCTGCGCGGCGATCGCGCGCAGGCGCAGCTCCTTGTACTGCGCGAACAGGTCGGCCGACGTCGCGGCGTCGGTGTCGCGGTTCTCGAGCTCGCGCACGACGTCGCGGCGCACGCGGGCGACGACGTCGCCGTCGTAGGGCGTGCCGTCGGGGCGCCGCAGGTCGGGCGCGTCGATGACGGCGACCGCGGCGGCGTCGAGCTCGGCGCGCACGGCGCCGCGGTCCTCGTCGGCGCGCGAGTGACCGCCCGAGAGCCCGAGGCGGCGCACGACCCACGGCAGCGTCCCGCCCTGGACGACGAGCGTCCCGGCGGCCACGCCGAACGCGACGAGCACGAGGAACGAGCGCTGCGGCGTGTCGAGCGGGAGGGTCTGGGCCGCGGCGAGCGTGACGACGCCACGCATCCCGGCCCAGACGAGGAGCGTGCCCTCGCGCCACCCGAGCCGTTCGGCCGTGAGGTAGTCGATGTCCGCGGCGCGGCGGCGCAGCGAGAGGCGGATGCGCCCGACGCGGGCCTCCGGCACCGCCCCCGGCCCGCCGGTGCGCGCGACGTCCTGACGCTGCCCCGACGGGTCGACCGCGGCGAGCGGCGCCTGCGGCGGGCCGTACTTCGCGTCGAGCTTCTCCTGCATGCCCGCGATGACGCCGCGCAGCGACTCGCCGCGCCGTGCGCGCCGCGCGAGCGACCGCAGGAGCGTGGTGACGTAGGCCGAGCGGACCGCGAGGATGACGACGGCGGCGAGGGCCGCGATGCCTGCCGCGCGCCACAGGCTCCCGTCCGCCTCGCGGACGTCGGTGACGAGGGCGAACAGCTCGAGGCCCATGAGGAGGAACACGGCGCCCTCGAGCAGCAGCTCGACCGTGCGCCAGTTCGACTCCTCGGCGAGCCGGTGCTGGGGTCGCAGGTACTTGGCCGCGCCGTTGCCGGTGACGAGTCCCGCCGTGACGACGGCGACGAGGCCCGACGCGCCGAGCTCCTCGGACGGCAGGTACGCGAGGAACGGCGCGACGAACGAGACCGCGGTGCTGAGCGCCGGGTTGGCGAGGCGCCGCCGGACGAACAGGCCGACGAAGCCGACGACGAACCCGATCGCGACCGCGACGACCACCGCGAAGACGAAGTCGCCCGCGACCGCCCAGAGCGACACCGGCACGTGGTCCCCGTCGTGCGCGAGCGACACGCCGATCGCGGCGATGGCCGAGCGGAGGAGCACGAGCGCGGACGCGTCGTTGAGCAGGCTCTCGCCCTCGAGCAGCGTGACGACGCGCGGTGAGGCGCCGAGCCGTTTGACGATCGACGTCGCGACGGCGTCGGTGGGGCTGACGATCGCGCCGAGCGCGAACCCGGCGGCGAGCGGGATGCCGGGGATGAGCCACGTGAAGAGGTACCCGAGCAGCACCGTGCTGAGCACCACGAGCACGACCGAGAGCCCGCTGATCGCCGTGAAGTCGCGCCGGAAGTCCATCGTCGGCAGGCTCACGGCGGCCGAGTAGAGCAACGGCGGCAGGATCCCGGCGAGGATCCACTCGGGCTCGATCTCGATCTCGGGGACGACGGGCACGAAGCTCACGACGACGCCGACGGCCACGAGGACCAGGGGCGCCGCGACGCCGGCCTTGGGCGCGAGCGCGTTCACGACGACGATCGCGACGACCGCGACCGTGCCCACGACGATGAGCGAGAGGATCTGCTCCTCGGTGAGGCTGAACGGGAACTCCATCGGCACCTCCGGCTGGCACGGCGCCGCGCGCCCGGTGCGGCGCGCGGGGACGGGACAACGCTAGCCGCCTGCCGACCGGGACGGGCGCGGCGACGGCGCCGGACGACCACGTCCGCGACGAGGGCGGCCACCACCCTGGTCGTGGCCCTGACGGCTCCCCGAGCGGGACGGCGGTGAACCGTCCCGCGCCGAGGAATATATGTCAAGAACTCTTGACACGATGTCCGTTCTTCTTTACCGTCGTGATGTCAGCAATCTTTGACTTCGAGGTCACGTCGAGACGGGAGCGGCCATGTCCTACGAGGAGAAGGGCACGTGGGTCTACCTCGTCGTGAGCGTCGTCGTGTACGCCGCGTACGTCGGGGTCGTGCTGTCCCGGGCCGACGGCGGCCCGCTCGCCGACGTCGCCTACGTCGGCCCTCTGCTGTGGTCGGTCGCGGGCGCCGTCGTCGCCGGGATCGTCGTGCGCATCCTGGTCGAGATCGCCCGCCCCAGCGAGAGCCTCCGCACCGACGAGCGCGACCGCGACCTCGCGCGCCGCGGCACGCTCGCCGGCCAGTGGGGCGTCGTCGGCGGGGCGCTCGGCGCGCTCGTCCTCGCGCTCGCCGACGCGGACACGTTCTGGATCGCGAACACGATCTACCTCGGGTTCGTCGTCATGGCCGTGGTCTCGTCCGTCGTCACGCTCGTGGCCTACCGGCGGGGGGTGTGACGTGGGCGGCAAGCCGACGCGCGTCACGAACGTGATCCGGGCGCTGCGCTTCGCGCGCGGCGAGATGACGCAGGCGGAGCTCGCGGAGCGCGTGGGCGTCACGCGCCAGACCGTCATCGCGATCGAGCAGGGACGCTACTCGCCGTCGCTCGAGACGGCGTTCCTCATCGCCCGCGCGCTCGGCACGACGCTCGACGAGGTGTTCGCCTACCCCGACGACGACACCGACGCCCCCGCCGGCCCCGCCGCCGGTGACGTCGGCGGGGCCACCGACAAGGCCACCGACGGGCGCGGACCGCGCAGGCGGAGGGCGACCCGATGAGGGCGGCGACGGCCCCGGTCTACGGCGGGCCCGACGTCGTGCGCGTCTCGACGCTCCCCGACCCGGTGCCCGGGCCGCACGACCTGCTCGTGCGCAACCGCGCGAGCACGCTCGCCGCGGCGGGGGTCGCGGCGCGCGCGGGCTCGCCGTGGTTCGCGCGCCTCGCGTTCGGGCTGCGCCGGCCGCGCTCCCCCGTGCTCGGCGGCGAGGTCGCGGGCGAGGTCGTCGCGGTCGGCGAGGAGGTCACGCGGTTCGCCGTCGGCGACCGGGTCACGGCGCTCACGCGCATGGGCGCCGGGGCGCACGCCGAGCTCGTCCTCGTGCCCGACGCGAGCGCCGTCGTCCCGACGCCCGACGCGCTCACCGACGTCGAGGCCGCGGTCCTCGCGGCGGGGCCGCTCACCGCGCTGCCGTTCCTCACCGACCACGCCACGGTGCGCCCGGGGACGCGCGTGCTCGTCGTCGGCGCGTCGGGGTGCGTCGGGACGGCCGCGGTCCAGGTCGCCGCGCACGCGGGCGCGCACGTCACCGCCGTGACCGGCCCGCGCGGCCTCGACCTGGCCCGGGCGCTCGGCGCGGCCGAGGTCGTGGACCGGACCGTGCGGGACGTGACCGCGCCGGAGACGGACGACCCGGGACGGCCGCGCTACGACGTCGTCTTCGACGTCGCGGGCGCGTCGTCGTACCGGCGGTGCCGGCACCTGCTCGCGGACGACGGCGTGTACCTCACGACCGTGCCCTCGGCAGGCATCCTGTGGCGCACGCTGTGGACCGCACGCCGCGCGCACGGGCGGCGCGGTCGTGTCGCGTTCACCGGGCTGCGGCCGACCGACCTCCAGCGCGCGACCCTGCACGACGCGCTCGCGCGCGGCGCGGCGGGCACGCTGCGGGCCGTCGTCGACCGGGCGTACCCGCTCGACCGCGTGGCCGACGCGCACCGGCACGTGGAGCACGAGCACAAGGCGGGCACGGTCGTCGTCACGCTCGGGTGACCCCGTTCGGGTCGCGTCCGCGCGCGGCTCGTCGGAGGCTGCCGGGAGGTGACCGACGACGGAGGGGGACACGTGGACGCCCGCACGCTGCTGGAGGACCTGTTCGGACGGATCGGCCCGACCGTGACGCGCGCGGTCGACGGGCTCGGCGAGGAGGCGCTCGCCGCCCGCCTCGACCCGGGTGCCAACTCGATCGCGTGGCTCGCGTGGCACCTGGCCCGCGGCCAGGACGCGCAGGTCGCGGCCGCCGTCGGGCGCGAGCAGGTGTGGACGCGCGACGGCTGGGCCGCGCGGTTCGGCCTGCCGTTCGACGACGACGCGACGGGCTACGGGCAGTCGGCGGCCGACGTGGGGCGCGTGCGCGCGAGCGACGACCTCCTGCTCGGCTACGCGCACGCCGTCCAGGTCGAGTCGCAGGACGTGCTCGCCGCGCTCACGGACGACGACCTCGACCGCGTCGTGGACGACGCGTGGGACCCGCCGGTGACGCTGGGCGTGCGGCTCGTGAGCGTCGCCGTCGACAGCCTGGAGCACGCGGGCCAGGCCGCGTACGTCCGCGGCGTGCTCGGACGCCGCGGACGCGCGTGACGCCGGTCAGCGGCCCCCGGGCTCGACCGCGCCCACGAACCACGACGTGATCGTCGTCGGGTGCGTGATGGCCGTGCCCACGCACACGCTGAACGCACCGCGCGCCATGGCCTCGGCGGCGTGGGCCGGGGTGTGCACGCGGCCCTCGACGACGACGGGCAGCGAGCACGCCGCGACCACCTCGTCCACGAGCTCGAGGTCCGGGCCCTCGGTCTTCGGGCGCTCGCCCGTGTAGCCCGCGAGGGTCGTGCCGAGCAGGTCGACGCCCGCGTCCTGCGCGGCGAGCGCGTCGTCGAGCGACCCGCAGTCGGCCATGACGAGCACGTCGGTCGTCTCGCGCAGGCGCGCGACGGTCTCCGCGAGGGTCAGCCCGTCGGGGCGCGCGCGGCGCGTGCCGTCGAGCGCGACGACGTGCGCGCCCGCGTCCGCGACAGCGCGCGCGTGCTCCAGCGTCGGCGTGATGAAGACCCCGCCGTCACCGTCCTTCCAGAGCCCGACGACCGGGACGTCCACCGCGGCGACGACCGCCGCGACGTCCTCCAGGCCCTGCGCGCGCACGGCCGCCGCTCCACCGGCGACGACGGCGCGCGCCATCTGCGCGGTCGTGCGCGGGTCGCGCAGCGGCTCGCCCGGGTACGCCTGGCAGGACACGGTGAGGCGCCCGCGCATCGCGTCGAGCACGCTCTCGCGCGTCCAGGTCCGGGTCTCGTGCTCGGTGCTCATCGCGTCCCTCCGACGGTCGTGACGTCCTCCACCAGGTTCCACGCGCCGCGCGCCGCGCCGACCACGGCCGCCGCGTTCCCCAGCGCGGCGGGTCGCAGCGGCAGGTCGGCGAGCACGTCGACGACCTCGGCGCGCAGCGTGTCCTCGAGCGCGGACCACCACAGGTCCCCCGCGCCCGCCATGCCGCCGCCGACCACGACGACCTCCGGGTCGAGCACCGTGACGACGGCCGCGACCGCCCGGCCCACGGCCTGGGCGGCGTCGCGCACGACCGAGACCGCGAGCTCGTCGCCCGCGACGGCGCGCGCGACGACGTCGCGCGTGTCCGGGCTCGCGGCGTCGCCGCCGAGCGCGAGGTAGCGGCGGTGGATCGCGGGGCCCGCGCCGATCGCCTCGACGTGACCCTCGCGCCCGCACGTGCAGCGCATGAGCTCGGCGCCCGGCACGGGCGCGTGGCCCAGCTCGCCGGCGACGTGGTGCGCACCGCGCAGGGGACGGCCGTCGAGCACGACGGCGCCCCCGATCCCCGTCCCGACCGCGACGAGCAGCGCGCTGCGCGCGCCCGCGGCCGCGCCGAGCCAGACCTCGCCCGCGGCGTGCGCGTCGACGTCGTTCTCGACGAACACGGGCAGGGGGGCCGGATCCCCGGTCGCGTCCGGGACGGCGAGGTCGGCGAGCCGGCGGCGCAGCCCGCCCGCGACGTCGGTCCCCGGCCAGCCGGGGAGGGTGTCGGTCGCCGAGACGACGACCCCGCGGCCGACGTCGATCACGCCGGCCGTGCCGACGCCGAGCCCGCGCAGGCGCGCGACGTGCCCGGCCCGTACCGGCACGGCGGCGACGACCTCGCGCACGAGGCCCGCCACGGCGTCGAGCACGGCGTCCGGACCGGCCGGGCCGGGCGTAGGCACCGTGCGCACCGGGCCGAGCGCGCCGTCGGGGCCGACGGTCGCGGCGGCGGTCTTCGTGCCGCCGAGGTCGACCCCGACGACGACGTCAGTCACCCAGGAGCCCTGCGGCACGCGTGATCTCCTCGACGCGGGCCGCGACGTCGGCGTCGAGCGCCTCGACCGGGAACGCGAGCGTCGGGGTGTCGATGAGCCCCTGCGCGCGCGCAGCGATCTTGAACGCCCCGACGCCCGCGGCGTCGCCCGAGCGGCCCTTCGCCTGGAACACGATCTCGAAGAGCGCCGCGATGCGGTCCTGCTCGAGCTTCGCGTCGTCCCACTTGCCGGCCTGGGCGAGGTCCCACAGGCGCACGTAGCCGCCCGCGTCGACGTTCGCGAGGCCCGGGACGACGCCGTCGGCGCCGAGCAGCAGCATGCCGTCCACGACGACCTCGTGCCCCGTGAACAGCGCGAGCGGCGAGCCCGCGGCCGCGTTCGCGGCGACGAGGCGGCGGAAGCCGACGTCGTCGCCCGAGGAGTCCTTGACGCCCGCGAGGACGCCCTCGACGCCGAGGCGCACGAGGAGGTCGGCCGGGAGCTTGGTGCGCACGCGGACCGGGATGTCGTACGCGAACAGCGGGACGTCCACGGCGGCGGCGACCGCGCGCAGGTGGCGCTCGATCTCGTCGAGGTCGTTGAGCGCGTACACGGGCGCCGTCGCGACGACCGCGTCCGCCCCGGCCGCCACGAGGGCCTTCGCGCGCTCGACGACGCGCGCCGTCGTGAGGTCGATCGCCCCGCCCATGACGGGCACGCGGCCGTCGGCGGCGCGCACGACCGTGCGCACCACGAGGTCGCGCTGCTCGTCGGTCAGGTAGGCGACCTCGCCGGTCGACCCGAGCACGAACAGGCCGTGCACGCCCTCGGTGACGAGGTGGTCCACGAGGCGCTCGAGCGACGCGACGTCGACCTCGCCCTCGGTCGTGAGCGGGGTGAGGACGGGCGGGACGATCCCGCGGAAGGTGGGGCTGGTCACGAGGTGCTCCGGTTCTGGGTTCAGCGGTGTGTGGGTCTGGGTGGGTCCCGCCCCCGCGAGGGGCGCGCCGCTCACAGCAGCGCGGGCGCCGCGGCGAGCAGCGTGCGGGTGTAGTCGTCCTGCGGGTCGTCCAGCACGCGCGCGGCGGGGCCCGACTCGACGATCCGGCCGCCCTGCATGACGACGATCTCGTCGGACACGTGCCGCACGGTCTGGATGTCGTGCGAGATGAAGACCATCCCCAGGTCGAGCTCGGCCTTGAGGTCGGCGAGCAGGTTGAGGATCTGGGCGCGGACCGACACGTCGAGGGCGGACGTCGGCTCGTCGGCGACGATCACGTCGGGCTCGAGCGCGAGCGCCCGGGCGATGGCGACGCGCTGGCGCTGGCCGCCCGAGAGCTGGCCCGGGAGCGCGTCGAGGGCCGACTCCGGCAGGCCCACGAGGTGCACGAGCTCGCGCACGCGTGCCTCACGGGACGCCGCGTCGCCCACGCGGTGCACGTCGAGCGGGTCGCGCAGCGCGTCCCGGATCCGCATGCGCGCGTTGAGCGCGGTCGCGGGGTCCTGGAAGACGACGGACACGACGCGGCCGACCCGGCGGCGCACGTCGGCCGTGTACTTCGAGACCGCCGTGCCGCGGAAGCGGATCTCGCCCTCCGTCGGCGCCTGGAGGCCGACGAGCACCTTCGCCATGGTCGACTTGCCCGAGCCGGACTCGCCGACGATGCCGAGCGTGCTGCCGCGCCGCACCTGGACGCTGACGTCGTTCACCGCGTGCACGCGGTTCGCGCGGAACAGCGAGCCCGTGCGGGACGTGAAGACGACGTGCACGTTCCGCAGCTCGACGACGGGCGTCTCGCGGTCGCCCGCGGCGCCGTCCCCGGTGCGCGGGGTCGTGTCGGTGGCGCTCATCGCGTCCCTCCCGTGGTGATCGGAGCGGTGCCGGCGCCGACCGGCTCGGCCGGCGGCATCGCGACGAGGTGCTGGCCGTCGTCGTCCACGGCCCGCAGGACGGGCCGCACGTCGAGGCCGCGGTCGGGCTGCGACGAGCGCGGCGCGAACCGGTCGCCCGTCGGGAAGTCGCGCGGCGACGGGACGGTGCCGGGGATCTGGTGCAGTCGGGTCGAGCGCTGCTCGATCGACAGCACCGCGCCCAGCAGGCCCTGCGTGTACTCGTGGCGCGGGTCGGCGAGCAGCTCGCCCGTGGGCGCCTGCTCGACGACCTGGCCCGCGTACATGACCGTGATGCGGTGCGCGATCTCCGCGACGAGCGCGAGGTCGTGGCTGACGAAGACCATCGCGAACCCGAGCTTCTCGCGCAGCTCGTCGAGCAGCGCGACGACCTGGGCCTGGACGGTGACGTCGAGGGCCGTCGTCGGCTCGTCCGCGATGATGAGCTTCGGGTCGCGCGTGAGCGCCATGGCGATGAGCACGCGCTGGCGCTGGCCGCCCGAGAGCTCGTGCGGGTAGCTCTTGAGGGTGCGCTCGGGGTCGAGGCCCACGAGCTCGAGGAGCTCCTCGGCCGTGCGGGTGCCGCCGCGGCGCGTGAGCTGCTTCATCTGGGCGCGGATGAGCATCGACGGGTTGAGCGAGCTCAGCGCGTCCTGGTAGATCATCGCGATGTCCGTGCCGCGCAGCGACGCGCGCTCGCGGTTGCCCATGGCGAGCAGGTTCTTGCCGCCGTAGAGGATCTCGCCGCTGATCTGGGCGGACGAGTCGAGCAGGCCCATGACGGCGAGCGACGTGATCGACTTGCCGCAGCCGGACTCGCCGACGAGCGCCATCGTCTCGCCGGGACGCACCGAGAACGACACGTCGTCGACGACCGCGACGTCGCCGTGGCGCGCGGGGAACCGGATGGACAGGTTGCGCACCTCGAGGAGCGGCTCGGCGTCGCCCGTGTACACGTGGCGGTCGGCGCGCGCGCTCTCGGTCCCGCGCAGCACGGCGAGGCGCTCCGCGAGCGGGATCGCCCGGCCGACGTGCTCGACCTCGGGCTCGACGTCCTGCACGACGGGCTCCGACTCGACGAGGCGCGCCTCGTCGGCGGTCTCGACGGGCTCGTCGGCGTCCAGGGCCGTGAGCTCGGCGGAGACGGCGACGGCCGTGGGGTCCGTCGCGGCGGCCTTCGCCGGCGTGGCGCGGGTCGCGCGGGGGGCGGCGACCATCGCGTCCGTCATGCCCTCGGACAGGATGTTGAGGCACAGGACGGTGAGCATGATCGCGAGGCCCGGGAAGAACGTGGCCCACCAGTAGCCGCCCATGACGAGGTCGCGGCCCGCGGCGATGACGTTGCCCCACGACGGCTCGGGGTCCGGGACGCCCGCCTGGATGAAGGACAGCGACGCCTCGAGGACGATCGCGTCGGCGACGAGGACCGTGGTGAACACGAGCACCGGCGCGGCGCAGTTGCGCGCGACGTGCTTCGCGAGGATCCACGACGTCCGCGCGCCCATGACGCGCGTCGCCGCGACGTAGTCCTCGCCGTACTGGTCGAGCACGTTGGCCCGCACGACGCGCGAGAGCTGCGGCACGTAGAGGAACGCGATGGTGAGGACGAGCACCGGGAGCGAGCGGCCGAAGACGGAGACGAGCACCGCCGCCAGCGCGATCCCGGGGAACGCCATGATGATGTCGAGGACGCGCATGAGCGTCTCGGAGACCTTCTTGTTCGCCGTCGCGGCGATCGAGCCGAGCACGGCCGCGACCGCGAGGGCGATCGCCGTGGCGCCGAGGCCGATGACGAGCGAGTAGCGGGCGCCGTAGACGACGCGCGCGAAGATGTCGCGGCCCTGGCGGTCGGTGCCGAACCAGTTCTCGGCGCTCGGCGGCTGGACCGGGGTCCCCGTCGTGAGCGGGTCGTGGGTCGCGACGAGCGGCGCGAAGACCGCGGCGAGCGCGACCAGCGCGACGAAGGCGAGGGCGATCTTGGAGCCCAGCGGCAGGGCGCGCAGGCGCAGGCCGGGGCGGGAGAGTCGTTCGGTGAGCTGGCGTCGCACGTCACACCGTCCTGATCCGCGGGTTGACGAGCACGTAGAGCATGTCGACCACGATGTTGATGAGCACGAAGGCGAGGGCCACGGTGAGGGTCACGCCCTGCACGAGGTTGGGCTCGTTGTTCGTGACCCCGTTGAGGATGAGCGTGCCCATGCCGGGCAGCGCGAAGATGACCTCGATGACGACGGCGCCGCCGATGAGGTAGCCGATGCGCAGGCCGAGCACCGTGATGGGCGTGATGAGCGCGTTGCGCAGCACGTTGCGCCCGATGACGGTGTGGCGCGGGACGCCGGCTCCGATCGCCGTGCGCACGTAGTCCTTGTCGAGCTCCTCGACGACGGACGTGCGGACCACGCGCGTGAGCTGGCCGACGACCGGCACGGCGAGCGCGAGAGCGGGCAGCGCCATGCGCGCGAGGTACCCGCCGAGGTCCTCCGACGGCTCGGGCAGGGGGCCGCTCGCCGGGAGCCACCCGAGGCCGAGCGTGACGGCCTGGATGAGGAGGACGGCGAGCCAGAACGACGGCGTCGCGAGCGAGGCCACGGAGACCACGCGGATCGCCTTGTCGGGCCAGCGGTCACGGAAGAGCGCCGCCAGGACGCCGAGGACCAGCGCGAACACCACCGCGACCGCGAGGCCGAGGAACGTGAGCTGGAGCGTGATGGGCAGGGCGCGCGCGATCTCGTCGAAGACGGGGATCTGGCGCGCGCTGAACGTGCCGAGGTCGCCCTGCAGCAGACCGCCCAGGAAGGCGACGTACCGGACGAGGAGCGGGTCGTTGAGACCGTTCGCCTCGCGGTACGCCTCGCGCGCCTCCACCGACGCACTCTCGCCCAGCGCCGTGATGGCCGGGTCGACGTTCGAGAACGACATCACGACGAACACGAGGAACGTGATGCCGAGGATCATGATCGGCAGCTGCAGGAGGCGGCGACCGACGAGGCGCAGGATCGCGCTCACGGGTGTCCTCCCGGGGTGGCGGTGGTGCGGTGCATGACGGCTTCCGTTCTGGGGACCGGTCCCCTCGCCAGGGGCGTGGCGAGGGGACCGGTGGTCGGGCTACTGCGGTCCGGCTACTTGACCACGCCGGCGTCGAGGAAGGACAGCCCCGTGACGGGCAGGGGCTTGAAGCCCTGGATCTGCGAGCTGTCCCACGCGGTGGGCAGCTTGCGGTGCAGCAGCGGGTACAGCGGCACCTCCTCGGAGATCAGGTCGTACGCCTGGTTCCACAGCTCCTGCTGCTCGTCGCCCGAGGTGCGGACGGCCGAGTCGAGGATCGTCTGGAGCTCGGCGAACTTCGGGTCGTCGTTCCAGCGGTAGCGGGACTGGGACCACACGTTGTCGCCGAACCACCAGCGCATGAGCAGGTCGGGGTCGTTGCCGAAGACCGACGGGTCACCGGGGGCGACCATCACCTGCAGGTCGCCGTTGTCGACCTTGGAGTACTGGCCCGCGGACTGGCCGATGTCGAGCGTGGTGTCGACGCCGATCGCGTCGAGGTTCTCCTTGATGAGCGGCGCGATGTCGGCGACCCAGCCGGTGTCGGTCGTGAGCAGCGTGATCGACAGGTCGGACACGCCGGCCTCGGCGAGCAGCGCCTTGGCCTTCTCGGGGTCGTAGTCGTACTGCGTGGAGGCCTCGTGGTAGTTCGGGTGGCTCTCCGGGAGGAAGCTCGTCGCCTTGGCGCCGTTGCCGAGCAGGCCGTTCTCGATGATCTTGTCCATGTCGAGCGCGTGGAAGAACGCCTGGCGGACGCGGACGTCGTCGAACGGCGCGAGGTCCGTGTTGAACATCATGAAGAGCGTGCCGAACGACTGGACGGACTCGACGTCGACGGTGCCCTCGAGCGTCGGGACGTCGATGTAGGGGACGTCCTCGATCGCGCTGACGGTGCCGGAGCTCATGGCGGTGACGCGCGCGGCCGGGTCGGACAGCAGGTTCCAGACCATGCCCTTGGCGAGCGCGGGGCGACGGCCGTTGTAGTCGTCGAAGCGCTCGAAGGTGATCTTGTCCTCGGGGGTGGCGCCCGTCATCGTGAACGGGCCGGTGCCGACGGGGAGGGCGTTGAAGCCCTCGTAGTCGGCCTCGACGAGGGCCTGCGGCACGATCTTGACGACCGCGAGGCGCTCGGGCACGAGGCTGAACGGGTACTTGAGGTTGATCGACACCGTGTCCTCGTCGACCGGCGTCACGGACTCGAGGAAGTCGATGAACCCCGCGTAGAGGGACGCGTTCTCCGGGTCGAGCACGCGCTCGAAGCTGTAGACGACGTCGTCGACGGTGACGGGCGTGCCGTCGTGGAAGAGTGCTCCCTCGCGGATGTCGACCTCGTAGTGCGTGTCGTCGACCTGCTCCGGCAGGTCGGTGCCCAGCGCGGCGTACACGTCGCGCGTCGCGGGGTCGATCTCCGTGAGGCCTTCGAAGACGTG
Organism: Cellulosimicrobium composti; assembly: GCF_009711085.1. GTDB lineage: Bacteria > Actinomycetota > Actinomycetes > Actinomycetales > Cellulomonadaceae > Cellulosimicrobium > Cellulosimicrobium composti. The sequence goes on from NZ_WMKA01000012.1 coordinate 91,586, forward strand.
CCAGTTGGCGGCTACTGTCACGGCACCGCTGGTCGTCATCGGGTCGAAACCACCAGAGAGGGCGTACGAGATGCCGGCTTCGATCACCCCGTCGGGGTCGATCTCGCCCTGGGCCGCGCTGCCCTGGGTCTCCTCGTCCTGCGTGGCGCCGCCCGTGGAGCAGGCCGCGAGGCCGAGGGCGAGGACGACGCCTGCGGCCAGGGCGGCAACACCCCTGCGACCGGGAGGCGAGCTGACATGAAGCTTCATTGGTTCTCCTGACAGGAAAGACGACGACTCTTCAGAGAGAAGATGTCTGATGTCTGACGTTGTGTAGCATGACACTAGGACCAGAAACCGAAGGGGTCAAGATGGCGACACCACGGCGGAGGAGCTTCGCGACGCTCGACGCCTCCACGACGAGCACCAACGGCTCGAGCGCACCGCGGCGCACGACGACGGCCGACCGGATCAAGGACTTCATCCTCGGGGAGGGCCTGCGGCCGGGCGACCCGCTGCCGACCGAGGCCGAGCTGTGCGAGCACCTGGGCGTCTCGCGCTCCAGCGTGCGCGAGGCGATCCGCACCCTCTCGACCCTCGACATCGTGGAGGTGCGGCACGGCCACGGGACCTTCGTGGGCAACATGTCGCTCGACGCGCTCGTCGAGGCGCTCGTCTTCCGCGGCGTCCTGTCCCCCGGCGACGACCTGCGCGCGCTGCGCGACGTCGTCGAGGTGCGCCAGGCGCTCGACCTGTCGATGGCCGAGCGGATCGTCGCGAGCCTCGCCGGCACCTCCAACCCGGACCTCCACGCCCTCGTGGACGAGATGGTCGACGCCGCCGCCGACGGCCTGTCGTTCGCGACGCAGGACCGCGCGTTCCACACGGGCCTGCTCTCCCGCCTCGACAACTCGCTCGTCGGGCAGCTCGTCGCCGCGTTCTGGGACGTCCACACCGCCGTCATCCCGAAGCTCGGGATCTCCGTCGCCGCGGACCTCGACCAGACGGCGCGCGCGCACGGCGCGATGCTCGACGCCGCGGAGGCGGGCGACGTCGAGGCGTTCCGCGCCGCCGTCGCGTCGCACTACCAGCCCATCGACCGAGCGCTCGGGGTGACCACGGCGTGAGACCTCCCCTCCCGGCGGACCGCCCGGCGCCCCGCGAGACCCGCCCGGCCGTCGGCGTCGCGGTCGTCGGCATCGGCGCGTTCGCGCGCGAGCACCTCACGGCGCTCGCCGCCCTCCCCGGGGCGGACGTGCGCTGGGTCGTCGGGCACGACCTCGCACGGACCCGGGCGCTCGCCGCGCTCGTCCCCGGCGCGCGGGCGACGACCCGCCTCGACGACGCGCTCGCCGACGACGCGGTGTCCGCCGTCGACGTCGTGACGGCCACGCCGACGCACGCGCCCGACACGATCGCCGCGGGCGAGGCCGGCAAGCATGTGCAGGTCGAGAAGCCCGCCGCGCTCTCGCTCCCCCAGCTCGACGCCATGGTCGCCGCGACCGAGGGCCGCGGCACGACGCTCGTCGTCGGGCAGACGGTCCGCTTCCAGCCCGCGGTGACCGCGCTCGCCGCGGCCGCGCGGCGCGGCGAGATCGGCACCCCGCGCCTCGCGCACATCTCCTGGTACACCGGCCACGCGTGGCCGGGCGGGTGGCGCGGCTGGCAGCTCGACCCGGAGCTCTCCGGCGGTCACCCGGTGCACAACGGCACGCACATCATGGACGCCGCGACGTGGCTGCTCGACGACGAGCCCGTCGAGGTCTTCGCGCGCGGCTTCCGCACGTTCTCGCCCGAGATGGAGTCGCCGGACTCGTTCCACGTGCAGCTGCGCACCGCGTCGGGCGCGCTCGCGACGCTCGAGCTCTGCTACGCGCTGCGCAGCCGCGGCGAGCTCGTGCGGCGCGTGGTGCTCGTGGGCACCGAGGGCACGCTGGCGCACTCCACCACGGAGGAGGACGGGCTGCACTCCGACGCGACGACCGCGCCGCCCGTGTCCGTCGAGGGGGCGCTCGGCCTCCAGCTCGCGCACTGGCTCGACGTCGTGCGCGGCGACGCGGCGCAGGTCGTCACGACGGTCCAGGTCCGCGCCGCGCTCGCGACGGCGCTCGCCGCGCAGCGCTCGCTCCTCTCCGGGCGCCGCGAGCGCGTCGCCGACGTGCCCGGCTACGCGGAGCCCCTGCCCGCCGAGGTGGTGGCATGACCGCCGCGCTGCGCGTCGCGTTCGCCTCGGCCGTGCGCCACGCCGCCGACTACCTGCGGATCCTCGCCGCGGACGAGCGGGTCGAGCTCGTCGGCGTCGTCGAGGAGGCGGGCGCGCCCGGCTGGGTGCGCGACGACTCGCGCGCCGTCGCCGAGCGCGCCGGGGTCGCGTGGGCCGAGGTCGCGGACGTCGCGTCCGTCGGGGACGCGCTCGGGTCGCCCGTCGACCTCGTCGTCGTGTGCTCCGAGCCGACGCGGCACGCACGCCTCGCGACCGCGCTCGTCGAGGCCGGCCTCGACGTGCTCGTCGACAAGCCCGTCGCGACGACCCTCGCCGACGCCGACCGCCTCGCCGAGGTCGCCGCCCGCACGGGCCGCACGTGCGCCGTCGTGAACCGCACGCACGCGCCCGCGCTGCGTCGCCTGCGCGCGTGGGTCGACGCCGGGCACGTGGGCCTCCCGCGCCACCTCGACCTCGAGCTCCTCGCGTCCGGCGCGCACTTCGCGACGTCGGTCGAGCGGCCCGAGCTCGTGGTCGACCGCGCGCTCTCGGGGGGCGGGGAGCTGCTCAACTTCCTCGGCTACTGCGCCGACGCCGCGCACCACCTCACGGGCCTGCGCACCGTCGAGGTGCACGCGTTCGCGGGGGCGCTCTTCCTCGAGCCGCACCGCGCGGCCGACGTCGAGGACACGGCGGTCGTCACGCTCGAGATGGAGCGCGGCGTCACCGCGACGATCACGCTCGGCCGCGTCCCGTTCGCGCCCGGCGGCACGCCGACGACGTCGTCCGTGCGGATGCTCGGCTCGCACGGCCACGCGGTCGCCGACGACGACGCCCCGGCGGTCTCGCGGTTCGGGCCGGGCGGGCGCACGGCGATCGCGGCCGACGCCGGGCAGGTCGCCGCGGCGGCGTACCTGCGGCACGTGGTCGACGCGCTGCTGGCCGGGGACCGGCCGGACTACGGCATCGAGGAGGCGCGCGCGACGCTCGCCGTGATCGACGCGGCGTACCGCTCGGTCGAGGTGGGGGACGTCGTCGCGGTGGAGCACCGCACGGTGCACGAGGGAACGAGGGTCTGATGGAGGTCGTGATCGCTCCTGCGGAGCGGTTGGC
>NZ_WMKA01000120.1 GCF_009711085.1 Cellulosimicrobium composti
CCCGTATGGGGTGGTTCGGGTGGGATGATGTCGGTGTGCAGGTGATCTCGGCCTCGGACGTCGCGTGGATCGAGCCGTTCGCAGGGGTGGCGCCGCACGCGTTCTCGCGGCTGGTCGCGCAGTTGCGCGAGGCCGGGGTGGACAAGGGCCGGGGTCGGCCGTGGAAGCTGGGCCTGGAGGACCGCGTGCTGCTGGTCGCGGCGTACTGGCGCACGAACCTGACCCTGCGCCAGCTCGCACCCTTGTTCGGGGTCTCCAAGTCGGCCGCGGGCCGCATGATCGCTGACCTGGGTCCCCGCCTGGCCCTGACCCGGCGCGCGGTGCCCGGCTCGGAGGCGGTGCTGATCGTGGACGGCACGCTGGTCCCGACCCGGGACCGCACCATCGCGGCCTCGTCGAAGAACTACCGGTACTCCACCAACCACCAGGTCGTCATCGACGCCGACACCCGCCTGGTCGTCGCGGTCGGCCGTCCGCTGCCGGGCAACCGCAACGACTGCAAGGCTTGGACCGAGTCCGGGGTCGCGGCACAGGTCGACGGTCACACCGTGATCGCAGACGGTGGCTACCAGGGCACCGGACTGCTCATCCCGCACCGGCGCAAGCCCGGCCAGGACCTGCCCGCGTGGAAAGAAGAGCACAACGCCTCCCACAGGCGCGTCCGTGCCCGTGTCGAGCACACCTTCGCGCGCCTGAAGACGTGGAAGATCCTGCGCGACTGCCGTCTACGCGGCACAGGCGTCCAGCACGCCATGACCGGCATCGCTCACCTGTACAACCTCGACACCGAGCTCGCGTAGCCGCGAACGCCCGACGACCGGGCGCCGAGCACTGTCCACGACGGATTACGGGACAGCCTC
>NZ_WMKA01000121.1 GCF_009711085.1 Cellulosimicrobium composti
ACGACCGCCGCCGCCGCGTTCGCCGAGGGGTCCGCCGCTCCGTCGGCGGCGCCCGGCGACACGTCCGCCGCGGCGCCGGCCGCGACCACGACCACCGCGCCCGCCCTCGGCGTGGCCGCCGCGGACCCCGCGACCGTCGACGCCGCGAGCGACGCCCTCGTGCGCGCCCAGTTCCTCACCGGGGAGGGCGCCGCGAGCCTCACGCCCGAGCAGGTCGCCCAGATCGAGGACGCCCAGGCGCGCCTCAGCCAGGCCGTCACCGACGCCTCGTCGGCGAGCCCGGCGTCCGGCCTCGCGGGCCTCGCCGCGGGCACCGAGCTCCAGGCCTCGGACGTCGCGGAGGAGACCGCGGACGCCCCGGCCGAGGCCGAGCAGGACGCGCTCACCGCCGCCGACACCCTCGCCGCGAGCGTGCCCGTGCTGGACGAGCGCGGCACCGACCGTGCGAGCCGGTCGTCGGGCCGCGTGCCCCTCGCCGACCTCGGCACCGTCGCGCCCACGCTGGGCGCCGCCGCCCCGGACCTCGCCGCGCCCGCGGACGCGCCGGACGCCGAGCCGTCCGACGAGGAGGCGGCCGCCGCCGCGATCGAATCCCCCGAGGAGGACGCCGCGGCCGCCGACGCCGCGACCGAGGCGCCCGACCTCACGACGGCCCCCGAGGCCGAGGGCGCCGACTCCTCCGAGTCGGCAGACGCCGCGGCTCCGGCCGGGACGGCGCCGACCACGGACGAGATCGCCGCTCTGACGGCCGAGCTCTCCACGCTGCTCGACGCCGCAGGATCGGGCGTGGCCGTCGAGGTCGTGCCCGGGCCGCCGTCGCCCGCGGAGATCGCCGCCCAGCTCGACCGGTG
>NZ_WMKA01000122.1 GCF_009711085.1 Cellulosimicrobium composti
CCACTCACACCGACACCCCTACTGGGAAAGGCTCAGTAGCAGTCAGCGAACCTACCTGGTCTGGAAGCTCGATCTACGGGTGGCCCTGGGCACGCTTCCATGTGACGATCCCCGCGAGCCGGCGACGACGCCGGCGCAACCATCGACAGAGGGGGCTCCATCGATGTCGCACGACCCTGCTCGCCGGAGGCAAACGCGCACCGTGGTAGCGCTGTTCTCCGCATTCAGCCTGGCTACTGGCTTGGCCTTCGTTGCACCTGCCAGTGCAGATGACCGGGATGAAGCCGCGCCCACCATTCTGCCTGGACCTGTCTCGTCGGAGGCTCCACGGTCCGACGACGCCTACCCCGAAGCTGATCTGCTCACCCTGCCGGTAGTGGACGACCAGATGCAGCAGGACGCCGTAATGATGGCGGAACGACTTGAAGGTCACGACCGGCTGGCGTCCGTCGGCATTTCTCTGGACCGCAGCACGATCGAGGTGTATTGGTACGGCGAGGAGCAAACCGACCTTAACCGGGTGCTCGACGAGGTGTCCTCTCCCGTCGCTCTACGCTCGAGCACCTACTCCCCGAAGGAGCTTCGGGAAGCCTCTCGCGCACTGCTCGACGGTGCAGCAGGAGTCGACGTCGCAGGTGTCGCGCTACGTGCGGACGGCTCAGGGCTCGAGGTGACCCTGTCACCGAGCGCCGGGCCGGCGGCACGTAGTGCCGTCGCGGCAAAGCAGGATGCGGTCTCACGCGTCGCCGGTGTTCCCGTCGAGTTCGAGGAGATGCCTACTGCGCTGCAATCGCGCCAGAGAGGTGTTCTCACCAGCATGATCGTCGGGTTCCTC
>NZ_WMKA01000123.1 GCF_009711085.1 Cellulosimicrobium composti
GCGTCGTCGACCAGCACCGTCGCGTGCGGGTGCATCTGCATGATCGTCGCGGGCCACAACGCGCTCACCGGCCCCTCCACGAGCTGGTGCACCGCCTCGGCCTTGCCCTTGCCCGTGGCCAGCAGCACCAGGTGCCGCGCACCCATGATCGTGGCCAGCCCCTGCGTCAGGCAGTGCCGCGGCACCTGCTCCACGTCGTCACCGAAGAACCGCGCGTTGTCCTCACGCGTCTGCGCCGTCAGCGTCTTGATCCGCGTGCGCGACGCCAGCGACGACCCCGGCTCGTTGAACGCGATGTGCCCGTCCGTGCCGATCCCCAGGATCTGCAGGTCCACACCCCCCGCCGCCGCGATCGCCTCCTCGTACGCCGCGCACGCCGCGACCAGGTCCTGTGCGTTGCCGTCCGGACCCTGCACCGCCCCCTCGGCGAAGTCCACCCGCGAGGCGATCTCCGTCTCGATCACGTTCCGGTACCGCTCCGGGTGCTCCACCGGCAGACCCACGTACTCGTCCAGCATGAACGCCCGCACCCCCGCGAACGACAACCCCTCCTCACGATGCCGCCGCGCCAGCTCGTCGTACACCCGCAACGGCGACGACCCCGTCGCCAACCCCAGCACCGCCTCCGGCCGCGACCGCACCACCGCCTCCACCGCGTCCGCAGCCAGCACCGCCAACCGCTCCGCAGGAGCGATCACGACCTCCATCA
>NZ_WMKA01000124.1 GCF_009711085.1 Cellulosimicrobium composti
TCCTTGGCGGCCTGAGCCTTGTCTGCGCTGACCTTGGTGCGGAGGGCCGCGAAGGACCACCCGACGGCCAGCGGCCACATCAAGGCGTGGTGCCGGTAGACCAGCCAGCACGCACCGGCCCCCATCCCCAGCAGCAGCGCACCGCGGACGTAAATGCCCAAATCGGCGGAGAGTCCTTTGAGGTCGGCCCGATGCGCCTCCAAGCACCAGCCCTTGAGCCGGGCCGCGAGCGCCTTGCCCAGGAGGGAGGACCCCTCCCCGATCGTCGTCATCAGCCGCACCGCCCAGGCGCTGGCGGCCTTGGCCTTCTCCTCGACCTTCTCCTCCGCCTGCTGGGCCTTGGCCTTGAGCTCGTCGGCGTGGTCGGCGAGAGTTCCGCCGGCCTCCGGCGCGGTGTCCGCGCTCACAGGGACACCTCCCCGTTGAGAACGCTGCGGCCAGCGTCGCCCAGCGCGTTGTACATCTCCGGCACCCACCGCATCAGTTCGGCGAACCCTGCCGTGGCGCACAGCGTCATCCCCGCGAACAGGCCGCCGACCATGCGCTTCGTGTCCTGCTTGCCCGCCGCCTTGAGCACGATCCCGCCGACGATCGCGGCGACCAGGACCGCGCAGGCGCCGGGGTAG
>NZ_WMKA01000125.1 GCF_009711085.1 Cellulosimicrobium composti
ACGAGCACTTGCGGCTGGCCAATACACCCACAAGGCGATTCATTCAAGCCCTCGCGAAAACTAAGTCGCAGCTCAGCAACGCGTGAATGACAGCCAATGAGTTGAGGGCGCGCGGGTTGCGCCGCTAACCCCCGCATCTCGCACAGTGCTGCCACCCCAACAACCCAGGGCCCTTACCACAGGGCTCCTGGAAACGAAGAGGCCGCGCGAATCGCGGTCCGCGCCGTGGCCGGCTGACGGAGAAGCGCAAATTCGCGAGCACTCGACCGAGCGGCCGCTGACGCCGATGGTGGCCCCTGTCCAACCCGGCCTGACCCCACCGAAGGGGTGCAGGACCGACCCTTCAACTCATCGATAGGAACTGACATGACCACTCAGAGCCCCACCCCGACCGTTCCCGCCCAGCAGTCGGCTTCGGTCGACGTGCCGCCCACGGCCTCGCAGCCGTCCCCCGCGGCGCAGTCGGACACGACGCTGCGGACCCTGGTGATCGGCCTACTGGTCTCGGTGCTCGCCCTGACCGGTGGGGCCGCGTTCTACATCTCCCTGGAGCACCCTTCGGTGGCTCCAGCCCTACAGGC
>NZ_WMKA01000126.1:0-201 GCF_009711085.1 Cellulosimicrobium composti
CCTCGCCCGCCGACGCGAGGAAGCAGCTGCACGCCGCCGCCGCGAACAGGAGCAGGACGACGTACGCGACGGGGACAAGGTCAGCCTCAGGCACACGGCCCGCGACGCCCGCCAGCACATTGCCCGCCGCGCCAAAACTCCCCGGCCGTCCCCGGCCGACCGCTGTGGCGGGAGGGCGTACTGATATCAGTACGCCACAAC
>NZ_WMKA01000126.1:279-574 GCF_009711085.1 Cellulosimicrobium composti
CCGACATCCCTCCGTACGGACGTTTGCGTGGGTGAGGCGGACGGTGTGTGTCGGGATTGGTGGCGCTCGCCGCTCAGGCTTTGTGGCGCCTCACGCACGCGCGCATTGGGCGCGGCCGCATCACTGCGCCGACCGGCAGCGACCGGACCGCACAGATCCGCCGGGCGGATCGAATATCTTGCTCCGCCCAACGGGGCCTACAACGCGACCGAGCCGCCGTCGGCCTCTCGACGGCGGCTCGGGATGGTCAGAGCTTCAGGAAGATGTACAGGGCTCCCCACACGGTTAGGCCGAT
>NZ_WMKA01000127.1 GCF_009711085.1 Cellulosimicrobium composti
CGCTGAGCGCGTCCGAGGTCGCCGCCCTCTACGCCGGGTCGCCGCCCGGCCCGGTCGCGCCCGTCGCGACCCCGGGGTCCCTCACGACCGTCGCCGGGGCCGTGGCGCAGGGCGTCCTCTCCGCCCAGGCGGCGGGGACCCCGACGTTCGAGGTGGTCCAGACGCCCGCGTCCGGCTCGGTCGCGGTGACGAACGCGTCGACGGGGGCGTTCACGTACACGCCCGCGGCCGGGTTCGTCGGACCGGACCCGTTCACGTTCCGGGTCCGCGCGGGCGGGGTCTGGTCCGCCCCCGCGACCGTCGACGTGCGGGTCCTCGCCGAGGCGGGCACGCGTGGGATCTGGGAGCTCGACGAGACGTCCGGCTCGACGGCGGCGGACCGCTCCGGGTGGACGCAGTCCGGGACGCTCTCGGGCGGGACGTCGCGCGTGGACGGGGTCGACGGGAAGGCCGTCCGCTTCGACGGCTTGACGGGGAAGATCACCGTCACGGACCGCGCCTCGCTGGACCTGGCGGGGACGATGACGGTGGCGGCGTGGTTGC
>NZ_WMKA01000128.1 GCF_009711085.1 Cellulosimicrobium composti
GCACGGGCGACGCCGCGAGCGGAGCCGCCCGCCTCGCCGCGGGCAGCCGCGACCTCGACGACGGCGCCGCCCGCCTCGCCGCGGGCACCCGGGACCTCGACGACGGCGCCGCTCGCCTCGCCGCGGGCAACCGCGACCTCGACGACGGCGCCGCCCGCCTCGCCGCAGGCAACGCCCGGGCCGCCGACGGGGCGTCCCAGATCGCCGCCGGCGCAGGCACCCTCAAGGACGGCTCGGCCGAGCTGTACGCGGGGAACGTCGCCGCGGCCCGGGGCGCGGACCTGCTCGCCGACGGCACGTCGGCCCTGTCCTCCGGCGCGGCGGCCCTCGCGGACGGGGCCGCCCGGGTCTCCGCCGGTGCCGGCACGCTCGCCGCGGGGTCGTCGGCGCTGCAGACGGGCGCGACGAGCGCCGCGGACGGTGCCGGTCGGCTCGCCACGGGCGCCGGTCAGCTCTCCGCGGGCGCGGCCACCCTGCGGGACGGCGCGAGCGCGGCGGCC
>NZ_WMKA01000129.1 GCF_009711085.1 Cellulosimicrobium composti
CGGCCGACGCGCCCTCGACGACGGTCGTGCCCGCGCGCGCCGTCCTCGCCGCGGACCAGCCGGCACCGGGCGCGCGGACGGTCGTCGTCGCGGGCGACGGTGCGGGCCCCGTCGCGCGCGAGCTCGCGGAGGCGCGCGGCTGGCCCCTGCTCGCGGAGCCGTCGTCCGGCGCCGTGGGCGGCACGCACCTCGTCGTCGCCCACCCGCTCGTGCTCGGCGTCGACGAGCTCGTCGACGCCGTGGAGCACGTCGTGGTGCTGGGCCGCCCGACCCTGTCGCGGCCCGTGCAGAGGCTGCTCGGCCGCGCGGGCGTCGACGTGCGCGTCGTCGCGGACGGTTCCGGGCCGTGGCCCGACGCCGCGCGCAACGCCGCGTCCGTCCTGCCCGCGGTCCCGACCGGGTGGCTCGACCCGGACGGCGCCGCGCCCGGGCCGGGCGGCGCCGACCCGGCGTGGCTCGCGCGGTGGCGC
>NZ_WMKA01000013.1 GCF_009711085.1 Cellulosimicrobium composti
CGCCCGTGCCGGCGGCGAGCCGGGCCGCTCCCGCGTTGAGCTCGTCCGCGCCGGCGGCGAGCTCGGTCGCCCCGTCGAGCGCGGTGGCGCCGCCGGTCGCGAGCTGTGCCGCGCCGTCGGACGCCTTCTGCGCCCCGGCGACGAGGTCGCCCGCGCCCGCCTCCAGGTCGCCGGCGCCGTCGGCGAGGCGCTGCGCCCCGGCCTGCGCCTCGGCGGTGCCGTCGGCGAGGGTCGCGGCGCCGTCGGAGAGCTGCGTCGCGCCGTCGTCGAGGCGGGTCGCGCCGTCGGCGACCTTGCCGTTGTACACGAGCAGGAACGCGACGAGGCCGGCGACCGCGAGGGCGAGCACGGCGAGCGCGACGGACGTGAGGACCGTGTGCGTGCGGGAGGGTCGGGGTGAGGCGTGCTGCGTCATCTGTCGTCCTTCCTCACGCCCCGCGTCGTCGCGGGACGTTCGGCACGAGGGGAGATCGGGAGAAGAGGCGTTCACCTGCCCGGCGCTGCGCCGGGCCGCGCCCGCCATCGTTGGTGGGACGTGGAGTAGCAGGTAAATCTCCGTCGACGCTAGCAACCGTCGCGGCGTCCAGGACACCGAGTACTAGGTAATTCCGTCGTCACAATTCGGTCACGGGGCCGAAGTATCAAGTACTCCGCGCGGCGAGCCGTCGCCCGGGGCAATCGGCAGGCCGTGACGGTGCCACGAGCTCCGAGAGTTCACCCGCCCGTCACGCGACGGCCGGGAGGACGTCGACCCGCCGCCACCGCGCCGCACGACTCTCTGCTCGACCCTGTCGAAGGAGAGCCATGTCATCGATCCCCGAGCGGACCCGGGGGAGCGTGCCGGAGCGCCCCGCCCGCCGCACGCGTCCCGTCGCGCTCGTCGCCGGCGCGACGCTCGCCCTGGGCCTGCCCGTCGCCGCGGCCGTCCCGCCGCCCGCAGGAGCCGCGCCCACGGCGCCCGCGGCGACCGCTCCGGTCGTCCTGACCGCCCCGGCACCGGACGAGACGTTCCACCGTCTCGCGACGTACCCGGTGTTCCACAACCGCCCCGACGGCGAGGACCCCGCCGCCGAGACGGTCGCCGAGATCTCCGCGGTGAGCGAGGACGGGCGGACCGTCGTCCACACCGACGCCCTCGCGCGCCGCATCGGCTTCCTCGACATCACCGACCCGAGCGCGCCGCGCGGCCTCGGCACGCTGAGCCTCGCCGAGCTCGGGTCCGACCACGACGAGCCGACGTCGGTCGCGGTCGTCGGCAGCCACGTGCTCGTCGTCGTGGACACGTCGGTGAGCCTCACCGCGCCGAGCGGCCGCCTCGACGTCGTCGACCTCGCGACGCGCGAGCGCGTGCGGTCGCTCGACCTCGGCGGCCAGCCCGACTCGATCGCCGTCACGCCCGACGGCGCGCACGCCGTCGTCGCGATCGAGAACCAGCGCGACGAGGACGCGACGCCCACGGGTGGCGACGAGGGCGACCTCCCCCAGCTCCCGGGCGGGTTCCTGCAGGTCCTCGACCTGCCGGGCGACGACCCGACCGCCTGGTCGACCCGCGCCGTCCCGTTCCTCGACGACGCCGGCTCGCCGCTCCCGGTCGTCGAGGCCGCCGGTCTCGACACCCCGCAGGACCCGGAGCCCGAGTACGTCGCGATCAACCCCGCGGGCACGAAGGTCGCGGTGACGCTCCAGGAGAACAACGGCGTCGCCGTCGTCGACATCGCGTCGGGCGAGGTCGAGACCGTCTTCTCCGCGGGCTCGGTCGCCGTCTCCGGGATCGACGTGGCGAAGGACGGCGTGATCGACCAGTCCGGCTCCATCCCCGCGACGCCGCGCGAGCCGGACGCGATCGCCTGGCTCGACGACGCGCACGTCGCGACCGCGAACGAGGGCGACTGGAAGGGCGGCACGCGCGGCTGGTCGGTGTTCGACGCCGCGTCGGGCGAGGTCGTGTGGGACGCGGGTGCCGAGCTCGAGCGCCTCGCCGTGCGCGTGGGCCTGCACACCGAGGACCGCGCGGGCAAGAAGGGTGTCGAGCCCGAGGGCCTGGCCGTCGCGACGCTCGGCGGGACGCGCTACGCGTTCGTCGGCTCGGAGCGCTCGAACTTCGTCGCGGTGTACGACGTGACCGACGTGACCGCCCCGCGGTTCGTCCAGGTGCTCGCGACGACCAACGGCCCCGAGGGGCTGCTCGTCGTGCCGGAGCGCGACCTGCTCGTCGTCTCCAGCGAGGAGGACGACGCCGCGGCGGGCGTGCGCTCGGCCGTCACCGTGTTCGGGCGCGGCGAGCGGTGGGCCGGCGGCGCGGGGACGCCCCGGTTCCCGAGCGTCGTCTCCGCGGACGCGATGCAGGGCCCCCGGGCCGGCGCCCCGATCGGGTGGGGCGCGCTCGGCGCGCTGAGCGCCGACCCGGCCGACCCCCGGCGCCTGTGGACGGCGACCGACTCGGCGTACGCCACGACGCAGCTCCTGTCGCTCGACGTGAGCGGCTACGGCGCGGGCTCCCCGGCCGTCATCGACAGGTCCGTCACCCTCACGCGCGACGGCGACCCCGTGGGCCTCGACGTCGAGGGCGTCGCCGCGCGACCGGAGGGCGGCTTCTGGCTCGGCGTCGAGGGCGCGAAGGGCGCGGACAACGCGGTCGTGCGCGTCGACGCCACGGGCGCCGTCGCCGAGTCCGTCGCCCTGCCCGAGGACGTCGCCGCGGGCCTCGGCAAGCAGGGCGTCGAGGGCGTCGCGGTCGCTCCGGCGGGCCCGACCGCCGACCAGGGCGCGGGCGAGCAGGTGTGGGTCGCGCTCCAACGCGGCCTGACCACGGACGAGGGCGGCACGGCGGGCACCGCGCGGCTCGGCCGCTACGACGTCGCCACGCGCACGTGGGACTGGTTCGCCTACCCGCTCGAGCGCACCACGACCGACGGTGACTGGATGGGCCTCAGCGAGGTGACCGTCGTCGACCACGACACGCTCGCCGTCGTCGAGCGCGACAAGCTCAACGGCCCCGCCGCCGCGGTGAAGCGCGTCTACGCCGTCGACGTGCCCGACGTCGCCGTCGGGGCCGCGTCCGTGACCCCGGTCGCGGTCACCAAGACGCTCGCGCACGACGTCCTGCCCGACCTGCGGGCGACGCACGGCTGGACGCAGGAGAAGCTCGAGGGCCTGACGGTGGGCGGCGACGGCACCGTGTGGGCGATCACCGACAACGACGGCCTCGACGACGCCACGGGCGAGACCGTGCTCCTGAGCCTCGGGGCGGCGTCCGACGTGTTCGACGGCCACCTCGACGGCGACAGCCCGGGCGGCCCCGGCGAGCCCGGCGAGACGCCCGGCGCGGGCGAGCAGCCGCCCTCGACCCCGCGGCACACGGTCGGCGCCGACGACCTCACCGACGCGAACCACGGCGGCGTCACGCTCACCCCGGCACGCGTCCGCGCGGGCGAGCGGGTCACCGCGACGGCCGAGGGCTTCGCCCCCGGCGAGTGGGTGACGGCGACGCTGTTCTCGACCCCGGCCGACCTCGGCACGCACCGCGCCGACGCGTCCGGCGTGCTCACCGCGACCGTGACCGTCCCCGCCGACGTCGCGGTGGGCGAGCACCGGTTCGCGCTCGTCGGCCAGGTGGACGGCCGCGTGCTGTGGACCGAGCTCGAGGTCCTCGCCCCGGACGGCGCGGTGCCCGGGGCCGACGGCGCGGCGCCCGGCCGACCGGGCGGACTCGCCACGACCGGCGCGCACGTCGGCGCGTTCGTCGGCCTCGCGGTCGTGCTCGTCGCCGGCGGCGTGACGATCGTCGTCGCGCGGCGGCGGATGCGCGCGTCGAGGTAGGTCCGCGGTCCGCGGCCTCGCGGGGCGCGCGGGCGGTCGCCCGGGCGGGTCAGTCGCGGTCGTTCGGCATGAGGGCCCACAGGACGAGGTAGGCGATGACCTGGGGGCCCGGGAGCAGGATCGAGACCGCGGCGACGACGCGCACGACGGTCGGGTCCCACCCGAAGCGGCGGGCGATCCCGGCGCACACGCCCGCGATCATCCGGCCGTGACGGGGCCGGGACAGGGTCGGCCGGAAGGAGGCTGCGGAGGCGTCTGAGGTGCTCATACCTCGACGGTACGAGCGGGTACGTCGCAGCGGTATCGGGTGGTCCCCCGAGCCGACCCTGATCCTGCGGCCCACCACCCTGAGCCGCCGGGTCCCCGCCTCAGCGGGCGAGCGCGGCCTCGAACGCGGCGAGCGCGCGCGGGGAGGCGAGGGCGAACGTCACGGACGTCGGACCGGTCGCCGTCGAGGTGCGGACCGCCTCGACGGCGACGCGCGCGACGTCGTCCACGTCCCAGCCGTAGACGCCCGCGCTGATCGCCGGGAAGGCGACGGTCAGCGCGCCGAGGCCGGCGGCGACGTCGAGCGAGCGCGCGAAGCAGGACGCGAGGAGTGCGGGGTCGGTCTGGCCGCGGTGGCGGTTCGGGCCGACGGTGTGGACCACCCAGCGGGCCGGGAGGTCGTACGCGCCGGTCGCGACGGCGTCGCCCACGGGCAGGCCGTCGGGGAGGGTCGTGCGCCGCAGCTCGCGGCACTCCTCCAGCAGCCGCGGCCCGGCCGCGGCGTGGATCGCCCCGTCCACGCCCCCGCCCCCGAGGAGGGCGGAGTTCGCGGCGTTGACGATCGCGTCCACGCGGAGCGTCGTGATGTCGGCGAGGCGTGCGTCGAGGTCCATGCCCCCATCGTCACGCGAGCACACGGTTGCTCGCCGCCGAGAACGGGCTTGCTGACGTTCTGACGCCGAGAACGACAGCAACCTCGTTCTCGGCGGAGGAGGGGTCAGTCGCGCGAGACGACGATGCTCGCGCTGTGGCCGCCGAACCCGAACGCGTTGACGAGCGCGTGCCGAGCGGTGGTCGGCTGCGCGGCGCCCCGGACGACGTCGAGGTCGACGGCCGGGTCGAGGGAGTCGAGGTTGAGCGTCGGCGGGACGCGGCCGTCGCGCACGGCGAGCAGCGCGACGAGCACGCCGAGCGACCCGGACGCGCCGAGCAGGTGGCCCGTCGCGCCCTTGGTGCTCGTCACGGGGGGCGGGATGGCGAGCGCGGCGCGCAGCGCGTCCGCCTCGTTGACGTCGCCGACGGGCGTCGACGTCGCGTGCGCGTGGACGAGCCCCACGTCGGCGGGGGACAGGCCCGCCGAGCGCAGCGCGAGCCCGATGGTGCGGGCCTGGTTCTCCGGGTCGCCGCCGACGATGTCGAACGCGTCCGACGTCAGCGCGGCGCCGGAGACGACGCCGTGCACGACCGCGCCGCGCGCCCGGGCGTGCTCCTCGCTCTCGAGCACGAGGAGCGCCGAGCCCTCGCCCATGACGAACCCGTCGCGGTGCACGTCGAACGGGCGCGACGCACGCTCGGGCTGGTCGTTGCGCGTCGACATCGCGCGGGCTGCGGCGAACGCGGCGAGGGAGAACGCGCGGACGCCCGCCTCGACGCCGCCGCACACCACCACGTCCGCCGTGCCGGCCAGGATCATCTCGCGACCCATCGCGATCGCCTCCGAGCCCGCGGCGCACGCGCTGATCGGGGCGCGCGCGCCCGCCTTCGCGCCGAGGTCGATCGACAGCCACGCGGCCGGGCCGTTGGCCATGAGCATCGTGACCGTGTGCGGGGAGACGCGCCGCGGTCCCTGCTCGTCGAGCACGCGCGACTGGTCGAGCGTCGTCGCGATGCCGCCGTTCGCCGAGCCCACCACGACGGCGAGACGCGTCGGGTCGACGTCGGGCGAGCCCGCCGAGGCCCACGCCTCGCGGCCCGCGACGAGCGTGAGCTGCTCCGCACGGTCCGTGCGGCGCACCTCGCGCACGGCGAGCCCCTCGGAGAAGGCGTCGTCGACGCGCGCCGCGATGCGGACGGGCAGGTCGGCCGCCCAGTCGTCCTTGATCGTCCGTACCCCGGACTCGCCGCGCAGCAGCGCGTCCCACGTGTCCGGGGCGGTGAGTCCGACAGGGGTCACCGCCCCGTAGCCGGTGACGACGGCTCGCGTCATGGTTTCCCCCTACCTCGGGCGTCGTCTCGTCGGACGACGGATGTGGTTGATGGGTCCCATTTCAAGACATCCGTACGAGGTTTGTCTTGTCCGACAGTGTGACAGTGCGCACGCTGTCACACCCTGACAGTGAAGGGTGAGTCCGGTCGTCCGACGACTGCTCCGCCCAGGACCGCGTACGGTCGCCGCACGGACCGACACGAGGGGGAGACGGATGGGACAGGCTGAGCGGACCTGGGGTGCGCTGACGGTCGCGGCGCTGACGCTCGCCGGGTGCGCGCCGGGCCCCGCGGTCCCCGCGACCGCGGACCCGTCGACCGCAGGCCCGTCGACCGCAGGCCCGTCGAGCACCGGCCCGTCAGCGGGCGCGACGCCGCGCCTCCCGCCCACCGAGGGCGTGCTCGACTACCAGCTCGGCGGCGCGTACGACGAGGTCGACCCCGGATCCGGGCCCGTGACGCCCGACGTCGTCGTCCGGGACGCGACCGCCGAGCCCCTGCCTGGCGCGTACTCGGTCTGCTACGTCAACGGGTTCCAGACCCAGCCCGGCGACGCCGACCGGTGGCGCGGCCACGAGGACCTCCTGCTGCACGACGCCGACGGGACGCCCGTCGTCGACCCCGACTGGCCTGACGAGCACGTGCTCGACCCGTCGACCGCAGAGCAGCGCGAGGGCATCCTCGCGATCCTCGGTCCCGTCGTGAGCGGTTGCGCCGAGGACGGGTTCGACGCCGTCGAGATCGACAACCTCGACACGTGGACCCGGTTCGACGCGATCGACGAGGACGGCGCGCACGCGCTCGCGCGCGCGTACGTCGACCTCGCGCACGACGCCGGGCTCGCCGTCGCGCAGAAGAACGCCGCGGAGGTCGCGCCCCTCGCCGCGCGCGACCTCGGGTTCGACCTCGCCGTCACCGAGGAGTGCGCCGTGTTCGACGAGTGCGCCGCGTACACCGCGGTCTACGGCGACCACGTGCTCCAGGTCGAGTACCCCGACGCGCTCGCCGACGCGGGCCTGACCTTCGACGACGTCTGCGCCCGCGACGCCCGCGCCCCGCTCGTCGTCCTGCGCGACCGCGACCTCGTCGCCCCCGACGAGCCGGGCTATCTCTACGAGACCTGTTGACGGCGACCCCGCGCCGGGCCGGCCTCGACGGTCGCGCGCGACCGGACGCCCGTGCCACCAGCCGTCGGGGCGTGCGTCACCAGCCGTCGGGCGTGAGCAGCTTGCGGATGCGCTTCTCGCTCACCGGGCCGTCGGTGCCGAGCTGCTGCGCGAACAGCGACACGCGCAGCTCCTCGAGCAGCCACCGGACCTCGGCCAGGTCGGCCGCGCGGAGGGGGTCGGCCGGGCCCTGGGCGTAGGCGGCGCGGGCGCGCTGGTACGCCTCCTCGACGTCGTGCACGCGCCACGCGAGCTCGGCGTCGCGGTTCGGGTTCGTCTGCGCCTTCTCCAGCCGGTACGACGCCGCCCGCAGGTAGCGCGTGAGGTGCGGCAGGCGTCGGGGCGGGGTCTGGGACACGAAGCCGTCGTGGATGAGGCCCGCGGCCTGCTCACGCAGGTCGGTGAGCGTGTTGAGCAGCGCGAGGCTGTTCGACGCGCGGATCTCCGCGTCGAGGTTCCGCGACGCCGTGAGCGCCGCGACCACGTGCCCGACGACCTGGTGCACCTGGTCCTCCAGGTGCGACCGGACGAACGCCCGTGCCGCCGCGTACCCCTCGGCGTCGCGGATCGCCGCCGCGTCGGGCTGCTTCCCGTACGGTCCGCTCCCACCGCTCGTCAGCGCGATCACCGCGGCGAGCTGGAGGTCCGCGACCAGCGCGTCCGTGTTCCGGTACGGGCTCGCCGCGAGCGTCAGCGACTGCGTCCCGTTCCACCGGCTCGTGATCCGCCCCGTCTGGAGCGCCGTCTCCGACAGCAGCAGACGCCGCACGCCCCGGGCGTGCTCGCGCGCCTGCGCGGTCGCGTCGGCCAGCACGCGCAGCGCGACGCTCGGCCTCCCCTTCGCGTCCTGCTCCTCGACGACCGCCGGGAACCCCCGCACCACGACCCCACCTCCGAGGTCGGTCGACACCGTCGCCGGGATCGCGCCCCCGGGCACGTCGGGCCACGTCGTCAGGTCGGTCTGCTCGGTCACCAGGGCGCCCGTGGTCGGGTCCGCGGGCGGTGCGCCGTCGGTGCTCGGGCCGGCCGCGCCGTCACCACGGTCGTTCGGCCGTCCGTTCGCGATCGCGGCCTTGACGCCCTTCGCATCCGACGGCGCTCCGCCCGCTCGTCCCGCACCGCGCCCTGGTGAGCCGGACGCCGCGGGTGACCCTGCGCCGTCGGACGCCGTGCCCTGGCCGCGACGTGTCGGCGAGCCGGACACCGAGGGGGAGGGGCGGCCGTCGGAGGCGAAGGACGTGGCGGGGCTGGCGGCTGGAGTCCGAGCACCGGCGGCCGCCCCTTCCCCGGACCGAGACTCCGCCTCACGCAGCGCGGCGCCGACCGCGCCCTTCACGGCGGCGCGTACCGCGGCCTGGTTCTGGGCGGCGAGGCGGCGCTGGAGGGCGAGGAGGTCCTTGGACTCGTCGAGCACGACGGACCCGCCGCGGCCGCGCGGGTCCTCGACGCGGAACGTCATGCGCAGGTGCGCGGGCAGGCGCGCCTCCTGCTCGGGACCCCACGCGTCGTCGGGGATGACGACGTCGCGCAGCGCCCGGACGGCGCGCGTGAACGCGACGTGGAACGGCTCGGCCATGTCGCCCGCGCGGGCCATGTCCTCCCAGGCGGGCGTGTGCTCGCGCAGCCAGGCGACGACGTCGCGCGCGACGTCGGGGGCGGGCACGAGCTGGACGCGGACCGGCTTGGGCAGGGAGCGGATCGTCGCGGTCGCGAGCTCGTCGAGCAGGCCGGGCACCATCCAGTCGAACCCGTCGGGGACGACGCGGTTGAGCACGGAGATCGGCACGTGCACGGTGACGCCGTCCGCCTCGGTCCCGGGCTGGAACTGGTAGGTGAGCGGGAGCGTGAGCTCGCCCTGCGGCCAGGTCTCGGGGAACTGCGACGTGTCGATCTGCTCGACGTCGGGCACGAGCTGCTCGAGCGTGAACGTGAGCAGGTCGGGGTCGCGGCGCCGTGCCGTCTTCCACCACCGGTCGAAGTGCGCGGCGGACACGACGTCGTCGGGCACGCGCTCGTCGTAGAAGTCGAACAGCACGTCGTCGTCAACGACGAGCCCGCGCTGGCGCGAGCGCGCCTCGAGCTCCTCCGCCTCCTCGAGGAGGCGGCGGTTCTCGTGGAAGAACCGGTGGTGCGTGGTCCACTCGCCCTGCACGAGCGCGTGCCGCACGAACATCTCGCGCGCGGCCTCGGGGTCGACCTTCGCGTACAGCACCTTGCGGTCGGCGACGATCGGCACGCCGTACAGCAGCACCTTCTCCGTCGCGATCGCCGCGCCGCGCTTCGTCGACCAGTGCGGCTCGGAGTACGTGCGCCGCGCGAGGTCGCCCGCGAGGTCCTCGGCCCACTCGGGCTGGATGCGCGCGACGTCCCGTGCCCACAGCCGCGACGTCTCGACGAGCTCGCCTGCCATGATCCACGCCGGCGGCTTCTTGCTGAGCGGCGAGCCGGGGAAGATCGCGAACCGCGCGCCGCGTGCACCGGTGTATTCGTTGCGGGCCTGCTTCTGCGCGCGCCGCAGCGCCTTGGCGCGGGCCTCGCCCTTGAGGTGCGCGACCGACGACGCCTTGACCTCGCCCGTGTCCTGCATCCCGATCTGCGACAGCAGGCCGGACAGGAGCGCCTTGTGGATCGTGTCCCCGTCCCAGGCGCGCTTGTAGGCCTGGCTGTCGGGGGCGGTGGTCGGGTCCGCGGCGGCTGCGCCCGAGGTGCTCGGGCTACCATCCGCGCCGCTCGTTCCTCGCGTCGCTCCCGCCAGGCCCGCCACGCCCTTCGCATCCTCGGGCGCAGCCGCCGCTCGTCCTGGACCTCGCCGCGCGTCGTCACCGGCCACGCCGCGGGTGCGCTGCTTGTACGACATGTCGATGCCGAGGGGCTTGGACATCTCGCGGAGCTGGGCGACGACGTCCTGCCACTCGCGGATGCGCAGGAAGTTGAGGTACTCGGCCTTGCACAGGCGGCGGAACGCCGACGACGAGAGCTCGTGCTGCTGCTCGCGGACGTACTCCCACACGTTGAGGTAGGTGAGGAAGTCGGAGTGCGGGTCGGTGAAGCGCGCGTGCGCCTGGTCGGCCTGCGCGCGGACCTCGGCGGGGCGCTCGCGCGGGTCCTGGATCGACATGACGGCGGCGATGATCGCGACCTCGCGCGCGACGCCGAGCCTCGAGCCCTCCCAGATCATGCGGGCGAGGCGCGGGTCCATGGGGAGCTGCGCGAGGACGCGCCCGACCTCGGTGAGGCGCGTGACGCCGTCGGACGTCGCCAGGGCGCCGAGCTCGGTGAGGAGCTGGACGCCGTCGCGCACGGCCCGGGTGTCCGGGGGCTCGACGAACGGGAAGCGCGCGACCTCGTCGGGGGCCTCGACGACGCCGACGGAGATCATCTGGAGCAGCACGGACGCGAGGGAGGTGCGCAGGATCTCCGGCTCGGTGAACTCGGGCCGGGAGAGGAAGTCGTCCTCGGAGTAGAGGCGCACCGCGATGCCGTCGGCGACGCGCCCGGAGCGGCCGGAGCGCTGGTTCGCGCTCGCCTGCGACACGGGCTCGATGGGCAGGCGCTGGACCTTGGTCGCCTTGGAGTAGCGCGAGATGCGGGCCGTGCCGGGGTCGACGACGTAGTGGATGCCCGGCACGGTGAGCGAGGTCTCGGCGACGTTCGTCGCGAGCACGATGCGCCGCGAGGAGTGCGCCTGGAACACGCGGTGCTGCTCGGCCGACGACAGCCGCGCGTACAGCGGCAGGATCTCGACGCGCTGCGGGTGCTTCGGGTCGGTGACGCGGTCCTTGAGGTGGCCGGTGAGCGCGTCGGCGGCGTCGTGGATCTCGCGCTCGCCGGAGAGGAACACGAGGATGTCGCCCGGTCCCTCGCGCATGAGCTCGTCGCACGCGTCGACGATGCCGGTCACGAGGTCCTTCTCCTCGGCGCCTGCGCGCCCCTTCGCCTTCCCGGAGCCCGGGTCGACGTCCGGGGACAGCGGCCGGTACCGGATCTCGACCGGGTAGGTGCGGCCGGACACCTCGACGACGGGCGCGGCGTCGGGCAGCGCGTCGACCACGTAGTCCGGTGCGCCGCCGAGCTGGGCGAGGTGCGCGGGGGAGAAGTGCTGCGCGAAGCGCTCGGAGTCGATCGTCGCCGACGTGATGATCAGCTTGAGGTCGGGGCGGCGCGGCAGGAGCCGCGCGAGGTAGCCGAGCAGGAAGTCGATGTTGAGGGACCGCTCGTGCGCCTCGTCGACGATGATCGTGTCGTACGCGAGCAGCTCCGGGTCGCGCTGGATCTGCGCGAGCAGGATGCCGTCCGTCATGACCTTGACGAGCGTGTCCTCGCTGGAGGTGTCGGTGAACCGCACCTGGTACCCGACGACGCCGCCCAGCTCCGTGCCGAGCTCCTCCGCGATGCGCTCGGCGACCGTGCGCGCGGCGATCCGGCGTGGCTGCGTGTGCCCGACCTGACCCGTGCGGCCACGGCCGAGCTCGAGCGCGATCTTGGGGAGCTGCGTCGTCTTCCCGGAGCCCGTCTCGCCCGCGACGATGACGACCTGGTGGTCGCGGATCGCGGCGGCGATGTCCGCGCGTCGGGCGCTGACCGGGAGCTGCTCGGGGTAGGTGATGGGCGGGACCGTCACGGTCTCGCGCGCCTGCGCGGCCCGCTCGAGCTGCGCTCGGCTCACCTGCCGCGGGCCCGACGCCGCCCGCTCGCCCCGCCCGCGCCGCGGCGCCGACGCGCCGCCCGCCGAGGTGCCCGACGCCGTCCGGTCGCCCCGTCCGCGGCCGCGGCGGTTCCCGCGGCGCCGGCCCTCGCGCGGGGTGCCCTCGGGCGCGCCGTCCCGCTGGGGAGGGCGCGCGTCAGGCTGGTTCGCTGCGGGCTCGGTACTCACGACGGTCCATTCTCTCAACCCGCTGCAACTTCATTGGTCTCGAGGGCGGCGCTGAGCCTGGTGGACGATGCTGGCATCTTGCCAGCCTGGCTGGCGGAGGTGGTCGCGACCGCGGACGTTGACGATCCGAGGGCTCGGCGACGACGTGCGCGAACGGCTTCGAGCGCGGGCCGCAGTGCACGTGACGGTCGTCGACCCGTGGGTCGACCCCGCACGATGAGCCCCGGCGGGGCGCGGTTCAGCGCGTCCCGTTCCAGACGGCGTCTGGCGCGCATCCCTCGGGGACGTGCAGGCCGTCCGGCGGCTCCCAGTCGGCGGGGACCGAGCCCACGAGCTCGCCGCCGCCGACACCGATCGCGTCGCCGTCGGCGAACGCGCCGGTCACGGCCCTGCCTCCCCATGGCACCGAGCGTACGGACCCGAGGCTCGCCGGCCTCGCGACGACGGCGATCGTGACCGACCTGAGACGCGCCGTCGCGCGTGCGCTGGTCGCCCGTGACACCGGGGTCGGGTGTCGCGTCGTCAGGCGAGCGCGCGGCGCATGACGACGCGCGGCACGCCGCCGCTGACGCCCGTCGTCGGGGCGGCGCGGACAAACCCGGCGCGCTCGAACAGCGCGACGGTGCCGACGTAGCCGGAGATCACGTCCACGCGCTCGCCGCCCGCGTCGACGGGGTAGCCCTCGACCGCTGGTGCACCGTGCGCGGCGGCGTGCTCGACGGCGCCCGCGAGCAGGTCGTGCATCAGCCCGCGGCGGCGGTACCCGGCCCGGACGACGAAGCACACCGCGCTCCACGCGTCGAGGTCGTCGACGAACGGGATCGTCCGGGCGTTCATGAGCCGCCGGTACGTGCTGCGCGGCGCGACGGAGCACCAGCCCGCGACCTCGCCGTCCACGTACGCGAGCACGCCCGGCCCGGGGTCGGTCTCGCACAGGCCGGCCATGAACGCCGGGCGGTCCTCCACGGCGACGCGGCTGTCCCGGTAGGACGTGCACCAGCACGCGCGCACGCCGGCCCGCCGCGGCCCGACCACGGTCGCGACGTCGTCGAAGCGCCCGACGGCGGAGCGCACCTCCACGTCCACGCCCCCACGCTAGGCGCGCCCACCCACGCGGGCGAGCACCGCCGTCGGGCACCGCTCCGGCCCGGCACCGGGCCCCGCCGAGAACGACCTTCCGCGCGGTCGAGCACGGGGTCGCTGCCCGAAAGACGGCGATGACGACAGCAACCCCGTGCTCGGCGGGAGAGGGGCCCGGCCTCAGCCCGGGACGGCCCGCGCATAGCGCTCGGACAGCAACCGCACGTGGTCCACGAGGCCGGGCGGGTCGGTGACGTGGAAGTCGAGGCCGAGCATGCCGACCCACACCGCCACGACCTCGACGCTGTCGCCGCCGGTGACGAGGACGCAGCGGCCGTCCGGCAGCGGCTCGACGGTGCCGACCGTCGGGTTGATGCGCCGCAGCACCTCCTCGGCGGGGGCGTCGACCTCGACGCGCGCGTGCACGGCCCAGCCGGTGCGCGCGACCTCGCGCACGACGAGCTCCGTCATGTCGCCCGGGAACTCGACGGGCGTGAACCGTCGCCCGCCCGGCACGCGCAGTACGAGCCAGTCGACGCGGTACGGCGCCCAGCGGCCGGTCGCGGGCTCGCGCGCGACGAGGAACCAGCGCCGTTGCCACGCGACGAGGCGGTACGGCTCGAGCTCGACCGGCTCGTCGCGGTAGTACGCGCGCAGGCCCTGGTGGTCGCGCACGGCGTCGGCCAGGGCGGTGAGCGTGTCCGGGTCGACGACCGGGTCCTCGACGTTCGAGTCGGTGTTCGCCGGGCCCGCGGCGCTCGCGGACCGCAGCGCGGCGACGCGGCGCCGCAGCCGGTCGGGCATGACCTGCTCGAGCTTGGCGAGCGCCGACGCCCCGGACTCCTCGAAGCCGGCGGTGCCGGTCGCGGCCCGCAGCCCGACGGCGACGGCCACGGCCTCGGCGTCGTCGAGCAGGAGCGGGGGGAGGCGCGCGCCCGCGCCCAGCCGGTACCGGCCGCCCGGCCCCCGCACCGCGTCGACGGGGTAGCCCAGCTCGCGCAGCCGGGCGACGTCGTTGCGCACGGTGCGGTCGCTCACGCCGAGCCGTGCGGCGAGCTCGGCGCCGGACCAGTCGGGGCGCGACTGCAGCAGGCCGAGCAGGGCGAGCATGCGGGCCGACGTCGAGGCCACGGGTACCTCCGGAGAAGAGGTCGGAAGTTCGTCGAACCCGCTCAGAATAAAGGAAAGAACCGTGCCGGAACCCTCCGTAGTGTCGTTCACGAGAGCAGGGCAGGACGCCCCGCACGACGAAGGAGGAACCATGAGCACGACGACCCTCGAGCACCGTCCGTTCTCCGTCGACGTCCCCCAGGCCGACCTCGACGACCTGCGCGAGCGGCTCGAGCGGACCCGCTTCGCGCCCGCCGCCCCCCGGCGACTCCTGGGAGTACGGCACCCCCGAGTCGTACCTGCGCGACATGGTCCGGCGCTGGACGACGTTCGACTGGCGCGCCGTCGAGGACCGCGTGAACGCGTACCCGGGGTTCCGCACCGAGATCGACGGCCAGCCGATCCACTACCTGCACGTGCGGTCGCAGCACGAGGACGCGACGCCGCTGCTGCTCGCCCACACCTACCCGGGCTCGATCCTCGACTTCCTCGACATGATCGACCCGCTCGTCGACCCCGTCGCGCACGGCGGCCGCCCCGAGGACGCGTTCCACCTCGTCATCCCGTCGATGCCGGGCTTCGGGTTCTCGACGCCCGTCGTCGGCGACACGGACTGGACCATGGCGCGCGTCGCCCGGGCCTACGACACCCTCATGCGCGACCTCGGCTACGACTCGTACGGCATCCACGGCAGCGACGGCGGCGCGATGGTCGGCCGCGAGCTCGCGATCCTCGACCCCGCGGGCTTCCTCGGCGCCCACGTGCTCCAGCTCTTCTCGTTCCCCTCGGGCGCGGAGGGGGAGATGGACGGCTTCGGGGAGAAGGAGTACGCGGCGCTCGGCCACATGCAGTGGTTCCAGTCCGTCGGCGCGTACAACACGATGAACGCGTCGCGGCCGCAGACCGTGGCCGCGGGCCTCGCCGACTCGCCGGTCGCCGTCCTCGCGTACCACGAGCTCTTCGAGAGCTTCGGCAACGGGACGAGCCTCGTGAGCGCCGACCAGGTGCTCGCGCAGGCGACGCTCTACTGGCTCACCAACTCCTACGCGACGGCGGCGCGCTACCACTACGCCGAGCAGCGGTCGGGCGCGGAGCCCGTCGTGAGCCAGGGGCGGATCGGCGTGGCCGTGTTCAAGGACGACTTCCAGACGCTGCGCGCCTTCGCCGAGCGGGACAACGCCCGGATCGAGCACTGGTCCGAGTTCCCGCGCGGCGGCCACTACGCGGCGCTCGAGGTCCCCGAGGACGTCGTCGCCGACCTGCGGGTGTTCTTCGCCTGACGAGCACGGCATCGCGCGCTCTCGACCACGGGGTTGCTGTCGTCATCCACCGGATGACGACAGCAACCCCGTTCTCGGCGCGGGCGGGCGGGTCGTGGTGCAATCTCCACGTGCCCGATCGACCCCGCACCCGCCTCGCCCCCGTCCCGCGCCGCGTCCGCGTCCACGCCGTCCGGCGCACGTCCGACGCGCTGCGACGCATCACGTTCCGCGACGCGGACCCCACGGCCGACGGCGCACCCCGCCCGGGCGACCACGGCACCAGCGGCGGGCACGGCCTCGCGACGCTCGCCGCGCCCGGCCCCGACGACCACGTGAAGGTCTTCCTGCCCGACCCGGCGACGGGCGTCCTGCACGCGCCCACGCTCACGGCCGACGGCGCGCTGCAGCGCCCGGCCGGCGTCGTCTCGATCTCGCGCGAGATGACCGTGCGCGCGACGCGCGTCGTCGACGGCGTGGCGGAGGTCGACGTGGACTGGGTCCTGCACGGCGACGACTTCCCCGGCGCCCCGCCCGGGGAGCCCGGCGGGCCGGCATCGGCCTGGGCGGCCCGCGCCGCGGCCGGCGACGAGGTCGTGCTCGCCGGGCCGTCGACGACACGCGGCGTGCCGGACGGCGTCGGGCGGCTCCTGCTCGTCGGGGACGAGACCGGGCTCCCGGCCCTCGCGCGGTGGGTCGACGCCGTCGGGCCGGACGTGCCCGTGACCGCGATCGTCGAGATCGGCGACGCCGTCGACGAGGCGTTCGTCGAGGCCGAGCTCGGGCGGGCGAGCGTCGAGATCCTCTACCGGACCGACGGGCCGGGCCAGCTCGCCGAGGCGGTCCGCGCGCTCGGCCCCCTCGACGCCGACGAGCACGTGGTCGGCGCGGGCGAGGCGACCGACCTCGCGGCGGTGCGCCGCGACCTGCGCCGCTCCGGGGTGCGCCCGGACCGGCTCGACGTCCGCGGCTACTGGCGGCGCGGCGTCGTCAACCTCGACCCCGAGGCGCCCCTCGACCCGACCGACCCCGACTGACCGCCCGGCGACGAGCGGCCGCCCCTCTGCCCGCGGCGTAACGGGCTGCAAGCGGGCCCGCGAGGCGCCAAGGTAGGCGCATGACTCGGCTCCTGGTCCTCGGCGGCTCCGACTTCGTGGGGCGCGCCGTCGTCGACGACGCGCTCGGGCGCGGCTGGGACGTCACCGTCCTCAACCGGGGCCGCGCGCCCGTGCCCGACGGCGTCCGGCAGCTCGTGGGCGACCGCACCCGGCCGGACGGCCTCGACGCGCTGCAGGACGACGACGTCCCGCAGAAGTGGGACGTCGTCGTCGACACGTGGTCGTGGGCGCCTGCGGCGGTGCGCGACGCCGCGCGCGTGCTCGCGGGCCGGCTCCCCGGCGACGACCGGTACGTCTACGTGTCGTCGCGCTCGGTGTACCCGCTGCCCACCGCGCGCGGCGCCGACGAGTCCGCGGACCTGGTCGACGGCGACCCCGACGACACCACCCACGACGACTACGCGCGCGCCAAGCGCGGTGCCGAGATCGCCGCGACCGACGCGCTCGGGGACCGCGCGATCCTGCTGCGCGCCGGGCTGATCCTGGGCCCGCGCGAGAACGTCGGCCGGCTGCCGTGGTGGCTGCGCCGGATCGCGCGCGGCGGGCCCGTGCTCGCGCCCGGGCCGGCCGACCTCCCGCTGCAGTACGTCGACGCACGCGACCTCGCCGCGTTCGCGCTCGACGCGGCGCTCGCGGGCGCGTCCGGGCCGGTCGACGTCGTCAGCGCACCGGGGCACACGACCATGGGCGACCTGCTCGCCGCGTGCGTCGCCGCGACGGCCGCCGACGCCGCGGCCGCCGGGAACCCGCCCGCCGAGCTCGTGTGGGTCGAGCCCGAGGCCGTGCTCGCCGCGGGGATCGAGCCGTGGAGCCAGCTCCCGGTGTGGCTCCCGCCGGGCGACCTGCACGACGCGCTGCACGGCTCGGACACGGCACGTGCGCACGCGCTCGGGCTCCGCACGCGCGACGTCCGCGAGACCGTCGAGGACACGTGGGCGTGGCTCCGCGCGCTCGACGCCGCGGGAGAGACGACGCCGCAGCGCACGGACCGCCCCGCCGTCGGCGTCCCGCCCGACCTCGAGGCGGCGGCCCTCCGCGCGGCCGGGCGCTGACGACCCGGCCAGCGGACCCGACCCGGACCCGACCAGCGGACCCGACCAGCGGACCCGACCCGCCGAGCACGGGCTTCCTCGCCGTCGAGCACGGGGTTGGTGCCGTCATAGGCCGGATAACAACAGCAACCCCGTGTTCGGCCGGGCGGGCGGGGGGTCAGCCCTCCGCGAGGAGCTCGCGCACGCGCGGGACGACCTGCGTGCCGTAGAGCTCAATGCTGCGCAGCATCGCCGCGTGCGGGAGCGTCCCGGCCGAGTACTTGAGGTCGAACCGGCCCGCGCCCAGGAGGCGGACGGTCCGGGCGATCTTGCGCGCGACCGTCTCGGGCGACCCCACGTAGAGCGACCCGTCGCGCACGTCGTGGGCGAACCGGCCGCGGTGGTAGGCCGGCCAGCCGCGCTCGCGGCCGATCCGGTTGTTCATCGCGGCGAAGTGCTCGTAGACCTCCTCCTGCGCCTGCTCGTCCGTCTCGGCGACGTGGCCGGGGGAGTGCACGCCGACGGGCAGCGCCGGGTTGCCGAACTCCTCGACGGCGCGGTGGTACAGGTCCACGTAGGGGCGGAACCGCTCGGGCTCGCCGCCGATGATCGCGAGCATGAGACCGAGGCCGTGCCGCGCGGTGCGCACGACCGACTCGGGCGAGCCGCCCACGCCGACCCACGTGCGCAGGCGCCCGCCCTCGGTCTTGGGCCACACCTCCTGGTCGGTCAGGCCCGGGCGCGTCGTGCCCGACCACGTGACCGGACCCTCGTCGAGGAGGCGGACGAAGAGGTCGAGCTTTTCCTCGAACAGCACCTCGTAGTCCGCCAGGTCGTAGCCGAACAGCGGGAACGACTCGATGAACGACCCGCGCCCGAGGATGACCTCCGCGCGCCCGCCGGACAGCGCGTCGAGCGTCGAGAAGCGCTCGAAGACGCGCACCGGGTCGTCGGAGCTGAGCACGGTCACCGCGGACCCGAGGCGGATGCGCGAGGTCCGCGTCGCGATGCCCGCGAGCACGACCTCGGGCGCGCTCACGGCGAAGTCGGCGCGGTGGTGCTCGCCGACGCCGAAGAAGTCGACCCCGACCTGGTCGGCGAGCTCGGCCTCCTCGACGACGTCGCGGATCGTGCGCGCGCCGCTGACGAGCGTGCCGTCGGGTCCGGCGGTCACGTCGCCGAACGTGTCGAGGCCCAGCTCGACCGCGGCGGGGCCGGGGGCGCCGGTCGGCGGCGTCCCGGACGGCGTCGGGTGCGGGGAAGTGGTGTCGTCGCTCATCGTCTGCTCCTGCGGTCGGGCGGCCGTCGGCGGGCCGGTGGTCCACCGGCGGCGCGGTCGTGCGCCGTCTCAACCGTGCCGGGACCGCGGATCTTCCGCGACCCGTCCGACGGCGGGCGGACCGCACGACGGCGGGCGGACCGCACGACGGCNGCGTCGGGCGGTCCGGGCACGCGGAACCGCCCGGGGACGACGACGGCCGCCGCCCCGTGCGGGACGGCGGCCGCCGGGAGCGCGCGGGGTCAGTACGTGGTGACCTCGCCGTTCGCGACGAGCGCCGCGATCGCCACGATGTAGAGGATGAAGCCGATCGCGCCGAGCACCGTGAAGACGATGCTGAGGATGAGGCCCCACTTGGCGAGCTGGTTGTCGAAGCCCGCCTCCTTGCTCTTCTTGCGGGCGATCGCGCTGACGACGATGCCGGCGATCGCGAAGACAAACGCGAGGACGAAGCCGACGATGCCCAGGGTCTTGCCCGGGTCCTCGATCGGGGCGGCGTAGCCGGCGGGGGCCTGGGGAGCGGTGGGGTACTGCTGGGCCATGGGTCTCTTCTGCTTTCTGATGGGGCCGACGTGGTCGAGTCCGGCGCGGACGGGTCGGTCCGCGCGACTGCGGCCCTCATTGTGGGGCATTGCGTATGTGTCTGAACAGGGGGAGTTCTCCCCGTTGTCCGTGAAAAACGGACAAGCGGAATCATTCGGACTAACTGCCACACCCGGGGGCGGGGAAGGCTCAGGCCCCCGCGCGGCTCGTCTCGCCGCGCAGCGCGTCGATGTGCGCCTGGAGCCGCTCCAGCGTCACGGCGACGCCCTCGCCCGCGTCGTGCGCGAGCGAGGTCACGTGGCGCAGCTGCGCGGCCGCCGCGTCGAGGGCGACCTGGGCGTCGGCGAGGGCGACGGCGGCCCGGCCGTCCGCGGCCTCGTCGCCGTCGGTCGCGCGGTCGAGCGCGGAGCGCGCCTCGTCCGTCGCGGCCTCGACCGACTCGACGGCGTCGAGGACGTCGTTGCGGAGCACGGGGTGGAGGGCGGGGAGCTGGGCGTGCACGCGGTCGAGGTCGTCGCCGATCGACTCTGTCTGGACCTGCGCGTCCGCGATGAGCTGCTGGACCTCGGCGGCGGTCGCCGTGGAGCACATCGGGAGCATCATGGCCAGCGCGAGCAGGCTCGCCGCGGCGAACCGGGCGGACGGACGCGTGCGCTGCGGCGTCGTGGGTTCGCTCGTCCTCGCTGACATGCCGACCAGTCTCCCGGTCGAACCTGAGAAGCACCAGGGAATCGGGGGCGATTTCCTGGAGATTTCGCACACAGCGCACGGGGGCGACGCGTCCGGCAACGCCGGGCGGGCCGCGCCGCGCGGGTCAGGCGCGGACGCGCCGACGCCGCCGGGCCGCTGCGAGCCGCGCGCCCACGAGGCCGTGCCGCGGGCTGAACAGGTACGCGAGCGCGAACACCACGCCGAGCGCGACCACGACCGTCCCGCCGGACGCGGTGTCCAGGTAGTAGCTGACGAAGATGCCCACGACCCCGCACACCGCCGCGACGAGCGGCGAGATCCACAGCATGCGGGAGAAGCGGTCCGTGAGCAGGTAGGCCGTCGCGCCGGGCGTGATGAGCAGCGCGACCACGAGCACGACGCCCACGGCCTGGAGCGCGACGACGACCGTGAGCGCGAGCAGTCCGAGCAGCAGCGCCCCGAGCCGGCGCGGTGAGAGGCCGATCGCGTGGGCGTGCGTCGGGTCGAACGCGTAGAGCGTGAGGTCGCGCCGCTTGAGCACGACGGCGGCGAGCGTCACGGCGCCGAGCACGAGCACCTGCAGGAGATCGGCGCGCGACACCCCGAGCAGGTTGCCGAACAGGATGTGGTTGAGGTCCGTCTGGCTCGGCGTCACGGAGATGAGCACGAGGCCCAGCGCGAACAGCGTCGTGAACACGACGCCGATCGCGGCGTCCTCCTTGACGCGCGACGTGTCGCGCACCGCGCCGATGAGCAGCACCGCGAGCAGCCCGAACACGAGCGCGCCGAGCGCGAACGGCGCCCCCACCACGTACGCGAGCGCGACGCCGGGCAGCACGGCGTGCGAGACGGCGTCGCCCATGAGCGACCACCCGACGAGCACGAGCCAGCACGACAGCACGCCGCACACGATCCCGGCGGTGACCGTGACGGCGAGCGCGGTGCGCAGGAACTCGAACGACAGCGGTTCGAGGAGTGCGGCGGCGAGGTCGCTCACGGGGCCACCTCCACGCCGAACGCGAGCGCGAGGTTCTCGGGCCGCAGCACCTCCGCGGGCGTCGAGTGCAGCAGGACGCGCCGCTGGAGCAGCACGGCCTCGTCGGCGAGCTCGGGCAGCGCGTGCAGGTCGTGCGTCGAGACGAGCACGGTCGCGCCGCCGGCCGCGAGCTCGCGCAGGAGCGCGGTGATCGTCGCCTCGGTGCGCTTGTCGACGCCCGCGAACGGCTCGTCGAGCAGGAGGAGCGTCGCCCCTTGCGCGAGCCCGCGCGCGACGAACGCGCGCTTGCGCTGCCCGCCCGAGAGCGCGCCGATCTGCCGGTCGGCGAGGTCGGCGAGATCCACGCGCTCCAGCGCGTGCTCGACCGCCTCCCGGTCGGCCGGCCGGGTGCGCCGCGTGAACCCCTGGTAGCCGTACCGCCCCGTCATGACGACGTCGCGCACGCTGAGCGGGAACGCCCAGTCCACGTCCTCGCTCTGCGGCACGTAGCCCACCGCCTGGGCGCGGCGGGCGCGTGCGGGCGGTGCGCCGTCGAGCAGCACGGTGCCGCGGTCGGGGCGCACCATGCCCATGACGGCCTTGAACAGCGTCGACTTGCCCGAGCCGTTCATGCCCACGAGCCCGCACACCGTGCCCGGCCCGTGCGACGAGCCGAGCGCGAGCGTCGCGCCGTCGAGCGCGAGCACGTCGCCGTAGTGCACGGTGAGGTCGCGCACGTCGATCGCGGGCGTGCCCGACGCCGCCCGTCCGCCCGCGCTCACGCGTCGCCGCCCGCGCCGGTCAGGGCCGCGACGATCGTCTCCGCGTCGTGGCGCAGGAGGTCGAGGTACGTCGGGACGGGGCCGTCGGGCGCGGACAGCGAGTCGACGTAGAGCGTCCCGCCGAACGCGGCGCCCGACTCGAGCGCGACCTGGCGCATCGCCTTGTCGGAGACGGTGGACTCGCAGAACACGGCCGGCACGTCGTTCTCCTCGACGAACTCGATGGCGGCGACGACGGAGCGCGGTGTGGCCTGCTGCTCGGCGTTCACCGCCCACAGGTACTGCTCGGTCAGCCCCGCGTCGCGCGCGAGGTAGGGGAACGCGCCCTCGCACGTCACCAGCGCGCGATGGGTCGCGGGCAGCGCGTCGAGCGCGGCGGTCAGCTCGTCGTGCACCGCGGCGAGCTCGGCGGAGTACGCGGCGGCGTTGGCGGCGTAGTCGTCGGCGTGCGCCGGGTCGAGCTCCGCGAACGCGTCCGCCATGTTCCGGACGTAGTGCTGGGCCTGGACGGGCGACATCCACGCGTGCGGGTTGTCCTTGCCGCGGTACTCCTCGGCGGTGTCGTCGCCGAGGGGGATCGGGTCCACGCCCTCGCTCACGACGACGTGCGGCACGTCGAGGTCCGCGACGAAGCGCGCGAACCACGCCTCCAGTCCCATGCCGTTGTCGAGGACCAGGTCGGCCTCGGTCGCCCGGCGGACGTCGCCGGGCGTGGGCTCGTAGCCGTGGATCTCGGCGCCGACCTTGGTGATCGACTCGACGCGCAGGTGCTCGCCCGCCACGTTCTCGGCCATGTCCGCGAGCACGGTGAACGTCGTGAGCACGACGGGCCGTCCGTCGTCGGGCGGGGGCGTCCCGGCGTCCGTCCCGGCCGAGCACGCCCCGAGCGCGAGCGCGCCCGCGCACGCGGCGGCTGCCGCGCGCCGGAGGCAGGTTCCGGCTATCCGGGAAGCAAAGTTCGGCACACCGAAAAAAGTAGTCCGGTTCGTCGAGGGTCGCAATGCCCACTGTC
This sequence comes from Cellulosimicrobium composti, assembly GCF_009711085.1. Lineage (GTDB taxonomy): Bacteria > Actinomycetota > Actinomycetes > Actinomycetales > Cellulomonadaceae > Cellulosimicrobium > Cellulosimicrobium composti. Next base: position 22,932 of record NZ_WMKA01000013.1, read on the forward strand.
CTCCTCGCCCCCGATCCCCGCATCCCACGAGCCGACCATGCGGTTGTGGCGCGTCGCGACGACCGGACGAGCCACGACCGCATGCTCGGCGGCGCTACTGCGGCCGACGTACGCCGAGCCGGCGGCTCACCTCTGCGGCGGCGTGCCCGACGGCGGCGGCGAGCTCGGCGCGCCGGGCCGGCGGGGCGTCGTCGGACCAGAAGGTGAGGGCGATGCCCGCGACGGGCAGGCCGGTGTGGTCGACGGCGGCCTGCGCGACCGACGCGAGGCCCGGCGTCACCTCGCCGTCCTCCTCGGCCCAGCCGCGCCGGCGCACGCCGCGCAGGACGTCGCGCAGCGCGCTCAGCGACTGCGGCCCGACGCCCGTGCGGTCGGCGAACGCGGCGGCGCTCGGGAAGAGCGCGCGGACCTGCGCGGCGGGCAGACCCGCGAGGACCGCACGCCCGCTCGCGGTGAGGTGCGCGGGGAGCCGGACGTCGACGTCGGTCACGAGCGTGGGGCGGCGCGGCGCGCGCTGCTCGACGAGGTAGAGCACCTCGCGACCGTTGAGGACGGCGAGGTGCGCGCTCTCGCCCGTCGTCTCGACGAGGCGCGCGACGACGGGCCGCGCGAGCCGGGCGAGCGGCGCCTGCCGCGCGTACGCGGACCCGAGGGCGAGCGAGGCCGTCCCGAGCCCGTACCGGTGCTCCTCCGGGAGGTGGGTCACGAACCCCTCGTCCACGAGCACGGACAGCAGGTGGTAGACGGTCGAGCGGGGGAGCCCGAGGCCCTGCGCGACGGCCGCCGCGGGCGAGGGGCCGGCCTGCGCGGCGAGGTACGCCAGGACCCGCACGGCCTGGCGCGCGGCGGGGACGTCGCTCGGCATGAGGACCACGGTAGGGCCGTGGCACGATCGAGGCGTGGCCACCCTCCCCGACGACCAGCGCCTGCGCGACCTCGCGCGGCTGCGGCGCGTCCGGGACCGGATCGACCGCGAGTACGCGCAGCCGCTCGACGTGGCGGCGCTCGCGGCCGGCGTGCACGTGTCCGCCGGCCACCTGAGCCGCGAGTTCCGCGCCGCGTACGGCGAGACGGTCTACGCGTACCTCATGACGCGGCGGATCGAGCGCGCGAAGGCGCTCCTGCGGCGCGGCGACCTGAGCGTCACGGACGTGTGCTTCGCGGTGGGGTTCTCGTCGCTCGGGACGTTCAGCACGCGCTTCACCGAGCTCGTGGGGACGCCCCCGAGCGTGTACCGGCGGCGGGCGGCCGAGGCCGCGGACGACGGCGTCGTGCCGGGCGGCGCGCGGGTCGCGCCCGGGACGGCGGCCACCACCCGCGCGGAGGCCCCCGCCGAGCGGCTGGACGGCATGCCGGCGTGCGTCGCGCGCCGCGTGACGCGACCGGTCAGGAATCGAGAAGCGCGGGCCTCGCGCCGGTCCTAGCGTCGAGGGCATGGAACTCACCATCAACTCCAGCTTCCTGCCCCAGACGGACCCCGACGCGTCGCTCGCGTTCTACCGCGACGTGCTCGGCTTCGAGATCCGCAACGACGTCGGCTACGAGGGGATGCGGTGGATCACCGTCGGCCCGGCCGACCAGCCGGACACGTCGATCGTGCTCCACCCGCCGGCCGCGACGCCGGGTCTGACCGACGACGACAAGCGCGCGCTCCTGGAGATCGTCGCCAAGGGTGCCTACTTCGGCGTCAACCTCGCGACGCCGGACGTCGACGAGACGTTCGCCCGGATCGAGGCCGCGGGCGCCGAGGTGGTGCAGGAGCCGGTCGACCAGCCGTACGGCGTGCGGGACTGCGCGTTCCGCGACCCCGCGGGCAACGAGATCCGCATCCAGCAGCGCGCCTGACGCGCGCGGCTCAGGGCCGGCCGGTCGACCCGGCCGGCTCGAGGTCGAGCGCGAGCGTGAGCGGCCCGAGCTCCGCGGCGATCTGCGAGAACTCCGCGACGAGCGGCGGGATCGGCCCGGTGCGGCGCACGAGGCCCCAGCGCAGGACGGGAGCCTCGTCGATCGGCACGTACGCGACGTCGGAGCGCTCGAGGTACCGGATGCCCTGCGCGCACGCGAACGCGACGCCGTCGCCGGACATGACGCGCCACAGCACCTCCTCGCGCGTCGGCGTCGCGCCGCCGCGGTCGGCGTCGCTGCGCGGCACGGGGCTCACGGCGTCCTCCCAGTAGTCGGGCACGGGCAGGCCCGACGGGAGCACGGTGTGCTCCGCGAGCTCGGCGACGGGCACGGACGAGCGCGTCGCGAGCGGGTGCGTGCGGCCCACGGCGAGCACGATCGGCTCCGCGAACGTCACCGGCCCGACGGCGAGGTCCTTCTCCTCGACGGGCAGCCACAGGAGCGCGACGTCGACCTCGCCGTCGCGCAGGAGGCGGAACGGCTCGTCGAGCCGGACCTCGCGCATGCGCAGGTCGACGTCGGGGTTGCGCCGGCGGAACAGCGCGGTGACGGGCGCGATCTCCTGCCACATCGGCCCCATGACGCCGAACGTCAGGGTCTCGCGCGCGCCGCGTGCGGCGTTCGTCGCGGACTCGACGCCGTCGAGGATCCGGCGGTACCCGGCCTCGAGGTCCGCGCGCAGCTGCTCGCCGAGCGGCGTGAGGGTCACGCGGCGGCTCGTGCGCTCGAACAGGGGAGCGCCGATCCGGCGCTCCTGCTTCGCGATCGCCTGGCTCACGCGCGGCGCGGACACGTGCAGGCGCTCCGCGGTGCGCCCGAAGTGCAGCTCCTCGGCGAGCGTCAGGAAGATCTCGATGTCGCGCAGCTCCACCCGACGATCGTCGCGGTCGTTAACCCCGGGCGCAACCACCGTTACGGGATCGGCCGTTGTTCGCGCGGCCGCCCGGCACGAGCCTGGAAGTGCCCGGCGAGAGGCGCCGGGCGGGATCGGGAGGAGACGACCATGGCCGTCGTCAGGACGCACCGGTACACGGTGGAGACGGGCCGGCTGGCCCAGATGCTCGAGCAGCGCAGCACGCTGATCCAGGGGCTGCGCGCGGCGCACCCCGCGTTCTCCGCGGCGACGCTCGTCCGGCTCGAGGACGGGTCGTACCTCGACATCTGGCGCTGGGAGTCGGCCGACGCGATGCAGGTCGCGGCGCAGGCGGCGCGGGACGTCCCGCTCGTGGGCGCCACCCTCGGCCTCACGACCGAGCACGAGGCGCTCGACGGCGAGGTGCTCGACGAGCGGTGAGGGACGCCGTCGTCCCCGGCCACCCGGGCGAGGCACGACGGCGCGGACGGGCGGGTCGCGACGGGCGCGGCCGCGCAGGCACTTTCGGACCGACGCAGGAGGAGCACGACGATGAGCACCGGACGACGGACGACGGACGGCACGGCACGGGTCCCGGGCACACCAGGACGGTTCTCGCGCTGGATGCAACGCCGCTCGAACGAGCGGCTCGTGCGCAAGGTCCGCGGCGGCAAGGCCACGTTCCTGGGGATGGACGTCCTCGTGCTGCACACGGTCGGCCGCCGCAGCGGCGTGCCGCGCGAGACGCCGCTCATGTGGCTCCCGGACGACGGCGACGCCGTCCTCGTGGTCGCGTCCGGGGGTGGCAGCCGCAACCCGGACTGGCACGCCAACCTCACGGCGCACCCCGACGACGTCGCGGTCGAGCTGCCCGGCCGCGCGCCGGTCCCCGTGACGGCCCGGGTGCTCGACGGCGCGGACCGGGAGCGCGCGTGGCAGCGCGTCGCGACGGCGCAACCGCGCATCGCGAGGTACCAGGCCAAGGCCGACCGGCAGTACCCGCTCGTGCGGCTCGCGCCGCGATGAGTTCCGCCCGCGCGACCGGTCCTGTGACCAGGTCGGTCGCGCGGGCCCAGCACGAACCCTGCGCCGGACCGACCGGCTCTCGGGCAGACTCTTCACCGGGGTGCCGAGGGTCGGGCGGTCCGTGGTGACGGCGGCCCGGCGGTGGCCGCGCGACGAGCTCGACGACGAGGAGACACGAGATGAGCACGGCAACGACGACGGACCCGCAGACCTCGGTGCCGAGGGACGCGGACGGTCACGACGTCATCCGGGTCCAGGGGGCCCGGTCGAACAACCTGCAGGACGTGAGCGTCGAGATCCCCAAGCGGCGCCTCACGGTGTTCACGGGGGTCTCGGGCTCGGGCAAGAGCTCGCTCGTGTTCGACACGGTCGCGGCGGAGTCGCAGCGCCTCATCAACGAGACGTACCCGGCGTTCCTCCAGGGCTTCATGCCGACGCTCGACCGCCCGGACGTCGACGTGCTCGAGGGCCTGACGACGGCGATCGTCGTGGACCAGGAGCGCCTCGGCGCCAACCCGCGCTCGACGGTCGGCACGGTGACGGACGCGAACGCGATCCTGCGCGTGCTGTTCAGCCGGTTCGGCGATCCGCAGGTCGGCCCGCCCACCGCGTTCTCGTTCAACGTCCCCGCGCGCAAGGCGAGCGGCATCATGACGTCGGCCACGGGCGAGAAGACGATCGTGCGCAACGCGATCTACCACGGCGGCATGTGCCCGCGGTGCGAGGGCCGCGGGTCCGTCTCCGACCTCGACCTCACGGAGATCTTCGACGACTCGAAGTCGCTCCTCGACGGCGCGATCAAGGTCCCGGGGTACACGGCCGACGGCTGGATGGTGCGCGGTTTCGTCGAGTCCGGGTTCTTCCCGGGCGACCGCCCGATCCGCGAGTTCACCGAGCAGCAGCGGCAGGACTTCCTCTACAAGGAGCCGACGAAGATCAAGGCGGCGGGCATGAACCTCACCTACGAGGGCCTCATCCCCAAGCTCCAGAAGGCGATGTTCTCCAAGGACGTCGACTCGCTCCAGCCGCACGTGCGCGCGTTCGTCGAGCGCGTGGCCACGTTCGCGCCGTGCCCCGACTGCGGCGGCACGCGGCTGTCGGAGTCGGCGCGGTCGTCGAAGATCCGCGGCGTCAACATCGCCGACCTGTGCGCCATGCAGATCACCGACCTCGCGGCGTGGATCCGCGAGCTCGACGACCCGAACATGGCCCCCGTCGTCACGGCGCTCGGCGACAACCTCGCGTCGTTCGTCGAGCTCGGGCTCGGGTACCTCAGCCTCGACCGGCCGTCCGGCACGCTGTCCGGGGGCGAGTCGCAGCGGATCAAGATGCTGCGCCACCTCGGGTCGTCGCTCACCGACGTCACGTACGTGTTCGACGAGCCGACGGTCGGGCTGCACCCGCACGACATCGACCGCATGAACCGCCTCCTGCTCCAGCTGCGCGACAAGGGCAACACGGTGCTCGTCGTCGAGCACAAGCCGGAGACGATCCGGGTCGCCGACCACGTCGTCGACCTCGGCCCCGGCGCGGGCACGGACGGCGGGCGCGTCATGTTCGAGGGCACGGTCGAGGGCCTGCGCGCGAGCGACACCGTCACGGGCCGCCACCTCGACGACCGCGTGTCCGTCAAGGACGACGTGCGCACCGCGACCGGCGCGCTGGAGATCCGCGGCGCGGACGCGCACAACCTGCAGGACGTGGACGTCGACGTCCCGCTCGGCGTGCTCGTCGTCGTCACGGGCGTCGCCGGCTCCGGCAAGAGCTCGCTCGTCGAGGGCTCGATCTCGCCGCGCGAGGGCGTCGTGACGATCGACCAGAGCGCGGTCAAGGGGTCGCGCCGCTCCAACCCCGCCACGTACACGGGCCTCCTGGAGCCGGTCCGCAAGGCCTTCGCGAAGGCGAACGGGGTCAAGCCCGCGCTGTTCAGCGCCAACTCCGAGGGCGCGTGCCCCGAGTGCAAGGGCGCGGGCGTCATCTACACCGAGCTCGGCTTCATGGAGACGGTGTCCACGCCGTGCGAGGACTGCGGCGGGCGCCGGTTCCAGCCCGCGGTGCTCGACTACACGCTCGGCGGCCTGAGCATCGCCGACGTGCTCGACCTCCCGGTCGCGAAGGCCCGCGAGTTCTTCTCGTCCGGCGACGCGAAGGTCCCGGCGGCGAAGGCGATCCTCGAGCGGCTCGACGACGTGGGCCTCGGGTACGTGAGCCTCGGCCAGCCCCTCACGACGCTCTCGGGCGGCGAGCGCCAGCGCCTCAAGCTCGCGACGCACCTCGGCGAGAAGGGCGGCGTCATCGTGCTCGACGAGCCGACGACGGGCCTGCACCTCGCCGACGTGCGCAACCTCCTCGGCCTGCTCGACCGGATCGTGGACTCGGGCAAGTCCGTGATCGTCATCGAGCACCACCAGGCCGTCATGGCGCACGCCGACTGGATCGTCGACCTCGGCCCCGGTGCCGGGCACGACGGCGGTCGCGTCGTCTTCGAGGGCACGCCGGCCGACCTCGTGGCCGCGCGGTCCACGCTCACGGGCGAGCACCTCGCGGCGTACGTCGGCGCCTGACCCGACGCCGACCATGCGGTTGTGGCGCGTCCTGGAGGGCTGACGCGCCACAACCGCATGCTCGGCGCCGGGGTGTGTCTGGGATCCCAGACTGAACCTCGCGCCTCGGGCTCCCGGTGCGGCAGGGCGCGGTGTGTCCTGAGGGCATGGCAGCGACGACGCACTCCTCGGCCGTCCCCGGCACGACGACGACCCTCGCCCCCGACCCGGCCCGCGCCGCGCGCGTCGTCGTCGTGGGTGACGGCCCGCTGACGATCGACGACGTCGTCGACGTCGCGCGGCACGGCGCACGCGTCCGGCTCGCGGACGCGGCGGTCGAGTCGATGGCGGCGAGCCGGGCCGTCGTCGAGGGCCTCGCGGACGACGACCGCCCGCACTACGGCGTCTCCACCGGGTTCGGTGCGCTCGCGCGGCGGCACATCCCCGTCGAGCGGCGCGCGCAGCTGCAGCTCAGCCTCGTGCGGTCGCACGCGGCGGGGTCGGGGCCGGAGGTCGAGCGGGAGGTCGTGCGCGCGCTGCAGCTCCTGCGGCTCGCGACCCTGGCGACCGGGCGGACCGGGGCGCGCCCCGTCGTCGCGCAGACGTACGCGGCGATGCTCGACGCCGGGATCACACCCGTGGTGCGCGAGTTCGGGTCGCTCGGCTGCTCGGGCGACCTCGCGCCGCTCGCGCACGTGGCGCTCGCGGCGCTCGGCGAGGGCGAGGTCCGCGACGCGACGGGGGCCCTCGTGCCCGCCGCTGACGCGCTCGCCACGGCCGGGATCGCGCCGCTCGCGCTGCGCGAGAAGGAGGGCCTCGCGCTCATCAACGGCACGGACGGCATGCTCGGCATGCTGTGCCTCGCGCTGCACGACCTGCGGTCCCTGCTCACGACGGCCGACGTCGCGGCGGCGGCGAGCGTCGAGGCGCTGCTCGGCTCGGACGCGCCGTTCGCCGAAGACCTCGTCGCGATGCGGCCGCACCCCGGGCAGGCGGCGTCGGCCGCGAACCTGCGCGCGCTGCTCGACGGCTCGCCCGTCGTCGCGAGCCATCGCACGCTCGACGCCGAGGGTCGCCCCGAGTGCACCCGGGTGCAGGACGCGTACTCGCTGCGGTGCGCACCGCAGGTGCACGGTGCCGCGCGCGACACGCTCGACCACGCGGCCACCGTCGCGGGGCGCGAGCTCGCGTCGGCGATCGACAACCCGGTCGTCACGGTGGACGGGCGCGTCGAGTCGAACGGCAACTTCCACGGCGCCCCGGTCGCGTACGTGCTCGACTTCCTCGCGATCGCCGCGGCCGACGTCGCGAGCATGAGCGAGCGCCGCACGGACCGGTTCCTCGACAAGGCCCGCAACGAGGGCCTGCCGCCGTTCCTCGCGGACGACCCGGGCGTCGACTCCGGGCTGATGATCGCGCAGTACACGGCGGCGGGGATCGTCTCGGAGCTCAAGCGGATCGCGGCCCCGGCGAGCGTCGACTCGATCCCGTCGTCGGCGATGCAGGAGGACCACGTGTCCATGGGCTGGGCGGGAGCACGGAAGCTCCGCCGCGCGGTCGACGGGCTGGGCCGCGTCCTCGCGATCGAGCTCCTCACGGCGACGCGCGCCCTCGACCTGCGCTGCGACGGCGGGCCCCTGCACCCGGCGCGGGGGACGGGCGCCGTGCGCGACCTCGTGAGCACGGCCGCCGCGGGCCCCGGACCGGACCGCCACCTCGCGCCCGAGATCGAGGCCGTGACCCACCTCGTCACGACGGGTGCCGTGACCGCGGCGGCGAGCGCCGCCGTCGGGCACCTGGCCTGACCCCCTTGAGCCGTCCCCGAAGGAGCGAGCCGACCATGACCCACGAGCCGACCCACCGCCTCGGCACGCCCGTCCCCGTCCGTGCGCCGCGCGGCACGACCCTCACCGCGCGGTCCTGGCAGACCGAGGCGCCGCTGCGGATGCTCATGAACAACCTCGACCCCGAGGTCGCGGAGCGACCCGACGACCTCGTCGTCTACGGCGGCACGGGCCGGGCGGCGCGCGACTGGCCGAGCTACCACGCGATCATCCGCACGCTCACGACGCTCGCGGACGACGAGACGCTCCTCGTGCAGTCGGGCAAGCCGGTCGGGGTGCTGCGGACGCACGAGTGGGCGCCGCGCGTGCTGCTCGCGAACAGCAACCTCGTGGGGGACTGGGCGACGTGGCCCGAGTTCCGCCGGCTCGAGGCGATGGGCCTGACGATGTACGGGCAGATGACGGCCGGGTCGTGGATCTACATCGGCGCGCAGGGCATCCTCCAGGGCACGTACGAGACGCTCGCCGCGGTCGCCGCCCAGCGGTTCGGCGGGACGCTCGCCGGGACGCTGACCCTCACCGGCGGGTGCGGCGGCATGGGCGGCGCGCAGCCGCTCGCGGTGACGCTCAACGGGGGCGCGTGCCTCGTCGTCGACGTCGACCGGTCGCGCCTCGACCGGCGCGTGCGCGAGCGGTACCTCGACGTGGTCGCCGACGACCTCGACGCCGCGGTCCGGCACGTCGAGGACGCCCGGCGCGAGCGCCGGGCGCTGTCGGTGGGCGTCGAGGGGAACAGCGCGGTCGTGGTCCCCGAGCTCCTGCGGCGCGGGGTCGAGGTCGACGTCGTCACGGACCAGACGTCGGCGCACGACCCGCTGTCGTACCTGCCGGTCGGGGTGTCGGTCGACGAGTGGGCGGACTACGCCGCGGCGAAGCCCGACGAGTTCACCGACCGCGCGCGCGAGTCCATGGCCCGGCACGTCGAGGGCATGGTCGGGTTCCTCGACGCGGGTGCCGAGGTGTTCGACTACGGCAACTCGATCCGCGACGAGGCGCGCCGTGGCGGGTACGACCGGGCGTTCGCCTTCCCGGGGTTCGTGCCCGCGTACATCCGGCCCCTGTTCGCGCAGGGCAAGGGGCCGTTCCGGTGGGCCGCGCTGTCCGGCGACCCGCGCGACATCGCCGCGACCGACGCCGCCGTGCTCGACCTGTTCGACGACGACCACCTCCACCGCTGGATCCGCGCCGCCCAGGAGCGGGTCGCGTTCCAGGGTCTGCCCGCGCGCATCTGCTGGCTCGGGCACGGCGAGCGCGACCACGCGGGCCTCGCGTTCAACGACCTCGTGGCGTCGGGCGCGGTGCGCGCGCCGGTCGTCATCGGCCGCGACCACCTCGACGCCGGGTCGGTCGCGTCCCCGTACCGCGAGACGGAGGCGATGGCCGACGGCTCCGACGCGATCGCGGACTGGCCGCTGCTCAACGCGCTCACGGCCGCGTCGTCGGGCGCGACGTGGGTCTCGATCCACCACGGCGGCGGCGTCGGCATGGGCCGCTCGATCCACGCGGGCCAGGTGTCCGTCGCGGACGGCACGCCCCTCGCCGCGGCCAAGCTCGCGCGCGTGCTCTCGAACGACCCCGGCCTCGGTGTGCTGCGCCACGTCGACGCCGGGTACGACGACGCCGTCGCGGCCGCCGCGCGGGGCGGGCTGCGCGTGCCCGCGCTGGAGAGCGACGCCGTCGCGGTCCAGGAGGTGTGACGTGCGCGAGGTGGAGCACCCGGGCGGCGTGCACCCGGCCACGCTGGTCCTGGGGATCGGCGAGCTGACGACCAACGCCCCCGAGGCGGTCGGCGTCGACCCCGTGGACGACCCGACGGGCGTCGTGCGCGACGCCGCGCTGCTGCTCGACGGCGGTCGGGTCGCCTGGGCCGGCCCGGAGCGCGCGTGCGCGGCCGGCGTGGAGGAGGTGCTCGGTCGCGCGCCCGACCGCGTCGTCGAGGCGGAGGGGCGTGCCGTCGTGCCCGGGTTCGTGGACGCGCACACCCACCTCGTGTTCGCGGGCGACCGCGCCGCCGAGTTCGAGGCGCGCATGGCCGGCCGCCCGTACGAGGCGGGCGGCATCCGCTCCACCGTCGCCGCGACGCGCGCCGCGTCCGACGACGTCCTGCGGGCCGGGCTCGCGCGACACCTCGACGAGGCGGCGCGGCAGGGCACGACCACCGTCGAGGTGAAGAGCGGGTACGGGCTGACCGTCGCGGTCGAGGAGCGGTCCGTGCGGCTCGCGCGCGAGGTGACGCCCGAGGTGACGTTCCTCGGGGCGCACGTCGTGCCCGCCGAGTACGCGGGGCGCGCGGACGAGTACGTCGACCTCGTCTGCGGCGACATGCTCGCGGCGTGCGCGCCGCACTCCCGGTGGGTCGACGTGTTCTGCGAGACGGGCGCGTTCACGCCCGAGCAGTCCCGCCGCGTCCTCGAGGCCGGGGCCGCCGCCGGGCTCGGCGTCCGCGTGCACGCCGGCCAGCTCGGGCCGGGGGAGGGCGTGCGGCTCGCGGTCGAGCTCGGCGCCGCCGCGGTCGACCACTGCACCTACCTCACCGACGACGACGTCGCGGCGCTCGCGGGCTCGTGGACCGACGCCGGGCCGGCGACAGGAGGCACGTCGCCTGGCGCGACGTCGCGCGGCGGGACGCGGCCGGACCGGACGCGTCCGGACGGCACGCGCCCGGACGGGACGACGGGCACCGTCGCGACCCTGCTGCCCGGGGTCGAGTTCTCCACGCGCCAGCCGTACCCCGACGCGCGCCGCCTGCTCGACGCGGGGGCCGTCGTCGCGCTCGCGAGCGACTGCAACCCCGGGTCGAGCTACACGTCGTCGATGCCGCTGTGCGTCGCGCTCGCGGTCCGCGAGATGCGGATGACCGTCGCCGAGGCGGTCTGGGCCGCGACCGCGGGCGGCGCGCTCGCGCTGCGGCGGGACGACGTCGGGCACCTCGCTCCCGGCGCCCGGGCCGACGTCGTGCTGCTCGACGCCCCGAGCCGCACCCACCTCGCCTACCGGCCGGGCGTCCCGCTCGTCGCGGCGGTCTGGCAGGACGGCGTCCGCGTCCCCTGAGACACCCCCGACCCGCCGAGCATGCGGTTCTGGCCCGTCCCGGGCGCCTGACTCTCCAGGACCGCATGTTCGGCGGAGGGCTACGCGCGGAGGGCGAGGCCCGCCGCGAGCTCGAGGACGCAGAGCGCGGCGAGGCGGACCGTGCGCCCGTCGGGGGCGTCGGCGGTCGCGTCGACCTCGACGACGTCCGCGGAGCGCAGGCGGCCGTCGCGAGCCGCGGCGCGCACGAGCGCGCGCAGCTCCCACGCGGCGATCCCGCCCGGCACGCTCGCGGGGCATCCGGGCGCGACGGAGCGGTCGCACACGTCCACGTCGACGTCGAGGTGCACCGGGCCGCCCCCCGCGCCCGCGACCTCCAGCGCCGCGCGCATCACGTCCTCGGGGCCGCGGCGGCGCAGCTCGTCGACGTGCACGACCGTGATCCCGAGGTCGAGCGCGCGCCGCGCGTACTCGGCGGAGTTCGCGAAGTCCGCGATGCCGACCTGTACGACCCGCCGCGGGTCGAGCCCGGCCTCGACGAGCCGACGCACGGGCGACCCGTTCGAGACGCCGTCGCGCAGGTCGTGGTGGGCGTCGAGCGTGACGAGACCCGCGGTCGCGAGGTCGTCGCCCCACGCGCCGAGCGCGGTCGCGACGGTCACGGAGTTGTCTCCGCCGAGCGCGACGAGCAGCCGTGCCCGGTCCAGCGCCGCGCGGACCGCCGCGCGCGTCCGCCCCTCGCCCTCCTCGCCGTCCGGTTCCTCGACGTCGCCGAGGTCGGCGAACCTGAGCCGGTCCAGGTCGACCGGCCCCTCACGACCCGACGGCGCTCCGCACCGACGGCCCGCACCCGCAGGCGCGGCGGGACCGGGCGCAGCGGGAGCAGGCGCAACGGGACCAGGTGCACCGGGGCCGGGTGCACCGGGACCGGGAGCGACGGCGGGTCGCACGCGGGCGGAGGGGCCGGCGTCGGGCAGGGCGCGGTCCGGGACGAGGGCGGGGCTGAACCGGCGCAGCGCGTCGCGCACGGCCGCGGGCGTCGCGCGCGCGCCGGTGGGGGACAGCGACGTGCGCCAGGCCGGGACGCCGAGGACGGCGAGGTCGACGCCGTCCGGGCCGGGCGCGGGCCAGTCGCCGGCCCGCGGCCAGGACGGGTCGTGGGGCAGGGGCTGCGCGGCGCTGCTCACGTCCCGACCGTAGCAACGGCCCGGGCGGCGGGAAGGGTCAGGACGCGAGGGTCGCGAGGAGGGTCGCGAGCCCGAACCCGGACTGGCCGAGCGTCCCGGTCCAGAGCCGGTGGTCGGAGATCCACAGGACGATCCCGCCGAGCGTCATGAACCCCGCGGTGTAGAGCACGAGGGTGCGGCCCTCGTCCACGAGGCCTCGCGCGACGAGCACGACGCCGAGGACCGTGCCCAGCCCGAGGAAGACGTTGTAGAACGCGACGTTGAACGCCCACAGGTCCACCTCGCGCGGCGACGAGCGCTTGCGCAGCAGGAACTGCTGGGCCCACGGGCGCTGGAAGAAGAAGGCCTCGACGACCCCGACGCCGACGTGCAGGACGCCGGCCGTGACGGCGAGGACCTGGGCGAGCGTGCTCATGGGAGCTCCTCCCGGTCGTGCGGCGCGAGCGAGCGGGCGAGGACGTGCGCGCCGTCCCCGTCGAGGTGGGCGAGGGCCGCGGGTCGCCCGGTGAGCAGCAGGAGCAGGGCGGTCATGGAGCCCGTGACCTGCTGGCCGTCGCCGCGGTGCCAGGGCACGTCGTCGGCGACGAGGCGGAACCCGGCGAGGCGGCGCCGTGCGCGGAACGGGAAGGACACGGCCCACACGCGCTCGGCCGCCTCGCGTGCCGCGACGGGCGGGGCGTGGACGGGGACGCCGAGCGCGACGGCCACGTCCTGGGTGTGGACGAGCGCGTCGACGAGCGCGACGCGCGGCACCGTGCCGGGCGCGAGGTGGCGCGAGGTGACGGTCGCGCGCAGCGCCGCGACGACGTCCTCGCGCGGGCGCGTCCCCGCCTCGCGCGTGAGGAGGTCCATCGTCCGGTCGAAGCTCCCGCGACCCCGCACGAGGCCGCGCACGAGCGCACCGTAGGTGGCGGTGGGGGCGAGGGTGAGGTGCGCCGCGACGTCGTGGACGCGCCACCCGGCGCACAGGCTCGGGCGTTCCCAGGCGGCCGGGTCGAGCCCGGCGACGAGGTCGACGAAGGTGGCCCGGGCACGGGCGACGGCCGCCCACACCTCGTCCTGGGTCATCCAGTAGTCGGGTGCACTCATGGGAGCGCCTCCAGAACTGATACGATGATCTGACGAGTTTAGTCAGTCCATCTGACCATGACAACCCCTGACGGCCCCGGGAGGCGACGCGCGTGAGCGAGCAGGACGAGCTCAACACCGGGCTGCTCCTGTTCATCCCCTACCGCGCGCTCGAGCTGCGCGTGTACGCGGCGGTCCGCGAGGCCGGGTTCGACGACGCGACGCCCGCCCAGCTCCGCGTGTTCCAGCGCGTCGGGCCGCACGGCACACGGCTCACCGAGCTCGCCGAGGCGGCCGAGATCACCAAGCAGACGGCCGGGTTCCTCGTGGACCAGCTCGAGGCCGCGGGCTACGTCGAGCGCGTCCCCGACCCGGCCGACGGCCGCGCCCGGCTCGTGCGCGTCACCGCGCGCGGCGAGGAGGCCTCGCGCATCGCGGCCGCGGAGGTCGCGCGCGTCGAGGCCGAGTGGACCGCGCACCTCGGGGCGCGCGGGATGGCGTCGCTGCGACGCCAGCTCGCGCGCCTGCGCGAGATCACCGACCCCTGGGCCTGAGCGGCCTCAGGGCTTGCCGGCGTGCACGACGGCGACGGCGTGCGTCGCGTGGTGCAGCACCTGCTGGCTCACCGAGCCCAGCAGCATCCCGCGCAGCTCGCCCCGGCCGCGCGAGCCGACGACGGTCAGCGCCGCCCCCGCGGCCGCCTCGCGGATCGCGACGGACGGCTCGCGGTCGACGACGAACGTCTCGACGAGGACGTCGGCGTGCTCGGCGGACCGCACGCGCGCGAGCGCCGCCTCGACGGTGCGCGACGCCTCGGCCCGCGCGTCGCGCTCGACCGCCGTGTAGAACGCGGGGTTCTCCTCCCACAGGGGCCCCACGGGCAGGCGCCACGCGCACACCGCGACGACGCGACCACCCGTGCGGGCGGCCTCGTCGAGCGCGAACCGCAGCGCCGCGTCGCCGTGCACGGACCCGTCGACGCCGACCACGACGTCCGTCGTCCGCTCGCCGGCGTCCGCGACCGGCGGCACGACGACGACCGGCACCGGCGAGCGCGCGGCCAGACGCGCCCCGACCGAGCCGAAGAACATCGAGCCCACGGACCCCAGCCCGCGCGAGCCCACCACGACGAGGTCGGCGTCCTTCGCCTCGTCGAGCAGCGCCTCCGCGGGCGGCCCGGACCGCAGCGCGGTCCGCACGGGCACGGACGGGTCCACGTGCGCGGCGCGCTCGGCGGCCGCCGAGAGGATGGGCCCGGCGATCTCGCCGAGCTCCTCGACCGTCGGGTAGTACGCGCCGCCGACGAACGGCGTCGCGATCACGGGCACGTAGGCGACGTGCAGCACGCGCAGGTCCGCGTCGCGTCGCGCCGCCTCCTTCACGGCCCAGTCCAGGGCCTTGCCGCTCGTCGTGCTGCCGTCCACGCCGACCAGCACGACCTGCCTCGTCGAGTCGCTCACCGTGACCACCTCGGTCCCTCGTGCCCTCCGCGGCGGGAGACACCGCCGCCCGTACTCCTCCTGGATACGCCCCCGCCTGCGCGGCCCGCACCGAGCGTCGGCCCCCGGTCGTGGGGACCCACGGCTCCAGGTCGTGGGACGAAGGTCCCCACCTGCGGCGCGACGCCCTCCCGCGCGCGAGGAACGCGCGGCGACGGGCTACGTTGAGGGCATGGGCTCTCCCCACCCGATCCGCGTGTTCCTGCTCGACGACCACGAGGTGGTCCGCCGCGGCGTCGCCGCGCTGCTCGAGGCGGCCGGCGACATCACCGTCGTCGGCGAGGCCGGCACCGCCGCGTCCGCCCTCGCGCGCATCAAGGCGACGCGACCCGACGTCGCGATCCTCGACGTGCGCCTGCCCGACGGCTCGGGCGTCGAGGTGTGCCGCGAGGTGCGCTCCGAGCTGCCCGAGGTCGGCTGCCTCATGCTCACGTCGTTCGCCGACGACGAGGCGCTGTTCCAGGCCGTGCTCGCGGGCGCTTCGGGGTACGTGCTCAAGCAGATCCACGGGTCCGACCTCGTCGGCGCCGTGCGCACGGTCGCCGCGGGCGGTTCGCTGCTCGACCCGGCCAGCACCGCGCGCGTGCTCGAGCGTCTGCGCCACGCCGCGGACGAGACGCCGGACCGGCTCGAGGGCCTGTCCCAGCAGGAGCGCCAGATCGTCGCGCTCATCGGCGAGGGCCTGACCAACCGCGAGATCGGCAAGCGCCTCTACCTCGCGGAGAAGACCGTCAAGAACTACGTGTCGCACGTCCTCGCGACGCTCGGGCTCCAGCGCCGCACCCAGGTCGCGGTGCTCGCGACCGAGCTGCGCCAGGAGGAGGCGTCGCGCCAGGGCACGGCCGGCGCTGCCGGGGCGAACGGGCCGGTGGGGGACCGGCGGCACGGTGGCGAGCCGCGACGCGCCTGACGGCGCGCGGGGCGACCGGGCGTCGGGGTCCGAGGGCACGCCGTCGCACGGACCCGGGGCCGACGACGGCGGACCGGGCGGCCACGCGGCGTCGGGACCTTCGGCACTCCCGGATCTGACACCGCGGCGCGACGATGGCGGCATGGACACAGTCGAGCGGGCCGGCACCGGGGCACCGGCGGGGGGCGCGGCGGCAGCGACGGTCGAGCGCCCGCGCGCGTCGGCGGGGCTCGCCGAGCTCACGCCCGAGGAGAGCTACGCGCTCGTCGCGACCGTGCCGGTGGGCCGCATCGTCTACACCGACCACGCGCTGCCGGCGATCCAGCCCGTGAACTTCGTGCTCGACGGCCCGGACGTCGTGTTCCGCACCGCCGAGGGGTCGAAGCTCGCGGTCGCCGCGAGCCGGGCGGTCGTCGCGTTCGAGGTCGACCAGTTCGACGCCGACGCGCGCTCGGGATGGTCCGTCGTGCTCGTGGGCCGCACGTTCGAGGTGACCGACCCGGTCGAGCGGGAGCGGCTGCTCGCGCTGCCCCTCGAGACGTTCGTGCCGGGCGTGCGCGACCGCGTGATCAAGGTCGTGCCGCGCATCGTCACGGGGCGCCGCATCGTCCGCTGACGGCGCGGCGTCGCGTCAGACGAGCGGGACCCACCACTCCAGGCGCGTACCGCCCTCCGGGAGCGCGGTCGCCGTGCTCGACCCGCCCAGCGCCGCGGCGCGCGCCTGCATGTTCCGCAGGCCCGAACGGCGCCCGCCGGGCTGGATCCCCACGCCGTCGTCCGTGACCGTCAGGCGCGCCTCGTGCGCCGTGACGGCCAGGTGCACGACGACGGTGCTCGCCTGCGCGTGCCGGGCCACGTTCGTCAGGGACTCGCCGAGCACCACGACGAGCTGGTCCGCGACCTCCGCGGGCAGGCTCGGGCCGCCGTCGGACACGCCCGCGCCCGAGCCCTCCGACGAGACCTCGACGCTCACCTCCGGCGCGAACCCGAGGACCGTCGTCGCCGCCTCCGCCTGCGCGCGGAACCGGTCCTCGATCGACGGCGCGTCCGGGTCGGTCGCGGTGTGCAGCGCGAAGATCGTCGAGCGGATCTGCCGGATCGTCTCGTCGAGGTCCGAGACGGTCTCCTCGATCCGGGTCCGGGCGTTCGGGTCCGTGACGAGCGGCTGCACGCTCATGAGCGTCATGGCGGACGCGAACAGGCGTTGGATGACGACGTCGTGCAGGTCGCGGGCGATCCGGTCGCGGTCCTCCAGGACGCCGACCTGCTTCGCGCGCCCGTAGAGCCGCGCGTTCTCGATCGCGACGCCCGCCGCGGCCGCGAGCGCCACGACCGCCGCCTCGTCCTCCGCGGAGAACTCCTCGCGCGCGCCGCCCGGGCCCTGCTTGTCGGTGAGGTACAGGTTGCCGAACACCGTCTCGCGCACCCGCACCGGGACGCCGAGGAACGTGTGCATCGGCGGGTGGCCGTCGGGGAAGCCCGCCGAGCGCACGTCGTCCGCGATCTCCGGGACGCGGATCGGCGCCGGGTGGTCGATGAGCTCGCCGAGGAGACCCTCGCCGTGCGGCCAGTGGTCGATCGCGGCGACCTCGTCGTCCGACAGGCCCAGGGGGATGAACTGCGCGAGGCGCTCGCGCCCCGACGCGTCCAGCACGCCCAGCGCGCCGTACCGCGCGCCCGTGAGCTCCATCGCCGCCTCGACGATGCGCCGCAGGACCAGCGGGAGGTCGAGGTCGCTCGTCACCGCCACGACGGCGTCCAGCACACGCTGCCCGGCAGCGCTCGGCAGGTCGGTCGTTCCGCTCACCGCTGCAGTCTCCCAGACCCGGGGCGTCCCGCGGCAGCCGGGCACCACCGGGTGTGACGTGGACGACACCCCGTGCGCTATCGTGCGTCCACATCTCGGGACGTCCGTCGCCGTCCTGCCGTCGGTCGGCACACCGCACCGCCGGCCCGGCGCCCGGACCCCGGGCCGTCGACGCAGGGGCCGAAGGGACGCGGTGCCGCATGCCGACCACCGACCGCAGCACGGAACCCACCACCGGGGCCGGACCGGCCTGGAGCAGCCCGCCCGACGCCGGCCCCGCGCCGCACGAGAGCGACCCCGGGGCGCCCGGCCCGGCCGCTGCCGCGACCGCGCTCGCCGACCTGCGCGCCGCCGTCGGGCACCTGCA
Source organism: Cellulosimicrobium composti (assembly GCF_009711085.1). Taxonomy (GTDB): domain Bacteria; phylum Actinomycetota; class Actinomycetes; order Actinomycetales; family Cellulomonadaceae; genus Cellulosimicrobium; species Cellulosimicrobium composti. The sequence goes on from NZ_WMKA01000013.1 coordinate 40,971, forward strand.
CCCCGACGACCCGACCGAGCTCGTCGCCATCGCCGACGACCTGTGCGCCCTCGGCAGCCCCGCCGCCGCCGTCCCGTTCTACGAGTCGGCCGTCGAGCACGGCGTGCCCGGCGCGGTGTACCGGCTGGGCGTCGCGCACCACGAGGCGGGCGACTCCGCCGAGGCGTTCCGGTGCTTCGAGCTCGCCGGCCTCGCGGGCGACGCGCTGGGGGCGTTCATGGCCGCGCAGGTCGCGAGCGAGCGCGGCGACCTGCACGCCGCGCGCCGGTGGTTCGAGCAGGCCCAGGACGTCGAGGGCGCCCCCGTGCGGCTCGCGCAGGTCCTCGCCGAGCTCGGCGAGCAGGACGCCGCCGACGACGTCCTCGCCGCGTCGTCCGGGCAGAGCTGGGAGTCCGCCGTCGAGCTCGTGCGCAGCGGTGCGCTCACGACCGAGGACGCCGTGGCGCTCCTGGAGGGCTGGGCGAGCGCCGGCGAGGTCCGCGTCGCGGCCGCGCTCGCGGACGTCTACGTGCGCGCCGGGCGCGGTCTCGACGCCGAGGACCTGCTCGAGCAGGCCGCGCTCGCGGGCGAGCCGACGGCGCGCACGAGCCTCGGCGTCCTGCGCCTGCGGGCCGGGCGCGTCGCCGAGGCGATGACGCTGTGGCACGACGCCGCCGCGCAGGGCGACCCGCAGGCGGCGGAGCTCCTGGCGCGCTTCGGCTGAGCGGAAGCCGCTCGTCCTGCGCGCCCTCCACGCAGAAGGGCGCCCGGCGGGCGACCGGCTCCGTCGAGCCGTGGTCGCCCTGCCGGGCGCAGAGGGCGGGACGTGCGGGTGGTCTCCCCACCGCCCGCACGTCCCTCTTCCCCCGGGGAGCGACTCCCTGCTGCGACGGCCTCAGAATCGTCGCGCGGTACCGGTCGCTCCGGTGGGCCCGCCGCACACGGCGGGCGGTCCTGCGGTCAGACCAGCCAGGCGTTGTGCTGGACCAGCGGGAGCCGCTGCCAGGTCTTGCCCAGGCCGAGGACGCTGCCCGCACCGAGGAGGGTGAGGGCGATGATCGTCAGCGCCATCGTGATGTGGTCGTCGATGATCGGGTTGGTCACGAGCGGCAGCTCCGCGAGGTACATCAGCAGGAGCAGGGCGGTCGCGCTGACCGCCGCGACCCGCATGCCGATGCCGAGGATCAGCGCGAGCCCGATGCCGAGCAGGCCGACCATGAACAGCACGTCGACGAACGCGTTGCCGGCGAGGTTCGCGAAGACGCCCGAGAACGTGCCCTCGAGGTTCGACAGGAACCCGGTGGTCGGGCTTCCTCCGTTGACCCAGGCCCGCTCCGCGGGGGTCGCGAACCCGAGCCCGAACGTCTTGTCGAGGAAGGCCCAGAGGAAGTAGAACCCGATCAGGATGCGCAGGACCCCGAGCACCACCTGCGTGGGCCGCGTGGCACGCTCCGCGAGGTTGACGGTCTCCGGCTCGGTGCCCTCGACCGTGGGGAGCGGCGCGTTGGCGTTCCGCTCGATCGTCCCCTTCATCACTGTCCCCTCTCATCGACCCGGCCGGTGCGGCCGGGCTTCTTGAGACCAAGCAAACTCCTGTGGAGGAAGGGTGGACGTCGGGCGAAGGTCGCCGCCCGCGGGGACCTAGGTCCCCGGTGCGGTGGCGGTCAGGAGCCGGTGGAACCGTCGAGCTCGGCGCGCAGCTCGTCGACGCGGGTGCGCAGCCGCTCGAGCGCGTCGCGGACCGCGGCGTCGGCGCCGGTGAGCGAGTCCGCGACCTCGCCGAGGCGGTCCGACGCGTCGTCGAGGGCGGCCTCCGCGTCCGCGAGGCGCTGCTGCGCCTCGGCGCGGGTGTCCTCGGTCGCCGTCGCGGCGTCGTCGGCGGCCGCACGCGCCTCCTCGGCCGCGTCCTGCGCCGCCGCGACGGCCTCCTCGGCGCGGGGGCGCGCGTCCTCGGACAGCGAGCCGATCTCGTCGGCGAGGGACCGCACGTCGTCCCCGATCGTCTCGGCCTGGGAGCGCGCGTCGTGGAGGAACTGCTGGACCTGGTCGCCCGTGAGGGTGAACTCCGGCACGCTCACCGAGCCGTCCTCGGCGCAGCCCGCGAGCGCGACGACGGCGGCGAGGGCCGCGCCGAGCGCGAGCGTGCGGGACGGTGACCTGCGGCGACGCGTCGGGGTGCTCATGCAGGGATTGTCCCGCGCGAACATGAGACAGGGGTGAGAGCCCGGTGGAGGCGGTGTACGGTAAGCGGACGAGGGCACTGTGGCGTGCGGCACACCAGGAGGTGTGGTGCACGCCCGTGACGTCGGTGCGCGACGACGCGCAGAACCGGCGCGCGGGGGCCGCAGGCCCGTGGTCGGGCACGAGGCACGGGAGCGAGCGGTGAGCACCACGGACGACGAGGGCGGCGCAGCGGTCGGCGCGCCCGAGACGCCCGCGCCCGAGACACCTGCGCCCGAGGCGCCCGCGGCCGAGACGCCGAGCCCGCTCGGGCGCCGGGCCCGCGCCGTCTCGCACGTCCTCATCTCCTCCGCCCTCGCGATCACCCTCGCGGCCGCGCTCGCGGGCAGCGCCCAGCCGCGGCCCGGTGCGTCGTTCTTCGCCGAGGAGGCCGCCGGCGCGACGCAGGTCGCCGCCGTCTCGAGCACCCTCGGCGCCGGGCTCGACGAGGACCAGCAGCTCGACAGCGCGATCGAGGTCCTCGCGACGGCGAACGCGCTCGAGCAGAGCCAGGTCACCGCCCCCGTCGAGCAGGCGCGCGCCGAGCTCGGCATGCTCCTCGCGACGTACCTCGCGCAGCGCGACGCCGCGCGCCGCGTCCCGGTCCAGGTCGTCCCCGACGGCGGCCTCGACCTCGACGACCCGCTGGACGGCGGCGGCGTGCCCGAGCTCCCCGAGCCGCTCGACCCGGACGCCGACGGCGACGCCACCGACACCGGCTCCGACGCCGGTTCCGGGAGCCGCGCCCGGACGACGGACCCCCAGGACGAGACCCGCTCGCCGACGCAGCAGCCCGCGACCGTGGACGCCGCGGGCGACGCGGACGCGGTCCGCACGTCCGCGCTGCGCGCCGCCCCGTCCCCGAGCCCGACGGGCGACCCGTCGCCCGACCCGTCCCCGAGCGGCTCCCCGTCGCCGGGCGTCTCGCCGTCCCCGGGCTCGACGCCCACGGACGAGGCGACGGACCCGGGCTCGGGAGCCACGACGCCGGGCGGCTCGCAGGTCCCGCCCGAGCGCGCGCTGCCCGAGGACGCGGTGCCCGCTCCCGACGGCGTCTCGCCGCAGGAGCTCGACGGCACGTCCGTCGAGCCGGAGCGGTCGGATGACAGCGGTGACGGCGACCACGCCGAGGACGACCACGCGCACGGCACCGTGACGCTCGAGGACGTCGTGACGTCGGCGACGCACCTCGCGAACCTGCTCGGCACGGACCTCGTGCCGGTCGGCGTGATCCCGGCCGTGGGTCGTGGCGCGCCGCCCGCAGGGTCGACGCTCGCGGAGCGGCTCGCGGAGGTCGTCGAGCGGTACGCCGGCTCGACGGCGGAGTACCAGAACGGGCGCATCCCGCCCGAGGCGCTGTGCGAGCTCGACTTCGCGCCCGGCAAGACCCTGCGGTGCGACGCCGCGGTGCAGCTCGAGGCGCTCGCGGCCGAGTTCCACAAGGAGTTCGGCTACGCGCTGAAGATCACGGACGCCTACCGACCCTACGAGGACCAGGTGCGGCTCAAGGCCATCAAGCCGTACCTCGCCGCCGTGCCCGGCACGTCGCAGCACGGGTGGGGCCTCGCGATCGACGTCGGCGGCAGCGTCCCGTCCGGCACGTCGCGCGAGTACGTGTGGATGCGCATGCACGCGCCGGACTACGGGTGGGACAACCCCGCCTGGGCGCGCCCGAACGGCTCGAAGCCCGAGCCGTGGCACTTCGAGTTCTTCGCCGCCGGCAAGATGCCGACGCGCTACACGCCGTCCGAGAGCACGGCGCCGTCGACGCCGCAGCGGCCGTCGTCGCCGAGCACGCCGGCCCCCGCGCCCAAGCCGTCGCCGACCCAGCCGGCGAAGCCGACCGAACCGGCGAAGCCGACCACGCCCACGAACCCGACCACGCCCACGAACCCGACCACGCCCCCCGAGCCGACGCCGACGCCCCCTGCGACGGTCGCCGTGCCGGCCGGGCTCGTCGGGGGGACGCGGGCCGCGGCCGAGGCCGCGATCGCGAAGGCGGGACTCACGGTCAGCGTGACGACGAAGGCGGACGCCGCGAAGGCGGGCACCGTGCTCGCGGTGACGCCGGGCGCGGGTGCGCAGGTCGCGAAGGGCAGCACCGTGACGATCGTCGTCTCGACCGGCCCGGCGCCCGACCCGGAGCCCGAGCCCGAGCCGACGCCCGACCCGGAGCCCACGCCGGAGCCCGAGCCGACGCCGGACCCGACCGAGCCCGCCCCGGAGCCCACGGTCGCGCCGACGCAGGAGCCGACCGCCGACCCGACGGAGACGCCCGCCTCCTGACGCGGCCCGGCGGACGTCGCGCGCGCCCGCCGAAAAAGCCGTGCGCGCGACCGACCACGGGCGTAGCGTCGTCGGCGATGTGATCCTCACCTGCCCCGACCGCTCCGTCCCGTCGAGCCCGTCGTCGTGGCCCCGCGCCGTCCCCGGCGCGCGCGTGCCGCCCGGGCGCCCTGGTAGGTGATCACCCCGTGCCTCGTCCCACCCCTGTCCTGCGCGCGACCGACGTCCGCGTCTCCTTCGCCGGCCGCCCCGTGCTGCGGGGCGTCGACCTCGCCGTCGACCCCGGCCACCGCACCGGCCTCGTCGGCGAGAACGGCGTCGGCAAGTCGACGCTCCTGCGCGTGCTCGCCGGCGTGCTCGCGCCCGACGCCGGCATCGTGTCCTGTCCCGCCGACCTCGGGTACCTGCACCAGGAGTTCCCGTACCCGCCGTCGACGACGGTCCGCGCCGTCGTGGACGACGCGCTCGCGCGCGTCCGCGCGATCGAGCGCGAGCTCGAGGAGGCGGCGCTCGCGCTCGCGGCCGGAGCGGGCACCGGGCCCGGCGCCGACGAGGCGTACGCGCGCGCCCTCGCCCGGGCCGAGCTCGCCGACGTGTGGGACGCGGACGCGCGCGCGGCTCGCACGCTCGCGGGCCTCGGGCTCGACGTCGAGGGCGTCGCGGAGCGCGCGGTCGGCTCGCTCTCGGGCGGGCAGCGCACGCGGCTCGGCCTCGCCGCCCTCCTCGTGCGGCAGCCCGGCGCGATGCTGCTCGACGAGCCGACGAACCACCTCGACGACGACGCCGCCGAGTTCCTCGCGGCCGCGCTGCGAGCCCTCCCGGGCGCCGTCGTGCTCGCGAGCCACGACCGCGTGTTCCTCGACGAGGTGTGCACCGAGATCCTCGACCTCGACCCGGTCGCCGAGCCGCTGCGGGGGTCCGCGGCGCGCGCCGGCGCGGGGCGGCCCGGGGGAGCGGCGACCCTGTACGGCGGCTCCTACAGCGACTACCTGGAGGCGAAGCGGGTCGAGCGTGAGCGCTGGGAGCAGCGGTTCGAGACCGAGCAGGCGGAGCTCGCGGCGCTGCGGCGCTCGGTCGCCGTGACCGCGCGCGACGTCGCGAAGAACCGCGAGCGCGGCAACCAGGCGAAGATCCTCTACGACTTCAAGGGCGAGCGCGTCCAGAGCCAGGTCTCGCGGCGCGTGCGCAACGCCCAGCAGCGGCTCGACGCCCTCGAGCGCGACCAGGTGCGCAAGCCGCCGCCGCCCCTGCGCTTCGCGCCGCCCGCGGGTGCGACGGGACCCGCGGGCGGGGGCGACGTCGTCGCGTGGGCGCGGGACGTCGTCGTGCGCCGCCCGGCGGCGACCGAGGTCCCGGCCGCGCCCGGTGAGCGGCCCCACCGGCTCGACATGACGGCGTCGGGCGTGCCGTCGGTCGAGGTCGCGCGCGGCACGCGCCTGCTCGTGACCGGGGCCAACGGCGCCGGGAAGTCGACGCTGCTGCACGTGCTCGCGGGCGACCTGGACCCGGACGCGGGCACCGTGGGGCGGGTGCGGGGCGCGCGGGTCGGCCTGCTGGAGCAGGACGTCCACCTGCACGACGACGACCGCACCCCGCGCGAGGTCCTCGCCCTCGCGCGCGGCGTCGACCCCGCGGACGCGCGCGAGGCGGCCGTCGACGCGCACGGCCTCCTCGCGCCGCGCGACCTCGACCGCCCGCTCGCCGTGCTGTCGGTCGGACAGCGGCGCCGGGTCGTGCTCGCGATGCTCGTGACGCAGGCGCCGGACGTGCTGCTGCTCGACGAGCCGACGAACCACGTCTCGCTGACCCTCGCCGACGAGCTCATGGAGGCGGTGGACGCGTGGCCGGGCGCGGTGGTCGTGGCGTCGCACGACCGCTGGCTGCGCCGGCGGTGGACCGGGGACGTCGTGCACCTGTCGTGACCGGCGCGCCCGGCGCCGGGTCCCCCGCGTCGCCGGGTCCACCGCGGGAACGCGCTGGCCGCGCCCCACCCGGCGCGCCTAGGGTCGGGAGCGTGGACGAGGGACGGACCGGTGGGTCGGACAACGCGTGGAAGCAGGTCGTGGCGTCGCTCGCGGACGAGGGCCGGCTGCGGGTGCTCGCGCGCGTGGTGACGGAGGGTCCCGCGGAGGCGGCGCTGACGACGGACGAGCGGCGGCGGCTCGCCCCGCTCCTCGCCGCAGGGGTCGTCGTGCGGGGCGAGGACGGGCTCCTGCGGGCCGCGCCCGAGCGGTTCGCGGCCCTGCTCGCGACGTCGCCCGCCCCGCGGCCGACGGGACCCGAGCGGTTCCTCACGGACGGTCGCCTGCTCCGCACGCCCAAGCGCCTGCGCGACCGCGAGCTCGTCGTCCGGTTCCTCGCGTCGCAGGTCCTCCCGCTCGAGGAGCCCGTCACCGAGCTGACCCTGACGAAGCGGCTCGCGGCGCGCGCCGCCGACCCGGTGTCGCTGCGGCGCGCGATGGTCGACGCCGGCCTCGTGCACCGCACGCGCGACGGCGCGGAGTACTGGCGCACCGTGGTCACGGAGTTCGACGACGTCTGACCCCCCGTGCCGGTCGCGCGGGGGACCGGGTGGGTAGGGTCGGTTCCCATGAGCAGCGAGCGCGCCCTCGCGGCGCTGGATGCGTCGGGCATCGACTTCACGATCACGCGCCACGGGCGCGTGGGGTCGCTCGAGGAGGCCGCCGCCGCGCGCGGCGTGCACCCCTCGCGCGTGCTCAAGACGATCGTCGTGCGGCGGGCGGAGGACGACTACCTGTTCGTCCTCGTCCCCGGCGACCGTCAGATCTCGTGGCCCAAGCTGCGCGCGCTCCTCGGCGTCTCGCGCCTGTCCCTCCCGGACAAGGAGGTCGCGCGCGACGTCACGGGCTACGAGCGCGGCACGATCACGCCGTTCGGCGCGACGCACGCGTGGCCCGTGGTCGCGGACGTCCGCGTCGTCGCGGACGCGGGCGCCGACGAGGTGGACGTCGCGGGCGACGCGACGGGCGACGGCGAGCAGCACCTCGTGTCGATCGGCGCCGGCGCGCACGGCGTCGCCGCGACGGTCGACGGGCGCGCGCTCGTCGGCGCGCTCGGCGCGCAGGTCGCCGACGTCACCGACCCCGCCTAGCGGGTCCTCGCGCGCACGGCGCGCGCGGTTGTGAGGGTTCGGGGGAAGGTGGCGTGCCGTCGGGTCCCCGGGCTGGTGCGCGCCGCGCGCGCGGTGCACACTCATGGTGCTCCGGTCACGGTCGCCCGGCGCGACGGTCGCCGGGGACGGCGACCGTGAGCGACCGCACGGAGCCTCGCGGGGACGCACGGGAACAGACCCGTCACCGCCGGACGTTGTTCGGAGGGACGGCCGACAGCACGCACGACGACTCGAGAGACGGTGAGCAAGACCCGTGGACACAGGCAGCGCGATCGACCGGGCGAGCGGGATCGTCTACGCCCCCGCGGACGGCGGCGTGGTCGTGAGGATGTGGGGCGAGATCGACGCGGCCCTGCGTGACCGCGCGAGCGAGGCGATGTCCTACGTCCTCGACACGCGGGGCCCCGTCGCGGTCGACGTGGCGGACGTCACCTTCATCGACTCGTCGGGCATCGCGTTCATCATCCAGCTCTACATGCTCGGCGAGGAGGACGGTCGCGAGGTCGTGCTGCGCGACCCGTCGCCCAGCATCGTCGAGCTCCTGGACATGATCGGCATGGGCGGGCGCATCCCGGTCGAGCGGAGCGGCGCCGCGACCGGCCCGATCGAGGCCGTCGGCGCCGTCTGACCCGCCCGCGCGCCCCGCTCCCGCGTCCCGGGGGCTGTGGGACCCGGCCGGTACGGTGCGGGCATGCGCATCCTGCACACGTCCGACTGGCACCTCGGGCGGACGCTGCACGGGGTCGACCTGCTGGAGCACCAGGCCGCGCACCTCGACCACCTCGTCGAGCTGACCCGCACCGAGGGCGTCGACGCCGTCGTCGTCGCGGGTGACGTGTACGACCGCGCGATCCCGCCCGTGGACGCGGTCGCCCTCCTGTCCGACGCGCTCGCGCGGCTCGCGGAGCACGCGCACGTCGTCGTCACGCCGGGCAACCACGACTCCGCCGTGCGGCTCGGGTTCGGCGACCGCGTCATGCGCCCGGGCGTCCACCTGCGGGCGCGCCTGGCCGACGTCGGGTCGCCCGTCGTCCTTCCGCCCCGGACCGGGGACGCGGGAGCGCCCCTGCTGGTCTACGCGCTGCCGTACCTCGACCCCGACGCCGCGCGCCACGCGCTCGCCGAGACCCCCGAGGGCGAGGGGGAGGGCGACGCCGCGCCGCGGCCGCTCGCCCGGTCCCACGAGGCCGTCATGGGCGCCGCGATGCGCCGCGTCGGCGCGGACCTCGCCCGGCGGCGCGCGGCGGACCCGGGCGTGCGGGCCGTCGTGTCGGGCCACGCGTTCGTCGTGGGCGGTCTCGCGTCGGAGTCGGAGCGCGACATCCGCGTCGGCGGGGTCGACGCCGTGCCGGCGGCCACGTTCGGCGGGTGGGGCGTCGACTACGTCGCGCTCGGGCACCTGCACGGACCGCAGCGCGTCACCGTGCCGCACGTCGAGCGCGCGGGCACGGTGCGCGGGACGGTCGCCCGCTACTCCGGCTCGCCGCTCGCCTTCTCGTTCTCGGAGCAGCACCAGCGCAAGTCCACGGCGCTCGTGGACCTCGCGCGGCTCGCCGCGGACCCGGACGCGGCGGTCGAGCTCGTCCCCGCACCCGTGCCGCGCCGGCTCGCCGACGTCACGGGCACGCTCGACGAGCTGCTCGGCGCCGCGGGCGAGCCCCACGTCGACGACTGGTTGCGCGTCGTCGTGACCGATGCCGTCCGCCCCGCCGAGCTCTACGCGCGGGTCCGGGCGCGCTTCCCGCACGCGCTCCAGGTGACCCACCGCCCGCCGCGGCCCGCCGAGCGGGAGGTCGTGACCGCCGTCGGGCCCGGGCGCGACCCGCTCGACGTGGCGCGCGACTTCGTCGAGCACGTCTCGGGCCACGCCCCGAGCGACGCCGAGGTCGCGGTGCTGCGGGAGGCGTTCGAGCTCGCGCTCGCCGAGGAGCGCAGCGCCTGATGCACCTGCACTCGCTCACGTTCCAGGCGATCGGCCCCTTCGCGGGCCGCCACCACGTGGACCTCGCGTCGCTCGGCGCGTCGGGCATCTTCCTGCTCGACGGCCCCACGGGGGCCGGGAAGTCGACCGTCATCGACGCGATCGTGTTCGCGCTCTACGGCAAGGTCGCGTCGGAGTCCGCGAGCGACGACCGCCTCCGCTCCGCCTTCGCCGGGCCGGACGTCGAGTCGTTCGTCGACCTCGTGCTCGAGGTCCCGTCGGGCGTCTACCGCGTACGGCGCACGCCCGAGTACCGCCGCCCCAAGAAGCGCGGCACGGGCACGACCGTCCAGCAGGCGTCGGTGCGCCTGTGGCGCCTGGCCGCGGTCCCCGAGCCCGGGGACGACGGGGACGACCCGCCCGGGGAGCTCCTGTCGTCGCGCCTGGACGAGGCGGGCGACGAGATCCGTCGCATCGTCGGGCTCGACCGCCGACAGCTCGTGCAGACGGTCGTGCTGCCGCAGGGCGAGTTCGCGACCTTCCTGCGCGCGAAGCCCGAGGACCGCGCCGTGCTGCTGCAGAAGGTCTTCGGCACCGAGCTCTACCACCGTGCCGCGGCGCGCCTCGCCGAGCTCGCGCGCGGGGCCCGCGCCGGGATCGACGCCGCCCGCCAGAACGTCACCGGCGCGGTCGAGCGGTTCGCGGGCGCGAGCGGGCTCACGCCCGACGACGCGCGGCGGCTGCGCGAGGCGGCGCAGGACGACCCGCTGCGCCGGCAGGCCGACGACGCGGACGTCGCGCGCGCCGCCGCGGTCGTGGCAGCCGGGACTCGTACCGCCGGGACGGGCGGGGCCGGGACCGACGCGAGCGCGGCCGGGACGGACGCGGGCGCGACGGACGCGGCCGAGGAGCGGCCCGGCGTCCACGCGATCGCGCTCGCCCACGTGGCGCGGTTGGAGGAGGAGGCGGACCGCCTCGCCGAGCGCGAGGTCGCGGCGAACGCGGCCCTCGTCGCGGCGCGCGACCGCCTCGAGGCCGAGCGCGCCCTCGCGGAGGGCGTCGAGCGGCGGGCACGGCTGCGCGCCGAGCAGGAGCGTCTCGACCGTGCGGCGGACGAGGTGGCGCAGGACCGTCGGCGCGTCGACGCCGCGGCCCGGGCGGCCGTCGTCGCGCCCGCCGCCCAGGGTCTCGCGCGCGCCGACCAGGCCCTGCACGCCGCGCACGAGCGGCTCGCGCTCGCCCGGACCGGGCTCCCGTCCGACCTCGCCGACGCGGACGCCACGACGCTCGAGGCGCTGCGGGCCGACGTCGCGACGGCGGCCGTGCGCGCCGCGCGCCTCGTGCCCGTCGGGGCCTCGCTCCCGGTGCGCGAGCGCGAGCTCGCCGACGCCCGGAAGGACCTCGCGCACGCGACCGAGGAGCGCGAGCGCGTCCTGGCCGAGCTCGCCGACCGTCCGACGCTGCGCGACGCGCTGCGGACCCGCGTCGCCGCGCTCGCCGAGGCGGCCGGGGACCTCGGGGTCCTGCAGGAGCGGCTGCTCCGGGCGCGCGCGGTCGAGGTCGCGGCGACGCAGGCGGCAGCCCTCGCGGACGACGTCGAGGCGGCCGAGGCGGAGCGGGCCGGTGCCGCCGCCGCGGCCCGTGCCGCCGTCGAGCACGAGGCGCGGGTCCGCTCCGCGCGCATCGCGGGCCTCGCGGGCGAGCTCGCCGCCGGGCTCGACGCCGGGGAGCCGTGCCCGGTGTGCGGGGGCACGGAGCACCCGGAGCCCGCGCCGCTGGCGCCTGACCACCCCGCGGCCGAGGACGTCGAGCGCGCCGAGCGCGCCCGGGCCGAGGCGGAGCGGTCCCTGCACGACGCGTCCGCACGGGTCCAGGTGCTCGCCGAGCGCCTCGCGTCCGGCCGTCGTGACGCCGAGGGCCTCACGCCCGAGGAGGCGGCGGCACGCGTCGTGGAGGTCGACGTGTCGCTCGCGACCGCCCGCGACGCGGCCCGCGAGCGCGCGGAGGCCGAGCGCGAGCTCGAGGCCCTCGACGCCGGGACGGTCGCCCTCCAGGAGCGCGCGGGCGAGCTCGCCGCGTCGATCGCGGCCGGTGCCGCGCGCCTCGACGAGCTCGAGACCGCGCTGGCCGCGGACCGCGCCGAGGTGCGGGCCGAGCTCGAGACGGCCGGACGCCACGTCGGCCTCGAGGGGCTGCCCGACCCCCTCGCGGAGCCGGGGGCGCGGAACCCCGTCGCCGTCCTCGCGGCGGCGCTCGAGGACCGCGTCCGGACGCTCGACGTGCTCGCCGACGCGACGAGCGCCGTCGCCGCCGCGCACCGGACCCGGGCCGACCGCGCCGTCGAGCTCGACGCGCTGCTCGACGGGTCCGGGTTCGCCGACGTCGCCGAGGCGCTCGCCGCCGTGCTCGACGACGCCGACCGCCGGGCGCTCGCGCGCCGGGTCGCGGAGCACGACGCCACGCGCGCGGCGACCGCCGCCGGGCTCGCCGACCCGGCCCTGGCCGCGCTCCCCGAGGACGCGCACCCGGACGTCGCCGCGGCGCGCGCCGCGGTCGCGGAGGCCGAGGTGACCGTGGGTGCCGCCGCCCGCAGCCACGAGCTCGTCGCGCGCCGGGCGCAGGCGGCGCGCGAGGGGGCCGACGGGATCGGCGCCGCCGTCGAGGCGTGGCTCCGCGCCCGGGAGGACGCGGGGCCGGTCACGCGCATGGCGGCCCTCGCGGGCGGCGCCGGGGACAACGCCCAGGCGCTGTCGCTCGCGACGTTCGTGCTCGTGCAGCGGTTCGAGGACGTCGTCGCGGCCGCGAACGAGCGCCTCGCCGAGATGTCGTCCGGCCGGTACGAGCTCGTGCGCAGCGCGACGCGCGAGGACGTGCGCGCGCACAAGCGCGGCCTCGCCATGAAGGTGCTCGACCACGTGACCGAGCGTGAACGGGACCCGCGCACGCTCTCCGGCGGCGAGACGTTCTACGTGTCGCTGTGCCTGGCCCTCGGGCTCGCGGACGTCGTCACGGCAGAGGCGGGCGGGATCGAGCTCGGGACGCTGTTCGTCGACGAGGGCTTCGGGAGCCTCGACCCCGAGACGCTGGACGCCGTGCTGTCCGCGCTCGGCCGGCTGCGGGCGGGCGGGCGCGTCGTCGGCGTGGTCTCCCACGTGGAGGCGCTCAAGCAGTCCGTCGCCGAGCGGATCGAGGTCCGGCGCGTGCCCGGAGGCGGGAGCACCCTCACCGTGCGAGCGTGACCGGGAGGCGGTGGCGCGTGGTGAGCGGGTAGCCGCCGCGCAGCGCGGGCACCGGTGCGTCGGAGGGAGCACGCATGGCTGGTCGGACCCACGGGGGGCGGGCAGCGACGCGCGCGGCGCGGCTGCGACGGCGCTGGGACCGCGAGGCGGGCGCCTACGACCGCGGCATGGCGGCGGCCGAGCGGCGGATGTTCCCGGACGTGCGTCCTCGCGTGTGCGGCCTCGCGTCGGGCGACACGCTCGAGGTCGCGATCGGCACGGGCCTCAACCTCGCGCACTACCCCTCCGCCGTGCTCGACGGCCGTCTCACGGGCGTCGAGTGGAGCCCCGGCATGCTCGCGGTCGCGCGGCGCCGGGCCGCGGAGCGGGGGGTCGACGTCGACCTGCGCCTCGGGGACGCGCAACGTCTCGACCTGCCCGACGACGCCTACGACACCGCGGTCTGCACGTTCTCCCTGTGCGCGGTGCCGGACCACCGTGCGGCGCTCGCCGAGATGGTCCGCGTGCTGCGGCCGGGCGGTCTGCTCGTGCTCGCCGACCACGTGTCGTCGACGGCGTGGCCGGTGCGCGCCCTGCAGGCCGCGGCCGAGGTCGTGAGCGTGCCGCTCGCGGGCGAGCACTTCCGACGCCGGCCGTTGCGCTGGGTGCTGGAGGCGGGGCTCGCGGTCGAGCAGCACGAGCGCACGCGCGCGGGCGTCATCGAGTGGCTGGCGGCGCGCACACCCGGTCCACGAGCTCGGTGACGGCCGCGCGCACGGGCCGCGGCGGGGTGCCCGCGTCGATCGCGAGCGCCGCCCGGTCGAACGCGGCGGAGAGCAGGAGCGTGAGCGCGTCGAGCCGGTCGTCGTGGGTGAGGTCGCCGCCGACCGCCGCGTCGCCCCCGCCCGCGGGGGCCGGCTCGGCCTCCGCACGGGCGGCCGGTGCGTCGAGCGCTGCCGCGAGACCGGCGCGGAGCGTGCGGCGCGCGAACCGGGCGTCGAGCACGTCCGCCTCGGCGGTCCCCAGCACGGCCGGGGCGTCGACGAGCAGCAGGCGGGTGCGGCCCGGGACGGCCATCGCGTCGAGGTAGGCCCGCGCGCCCTCGACGAGCATCGCGCGGGCGTCCGGCGCGGACGCGCCGGGGCGGTCCGTCGCCCGGGCCCGGTCCTCGATCTCGCGCGCGACGGCCTCGGCCTCGGCCTCGACGACGGCGCGGAACAGGTCCCGCTTGTCGGCGTAGTGGTGGTAGAGCGCGCCACGGGTGACGCGCGCGGCGGTCGCGATCTGCGGCGTCGACGTCGCGGCGTACCCGGCCTCGACGAACAGCCGGCGGGCGGCGTGGACGAGCGCGGTGCGGGTGGCGAGCGTCCGCTCGGCGTTGGTGCGGCGACCCTCTTGCATACCGACAGACTGTACGTCATGCTGAACCGACAGACAGCCTGTTTGTTTTCGACCTGATCGCACCCACCGACGAGGAGAGAACCGTGCACATCACGAGCTGGTATCCGGTGATCATGACCGGGGACGTCGCGGCGACCGTCGCGTTCTACGCCGAGCACCTCGACTTCCGGCCGCTCTTCACGAGCGACTGGTACGTCCACCTCCAGTCCGCGCACGACGAGGCGGTGAACCTCGGCGTGCTCGACGGCGACCACGAGACGATCCCCGAGAGGGGCCGGGGGCGGGCGGGCGGCATGCTGCTCACCCTCGAGGTGGACGACGTCGACGCCGTCCATGCCCGCCTCGTCGCCGCCGGCCTGCCGATCCTGCACTCGCTGCGCGACGAGGCGTTCGGGCAGCGGCACTTCATCACGGCCGACCCGAACGGCGTGCTCGTCGACGTCGTCACGCCGATCCCGCCGACGGGAGAGTTCGTCGACCAGTACGACGAGTCCGCGCTGCCGACGACCTAGCACTGCGCGGGCAGGCCGCTCGGCACGCGTGGGCGTGCCGCCCGCCCGGGCACGCGCGTGCGACGGCCCGGCTCTCGTCCGACGGCGGATGTCACGAAACGGCCGCGTGCCGGTCTCTCCGTACGGGGGAGCGGCGACCGGAGTCGTGGTCGCCGCGCGTCACCACCGGGGCGGAGCCGGAAGGACCGCCGCCGGAGCCGTCGAAGGAGAGCAGCAATGTCAGCAGCATCATCCCCGCTCGAGCGTGAGCTGCGGCGCATGGAGGTCATCGTGCGTCGCGAGCAGCTCCGGCTGATCGGCCGCGTCGCGCCGCGCGTCGCCGAGCGTCGCCGCTGGGCGGACGAGCCGCGTCGGCAGTCGCCGGCGACCGCGGCCCGGCAGGGCGGCTAGGCGCCGCCGGCCGGGCGTCGCCGGCCGGGAGGTCGGTCACGGCCGGCGGTCGCGGGGCAGCCGGGGCGCGCCGAGCCCGGCGAGGTCGCGCGCCCGGAGCAGCACGTCGTCGAGCATCTGCGGCGTGAGCCGCCCGGTGAACGTGTTCTGCTGGCTCACGTGGAAGCACCCGAGCAGGGTGAGGGTCTGCGCCGGGCCGCCGGGACCGCCGTCGTGCACCGCGCCGGGACCGTCGTGTGGTGATGCGCCAGGGTCGTCGCCGGCCGTGCCGCGGTCGTCGCCCGCCGCGCCGGGGGCTCGGCGGAGCGTCACCTCCGCGCCGTGCGCGAACCGGGGGCGTGGCCGCGGGACGTCCCAGCCCTGCTCGGCGAGCGTCGACAGCAGCGCCTGCCAGCCGAAGCCGCCGAGCACGACCGCGACGCGCACCGTCGCCCCGAGCAGCTCGACCTCCCGCGCGAGGTACGGCCCGCAGCGGCCACGCTCCTCGGGGGTGGGCTTGTTGTCCGGAGGGGCGCACCGCACGGGCGCGGTGACGCGGATCCCGGTGAGGCGCAGGCCGTCGTCGGCCGAGACCGACGTCGGCTGGTTGGCCAGGCCCGTGCGGTGCATCGCCGCGAAGAGGAAGTCCCCGCTGCGGTCGCCGGTGAACATGCGCCCGGTGCGGTTCGCGCCGTGCGCCGCGGGTGCGAGCCCCACGACGAGGATGCCCGCGCGCTCGTCGCCGAACCCGGGCACGGGCCGGGCCCAGTAGTCGTCGTCGCGGAACGACGCCCGCTTGACCTCGGCCACGTGCTCGCGCCACGCGACGAGCCGCGGGCACGCGCGGCAGTCGACGAGGTGCGCGTCGAGCGCGGCGAGGGTCGGCGCGCTGCGGGCCGCGTGCGGGTAGCCGGGGTCGTCGGGCGTCACCCACCCATCCTTCCCCGCCGAACACGGGGTTGCTGTCGTGATCGAGCGGATAACGTCAGCAGCCCCGTGTTCGGCAGCGTGCAACCTCGTGCTCGGCGGGACGCCGTGGGCCGGGTCAGGAGCGTCGGTCGGCCAGCACCGTCGTCTCGGCGAGCGCCGCGGGGTCGTCCGGCACGTCGACGGCGGGGTCCCGCACGGTCGCCGCCGCCGTCACCGCCTCGGTCGTCGTCGCCTCGGTCGTCGTGGCCCCGGTCGTCGTCGGGTCAGTCGTGGCCCCGGTCGTCGTCACGTCAGGCGTCGTCCCGGCGGTCGCGGCGCCGTCGGTGCCGTGCGCGCCGAGGGCGTCCGCGGCGTCGTCGGGCACGCGGGCCCCGAACGTGCGGCGCAGGCCGAGGAGCACGGCGCCCGCGACCACGATCACGCCGAACATCACCGCGGCCATCGTCACGGGCGGCGAGCCGCCCAGGAGGCCGGTGACGGGGGCGATGACCGCGCCGACGCCGAACTGGAAGGCGCCGATGAGCGCCGCAGCGCTCCCGGCCCGGTGGGCGTTGCGCTCGAGCGCGATCGCGGGGACGGACGGCATGACGAAGCCGGCGGTGCCGAGCGTGAGCACGATGAGCGGCACGAGCCACGCGAGCCCGCCGCCCGCCAGCGCGGCGACGAGCAGCCCGCCCGAGAGCACGAAGCCCGCGGCGACGGCCACCTGGAGGATCCGCTCGGGCGCCACGCGGCCGACGAGCGCGCCGTTGATCTGGCTGCCCGCGGTGACGGACACGGCGCCGACGCCGAACACGACCGCGTACTGCTGGGCGGACATGCCGAAGAAGTCCTGGAACACGAACGTCGAGGCGGAGATGTACGTGAACATCGCGGCCATGTAGAAGCCGGCGATGAGCGCGAGGCCGATGAACGACCAGTCGCCGAGGAGCGACCCGTACGAGCGCAGCGCGGCGGTGGTCCCGCCCGAGCGTCGGCGCTCCGCGGGCAGGGTCTCGCGCAGGCGGAGCAGCACGACGACGAACAGCAGCGCCCCGACGGCGGCGAGCGCGACGAACATGCCGCGCCACGACCCGAACCGCAGGAACTGCGCGCCGATGGTCGGCGCGAGGATCGGCGCGACGCCGACCACGAGCATGAGGCGGGCGATGACCTTGCCGATGCGGTAGCCCTCGAACGAGTCGCGCACGATCGCCATCGACAGCACCATGCCCGCGGCCGCGGCGAGGCCCTGGACGAACCGCAGTCCGGTGAGCGCGGCGACCGACCCGGCGACGACGATGCCGACGGACGCGGCGACGTACACGGCGAGCGAGACGAGGAGCGGCGCACGACGGCCCACGGCGTCGGACACCGACCCGATGAGGAGCTGTCCGATCGCGAGCCCGGCGAGCGTCGCGGTGAGGGTGAGCTGGACGCGGGACTCGGTCGTGCCGAGCTCGTCGACGATGCGCGGGAACGCGGAGAGGTACAGGTCGATCGTCAGCGGGCCGACCGCGGTGAGCGCGGAGAGCAGCAGGACGAGGCCCGCGCTGATGCGCCCGGAGCGGTCGGCGGCGGGGCTCGTGGCAGACGGGGTGCCCGGCGGGGCGACGGGCGCGGTCGGCGCCGGGGTCGCGGGTGGCGTGGAGGACATGACAGGGCCAACCGCGCGAGGTGCGTCGTGTGTTCCCGTACGGCCGACGTGATCGGATGCTGAGACGCCGGTCACGGGCTCGCGGTCGAGCACGGGGTTGGTGCCGCCAGGCGCGCCAGAACGACAGCAACCCCGTGCTCGGCGGGACGGTCAGGCGTGGGCGTCGCGCCAGGCGACCCACTCGCGCACGAGCGAGAGGTCGTAGTCGGGGCCGCTCGTGCCGACCGTGAAGAGGGTCGCGCCGGCGGCGACGAGCGCGTCCGCGGACTCCGACGGCGGCCGGGAGACGCCGACCGAGCGCTCGACGAGCGCGGCGGTGTCGCGGCCGACGGCCTGCCCGTGCTCGTCGAGGATCGCGCTCTTGCGTGCGAGCGTGCTCGCGTCGCCGAACGAGTGCCAGACGTCGGCGTGCTCGGCCACGACGCGCAGCGTCTTGCGCTCCCCGCCGCCGCCCACGAGGACGGGGATGTCGCGCGTCGGCGCGGGGTTCGACTCCGCCCACCGGGCCTTGATGCGGGGCAGGGCCTGCGCGAGGTCCGCGATGCGCGCGCCCGCGGTGCCGAACTCGTACCCGAACCGGTCGTAGTCCTTCTCGAACCAGCCCGCCCCGATCCCGAGGATCAGACGCCCGCCGCTGATGTGGTCGACCGTGCGCGCCATGTCGGCCAGGAGGTCGGGGTTGCGGTAGCTGTTGCACGTGACGAGGGCGCCGATCTCGACGCGCTCGGTCTGCTCGGCCCACGCGCCGAGCATGGTCCAGCACTCGAAGTGCTTGCCGTCGGGGTCGCCGGTGAGCGGGAAGAAGTGGTCCCAGTTGAAGACGACGTCGACGCCGAGGTCCTCGGCGCGCAGCACGGCGTCGCGGACCTGGGCGTACTCGGCGTGCTGCGGCTGGAGCTGGACGCCGATGCGGTACGGGTGACGGGGTGAGGTCATGCCGGGCAATCTACGTCCGGGTCGAGAACGACGACACTCCGCGTCGAGCACGAGGTTGCTGCCGCGATGAGCCCGAGAACGACAGCACGGTCGTGCTCGCCGGACCTAGGGTGGGGGCCATGAGGCGACTGGTGGGACTGCTCGTGACGCTCGTGGCGCTCGTGGCGGTGGCCGTCGTCGCGGACCGGGTCGCGGTCGGCGCCGCGGAGCGCGGTGCGGTGACCGCGTTCGAGCAGCAGGCGGACGACGTCACCGGGGCGCAGATCGACATCACGGGCTTCCCGTTCCTCACCCAGCTCCTGCGCGGCGAGCTGACGCACGTCACCGGCTCCGCGGACACGGCGTCGTTCGGCGGCTACGCGATCTCCGACCTGAGGGTCGAGGCCGACGGCGTCGGCACCTCCGAGCCGTACCGCATCGCGTCGGGCGCGGCGTCGGGCGTCATCGCGGCCGAGTCGCTGCAGGAGGTCGTCGCGGAGCAGTCGGGCCTCGACGTCGCCGTCACCTCCTCCGCCGACGTGCTGTCGCTGGGGTTCGACCTGTTCGGTGCGGAGATCACGGTCGACGTGACGCCCCGCGTCTCCGGTCCGGCCGAGCTCGCCGTGGACGTCGTCGCGGTCCGCACGGGCCTCGGCACGGTCTCGGTGGACGACCTGCCGTCCGGGATCGCGGGAGCGCTGTCCGACCTGCGCGTCCCGCTCGACCTGCCCGACGGCGTCACGCTGGACTCCGTGGCGCCCGTCGAGGGCGGCGTGCGGGTCGCGGTGACCGGGACGGACGTCGTCGCCGAGGACCTGGTGGCATCGTGAGCAACAGGGGCAGGGGCAGGGGCAGGGCCGGGGGCGGTGCGGTGAGCGAGGCACCCGTGGACGGACGCCACGTGCTCGCGGCGCGCCTCGCCGCGCAGCACCTGCGGTCGCCCGACCTGCCCGACGTCCCGAGCGCGGTCGGGCACCTCGTCGCGGTGCAGGGCCAGGAGTTCCACCCCGCGCTGTGGGGCCTCACGCGGCGATTGCGGCCGGACGCGCGGCCCGGCGCGGCCGGGGCCGCCGCGGCCTGCGACCGCGGGGAGGTGGTCCGCACGCACGTGCTGCGCCCCACGTGGCACCTCCTGCGTCCCGACGACGCCCGCTGGCTCCTCGAGCTCAGCGCGCCGCGGGTGCACCAGGCCAACGGGACGATGTACCGGCAGGTGGGCACCGCCGGGCACGCGGCGGAGATCGACCTCGTCGTCGCGGCCGTGCAGGAGCGGCCCCGCACCCGGCGCGAGCTCGCCGGACTGCTCGCCGCCCACGGGCGCCCGCTCGAGGGACTCGCGCTCGGGTACGTGCTCGCGCACGCCGAGCTCGACCGGCTGCTGATCAGCGGTCCCCTCGACGGGAAGCAGCAGACGTTCGCCGCGTTCGACGACCGCGTGCCGCCGGGCTACGGCCCGCTCGGCGAGCGGTTCGACCGGGACGCCGCGCTCGTCGAGCTGCTGCGCCGCTACCTCGCGAGCCGCGCGTACGCGACGGTCAAGGACGTCGCGCAGTGGTCGGGGTTCACGCTCACGGACGTGCGGCACGCGCTCGACCTGCTCGGCGACGAGGTCGTGGCCGTCCCGGGCGCGGGCGCGCTGGACGGCGCGACCCTGTGGCGGCTCGCCGACGCCGACCCCCGGGTGCTCGCACCTGAGTCGTTCGCGGGCGCCGTCGCGCCCGACGGCGACCCGGCCGCCCCGGTGGTCGACCTCCTGCAGAGCTACGACGAGCTCTTCGTGTCCTACGGCGAGTCCCGCGGGGTCGTCGTGGCCGACGGCGTCGACCTCGGCGACCGGCGCGGGTCCTTCATCCACGCGATCGCGGTCGACGGCGTCGTGGTCGGCCGGTGGCGCTGGGTCGTCGGGACGCGCGACGTCGTCCTCGAGCCGCAGTGGCGTCGGGCGCCGTCGCCCGCGGAGGAGGCGGCGTTCGCCGCCCAGGCGGACGCGGTGCGTGCGCACTGGGGGCGCGGTGCCCCGGCGCCCGGGGTCAGTGCCGGGGCGGACCCGGGCGCGTGACGAGGTGCACGAGCACGGCCGTCAGCACGATCACCCCCACGTAGACCGCCATCGCGACGGGTGACGTGACGGCGAGGAACGTCAGGGCGGCGTTCCCCACGAGGTGCAGCACGACGGCCGCCGGCACCCCGCCGCGCAGGCGCTCGCTGACGAGCCAGTACGCGCTCGACAGCGGGACCATCGCGAGCAGGAAGACCGCCGCCTCGACGCTCGCCAGACCGAGGGACGCCTGCCACGTCCCCGTGAGCGCGAACAGCGGCAGGTGCCAGACCGCCCACACCGCGCCGAGCACGACCGACGTCGCGAGCGGCGAGAGCCGGCGGCGCAGGCGCGGTTGCGCGTAGCCGCGCCAGCCCACCTCCTCCGAGAGCGGGCCGGCGCACAGCGAGACGACGGCGAACAGGAGCGGGCCGCCCGCCGCGGCGACGGCCGTCGCCCCGGCCGCGAGGTCCGCCGTCGGGCCGCCGAGCAGCGGGACGACGAGCGCCGTCACGACCGCCGGCGCGGCGCCGACCCCGACCGCGGCCGGTAACCACCGCCCGGCCGCCGCCCAGCGCGCGGCCCGCGGGCTGCGGCGACCCGCGACCCGGAGCAGGAGCGCGGCCAGCGTCGGGCCGAAGCCGCCGAGCGCGTAGAGCGCGAGGACGGCGGGGTCGGCGAGGTCGCCGCCGAGCAGCCAGGCCGCTCCCCACGAGGTCCACGACAGGCCGAACGCGAGCGCCCAGAACGCGGCGAGCCCGCCGCGGGGGAGCCGCCCGGGGCCGTCCGGGGCCGGGGCGGAGGACGGGCGGCGGGACCGCTGCGTCGCGGTCCGTGGGTACGCGCTGGTGGTCATGTCTCGATCCCACCGCTTCGTCCGTTTCGCCAGAGCCCGGGACGCCCCCGACCGAGGGTGGGGAGAACCCCACGGGCGAGGGGAGTGGCAGGGTGGGGGCGTGACGACGACGCCCGAGACCTCGCGCCCCGCCAACTGGGCCGGCAACCTCACGTACTCCTCCGCCGCGGTCGAGCACCCCACGACCCCGGACGAGCTCGCCGACGTCGTGCGGCGCTCGCGGCGCGTCAAGGCGCTCGGGTCGCGGCACTCGTTCGGCGACGTCGCGGACACGACCGGCACGCACGTCGTGCTCGACCGGTACGACGACGGCCGCCCGCCCGTCGAGGTCGACCCCGCCACGGGCGTCGCGTCCGTCGCTGCGGGGCTGCGGTACGGCGACGCGACGCGCTCCGTCCAGGCCGCGGGCCGGGCGCTCGCGAACCTCGCGTCGCTCCCGCACATCTCGGTCGCGGGGTCGGTCGCGACGGCGACCCACGGCTCGGGCGACGCCGTGGGGTCGCTCGCGAGCGCCGTCGTCGGTCTCGAGCTCGTCACGGGCGACGGCGAGGCGCGCACGCTGCGCCGCGGGGACGCGGACCTCCCGGGCGCGGTCGTCGCGCTCGGGGCGCTGGGCGTCGTGACGCGCGTCGAGCTGGAGACGGTCCCGACGTTCGACGTGCGTCAGGACGTGCACGTCGGGCTGCCGTGGGACGCGGTGACCGCCCACTACGACGAGATCACGGCGTCGGCGTACTCGGTGAGCCTCTTCACGGACTGGGGGCCCGACGGCGTCCAGCAGGTCTGGCGCAAGTCTCGCCTCGCGCCGGGCGAGGCGGGGGCCGCGCGCGCCGAGCTCTTCGGCGCCACGCCCGCGCGCACGCCGCTGCACCCTCTCCCGGGCGTGGACCCCGTGCACTGCACGGCCCAGCTCGGCGAGCCCGGACCGTGGAACGAGCGGCTGCCGCACTTCCGCCTCGACTTCACGCCGAGCAACGGCGCGGAGCTGCAGTCGGAGTACCTCGTCCCGCGCGCCCGCGCGCAGGAGGCGTTCGGCGCGATGCGCGACCTGGGCCCGCGCGTGACCCCGCTGCTCCAGGTGGGGGAGATCCGCACGGTCGCGCCCGACCCCGCGCCGCTGTGGCTCAGCCCGTTCGACGGCCCCGCCGTGGGGATCCACCTCACGTGGAAGCCCCTGGCCGACGACGTCGCGCGCGTCCTGCGCGACGTCGAGTCCGCGCTCCTCCCGCTCGGCGCGCGGCCGCACTGGGGCAAGCTCTCGCACGCGCTCGTCCACGACCCCGGCTCGGTCGCGGGGCTGTACCCGCGGTTCGACGACTTCGGCGAGCTCGTACAGAGGTACGACCCGCAGGGCCGGTTCCTCGGCGGGTACGTCGAGCGCCTGCTGGCGGGCTGAGCCGCCCGGCCCCGCTCGGCTCGCTGCACGACCCCCGTCTGGATTACGGTCGGACTGGAGACGACCGGCCCGACGACGCGCCGCCACGACCGGGCGCGCGGGCACGCACCGAGGAGGACCGTGGCAACGACCGGAACGGCCGGCACAGGGCCGACGACGCAGAAGCCCCGCGAGGAGTGGACCGGGCAGGTCGGGTTCATCATCGCGGCGATCGGCTCGGCCGTCGGGCTGGGCAACATCTGGCGGTTCCCCGGCGTGGCGTACGAGAACGGGGGCGGCGCGTTCCTCGTGCCCTACCTCGTCGCGCTGCTCACCGCGGGCATCCCGATCCTGTTCCTCGACTACGCGATCGGGCACCGCTTCCGCGGCTCCGCGCCGACGGCGTTCCGGCGCATCCGGACGTGGCTCGAGAGCCTCGGCTGGTTCCAGGTGATGATCTGCTTCGTCATCGCGCTGTACTACACGGCGGTTATCGCGTGGGCGGTGAGCTTCTTCGTCTTCTCGTTCGACCTGCGCTGGGGCGACGACCCCGCGGGGTTCTTCACGGGCGACTACCTCCAGCTCGCGGACCCGGGAGTGAGCCTGGAGTTCGTGCCGTCGGTGCTCGTCCCGCTCGTCGCGGTGTGGGTCGTGACGATCGCCGTCCTCGCGGCCGGCGTCGCGAGGGGCGTGCAGCGCGCCAACATGGTGTTCCTGCCGCTGCTCGTCGTCGCGTTCCTCGTGCTCGTGGTGCGCTCGCTCTTCCTCGAGGGCGCGGCCGAGGGGCTGAACGCCCTGTTCACGCCGGACTGGGCGGCGCTCGGGGACGCGAACGTGTGGATCGCGGCCTACAGCCAGATCTTCTTCTCGCTGTCCATCGCGTTCGGGATCATGATCACCTACGCGTCCTACCGCAAGCGGCGTGCCAACCTCACGACGCCGGGCCTCGTCGTCGCGTTCTCCAACTCGTCGTTCGAGATCCTCGCGGGCATCGGGGTCTTCGCGACGCTCGGCTTCCTCGCGCACGAGCAGGGCGTGGGCGTGGGCGAGCTCGAGGGCATCAGCGGTCCGATCCTGTCGTTCGTCACGTTCCCCGCGATCGTGTCGCAGATGCCGGGCGGCCCGTTCTTCGGCGCGCTGTTCTTCGGTTCCCTCGCGATGGCGGGGTTCACGTCGCTCCTGTCGATCCTCCAGGTGGTCTCGGCGGGGTTCCAGGAGAAGTTCGGCTGGTCGCCGCGGCAGGCGTCCGTGCGCCTCGGCGTCGTGAGCGCGGTGATCTCCGTGGCCCTGTTCTCCACGACGACGGGCCTCATCGCGCTCGACACCGCCGACCAGTGGGCCAACAACATCGGCATCGTGGCGTCCGCCGTGCTCATGTCGGTGCTCGTGCTGTGGGTGCTGCGTCGTGGACCCGAGCTGCGCTACCACCTCAACACCGTGTCGACGTTCCGGCTCGGTGCCTGGTGGCAGGTGCTCGTCGCGGTGCTCGCGCCGCTCGTGCTCGGCTACATGCTCGTCTCCCGGGTCGTCACGCTCCTCGTCGACGGCTACGAGGGGTACCCCGGCTGGTACCTCGCGCTCGTGGGCTGGGGGACGGTCGCGTTCGTCGTGGTCGCCGCGCTCGTCCTCGCCGCGATGCGCTGGCGCCGCAGCCCGGACGACTTCGTGCCGTGGCCGCCGTTCCCGCCGGGTGAGGCTGTGCAGGGCGCGGGACGAACGCCGTCGGCGGGCGGGAGCGCCGCCCGACGACCGGCCGGCACCGCGGGGGAGGAGGCCCGATGAGCACCGCCGCCGTGATCCTGCTCGTGCTCTCGATCGTCGTCGTCTGGGGCGGGCTGCTCGCCGCGATCCTGCGCCTGCGGGCGCGGCCGGAGCGCACCGACCTCCCGTCCGGCGGCGAGGACGACCATCGCGAGGACGTCGCGCCGGTCGAGCGCGACACCTGAGCGGCTCGCACCCCGGCGGGAGCGCGCGTTTCGTCACGGTTGGGCGTCGATGTCCCCGTCGGTTTGGTGAGCGGGGGGCTGCGGCCTCACACTCGTGCGCAGGTGCTGCGCACCGCCGGGTCCTCTGTTCCCCGTACGTTCCCCAGCCGCGAGGCCGGGTGCCGACGTAACACGACGGAGACGATCGGTGTCTACGCTGCCCCTGCCCGGACCACCCCCCGATCGGAGAGAACCCCCGTGCGTACGACCCTGCGCAAGCCTTCCCTGACCGGCCTCGTCGCGCTCGCGGCGACGAGCGCCCTCCTGCTCACCGCGTGCACCGACGCGTCCCAGACCGGGACCGACGGCGGCGCGTCGGGGTCCGACGAGACGTCGGCCGCGCCGTCGTTCGACCCGTCGACGATCGAGGTCGACGAGGCGGCGGCGGCGCTCCTGCCCGAGGACGTCGCGTCCGCCGGCACGCTCGTCGTCGGCTCGAACACCGAGTACGCGCCCGCCGAGTTCGTCGACGCCGACGGCAAGACGCCGATCGGCTTCGACATCGACGTCATCAAGGCCGTCGGCGCGACGCTCGGCCTCGACGTCGACGTCCAGTCGGCCGACTTCCCGGCGATCATCCCCGCGCTCGGCACCAAGTTCGACGCCGGGATCTCCTCGTTCACGATCACCGCGGAGCGCATGGAGCAGGCGAACATGATCGCGTTCCTCAACGCGGGCTCGGCCTACGCGGTCGCCGCGGGCAACCCGGACGACGTCGACCCGGCGAACCTGTGCGGCGTGACCGTCGCCGTGCAGACCGGCACGATCCAGGACGAGGACATCGCCGTGCAGAGCCAGGCGTGCACCGACGCCGGCGAGGAGAAGATCGACATCCTCCAGTACGACTCGCAGTCCGACGCCACGACGAACGTCGCGGGCGGCAAGGCGCAGGTCCTCTACGCGGACTCGCCCGTCATCGGCTACGCGGTCGAGCAGACCGGCGGCCAGCTCGAGCAGCTCGGCGACGTGTTCGACAGCGCGCCGCAGGGCGTCGTCGTCGCGAAGGAGGACACCGAGCTCGCCGAGGCGATCCAGGCGGCGCTGCAGTCGCTCATGGACAGCGGCCAGCTCGCCGAGATCCTCGGCGCGTGGGGCAGCGGCGACGCCGCGCTCGACACGGCGGAGCTCAACCCGTCCGTCGGCTGACGCCGTCCGCCCTCCAGTCCCGCCGTGTCGCGGGCGCCCGGACGGCGCCCGCGACCGGCACACTGGACGCCTGCGCGGGCGACGACGCCCGCGCGGCCCGGCTCGTGCCGCGAGCCCCGACCCCCCGAGGTGCACCATGACCGGTAGGACACCCGGCGGCGACGCCGCCGGAGCGCCGGGCGACGACCCGGTACCCGACCGCATCCACGCCCGCCCCGTCCCCCGCCCAGGACGATGGGTCTCCGCCGTCGTGCTGCTCGTGCTCGCCGCGATGGCGGTCAACGCGCTGCTGACGAACGAGAAGTTCCGGTGGGACGTCGTCTGGCTCTACTTCCGCGACGTGACGGTCGTGCGCGGCGTGGGCTGGACCCTCGTGCTGACGTTCGGATCGATGCTCATCGCGATCGTCCTCGCCGTGCTGCTCGCGATCATGCGGCGCTCGGACAACCCCGTGATGAAGGCCGTGAGCTGGGGCTACATCTGGTTCTTCCGCGGCACCCCGATCTACACCCAGCTCGTGTTCTGGGGCCTCATCTCGGTGCTCTACCCGCGCCTGAGCCTCGGCATCCCGTTCGGACCCGAGTTCTTCGAGTTCCGCACCGCCGACCTGTTCACCGCGTTCGTGTGCGCGCTCATCGGGCTGTCGCTCAACGAGGCGGCGTACCTCGCGGAGATCGTGCGCGCCGGCCTCGGGTCCGTCGACCCGGGCCAGACGGAGGCCGCGAAGGCGCTCGGCATGAAGGACGGCAAGATCCTCACGCGCATCGTGCTGCCGCAGGCCATGCGCGTCATCGTGCCGCCCACGGGCAACGAGACGATCTCCATGCTCAAGACGACGTCGCTCGTCCTCGCCGTGCCGTTCACGCTCGACCTGCAGTACTCGACCAACGCGATCGGCAACCGGCTGTTCCTGCCCATCCCGCTGCTCATGGTCGCCGCCATCTGGTACCTGCTCATCACGAGCGTCCTCATGGTCGGCCAGCACTACGTCGAGCGGTACTACGGGCGCGGGTTCGGCACGCAGACGTCGGGCGG
Source organism: Cellulosimicrobium composti (assembly GCF_009711085.1). Taxonomy (GTDB): domain Bacteria; phylum Actinomycetota; class Actinomycetes; order Actinomycetales; family Cellulomonadaceae; genus Cellulosimicrobium; species Cellulosimicrobium composti. The sequence continues at coordinate 67,926 of NZ_WMKA01000013.1, forward strand.
CCGCCGCGGGCGCGGCCCGGGCGGGCGCGGACGGCGCCCCGGCAAGCAGGACCTCATCGCCGCGTCCGGCACGACGAAGGACGACCCCTTCCTGGAGGTGACCCCGTGAGCGGGACGCACGACGCGCCGGCCCCGGCGGCCGGGACCCCCATGGTCCAGGTCGAGGGCCTGCACAAGATGTTCGGCGACCTGCACGTGCTCAAGGGCGTGGACCTCGAGGTCCCGCGCGGCTCGGTGTGCGTCGTGCTCGGGCCGTCCGGCTCGGGCAAGTCGACGCTGCTGCGCTGCGTCAACGAGCTCGAGGAGATCACCGGCGGACGCATCCGCGTCGACGGCGAGCTCATGGGCTACCGCGAGGTGACGAAGGACGGGCGCACGCGCCTGCACCGCCTGCACCCCAAGGTCGTCGCGCGGCAGCGCTCGCGCATCGGCATGGTGTTCCAGCGCTTCAACCTGTTCCCGCACATGACGGCGCTCGACAACGTCGCGGAGGCGCCCGTCCAGGTGCGCGGGCTGAGCAGGTCCGAGGCGCGCGCCCGCGCTGCCGAGCTCCTCGACCGCGTCGGCCTCGCCGACCGCGCCGACCACTACCCCGCGCAGCTCTCCGGCGGTCAGCAGCAGCGCGTAGCCATCGCCCGCGCGCTCGCGATGGACCCCGAGCTCATGCTGTTCGACGAGCCGACGTCCGCGCTCGACCCCGAGCTCGTCGGCGAGGTGCTCGCGGTCATGCGCGACCTCGCGCGGTCCGGCATGACGATGATGGTCGTGACGCACGAGATCGGGTTCGCGCGCGAGGTCGCGGACACCGTGGTCTTCATGGACGAGGGCGTCATCGTCGAGCAGGGCACGCCCGAGCAGGTGCTCGGCGACCCGCAGCACGAGCGCACGCGGTCGTTCCTCGCGCACGTGCTCTAGCCCGCCCGAGCCGTCGCGCAGGCGCCGTCCGGGCTCGGGGCGCGCGACGGCGCCCGGGCGAGCGGGCCTCGACGGTCGTCAGCCCGCGCGACGGCGGCGCAGGAGCGCCGGGGTGTGGACGGTCGTCAGCTCGCGCGACGGCGGCGCGGGAGCGCCGGGGCGTCGTGCGCCGGGGCGAGACGGGGGGACAGTCCCGTGGGTCGTGCGACCGTGACCATCTCCCCGCTGAGCGCCCGGCCCAGGTGCACGAGCGGCAGCATGTGCTCGTGCTCGACCACGAGCGCGTCGTAGATCGGGGTCTCGCTGTCCGGGGCGTGGGAGGAGGATCGCGTCAGCACGCCTCCCACTGTCGGCGAGGGACGTGCGTTCCGCGACCGGAAGCCGTGACGTGTCCGTGAGGCGTTCGTGGAGACCGCGGGCGCGCCGCGACCTCACCAGCTCCAGTCGCCCCAGTTCCAGCCGCCGCCGTCGTCGTCGCCGCCACCGCCGTCGTCGTCGTTGCCGCCACCTCCACCGCCGCCGTCGTTGCCGCCGCCCGGGCCGCCGTTCCCGCGGCCCGGCCGGTTCTGCTGCTCCTTCTCGCGCTCGTCCTGCTGCTTCTGGCGGTCGTCGAGCTCCTGCGCGCGCTGCGCGGCGGCCTCCTCGGCCTGGGCCACGGCCTCCTCACGTGCGGTGAGCTGCGCCGTCGCCTCGTCGAGCGCGGCGCGCTGCGACTCGAGGTCCGCGCGCTCCGTCTCGAGCTGCTCGCGCTCCGCCGCGACCTCGCTCTGCACGCGCTGCGCCTCCGCCTTCTCGCGCTGCGCCTCGCCCTGCACCGAGAGCGTGAGGCCGATGCCGACGAGCAGTCCGACCGCGACGCCGGCCAGCCCGACGGCGGTCGGCACCAGCCAGCGGCGGCCCCGGTCGGGCGCGCCGTCCTCGTCGTCGTCCGCCGCCGGGAGGGCCAGCGGGCCGACGCTCGTCGCGCGCGGCGTCGGCCCGGACGTCGCGCCGCCGGGCGGCCCCGCGGGCGTCGGGCCCACGGGCACGACGCCGGAGCGGGACCCGGCGGGGACGGACGCCACGACCGGCGCGGGACGGGCCGGCGCGCCTGCCGCGGGGTCGTCGAGCGCGGCGCCGAGGGCCGGGAGGATCATCGTCGAGCTCGCCACGGGGTGGTCGTCGACGCCCGGCGCGGCGACCGGGGCGAGCGTCGCGACGTGCGTCGCGTCCGCCGGGGCGTGGGCGCCCACCGTGGGCGTCGGGCCGGACGAGCGGGCGCCCACCGCGGGGGTCGGGCCGGACGAGCGGGCGCGCAGCGAGCGGCGGGTGGGCACGGCGCCCGCGGGCAGCGGCTCCGTCGAGCGCAGGACCGGCGGCGCGGGCACGGGAGCGGGCGCGGCCGGCTCGGCGACGTCCTCCCAGAACACCCATCCCGGCGGGGGCGGGGGCCACGACGGGTCCGGGTGCCAGTCGGTCGTGGGGGTGAAGCCCTCGGGGACGGGCCACCCCGGGGGCGGCACGAACCGCACGGCCATGGGTCCTCCTTCGGTAGCGCCCGCTGGGCGGTCGACGGATGCGGGTCTCGACGGACGCGGGGGTTCGACGGGGCGCCGGGTTCGACGGGAACAGTAGGGGAGTCGTGGCCCTCGGCACGAATCCCGGGGTCGTGGCGGGCGACGGCGCAGGCCCGGCCGGTGGCGTGGGCGGTCGCTGGTAGAACGGTCCCAGACCGGTGGACGGCGCGGCGCACGTGCCGCGGGCCCGGCCCCCGGCACTGACCCGGAGGTGTCTGTGTTCCTCGTCGACGAGCCGGTGGTGCGGACCGCCACGGCGACCGCCGAGCCCGGGCGGCCCGCCGCGGGCGCCCCGCCCCGCGAGCGGGTGCTCGTGCACGCCGCGGGGGACCTCGTGGTCGCCGCCGAGTGCGAGTACCGCCTCCTGTGCCGGCTCGACGAGCAGCTCGGCCGCGCGCCCCGCCGTGAGTCGGCCGAGGACGCCCTGCTCGCGCGCGCCACGGCTCTCGGCGCGCGGCACGAGCGCGAGGTCCTCGCGAGCCTCGAGGCCGAGCACGGGCCGTTCGACCCGGCGACGGGGCGGGGCGTCGTGCGGGTCGAGCCGCCGCGCACGGCGTCGTGGGACGAGCTCGTGGCCGCGCACGCACGCACGCTCGCGGCCGTCGAGGCGGGGGCCGACGTCGTGCACCAGGCCGCCCTGTTCGACGGGACCTTCCACGGCCGCGCCGACTTCCTCGTGCGGACCGGCACGGACGACGCGGGCGCGGCCCGCTACGCCGTCGTCGAGACGAAGCTCGCGCGGCGCGCCAAGGTGACCGCGCTCCTCCAGGCCGCCGCGTACGCGGACCAGCTCCTCGCCGCCGGCGTGCCCGTGGACCCCGAGGTCGCGCTCGTCCTCGGCACGCGCGAGCGCACGACGCACCGTCTCGCGGACCTCCTGCCGGTGCTGCGCGCGCGGCGTGACCGGCTCGTGCGGGTCACCGCCGAGCACGTGGCGCGCGACGCGCGCGCGCCCTGGGACGACCCGGACGTCCTCGCGTGCGGGCGGTGCGAGGACTGCCGGGCGCAGATCGAGGAGCGCCGGGACGTGCTGCTCGTCGGCGGGGTGTACGAGTCGCAGCGCGCGCGCCTGCACGCCGCGGGCATCCGCACGATCGACGAGCTCGCCGCCGCGACGGACGAGACGCCCGTCCCGGACGGCATGAGCGCGTCCGCGTTCGCGCGCGTGCGGCGGCAGGCCGCGCTGCAGCTCGGGACGGGGCCCGCCGACGGGACGGTCGTGTGGGCGGACGCGTCCGGCCCGCACGAGCTCTCGTGGCGCATCGACGACCCGTCGCCGGTGCTCGCCCTGCCCGCGCCGAGCCCGGGAGACCTGTTCTTCGACTTCGAGGGCGACCCGCTGTGGACGGACGCGGGCGGAACGACGTGGGGCATCGACTACCTGTTCGGGTGGGTCGAGCGACCGGCGTGCCCCGAGGACCGCCCGCCCTTCCACGCGCTGTGGGCGCACGACCTCGCGGCCGAGCGCGACGCGCTCGTCGCGTTCGTCGACCACGTCAACGCGCGCCGCCGCGTGCACCCCGACCTGCACGTGTACCACTACGCCGACTACGAGCGCGCGCACCTCCTCGCGATCGCGGCGCGGCACGGTGTGTACGAGGAGGAGGTCGACGACCTGCTGCGCGACGGCGTCCTCGTCGACCTCTACGCCGTCGTCCGGCAGGCCCTGCACGTGTCCGACCGGTCGCGGTCGATCAAGAGGCTCGAGCCGCTCTACATGGGCGACGAGCTGCGCACGGGCGACGTGACGACGGGCGCCGCGTCCGTCGTCGCGTACGCGGAGTACACCGCGCTGCGCGACGCGGGCCGCGACGCCGAGGCGGACGACCTGCTGCGCGGGATCGCGGAGTACAACCGCTACGACTGCGTGTCGACGCTGCGGCTCGCGGACTGGTTGCGGTCCGCGGGTGCCGCCGTGGCGGACCGCGCCCGGGCCGTTCCGGGCGCGGGGACCGGCACGGCGGCAGTCGCGCCGACCGGTGGCGGGGCGGACGGGACGCCGGACGCGGCGACCCCGCCGCACGAGCGGTCGTCCGCGGTGGCGCTCGAGGAGGAGATCCGGCAGGCGGTCGGGGAGGACCGGGCGCGGCGCGGCCCGGACGAGAGCGGGCTCGCGCTCTACGGCGCGGCGGCCGGGTACTTCCGGCGCGAGGCCAAGCCGTTCTGGCACGAGCACTACTCGCGCCTGTCGCTCCCCACCGACGAGTGGCTGGGCCGTCGCAACGCGTTCCTCGTGGAGGACGCCGTCGTCGTCTCGGGCTGGGAGGTCGAGCCGGGGCGGCGCACCCTGTCGCGCCGCCTCGAGCTCGTGGGGCGGCTGCCGGAGGGCAGCGACCTGCGCGTCGGCGTCGCGCCGTTCGCGCTCTACGACCCGCCGCTGCCCGCGTGCGCGCGCACGGCCGCCGACGGCGTGCGCGGCTGGCTCACGGGCGCGTCGATCCTCGAGGCCGGGCGTCGCGGGACGCCCGCCGGCGAGCGGGACGTGCTCGTCGTGCGCGAGCAGCTCCCCACGGGGGCCGAGCCGTTCGACGCGACCCCCGTCGCGCTCACGCCGTCCCCCGGCCCGAGCGCGAAGCCGCTCGAGGCCGCGGCCGAGGCGGCTGCGCGTCGCGCGCTCGCCACGTGGCGCGACGCCGGGACCCTGCCGCGCGACGCGGCGACCGACGTCCTGCTGCGACGGCCTCCGCGGCTCGCCGGGGCGGGGGACCCGGACGGCGTCGGCGGCGCGGGCGACCCGGCGGGCGTGGGCCTGCCGCCGGTGGTGGGCGACGACGTCGTCACGGCGGTGACGCGCGCCGTCGAGCGGCTTGACGACTCCTACCTCGCCGTCCAGGGGCCGCCCGGGACGGGCAAGACGTACGTCGGCTCGCACGTCGTCGCGGGGCTCGTCGCGCAGGGGTGGCGCGTGGGCGTGGTCGCGCAGTCGCACGCCGTGGTCGAGAACATGCTGCGGGCGATCGTGCTCGGCGCCGGGGTCCCCCGCGAGCTCGTCGCGAAGAAGGTCGCCGGCGACGGCCCCTCCGCGCGCGCCGTCTACGACGAGGTCGACGGCGCGCGCCTCGCCGCGTTCGCGACCGAGCCGGGCGGGCGCGTCGTCGGCGGTACCGCGTGGGACTTCGCCGCCGAACGCCTCCCGGCGGGCACGCTCGACCTGCTCGTCGTCGACGAGGCGGGGCAGCTCGCGCTCGCGACCACCGTGGCCGTCGCACGGGCCGCGCGGCGCCTCCTGCTGCTCGGCGACCCGCAGCAGCTCCCGCAGGTGAGCCAGGGCCGCCACCCGGAGCCCGTCGACCGGTCGGCGCTCGGCTGGCTCGCGGACGGGCACGGCGTGCTCCCGCCCGACCGCGGCTACTTCCTGGGGACGACGTGGCGCATGCACCCGCGCCTCGCGCGCGCCGTCTCGACGCTCGCGTACGAGGGCCGGCTGCGCGCGCACCCGTCGACCGCGGGCCGCCACCTCGACGGGGTCGAGCCCGGCGTCGAGCAGGTGCTTGTCGAGCACGCCGGGAACTCCGTGCGCTCGCCCGAGGAGGCCGCCGAGGTCGTGCGGCAGGTCGAGCGCGTGCTCGGCCGCACGTGGACGACGACGGTCGACGGCGTCGTGCGCGAGCGGCCGCTCGGTCCGGCGGACGTGCTCGTCGTCGCGGCGTACAACGCCCAGGTGTGGGCCGTGCGCGGCGCGCTCACGGCCGCCGGGCTTCCCGACGTCGAGGTCGGCACGGTCGACCGGTTCCAGGGCAAGGAGGCGCCCGTCGTCGTCGTGACGCTCGCGGCGTCGTCGGCGCGCGACGCGTCCCGTGGCCTCGGCTTCCTGCTCTCGCGGAACCGGGTGAACGTCGCGGTCTCGCGCGCGCAGTGGAGCGCGGTCGTCGTGCGCGCGCCCGGCCTGACCGACGTCCTGCCGCACTCGCCGCGCGGCGTCGAGGAGCTCGGCGCGTTCCTCGCCCTCACCGCCTTGGCGCCGGACGACTGACGCAGACCGGCGGGCGACCGGCCCCGGACGCACGAGTGCCCCCGACCCGAGGGGTCGGGGGCACCCGGTGAACGATCAGGGGGCGCGGCCGTCGAGGGCCGTCACCGCGGAGATCGGGTCAGAGCGCGCGGATGTTCTCCGCCTGCGGGCCCTTCGGGCCCTGCGTCACGTCGAACTCGACGCGCTGGTTCTCCTCCAGCGTGCGGAAGCCCTGCGACTGGATCGCGGAGTAGTGCGCGAACACGTCGGCCGAGCCGTCCTCGGGGGCGATGAAGCCGTAGCCCTTCTCGCTGTTGAACCACTTCACGGTTCCGGTAGCCATTGTTACTCCTTCAAGAGTGTGGAAACACCCCCCGCGGGCGCAGGGGAGTACATCACGGTGTTCGTCGTCAACTCTTGGGTAACAAGGTCCGCCGGGCGGCCGCCGCGAGGGCGATCACGTCGACGCGAGGACAAGCGAGGCACTGCAATCTCGGAGACAACCGTACAGGGTATGCCCGGACTTGGCCATGGTCCTTTCCCGAGTCGTGTCGGGAGCCCGGCCGGGCGCGGCGAGCCCCGCAGGTCAGCGCCCGAGCGTCGTGACCTCCACGACGGGGACGACGCGCCGCCAGTCCGGCTCCCCGCGCTCGGCGGCGAGCGGCTCGGCCCACTCGCGGAGCACCGGCTCCAGCATCGCCCACCCCTGGGCGTGCCCGTCCGCGTACCCGCGCAGGAGGCCCGCGCCGACCTCGGGAGGCAGGACGCGCGTCGTGGCCCGGACGCCGCGCCGCCGCCCCGTCCAAACGAGGACGCGCGGGTCGGCGACGACGTTGCGGTACCACTGCGACCGCGGGCCGAGCCCCGCGACCACGACCCACGTGCCCGGCGCGGGCCGGTCCACGACCTCCAGCACGACGTACCGCGTCGCCCCCGTCGTCCGGCCCCGGTGCGCGAGCATCAGCAGGCGGCTGCCGGCGAGGGTGCCGAGGCCGGACCGGAAGAGCGCGATCGGTGCGCGGACGAACCAGCGGGCGTGCAGGAGACGGGACGCGAGGGGCATCGTCCGACGGTAGTCCTGGGCCCGGGAACGGCACATCCGTACCGTCCACGGAACGAAACGAGACCCTTGCGTTACGAGTCGGTAACAACTCGCTGCGCCCCAGGAAATCCGATCCGCCTACGTTCGCGTCACCCAGGAACGCGGAGGGCGCCACCTCCCGCGGATTCGTGGCTCCGGAGCCCGGCGGGACGCCCCGCGGGACCTCGGACGACACGTCCGCGCGAAGGTTTCGTCCCCTCGTGACCTGTGTCACTATTCAGCACGCTATTCAGTGTTGAATTCAGCGATCGACCGCGGGGACATGCGGCTCTCGGGCCCTCCGCGGGGATCAGGACCACGGAGGTTGGCATGCATCGCACAGCACGACGGGCGAGCGGGGGTGCCGCGCTGCTCCTCGCGGCCACCCTCGTCCTCACCGCCTGCGGTCCCCAGTCCCAGGGCGGCGGAGGCGACGAGACGACCGGGACGTCGACCGAGACCGACGACGGCGGCTCGACCGAGCTCAGCATCGTCCCCTCGGTCCAGATCGACATCGAGGGCGCCGAGGTCGAGGCGACCGAGGGCGGCGACCCGGCCGACCCGGCCGGCGACGGCAGCGCCGAGTGCGCCGAGGGCACGGCGATCGCGATGGCCGGTGCCCTCACGGGCCCGAACGCCGCGCTCGGCCTCAACATCCTCTACGGGGCGCAGCTCGCGGTGGACGAGTTCAACGCGGCGAACCCCGGGTGCCAGGTGACGATCAAGGAGTTCGACACCGAGGGCGACCCGCAGAAGGCGACCCAGGTCGCGCCGCAGATCGTCGGCGACGCGTCCGTGCTCGGCCTCCTCGGTCCAGCGTTCTCCGGCGAGACCGCGGCCACCGGCGACGTCTTCAGCCAGGCGGGCCTGCTGTCGCTCAGCGCGTCGGCCACGAACCCCGACCTGACGAAGAACGGCTGGACGAACTTCTTCCGCGGCCTCGCGAACGACGCCGTCCAGGGCCCGTCGGTCGCGAAGTACCTCGTCAACACGAAGAGCTTCGGCAGCGTCTGCGTCGTCTCCGACAACTCGGACTACGGCATCGGGCTCGCCCAGCAGATCACCGAGGGTCTCGGTGACGCGGCGAACGACGAGTGCGCCGCCGAGGTCAAGACGGGCGACAAGGACTTCTCCGCGGCCGTCCAGATCATCTCGGGCGCCGACGCCGACGCCGTGTTCTACGCCGGCTACTACGCGGAGGCCGCGCCGTTCGTCCAGCAGCTGCGCGACGGCGGCGTCGACATCCCGTTCGTCTCGGCGGACGGCACCAACGACCCGCAGTTCGTCTCGCAGGCCGGCGCCTCGTCCGAGGGCGCGATCCTGTCCTGCCCGTGCGGCCCCGCGCCGGACGACTTCGCGGCGGCGTACGAGGAGTCGGCCGGCCAGGCGCCGGGCGTCTACTCGGTCGAGGGCTACGACCTCGCGACGATCATGCTCTCGGGCATCGCGTCGGGCGTCGCGGACCGTGCCGGCCTGATCGACTACGTGGCGAACTACTCCGGTGACGGCCTGGCTCGCACCTACGAGTGGGACTCCGCGGGCGAGCTCGCCGCGGCGCTCATCTGGATCTACGAGGTCCAGTAGTCCGCCGACGACGGGCGCCCCGCCCCGACGCCCCCGCGCACCGCGCGGGGGCCGCCGGGCGGGGCGCCCGTCGTGGACCACGACCTCGTACCCCCAGCAGAACCAGGGAGCGTCATGCCCGCTCTTGCAGAAGCGCTGGTCCACAGCGCGACCGCCGGACCCCTCGTCCACCAGTCCCTCATCGACTTCAACCTCGCCGGCCTCGGCCGGAACTTCTGGGGCCTCACCATCGAGGGCCTCACCTACGGCGCGATCTACGCGCTCGTGGCCGTCGGCTACACGCTCGTCTACGGCGTGCTGCGGCTCATCAACTTCGCCCACTCCGAGGTCTTCATGCTCGGCATGTTCGGGCAGTACGCGACCCTCCTGCTCCTGGGCTTCTACCCGAGCGGGAACGCGTACGACAAGGGGATCCTGCTCACCGTGCTGTACCTGGGCATCGCGATGCTCGGCGGCATGATCGTCGCGGGCGGCACCGCCGTCGGGCTCGAGCGCGTGGCGTACCGCCCGCTGCGCAAGCGCGGCGCGCCCTCCCTCGTGTTCCTCATCACCGCGATCGGCATGTCCTTCGTGCTGCAGGAGTTCGTGCACTTCGTGCTCCCCAAGCTCACGGGTGGCACGCTCGGCGGCGTCAACGCCCAGCAGCCGATCCGGCTCGTGCAGCCCGAGGTGCAGTTCACGATCGGCGGCGCGCCCGTCACGAACGTCACGCTCGTGATCATCCTGTCGGCGCTCGTCCTCGCGCTCGCGACGGACCTGTTCATCAACCGCACCAAGTTCGGCCGCGGCATCCGCGCCGTCGCGCAGGACCCGGTGACGGCGACACTCATGGGCGTCTCGCGCGAGCGTGTGATCATGCTGACGTTCCTCATCGGCGGCATCCTCGCGGGCGCCGCCGCGCTGCTGTACACGCTGCGCGTCCCCAACGGGATCATCTACTCCGGCGGGTTCATCCTCGGCATCAAGGCGTTCTCCGCCGCGGTGCTCGGTGGCATCGGCAACCTGCGCGGCGCGCTGCTCGGTGGTCTGCTGCTCGGCGTCATGGAGAACTACGGCCAGGTGGTCTTCGGCACGGAGTGGCGCGACGTCGTCGCCTTCGTGCTCCTGATCGTCGTCCTGATGTTCCGCCCGACGGGCATCCTCGGGGAGTCGCTGGGGAGGGCCCGCGCATGAGCACCTCGACACCTGCACCGCAGCCCTCGTCGTCGGGGGCACCCACGTCGATGCCGCCGGCCGGCCGCGTCGCGACGAAGGACCGCCCGCACGGCGGCGTCGGCGACCGCCTCCGCCTCTGGTGGGACGCGCTCCCGCGCCCGACGCAGTGGCTCGTCGGCGTGCCGTTCGTCCTCTTCATGGCGCTCGTGCCGATCCTCAACATCCCGGTGCTCACGACGGTCGGGACGAACTTCGGCGGCGTCATGGCCCAGTTCGGGATGATCGCGCTCATCGCGATCGGCCTGAACGTCGTCGTGGGCCAGGCCGGCCTGCTCGACCTCGGGTACGTCGGCTTCTACGCGATCGGCGCGTACACGGTCGCGATCCTCACGAGCCCCGACAGCCCCTGGAACCAGGCGGGCGAGGGGCACTGGCTCGGGCGCGAGTGGGCATGGCTCGCGGCGCTGCCGGTCGCGATCGCGATCACGTCGCTCTCCGGCCTCATCCTCGGGTCGCCGACGCTGCGTCTGCGCGGCGACTACCTCGCGATCGTCACGCTCGGCTTCGGCGAGATCGTGCGCCTCCTCGCGGACAACCTCGACGAGCTCACGGGCGGCGGCCAGGGCCTGCGCGGCGTGGCCTACCCGCGGCTCGGCGTGACGGAGGACCTGCCGAACGGCGTGTTCTCCGCGGGCAACGCGGCGGGCACGCTCAACTCGGGCGTCTGGTGGTACTGGCTCAGCCTCGTCTTCATCGTCATCTCGCTCCTGTTCGTCGGGAACCTCGAGCGCTCGCGCGTCGGGCGCGCGTGGGTCGCGATCCGCGAGGACGAGGACGCGGCCGAGATCATGGGCGTGCCGACGTTCCGCTTCAAGCTCTGGGCGTTCGTCATCGGCGCGTCGATCGGCGGCGTCGCGGGGGCGCTCTACGCCGGGCAGGTCCAGTTCGTCATCCCGACGAACTTCAACGTCATCAACTCGGTCCTCTTCCTGTGCGCCGTCGTGCTCGGCGGCCAGGGGAACAAGCTCGGGGTCATCCTCGGCGCGTTCATCATCGTGTACGTGCCGAACTTCTTCCTCGGCCGCACCGAGCTGTTCGGCATCCCGATCAACGGCAACGAGATCGCGAGCTACCGGTACCTGTTCTTCGGTCTCGCGCTGGTCGTGCTCATGATCTTCCGACCGCAGGGACTCATCCCCGTCCGGCAGAAGCTGCTCACGTACGGGCGCGAGCTCTACGTGGCGGCGCGGCGCTCCGCGCACGTGGTCGCCCCGCGCGGCGGGTCCGACGGCGGCGCGCGTCCGGGCACCCCGGCCGTCGCGACCGCGTCCGGCGGCGCGGGAGGGGCCGCTCCCGTCGCGGGAGGACCGACGGCCGACGGGCCCGGGACGGCCCGGAGCACGACGAACGAGGAGGAGACCCGATGAGCACCCACGACCCGGGCGGGATCGGGGCGGGCGGCGAGCACGGGGACGAGCACCTCGCGGCGTCGGGCCGCGCCGACTCCTCGCGCGCGGACCTGTACATGCCGGGCGCCGTCCTGGAGGAGCCGGCGATCGTCGACGTCGCGGAGGTGCGGCCCGAGCTCGCCAACCCGGACCTCGTCGACGCGATGGTCGCGCCGGACCGCACGGTCCGCGCGAAGGTCGGCGAGCCGCTGCTCCAGATGGAGAACGTCACCGTGCAGTTCGGCGGGCTCGTGGCGCTGGACGACGTGACGTTCGAGATCCGGCGCGGCGAGATCCTCGGCCTCATCGGCCCCAACGGCGCGGGCAAGACGACGGCGTTCAACGCGATGACCGGCGTCTACCGCCCCACCAAGGGGCAGGTCGTGTTCGACGGCACGCCCGTGGGCAAGCTCAAGCGCTACCGGATCACGCAGCGCGGCATCGCGCGCACGTTCCAGAACATCCGCCTGTTCAACGAGATGACGGCGCTCGAGAACGTCGTCGTCGGCTCGGACGCGCGGCACCGCACGTCGGTCCCCGGCGCGCTGTTCCGCACGCCGCGGCACCGGCGCGAGGAGCGCGACGCGATCGACCGCGCGATGGCGCTGCTCGAGTTCGTGGGCGTCGGCGGCCGGGCCACGGAGAAGGCGCGCAACCTCTCCTACGGCGACCAGCGCCGTCTGGAGATCGCGCGCGCCCTCGCGACCGAGCCCAAGCTCCTGTGCCTCGACGAGCCCGCGGCGGGCTTCAACCCGGCGGAGAAGGAGGCCCTCATGGACCTCATCCGCCACATCCGCGACGACGGGTACACCGTGCTGCTCATCGAGCACGACATGCGCCTGGTCCGTGGGGTCACGGACCGGATCGTCGTGCTGGAGTTCGGGCGGGTCATCGCGGACGGCACGCCCGACGAGGTGACGAACGACCCCAAGGTCATCGCCGCCTACCTGGGCGTGCCCGACGAGGAGCTGGCCGCCGCGGAGGGCGGCACGGGCGCCGACGCGCCCGCCGCCCCGACGACCGAAGGAGGCAGCGGCGATGCCTCTGCTTGAGCTGCAGGACATGACGGTCGCGTACGGCCGCATCGAGGCGGTGCGCGGCATCTCGATCACCGTCGAGGAGGGCGAGCTCGTCACCCTCATCGGGGCCAACGGCGCCGGCAAGACGACGACGATGCGCGCGATCTCGGGCATCCGCCCGGTGTCGCGCGGCAGGGTCGTCTTCGACGGCAAGGACATCACGCGCATGAAGGCGCACCTGCGCGTGCTCGAGGGCATCGTGCAGGCGCCCGAGGGTCGGGGGATCTTCCCCGGGATGACCGTCATCGAGAACCTCGAGATGGGCTCCTACGCGCGGACGTTCTCCTCGAAGGCCGAGCACGACGAGACGGTGGACCGGGTGTTCGACCTGTTCCCGCGTCTCGCGGAGCGCAAGGACCAGGTGGGCGGCACCATGTCCGGCGGCGAGCAGCAGATGCTCGCGATCGGGCGGGCGCTCATGGCGCGGCCGCGCCTGCTCCTGCTCGACGAGCCGTCGATGGGTCTCGCGCCCATGGTGATCCAGCAGATCTTCCGCATCGTGTCGGAGATCAACGCGCAGGGGACGACGGTCCTGCTCGTCGAGCAGAACGCGCAGCAGGCGCTGTCGCGCTCCGACCGCGCGTACGTGCTCGAGACCGGCGAGGTCGTGCGCACCGGTGGTGGCCGGGAGCTCCTCGCCGACCCGAGCATCAAGGAGGCGTACCTGGGCGTCGCCTGACGCCCGTCGACCCCGACCGGCGGCCACCGGTCGCCCGCAGCGCCCGGCGGCGGTGCGCCCTCCTCGGACGGCGTGTCCCCGCCGGGCGTCGGCGCGTCGGGACACGTCCGTGCGCGGGCCCGGCGCGGGGTCCCGCGCGGCCGCCGTTCCCCTACGCTGGACGGGTGCCGCTCCGACGTCGTGACGCCCGGGACCGACTGACCTTCGAGCTGGTCGAGTCGACGGACGAGGACGTCGACGACGAGGTCGCGCCGCCGGTGCCGCGGACCCGCCCGCCGGGCGCGCCCGGGTTCACCCGGCCCTCCCCGGGCGCGCAGACCTCGCCCTCCACCGACCTCGACGCCCGGCCCGGCGCGACGCCGGTCGCGAGCGACCACCCCGCCGACACCGCGGCGTCCCCCGACGCCGGGCCCGGCGTCCCCGACGACGCCGTCGGCGACGGACTCTACGGTGGCGACGGCGGCGCGCCCGACGGCGCGGAGGACGAGCCCGGTCGGCCGCGGCGCGGTCGGCGAACCGCCGTCGTGGGGGCGACCGCCGCGGGCGTCGCGCTCGTGCTCGGCGGCATGCTCGCGGTCGACGCATGGCAGGGGCGGGGCGAGCTCGACCGGCTGCGCACGGCCCCGGGTGCCGTCGAGCCGCTCCCGGACGCGCCCGAGGAGCGGTGGACGACGGACGTCGCCCTCGCCAACAGCATCGGGTTCCTGCCCTCGACGGTCGTCACGGTCGAGGAGGGCGCCGCCGTCGGGTCCTCGCTCGACACCGGCGAGGAGCTCTGGCGCGTCGACGTGGGAGTCGGTGCGGCGTGCGGGAGCGTCTTCCTGTGGTCGCCGCCCGCCGGGGAGCCCGACCCCACGATCGTGTGCGTGGCGCCGGTCCTGGACGGCGCGGGTGCGCAGGACGAGGACGACCTGCCGACGGACCCGTGGGCCGGGCGCGTGGAGACGACGGACTGGGAGGTCGTCGTCGTGGACGCCGCCGGCGAGGTGCTCGGGCGGCGCAGCACGACGACCGAGGGCGGGGTCCCCGCGCCGGGACCCGGGGGCACGGTCGTGCGCGCCGAGCGCGTCGGCCCGGTGCCCGAGGGCGACGGTGCGGAGCTCGAGGTGGACATGACGACGGGCAGCATCGGGGAGGTGCCGGAGGGTCGGCCCGCCGTCCTGCGCGTCGAGGACGCCCTCACGGGCGACGTCCGCTGGGACGCCGAGCTGCCGTTCGTGGCGCGGTCCGGCCAGTGCGTCGAGTGGAGCGAGGTCGACGGCGCCGAGACCGTCCGCGCGTCGCTCGAGGGCCTGTGGACGGGTGCGGAGCCGCGCCTCGTCCGCGTCGACGGCTGCGGCGTGACGGGGTGGTTCACCCCGGACGGCGCGCGGCTCGACGACCCGGACAACCCCGTCGACAGCGTCGTCGCGCTCGGGGACGGCACCTACTACCGCGACCCGGCGAGCAACGAGTACGGCTGGGGCTACGGGTCCGAGGTGCCGGCCGACCCGACCGCGGCGCCCGCGGTCCTCGGGCCGGACGGGTCGCTGCGCTGGGAGGCGCCGGGCCCGGTGCTCGTGCCGCAGTCGACGGACGGGCGGCCCGCGCCGCTGCTCGTCCAGGACGGGATCGAGGTGGCGGCGTTCGACGGGACCGGGGCGGAGGTCTGGCGCGGGACGGAGCCCTGGACGCCCGAGAGCGTACTGGTCGCGGCGGGCGGGACGTTCGTCGTGAGCACGGGCTACGGGGGTGCCGTGCTCGTCGGGATCGACGCCGCCACGGGGCGCGAGACGTGGTCGCTCTCGCGTGAGGACGTGGACGGCCTCCTCGGGGACGCGGGCTCGGAGGCGTCGGGCTGGTCGGTCGACTCCGCGTACACGGACGGCTCGCGGGCGATCGCCGTCGTCTCGGACTGGCAGGACGGGTCGAGCACGCTCGTGGCCCTCGACCTCGCCGACGGGCGGGTGGTGTGGACCGCGGACTGGGGGGAGGACGCCCGCGGCTCGTGGGTGCTCCCGATCCAGGGGCGCCTGCTGCGCCTCGGCGAGGCGGCGATCACCCGGCTCGGTTGACGCCCGTCCTACGCTGGGGGCGTGCCGCTCCGACGACGCGACGGCGACGACCGCCGGACGTTCGAGCTCGTCGACACGGCCGGGGTCGACGTGGACCCCGACCTCCTCGACGCGCCCAGCACCGTGCTGCTCGGCGCGCCCCCGCGCGGTCCCGACGCACCCGACCTGGCGCCCGGCCTGGCGTCCGGCACGGACGACCGGGCGGCGTCCGGTGAGGACGGCACCGCCCCCGGGCCCGCGGCGCCGACGGGCGGGCCCGGCGCCGACCGCCGTCGACGCCGCACGGTCGGTGCCGTGGTGACGGGTGGCGTCGTGGTCCTGGTCGTCGGCGGGATGCTCGTGGTCGACGCCGTGACGAGCGGCGACGCGCAGGACCGCCTCGAGTCCGCGCGCGGCGCGGTGCGTGCGCTCGACGGCGCGCCGGTCGAGCGGTGGACGGCGCCCGTGGCGGCGGAGCATGGCGTCGCCTACCTGCCGGGCCTGCTCGTCACGGTCGACGGCGACGAGGCGGTCGCGCTCGACCTCGACACGGGCGCCGAGGCGTGGCGCACCGCGATCGGCAGCGACGAGGCGGTGTGCGGGTCGTGGAGCCCGTGGCCCGCGTCCGGCCCGGCGGCGGGCACGGTCGTGTGCGTCGCGGGCCCGGGGGTCGTGCCGTTCTGGTACGACCCGGTCGACGAGCCGCGCACCGCGCCGGACGAGGTCGACGTGACGGTCCTCGACGCCGACGGCCGCATGGTGGGGGAGCGCACGGTCGAGGTGGGCGGGGACGTGCTCGTGCCCGGTCCCGACGGAGCCCTGGTCCGGGCCGAGCGCGTCGGCGAGCCCGGCCCGCCGATCGGCGCCCCGGTCGCCGTCGACCCGGGGGCGGGGGAGTCGGTCGACGGCGTGTCCGGCCGCGACGCCGTCGTGACGGTCGAGGACGCGCTGAGCGGCGAGGTGCGCTGGCGCGGCGAGCTCCCGTTCCAGGACGTGCCCTGGTCGTGCACCACGTGGGACGCGGAGACCGGCGGCGAGGTGATCGAGCCGGAGCACCTCGCCGTCGTCGCGACCGACACGATGGTGGAGGTCACCGGCTGCGGCGTCGCGGCGTCGTTCGACGCGGACGGTCGGCGGCTCGACGACGCCGACGTGCCCACGGACGGCGTGGTGCCGCTCGCCGGCGGCAGGTTCCTCGTGGACGCCGACCGCCAGGGCACGACGGCCGCGCTGCGCGCCGACCGCGTGCTCGACCCCGACGGGAAGCCCGTGCTCGACGCCCCGGGCGAGGTCCTCGACCCCTGGGCGACCGACGACCCGGTGCCCGGCGTGCTGCTCGTGCGCGACGGCATCGACCTGCGCGCGTTCGACGACGAGGGCGCGCGCCTGTGGACGTACGACGGCGCGCGCGTGCCCGAGGCCCTGTACGCCCTCGCGGGCGGGACGGCCGTCGTCGGCACGGCCAACACCGTCCTCGGCCTCGACGCGCTCTCGGGCACGGCGACGTGGTCGCGGTTCCTCGACGACCTCGGGAACGACGGCGGGGACGCGATGGTGACGCAGGCCTTCACCGACGGGCGGTGCGCGTTCCTCGTGCTCGTCGACCCGGCGACGGGGACGCACCCGCGGGTGGTCGCGCTCGAGCTGTCGTCGGGCGCGGTCGTCTGGGAGGACGACCTCCCGGGGGAGTGGGCGTCGTTCGCCCCGGTCCAGGGCCGGCTCCTGCGCTGGGACGACGGGGCGGTCACGCTGCTGGGCTGACCCGCCCACGGCCGCCGGCCGCACTACCCTGGCCAGATGCCTGACGACCTCACGCAGGCCGCCACGTCCCCGACCCCCGCGCACGGGGAGGGACCGGCCGCCCCGGTCGCGCCCCGCCGCCCGGCGCCGCGCACGCACCACGGCGAGACCGTCGTCGACGACTACGAGTGGCTGCGGGACAAGGAGTCGCCCGAGGTCGTCGCGCACCTCGAGGCGGAGAACGCGTACACCGAGGCGCAGCTCGCGCACCTCGCGCCGCTGCGCGAGCGGATCTTCGAGGAGATCAAGGCGCGCACGCTCGAGACGGACCTGTCCGTGCCCGTGCGCCAGGGCGCGTACTGGTACTACTCCCGCACGGTCGAGGGGTCGCAGTACCCGGTGCGGACGCGCGCGCCGATCGACGCGAGCCTGGGCAGCGACGCGCCGTCCGCGTGGGTGCCGCCCGTGCTCGAGCCGGGCGTGCCCGTGCCGGGCGAGCAGGTGCTGCTCGACGACAACGTCGAGGCGCGCGGGCACGAGTTCTTCTCCCTCGGCTCGTTCGACGTCTCCGCCGACGGGACGCGCCTCGCGTACGCCGTCGACGTCGTGGGCGACGAGCGGTACACGCTGCGCGTCCGTGACCTCACGACCGGCACGGACCTCGCCGACGAGGTCCCGGGCACCTTCCCGGGGGCCACGTTCTCGCCGGACGGGCGCTACGTGTTCTACCCGACGGTCGACGACGCGTGGCGTCCCTGGCGCGTCTGGCGCCACGAGGTCGGCACGCCCGCGACGCAGGACGTCGTGGTCTTCGAGGAGCCCGACGAGCGGTTCTGGGTCGGCGTGGGCGTCACGCGCTCTCAGCGGTTCGTGCAGATCGACGTGGGCTCGAAGATCACGTCGGAGACGTGGCTGATCGACGCCGACGACCCCACCGGGGAGCCGCGCGTCGTGTGGCCCCGGCGCGAGGGCGTCGAGTACACCGTCGAGCACGCGGTCCTGCCGCCCGAGTGGGTCCCCGCCGACCATGCGGACGTGTCCCGCCCCGAGGCCGGGACGGGCGACGACCGCATGGTCGGCGGTCGAGGGGCGGCTGGTCGCGACGCGCTGCTCGTGCTGCACAACGAGGGCGCGGAGAACTTCGAGCTCGTCGTCACCGGCGTCCCCGGCCCCGGCGCGCCGCTCGACCCCGCGGACGCGACCGTCGTCGTGCCGCACGACCCGGCGACGCGGCTCGAGGCGGTCGACGCGTTCGCCGGCCACCTCGTCGTGTCCTTCCGGCGCGACGCGCTGTCCCGCGTCGGCGTCGTCGACCTCGCCGCCGACGAGCCCACGCGGCCCGCGGGTCTGCCGACCCCGATCCGCACCGGCGACACCCCGGCGCCGGGCGACCCGTGGCACGTGCGCGAGGTCGCGTTCGACGAGCCGCTGTACACCGTCGCGCTCGCGGGCAACCCCGAGTGGGAGCAGCCGAACGTCCGCCTGTCGTACACGAGCTTCGTCACGCCGTCGACCGTCTACGACCTGCGCGTCGAGACGGGCGGCCTGACGCTGCTCAAGCAGCAGCCCGTGCTCGGCGGGTACGACGCCGCCGACTACGTGCAGCGGCGTGAGTGGGCGACGGCCGAGGACGGCACCCAGGTGCCCGTCTCGCTCGTGTGGCGGCGCGACGCCGTCGGGCTCGACGCGACCGGCACCGGCGCGGAGCCCGCCCCGCTGCTGCTGTACGGCTACGGGTCGTACGAGATCAGCATCGACCCCGGCTTCTCGATCTCGCGCCTGTCGCTGCTCGACCGCGGCGTCGTGTTCGCCGTCGCGCACGTCCGGGGCGGTGGGGAGATGGGGCGCCGCTGGTACGACGAGGGCAAGACGCTCGCCAAGCGCAACACGTTCACCGACTTCGTCGCCGTCGCACGGCACCTCGTCGACGCGGGCTGGACGAGCCCCGAGCGGCTCGTCGCGCAGGGCGGCTCGGCGGGTGGCCTGCTCATGGGCGCGGTGACCAACCTCGCGCCCGAGCTCTTCGCGGGCGTGCTCGCGCAGGTCCCGTTCGTCGACGCGCTCACGTCGATCCTCGACCCGTCGCTCCCGCTGACGGTCGTCGAGTGGGACGAGTGGGGCGACCCGCTCCACGACGCCGAGGTCTACCGGTACATGCGCACGTACTCGCCGTACGAGAACGTGCCCGACGACGCGTCGCACTACCCGAGGATCCTCGCCGTGACGTCGTTCCACGACACGCGCGTGCTCTACGTCGAGCCGGCCAAGTGGGTCGCGCGCCTGCGTGCGGCCGGGGCGCCCGCGCTGCTGAAGATCGAGATGCACGCCGGGCACGGCGGCGTCTCGGGCCGGTACGAGGGCTGGCGCGAGGTCGCGTACGAGGACGCGTGGGCGCTGGACGTGCTCGGCCTGGCCGGGTGACGCACGCGCGGCGAGGGGAGACGCGATGACGGGGAGGGCGACGCGATGACCGGGACGACGGCCCCCGACCCGCGCACGACGCACGACGCGACCCCGCCCGGGCCCGTGGCGCTGCGGCTGCGGCCCCTGGGCTACCTCGCCGTCGCGCTCGGGCTGACGGCGGTCGGGCTCGCCCTCGCGGGCCTGTACCTCTCGGTCGCGGTCCGGGGGCTCGTCGAGCCGCCGCAGACGCAGGTGCCGTGGGCCGAGGTCGTCGCCGACCCGGGCGCCGCGCTCGGCCGGCTCGCCGTGCTCGCGCCGGTGCTCGTCGTGCTCGCCGGGCCCGTCGCCTGGTACGTCTCGTGCGCGGTGTGGCCGCTCGCCGCGCTGGCGTTCGTGCACGCCGGGCGCGCGCTGCGACCGTCGTCGCGGGGCGACCGCGTGTCGTTCACGAGCCGGGTCGTCGCGGGCGCGACGCTCGGCACGGCCGTCCCGGGCCGCGTCCCGCTCGTCCTGCAGCCGCAGCGGCGCTCGCGACTCACGGACACGCTCGTGCGCTTCGCCGTGTGCGGCTGGCGACCGGACCGGCGCGAGGCGGGGGCCGCCGTCCCCGCGGGCGTCGCCTGGGTGCTCGCGAGCGCCGGTGCCTCGACCGCGCTCCCGTCGG
Source organism: Cellulosimicrobium composti (assembly GCF_009711085.1). Classification (GTDB taxonomy): domain Bacteria; phylum Actinomycetota; class Actinomycetes; order Actinomycetales; family Cellulomonadaceae; genus Cellulosimicrobium; species Cellulosimicrobium composti. The sequence continues at coordinate 88,215 of NZ_WMKA01000013.1, forward strand.
GGTGGCGCACCGGTCTCGTCCTGACGGCGGTCCCGTTCGCGCTGTGGTCCGTGGCCGCCCTGCGGCGTCGGTGGGCGTGGCGGTTCCACGGCGAGCGCGTGCGCGAGGCGCGGCGCGAGCGGTGGATCGCGCAGCACGGCGACCGTCGGGACCTGCGCGACGGCCCGCGCGTCGTGCGCTCGCGCCCGCAGTCGGCCGAGCACCGCGCGCGCGTCGAGGCCGAGCGTGCCGCTGCCCGTGCGTCCCGGGACAGCCTGACGAGCCTGTCGAGCGACGCGCTCGGGGAGCGCCGCGAGGCGGTGCTGCGCGCACGCCGCGAGCGGGCCGCGCGCGAGCAGGCCCAGACCGACGACGGGCGTCACCAGGGCTGAGCCGAGCATGCGGATACCGCCCGTCGAGCATGCGGTTGCCGCCCGTCAGGTCCCCGGGACGGTCGACGACCGCATGCTCGGCGGGACGGTCAGACGTGCGGGCTGCCGCACTCCGCGCAGAACCGCGCGCCCGGCGTGCTCGCGGCACCGCACTCGCGGCACGCGGTGCTCGGCGCGAGGCGCTCGCCGCACTCGGGGCAGAACTTGCCGCCGCCGACCTTCGCCGCGCACGACGGGCACTGCGTCACGGCCGGCGTCGCGAGGTCCGTGCCGCCGACGAGGTCGGTCGTGCGGAGCTGGTCCCGCAGCTGGTAGCGGCGAGCCTCGGCCTGGAGCTGCGCGAGCTCCTCGGCCTGCTTGGGCGAGCAGCGCACGCACTGCCCGACGGCGTCGTTCCAGCAGACCTCGTGGCACATCCAGTCGCCGCACCCGTGGCACTGGCGGAACGCGTCGCGCACCTCGCCGACGGCGGCGTCGAGCGCCTTGTCCTTCGCCTGCGAGTTGGTCTGGCGGTCCGCGGCCCACGACCCCGCCGCGTAGGACAGGTCCGCGACCTTGCCGCCGAAGAGGCGGCCCGCGGCCTTGATGAGGCTGCTCCCCTTGGCCACGACGTCCGTCTGGTACGCGGAGCGGTAACCGTTGCCGCACCGCTCGCACCGGAACTCGAACTGGTACCCGCCCGAGTTCGACAGGTCGCGGACGTTGTCGGTGAAGGCGATGGGCGTGCTCATGGGTCGGACCTCGGCGGCTCGTGGGGCTGTGACCTGCGGAGGGGAACCGCAGGAGGGGGCGTCATGGGGATCCCGTGACCGCTGCGATGCTACCTATCGACTCGCCGGCCGTGGGGGATCACCCGGGTGAAATCGGGCAGAGCGGCCGCGTCTGGCGGGGGCCGGGGCCGGGTCAGGGCCGGACGAGGCGCAGCGGGGCGTCCGCGGTGCGGACGGTGACCGTCTGGCCCCACGAGGCGACGAGGCGGTCGTCCTCCACGCCGTCGCCGAACACGACGAGGCGGTCCGACGCGACGACGAGCGCGACGTCGGCGGCGTCCTCGACGTAGCCCTCGGTGAGCGACGCCCCGGTCGACGGCGACGGCCACGCCTCGCGCACGAACCAGCCGAGCCGGTGCTCGGTGCGGCCCGGGGCGGGACGACCGCCGCGGTCGTGGGCGAGCGACGCCCACCACCCGGTGGCGCCCGTGCCCGTCGCGACGAGCACGCCCGACGACGACTGGCGCTCCTCGCCCGCCGCGCACCGCAGCGTGTAGCGCGCGCTCTGGTGGCTCGGGTGCCCGACGAACACCTCGTTGAGCGCCGTGAGGTGCTGCCCGTCGTCGAGGTCGGCGCGGACCATGGTGAGCGCGTCGACGGGGAGGGTCGCGACGCGGTCGGGCGCGCCGCCGGGTGCGTCGTCCTCGGTGCCGAGGCCGCGCAGGAGGGCCGTCGCGGCCGCGACCGGGTGGCGCACGAGCACGCCGGCGTTGACGCCCGGCTCGGGGTCGACGCCCAGCACGGGCTGGCCGTCCAGGTACTTGGCGACGTTCGCGACGAGACCGTCCTGGCCGACGACGACCACGACGTCCTCGGGTGCGACGAGGAACCGCGACAGGTCGCCGCGCTCGACGTCCGCGCGCGCCCACCCGGCGGGGAGGGCGGCCACGACGGCGTCGCGCGCCGCCGTGAGCGCGTCGTGCCTCGCCTGGACCTCGGCGAGCGACCGGCCGCGCGAGCGGAGGAAGAACTCGGCCTGGCCCCGGGTGCCGTGGCGGTCCACCAGGTCGTCGAGCTCGGTGCGCCGGTGGACGACGACGGCGCGTCGCCGCAGCATCCTCAGGCCGCCTTCCCGGTGGTCGCCGCCCCGGTGCCGCCCTGCGGCCCGGTCGGCCCGCCGTCCCCGGCCATCCCGCGGGCGAGGGTCCCCAGAACCCCGGTGAGCAGGTCCGGCGTGATGGTGAGGTTCTGGACGTCGGGGAGCGACCCGGCCGCCTCGCGGAGCGCGAGCGCGAGCAGCGTGCCCTGGCCGGCGTTCGCGTAGACCTCCATGCGCGCCTGCTCGGCCGCGGCCTCCGCCGCGCCGACGACGCGCACCTGCTCGGCCTTCGCGTCGGTCGCGAGCTGTGCGCGCTCGGCGGTCGCTCGGGCGTCGACGAGCGCGGCCGCGGCCTTCTCCTCGGCCTCGCGCCGGGCGTTCGCGCCCTCCTGGGCGACGAGGCGCTCGCGGCGCGTCGCGAGCTCGATCTTGCTCGCGAGCTCGTTCTCGGCGATCGCGCGCTCGCGCTCGACCGCGAGCGCGCGGCGCTCGTACGTCGCGCGGTCGGCCTCGGCCTGGACGTGCTCGCGCGCCGGCATCTGCAGCGCGCGCTCGACGTCCTTCTCGGGGCGGACGGCGAGCACCTGGACGCCGATCACGACGATCCCCGTCGCGGCGAGGCGCGGGTCCGTGGTGAGCGCCTCGGTGAGGACGTCGCGCACGTGCGGCACGCCGGCGGTGAGCGCGTCGGCGAGCGGCATCGCGGCGAGCGCGTCGGTCGCCCGGCTCTGCGCGAGCCGTCCGACGATGCTCGTCACCTGGTCGCGCCCCGCGGTGCTGACCTCGCCGGTACCGGGGTCGATCGCGAAGTCGAGGCGCTGCGAGACCGTCACGGGGTCGGCGAACCGGTACGTGACGCCTGCCTGGACGGTGACGTCCTGGTGGTCGGAGGTCACGGCGTGGAAGAAGACGGGCAGCTCCTGGTCGTCGACGGGGACCTCCGAGAGGACCGACGTCGTCGGGCGGAACCAGAACGCCTGCCCCACGCCCTCGTGGGCGACGCGGCCGCGGCGCAGGTGCACGACGTGCCCGGTGGGGCTGCCGAGGAAGTGCCGGGTCCAGGGGTAGGTCCGGATGGTGGCCATGGTCGTCTCCGATCGTTTTTCGTCATTCTGACGATAAGAGCGTAGGCACGGCTCTGCCTTCTCGTCAATCTGACGCGAACGTGCGATGATCGTCCGCATGAGCACCCCGGACCCGGCCCGCGCCGTCCCGCCCTCGGCCGCGCTGCTGCCCGTGACCGTCGACGTCGTCGCGCTCACCGTGCGCGACGACGCGCTCCACGTGCTCCTCGTCGAGCGCGGGGTCGAGCCCTTCCGCGGCGCGCTCGCCCTCCCGGGCGGGTTCGTCCTGCCCGGGGAGCGGCTCGCGGCCGCCGCGCGCCGCGAGCTCGCGGAGGAGACCGGCGTCCGGCCGCCCGGGCACCTCGAGCAGCTGCGCACGTACGGGCCGCTCGACCGCGACCCGCGCGGCCCCGTCCTGTCCGTCGCGTACCTGCTGCTCGCGCCCGAGTTCGGCGTCGTGCACGCGGGGTCCGACGCCGGCGGCGCGGCCTGGCACCCCGTCGAGCCCCTGCTCGGGGCCGGGCCCGACGACCGCCTCGCGTTCGACCACGCGCGGATCCTCGCCGACGGCGTCGAGCGCGCCCGCGCCAAGCTCGAGTACTCGGCGCTCGCGACGGCGTTCTGCCCGCCCGAGTTCACCGTCGCCGACCTGCGGCGCGTCTACGAGGCCGTGTGGGGCGTGCGGCTCGACCCGCGCAACTTCTCGCGCAAGGCGACGACGACCGCCGGCTTCCTCGAGGAGACGGGCCGCACGACGTCGGGCGGCACGGGCCGGCCCGCGGCGCTCTACCGCGCGGCGCCCGCCACCTCGGGCACGGGCGCCGCGGCGGACGCGCGGCCCGCCGACGTCGACCCCGACGACGCGCCCGCCTCCGTGCCCGCCGTGCTCGACCCCCCGCTCATGCGCCCGCGGCGCTGACGCCCGGCGCGGCGCGCCGACGGGGGAGTTCTCCCCCTCGACAGCCCGGCCTGCGTGGGTACGCTCGCGCGCATGTCGACCTACAGCTCCTGGCGCAGCGACCAGGGCAACATGCGCGCCCTCTCGGACGAGCTGGCCGCCCAGGCCGCGATGGCGCGGTCGCGCGAGGCGGCCCTCAACCGGCGCCTGCGCTCGCTCGAGGGCGACCTCTCGAGCCGCGTCGAGGTGCTGCAGCGCCTCGTCAACGCGCTCATCGAGCTCGGCGAGGTGCGCGAGGAGCTCGCGCTGTTCGCGCCCGCGCGCCGGGCGCGCGACGCGGCCCGCGCCCTGACGCGCGCCGTCGTCACGGGCGAGGGCGACGTGTCGCACCTGCGCCGCGCGCCCGACCTCGCCGACGTCCCCGGCTACTGGCTCGTCCCCGCCGCGCTCGCGGTCGCCGACCTGCCCGCGGGCCGCGTCGACGCCGAGGCCGCCCAGGAGGCCCTCCTGCGCGACCGGCGCCGTGCGGCGACGTACCTCGTCGCCGTGTGCGCGCTCGTCGGGCGGCCCGGGCTCGCGCGCGAGTGGGCGCCGTGGGCCCTCGACGCCCCCGTCCTGCCCGCCGCCGGCTGGGGCAGCGCGGACGGGGCGCCCGAGCCCGCGCCCGCACGGACGACGTCGGCGCGCGCGG